>SVPR01000007.1 GCA_015065785.1 Oscillospiraceae bacterium | reverse complement strand
CCCTGTAACTTGCGAAGTTTTTTTATTTTATTTCCAATATTCATTATTTGCCTCCTGAATAAAGTGCAGTGCACTTTTTTGAGCTCGATTAGAGTATAGCATAGGAGTTTTATGCGAGCAATAACTTGTAAAACGATATTTTTCAACTGAGGGTTGAATACTATGTGAGAAAATCAAATGCAAGCTATATTCATTTATGAGAATTTTGGGTATATTTGCAGTCAGTTAAATATGTATTTTGATCATTACTCTACTAACTATTCAATATAATAAACGTTGTTGCCATTTTGGATTTTTATGTTGATTAAATTGCTGAATTCATCATTGTAATTGTGCTTAAAATCAGTCAGGCACTCAATGATTTGTGTGACAGCAGTAGGAAAAAGTTCTTGAACAACATCTAAATTGTTTATTTCTATATTTATTTCAGATTCGTTATACATATCAGTTAAACAATCCCAGAAAGCATCCCAATTTCGTCCGTAGTAATCAGGAAAACATAAACCCTCTTTAAGAATAGTATGTATTTCAAGATAGTGTTTCACATCTTTAAAATCTACGATATATAAATCTTTTTGTTCGTACATATAAAACTCCTTTAAGGTAATATTTCATAAAAAGTGTGATAGTGGTCAAATGTAGCGAATAATAAACCATCATTGGAAAATAAAATTCGTTTGAAATTACGATAACCTTCAGTATAGTCAAAATCAGCTTCTTTCCATGTGCGGTTTGGAGCATAAGGCAGTTTTTGATTTCTGTTTTTATATACATCCCCTCCGATTATCTGTTTTGGTAAAACATCGCTTAAATTCCCCTTTTTAGGAATCCAACCAGATTTTATGGCATCTGCTTTGGAAATATAGTTTTCTGGGAGTTTATGTAAATAACTGAGTTGAGCATCTGCACCGGTTGGACCATTTTTTGTTACCGTTCCAGCTTTAATTGTGCGCATAGGTTTCATTTCACATTTACAATTGAAATGTGAAATTATTGATGGAATAACCAAAATACCTATGTCGTATATTTTACCATGGGTTTCGCAACAAAACTGACAAGTAATTGGAGTTAGTTTGGATTCCCAATTTTGCCAGTTTATGCTATTCCCAGACAAGTATGTATCAGGTTTTACATTCATAAAATCATCCTTTCTTTCAAATTTGTTCGAACAAGATGATTTTATATCATGAATTTTATGTTTTCAACCCAAATTATAAATGTAAAGAGTCATCCTATCATTCCAATTGGTTTTAATACCAACTAAAAATGATAGGATGAATTTAATTTTAGCGAAGCCCTGATTTCTGATTTCTGCTTCCTGATTCCTGAAATTAAAGTTTCAATTTTTCATTCGCCGCTTTCATCATTTCAGGTGAAACCTTTACTACTTCACGGTCGTAGGTGAGAAGTCCGTTTAATTCGTCTTCAACATCACTTACCTCTGTGTAAATTATTGCTGAAAGACCTTTTTCTTTCATACATTTATAAATTCTGTCTTCGTAAAGGTGCTTAATTGCAGCGTCAAATTTTTCTTGGGAATAATATTTTCTGTAACCAAAGAATTTTTCTTTGTTATATGTGTGACCTCTAAAACGCATTGAATAGCCACCGAACTCTGTAAGACCTATGGGTCTTGTGTCATTTTTATCAAATTTCGGGAACATAAATGGTGTAAAGTAAATGTGGAAGCTATTCACATCGCCTGCACCGTGGTCAACCCAACCACTTGCGTGGTCAATAAGTCTTGTCGGGTCTTGTTGTCTATAAAATTCGCAAGCTTTAACTGAATCAAATTGTCCCCATGCTTCATTGAAAGGAGTCCAGAGTGCGAGAGACGGAACATTGTAAAGGTGCTTTATCATTTCTTCAGAATCTTTAAAATATTCTGCTCTGCCTTTTTCGTCAGTTCTTGCATAGAAACCGTAATGCTTCTTATTGTCAGAGATTCTGCCGACTTTTTTGTTGTTAAAGATCATAGCAAGGGCAGGGAATGTACCAATAGCGAAAGGGTTATATTTCCCACCGCCGTTAATCATATCCTGCCATACAATCATACCAAGTCTGTCACAGTGGTAATACCAGCGGAGTGGCTCGATTTTAATGTGCTTTCTTAATGTGTTGAAGCCCAAATCTTTCATTGTCTGAATGTCGTAGATTAATGCTTCATCAGAAGGTGCTGTGTAAAGGCCGTCTGACCAGTAGCCCTGGTCTAAAAGTCCATTAAAGAAATATGGCTTGTTATTAAGCATAAATCTCGGTGTGCCGTCTGAATCAGTACCTGTGCTGAATTTTCTCATTGCAAAGTAGCTGTCAACTCTGTCTTCACCTGCGGCAAATTTAATATCATAAAGATAAGGATTTTCTGGTGACCAGAGCTCATAATCAGAAAGCTTAACCTTACCTTTACCATCTATAAGCCTTGCTGCAGCTTTCATTTTGTCTTTATCCATAACCATAACACCAATTTCAGGTATTATTTCGTTAGAATAAGCTACTTCAATATTGAGCTCGTCATTGTCAATGTCAGGTGTGAGCTTTATTGAAGTAATATAATCATAAGGAACTTCCTCAAGCCAGACTGTCTGCCATATACCGGATTGCGGTGTGTACCAGATACCGCCACGGTTAAAGGTTTGCTTACCACGAGCCTGACTGCCTGTATCAGTAGGGTCGGTAACGGTAACCTTTAAATCATTTTCACCATTTAAAATCAATGCAGTAACATCAAAGGTGAATGGTAAATAGCCACCTGTGTGTTCGCCAACTACTGTCCCGTTTAATGTAACAGTGCATTTATAGTCAACTGCACCAAAATGTAAAAGTACTTTTGACTTTGTTTTTGTAAAATTGAAAAATCTTTGGTAATAAAGAATATCGTTAGGCATAACTAATTTTTCAACACCGCTTAAAATTGTTTCAGGGCTGAAAGGAACTACAATTTCCCCTTGGTAGCCACCGAATTTTTTGTTTTCTTCATTAATAGCGTAATTCCAGACACCATTTAAATTAATGAAGCTGTCGCGTTTAAATTGCGGTCTTGGATAATCGTTAAGTGGGCAGTTTTTGTCTAAAGCTTTTCCCCATCTTGTCAATAATTTTTCCATAACACCCTCCGAAATTTGAATTAAAATCAATACATAACTATCATACCACAAAAACAGCCTTTTTTCAATATGAAATCACCAATTTGGCACCAATAGAATAATATGGATTATGGGGGTGCTTTTATGGTGTCGGAAATTTCAATGCTGATTTTTGCAATAATAGGAATTCTGAGTATTTTAAGGTATCTGATTTTTAAATTCATAAACTGGAAAGAAGAGAAGTTTACACTAGTATTGCCTGTTTTTTCTGAAAATGATGAGATTTTTTCAAGGATTGAAAATTTAAGAGAGTTTTGTGAGTTTTGTGGAATACATAAAAAATGCACCGTAGTAATTATAAACTACGGAGCACAAAAATGGTTTTTAGAAAAGCTGAATGAAATGTACGGCTATTACGGATTTTTAGAAATCATTGAAGCAGATGAAGCAGGGGAGGCTTTAAAAGAAATTATTCGTTAGAATTTTTAATGTTGAATAACCGGAGTGCATTTTTATTAGCAGTTGTAAGAACTTCTTCTTTTGTAAGATTTTTTACTTCTGCTATTTTTTCTGCTACATGCGAAATATATGTGCTTTGATTTCTTTTACCCCTGAACGGCACAGGGCTCATATATGGGCAATCGGTTTCTAAAAGAAGTCTGTCGAGTGGTAAAAATTCTGCTACCTCTAACGGAATACGGGCGTTTTTAAATGTAACCGCACCGCCAAGGCCGATATACATACCAAGCTTTAAAACCTCTTTAGCAATTTCTACACTACCCGAAAAGCAGTGAAGCACACCTTTTGGTTTATGTTTTTTTAAGATTTCCAATGTGTCATTATGAGCATCACGAGAATGAATAATTACGGGCAAATTTAATTTATTAGCTAAAATAATCTGTTCCGTAAAAATTCTTTTTTGCTCTTCTTTGTTATCTTTAGTCCAATAATAATCAAGCCCGATTTCACCAATGGCAACGCATTTTTTGTGATGTGAAAGCTCTTCAATTTCGCTCAAATAATTTTCGTTTGCTTTACTTATATCTTCAGGGTGAAATCCTACCGCTGAATATATAAAATCATATTGTTCTGAAAGTTTAATTGATTTTTTTGAAGACTCAATATCTGTACCACAATTTATTACACCCAAAATGCCCGACTCTGAAAAAGAGTCGAGCAAAGCGGTTCTGTCTTCATTAAATGCTTTGTCGTTATAGTGCGCGTGTGTATCAAAAATGAAGTCCATAAAATTCCTTGAAATTATCCTAAAATTGTACCTGCAGGCATACCGTCAACAAAGAGAACTTTAACATTATCTTCACTAAGCTCACCTGCTAAAATCATACCTTTACTTTCAACACCGCAAAGTGTTCTTGGCTTTAAGTTTGCAACAATAACAACACTTTTGCCAATAAGGTCATCAGGAGAATACCACTGTGCAATACCGGATGCTACTGTGCGTGGTTCCTTTGTGCCATCATCAAGTGTGAGCTTCAAAAGCTTTTTAGCTTTTTTTATTGGCTCACATTCTAAAACCTTTGCAACACGAAGTTCAACTTTCGCAAAATCGTCAAATTCAATCTCTTTAAGACCTACTATTGTTTTTTCTTCTTCCTCTTCTTTTACTTCAGGAAGAGATGCTTCGATTTCTGCTAAAGTCTTTTCCATATCAATACGGGAGAAGAGAGGGGTTGCTTCACCAACTTTACCACCTGCTACTAATTTACCGAAACTTCCGAGTGAATCTAAATCATCAATATTACAATTGATTTGTGAGAATATAGCGTCACTAGTAGTTGGCATAAATGGTTTTAATAAAACTGCAATAAAGCGGATGCTTTCAAGTAAATTGTAAAGAACTGTACCAAGACGAGCTTTCTTTTCTTCGTCCTTAGCGAGTGCCCAAGGCATTGTTTCGTCAATGTATTTGTTACATCTTTTTGCAAGCTCAAATATTTTTGAAAGTGCATCGCTTACTCTGTAAGTGTCAAGAAGCTTTGTAACCTCAGGAAGAACAGAAAGAGCCATTTCTTTTAATTCCTTGTCTAATTCTTCTTCCGCTACAGGAGCCTGAATTACACCGTCAAAATACTTGTTATTCATAGCGATTGTACGGTTAACAAGGTTACCTAAAGTATTAGCGAGGTCTGAATTGAAACGCTCAATAATTGTGCTGTAGGTGATTGAGCCATCTTGTGCGTGTGGCATTTCTGAAAGAAGATAATAACGCACTGCGTCAACACCGAAGCGATTGCAAAGGTCATCAGCATAAATAACATTACCACGGGATTTTGACATTTTATCTTCGCCGGAAAGGAGCCAAGGATGACCAAAAACTTGTTTTGGTAACGGCTCACCTAATGCCATAAGCATAATTGGCCAATAAATTGTGTGGAAACGGAGAATATCCTTACCAATGATGTGAACATCAGCAGGCCAGTATTTTTTATACATTTCAGGTTGGTTGTCAGGGTTGTAACCAAGCCCTGTGATATAGTTGAGAAGAGCATCTACCCAGACATAAATAACATGTTTGGGGTCATTCGGGAATGGGATACCCCATTTAAAAGTTGAACGGGAAATACATAAATCCTGAAGACCCGGCTTAATGAAGTTATTTATCATTTCCTTTTTACGACTTTCAGGATAAATGAAGTTTGGATTTTGTTCAATGTATTCTTCTAATTGTTTTTGATATTTACTAATTTTGAAGAAGTATGCTTCTTCTTTTTCTTTTCTTACTTCTCTGCCACAGTCAGGGCATTTGCCATCAACTAACTGAGAGTCTGTAAAGAAGCTTTCGCAAGGTACACAGTACCAGCCTTCATATTCACTTTTGTAAACATCACCCTGATTGTAGAGCTTTTCAAAGATTTTCTGTACTGATTTTTCGTGGTCCTCGTCAGTTGTACGAATGAATTTGTCATAGGTTGTGTTAAGGCAGTCGCAAACATCTTTGATTTCGCCTGCTACTTTATCAACATATTCTTTCGGAGAAATACCGGCTTCGGCTGCGTATTCTTCAATTTTCTGACCGTGCTCATCAGTACCTGTCTGGAAAAATACATCATAACCCTGCATTCGCTTGAATCTCGCAAGAGCATCGGCTAAAACAATTTCGTAAGAGTTACCGATGTGCGGTTTTCGTGATGTGTAAGCAATAGCAGTTGTAATATAATATGGCTTTTTTTCCATTGTGTTTTTCATTCCTATTCTAAATTAAGAGTATTTTAAAATTATTCAGAAACTAATTCAATTGTCTTTTCTTCAATTCCTGATGCATTTATTGTAATTTTAATTTTTCCTTTTTTACCATTTGTTCTGAGCCAAAATGCTCTGTCGCCACCAATAAGTGGGAATTCTGTAGGGCCGATAACAGTAGCGGGGCCGTCAACAGTAACCTTAACTGCGCTGTCAACAAAAGGTACTCTGTTGCCATTCTGGTCTTTTACGATTAACTCAATTCTTGTAGCATCGTAGGTGTCGCCTTGTTTTAATACAGTTGAGTCTGCATTAACCTCTAAATTAAGAGATTCTACAGCAGTTCTTACAACAGTAGCAACACATTCGCCGTCTTTATAGCCTTCAAAACGGTAGGTGATTTGTTGCTCACCCCAACCACCGATATATTTTGTAACAAGGTCAAACATTCTGTTAAACGAAAGTCTGCCTGTAATCATAGCGACACCCGCTCTTAAGAAATTGTGAGGTGGCATTTTCCATTGCTCAACCTGAGCCGCAACAAGTGCAGGCTTTAAAATTGAAGCAGTTGTCGGGTCTAAGTTATCAACCTCTGTTAATGCATCACCAATAAAGTCAGCAGCAATAACCGGTGGGTGCGGAAGATTTTTAAATGGTGAGTCAGTAGGGTAAACTGTACTTGTATATTTACCATTTTTATAAAGCTTAACATAATCACAGTTAGAATAAATGTAAACCTTACCAATAACACCGCCTGGGTGCTCACCGATATCCATAGCAGAAGTAACCTCTAAATATGGCTCGTTTTCTTGTTGTGAACGGTAAACTGCTGCACCTAATTTTGGTACACGGAACATATCTGTAACACCATGGTAACAGATTTTATCACCACTACCAAAGTCCTTGTGAGTGTTGTAGTCTGCCATACACCAACCAATAGCACCGCTTATTCTGTCATTGCCATAAGCAGTATTAAGAACTCTTGTGTGTCTTAAAGCGTGTTCTGTTCTTAATGCCTCACGGTCAAATGATTTTGTCGGGTACATATGACCGTTATGCTCTGTAACAAGATAAGGTGCATTAAGACCTGTAACAATTGCAGGTGGTAAAAGGTGAACAGCACCGCCTGAATGTGAAAAGTCGTTATATGTGTAAACATCTTCGAGTAAATGGCTTCGTGGCATATTTCTTACACCGCCGGTCTGACGGGTGTTATCAAGCGAACGAGCCATTTTATTTGTTTCTGTGTAAAATTCGTCACAGTCAAGACCTTCGTTAACACGAACACCCCAGAGAATTACTGATGGGTGGTTTCTGTCACGGATAACCATTCTCTTAACATTGTCAAGGCATATATCACGCCATTCGCCTTCACCTAAGAATTGCCAGCTTGGCATTTCGGTGAACACTAAAAGACCAATTTCGTCACAACGATTGAGGAAGTGAACGCTGTTAGGGTAGTGTGAGGTTCTTACTAAATTAACACCTAATTTATATTTAAGTAAGTCGGCGTCTGCTTTCTGAACATTCTGGGGCATAGCGTAACCAACATAAGGGTAGCTCTGGTGACGGTTAAGACCGCGGATTTTAATTTTTTTGCCGTTTAAGTAGAAGCCGTCTTTTCTGAACTTAACCTCTCTGAAACCAAAGCGGACTTTGTATTCATCTTCATTGTTGAATGAAACAATGAGAGTGTAAAGCTCAGGGTTGTTTATATCCCAAAGCTTAACATTTTCTACTGCCCATTTAGCATTTATAACAGAACCTTTTACTTTACATTCTTTTTCACCGATTGTGTTACCGTCTTTTTCTAAACGGAATTTAAGAGTGCCCTCGGTACTTTCTGAGAAAGTAATATCCATATCGAGTACTTTTTTAGGCTGGTGAATATTTAATGTTCTTACGAATACATCTGAAATATAAATTTCACTTACTTCTTCAATCCAAACTTCACGATAAATACCGCCGTAAACTAAATAGTCAACAACATTACCGAAAGGTGGAATTTCAGGACGCTCTGTTGAGTCTAATTCAACTACCAGAACATTATTCTTTTTATTTACTACATCTGTAATATCAAAAGAAAAACGATTATAAGCGCCTTTATATTCGCCCAAAAATTCATCGTTAAGATAAACCTTAGAGTAAACCGCCGCACCCTCAAAATGAAGAATGTATTTTTTGCCGTCTTTCTTTGGTAAATCAAATTCTTTACGGTAGCAGCTCACAAATTGATAAACCTTTTCATCAAAATAGTTAAAAGGAATTTCTTTGTTAGCGTGTGGAATATCAACGGTTTCAAAATCTTTATCGTTGAATTTTGCCTTTGTCATTTCAGGAGAAAATGTAGGAGAATATTTCCATTGGAAGTTAAGAGGATATGAATTACGCATTTTATCACCTTTTTCCGTCTTTTTTGTGGCACATAATGTACCATTATATAAGTAATGTTATTTTATACTATTATAATAGCAATGTCAACTATGATAGTAATGATAAAAGTGCCGTTTTACTGTTTTCTGCTTTTTCTTCAATTACATTGTCTAAAAGATAATCTAATTTCTGCCCTATTTCTTCGTTTTTAAAGCCAAGTTTTATTAAGTCGCTCCCTGTTACCTTTAATTGAGCTAAGGTAACGCATTCGTTATTTTCTTCAATTTCTTTAAGCCATACTAAAACTTGTGAAGATTCTTTACTTATATCTCTGAAGCTTTCTGAGAGTGCACCGCGGTCACTTTTTTTAATTGTCAGAAGAGTTCTTACATCTTCGGCAGTTAATATTTTCATTTTTTTCTTTAATTCAATTTTTGTTTCAGGTGGCTCAAAATCGTGGTGACTGACTAAAAACGAAACCTTGTTTATAGTCTTTTTGTCATAGCGTAAGCGGGTTAAAATTTCTTTTGCCATTTCGCCACCTACTGTTGCGTGGTTTTTAAATGTACTGTCGCCATTTTCGTTTAATTTGTGAGTCGGTACTTTTCCTAAATCGTGCAAAAGCATAGTGAGCCTTAAAATTCTGTCTGCAGGAATTGTGTCAACTGTGTGGCAGATATGAGTCCACACATCGTAGGCGTGTTTTTTGCCATATTGTTTAAAGTCAATGCAAGGCTCAATTTCCGGAATTATAACAGAGAAAACATCTGCAAATTCAGTTAAAATATTAAATACATTATTACCAAGAAGCAATTTGTTGAGCTCAACTGCAATTCTTTCTGCTGAAATATTCTTTAAAAGCTCTTTTTGCTCGTGAATTGCTTTTTTAGTTTCTTCTTCTATTGTGAAATTTAAAGTAGAAGCAAAGCGCAACGCTCTCATAATCCGAAGTCCGTCTTCATTAAATCTTTTTTCGGCATCGCCTACAGTTCTTATTATTTTATTTTCAATATCACTTATACCGCCATATAAATCAATTAAACCACTTGAATGAGAATATGCTAAAGCATTTACAGTAAAGTCACGCCTTTTTAAATCCTCCTTGAGACTTCTTGTGAACGATACTTGCTCCGGGTGACGGTTGTCAGAATATTCACCGTCTATTCTGAAAGTTGTTACTTCAATTGCTTCGTGGTCCTTTATAATTGAAACAGTTCCGTGCTTAATTCCTGTTTCTATTATTTTTTCATCTTTAAAAAGCTCTTTTGTTTCAGCGGGGAGTGCCGAGGTGGTAATATCCCAATCGTAAGCTTTAGCTCCCATTATGCTGTCACGGATACTACCACCTACACAGTAAGCCTCATATCCGTTTTTCTGAAAGCGATTTATTATATTGTTGATTTTATCCGGTATTTCAATTCTCATAGTGTGTCCTTTAAATTTAATAATATTGTATATAATATTATTGCTTTAAATTGTGTATATGTCAATAAATTTTAAAAAATTACACTATATTTTGATTAATCCGGATTTGAAAAAGTTACAAATTGTAATTTTTGCATTTCCTACAAAAAACGCACATAAAAAATACGACAGGTGTTGAGTAAAATACAATATCAAGGGGAGAAAGGTCGATTTTAAACACTTGATTTGTGCAATGTCGACAAATCAGATGGTCTGAAATTATTTGACAATACCAAAAAATTGGGTATAATACACCTTGCCATAGGATAAACGGAAGAAAAACGGATGTTTTTGCTTATAGTTTTAAGTTGAGATTGACGCCTCAGCTTCTAATTGTGAACAAGAATATCTATTAACGGTAATTCCTGCAAAAACAATATTTATGGGAATTGCTAGTTTAAGGAGTATTTATACCATGACATTCAGAAAAATAGGCGAAGTAGCAGTACACTCACCTAACAGGAAGTTAGCGCTTCTTATGGTGGTAGTATTATTTTTCGGTTCAGTTACTGCATTCGCTAAGCCGTCAAAATCTTACGATTTAGTAATAAAAGACGGTGAAAAGGTTATTAGCCTTTCAACATCAGAAACCGATGCTGAGAAAATTCTTGAAGAACAAGATGTTTTGTTTAACGAAGCATACGGCGACAAATTAGACCTTACAGAGTTTAAAGCTGGTGAGGATGGCTCAGTAATCACAATCAACAGAGGCGTAAGCGTTTCCATTACAAATTATGATGGCTCAACTTACGCAGTATTTGCTTCGGGCACAGTTGCTGACGCTATTAAAGCGGCAGAAATCAAGCTTCCCGAAGGTGCATCAGTAAACTATTCACTCGATGAACCACTCTCAGAGGGAATGGAAGTTGAAATTTATGGTGCGTATGATATTAAGATTAAAATAAACGGCGCAGTTTACGAGAGAACTGTTTCAGGTAAAACAGTAGGCGACGCTATAAGTAAGGTTGACCTTAATATCAGTGACGATGACTACACAAAGCCGTCAGAAAGCACACCGCTTATGAACGGCATTGAAATTGAAGTTATTAAGGTAACAACAAAAACCTACACAGTTACCGAAACACTTTCTTACACCACAAAATATGTTTATACCGATGCTTTAGCGGCAGGTAAAACCAGAGTAAAGGTTGAAGGCCAGAACGGTATAAGAGAGATTATTTATAAGGACAGTTATATTGACGGAGTTCTTATTGATTCAGTGGTTAAGGAAACAAAAATTACAAAAAGACCCGTTGACAAGGTTCTTGAGGTTGGCACAAAAGCAAATATAAAACCATCTTCAACACCATCTTCAACACCTATAAGTGACCTTGCAGTTCCATCTTATGTTAATATAGGTGCAAACGGAGTTCCTACAAACTACAAAAAAGCAATTAACGCAAAAGCAACTGCTTACTGTATTCCCGGTGGTACTACCTCAACAGGTGAAAAGGTAAGAACAGGTTATATTGCAGTTGATCCTAACGAAATTCCTTATGGCACAGAGATGTATATTGTTTCCGCAGACGGTAAAAGAGTTTATGGCTATTGTATAGCTGCCGACACAGGTGGATTTATAAATAGCACAGACTGGACAGTTGACCTTTATATGGATACTGAACAGGAATGTGTTAACTGGGGTCGTAGAGATATAATTATTTATATTTTATAACAAAATGAGCATATTCAAATTTATTTAAAAATTTGAATATGCTCATAAATTTTACATAAACTAAAGTTGGTGAGTTTATGAGAGATTATCAATATAGTAAATTAGTAGAAAAAATAACGCCAAAATCCCCTTTGAAAAAAGATTTGATAAATGCATTTTTATTCGGTGGTGGAATAAGCTGTTTAGGTCAGGCTTTACGCACACTTTATTTAATGACATCTATGACTATAACTGAGGCGAAAACCCTTGTATCTGTAACACTTATAGCAATAACCGCCATATTAACTATAGTAGGCGTTTTTGACAATATTGCAAAGGTTGCAGGTGCTGGGACATTTGTGCCAATAACAGGCTTTGCAAATTCAGTTGTGTCGCCTGCACTTGAATTTAAAGCAGAGGGCCACATTTTAGGGACAGGTGCCAAAATGTTCAATTTAGCAGGTCCTGTAATAGTTTACGGCTGTGGTGCCGCCAGTCTTTATGGGTTGATTTATTGGGTAATAGAAAAAATTTAGGGAACAAAACAAGTTTTTTAAACTTGTTTTGTTCCCTAAAATGTTTGCTTTAATCTTCTAAAGCCATTCTTACTTTACATAAAAAGTCTGTTTCGTTGAATGGTTTTGTTATAAATCCACGAGCACCTGTTAAAAGAGCCTCGCGTGTTATTTCGGGCTTGTTTATTGCTGAAATAACAACAATTCTTGCATCCTTTTTAATGGCTAAAAGCTCGTGAAGAAGCTTTAAGTCATTACTATCAGGAAGCATTATATCAAGAATTGTTAAATCAATTTGTTGTGTTGCTAAAATTTTTCGTGCTTCATCAGCAGTTGTAGCTTCAACGATATTATCAAAACCGGCATTAAGTAACGCCTGTTTCATAACACCTCTTGAAAATTCTGCATCATCTACAATTAAAATGTTTTCATTCATTTTAAAAATCTCCTATTATTAAGGTGGATACCTTAGTTTAGGTTTATTATTTCTGACTTGCTTCAAATTGTGCTTTTAAAGCTTTTTCATAATCTTCAACTGGCATTGGTCTGAAGAAGTAGTAACCCTGTGCTTCATATGCTCCAATGCTTATAAGGAAATCTGCCTGTTCACGGGTTTCAACACCCTCAACAACAACCTTAAGGTCAAGTGCGTTTGCCATTGAAACAACAGATGCAAGAATTTTACTTGCTCTTTCATCAGAGGTTGAGGTCGGTAAGAAGTTGATGTCAATTTTTAAAACATCTACTTTAATATCTTTAAGTGAGTTAAGTGAAGAGTAACCACTGCCGAAGTCATCCATAAGGACATGGAAGCCGGCTTTTTGAAGGTTGTAGGTGAGTTCAACTAACTTGTGGTTATCTGAAATAAATGAGCTTTCAGTAAGCTCGAATTCAATATACTCGTGCGGAATGTTATATTTATCAACAATTTTTACGATGTTAGGGAAGAGGTAAGGGTCATAAAGGTCTGCTCTTGAAACATTCACAGAAACAGGGAGAATCGGAACACCGTCATTACGCCACTCATTCAGCTGTTTTGAAACAGTTTCAAATATATAATAGTCAAGCTCTGTAATGAAACCGTTATTTTCAAAAATCGGAATAAAGCTTCTTGGTGAAATAAGACCTTTTTCAGGGTGAAGCCAACGAACAAGAGCTTCTGAACCGATGATTTTACCTGTTCTCATATCACATTTTGGTTGAAGATAAATTTTGAATTCACCATTTTCGAGAGCACGCTTCATTTCTGAAACAATAGTGATTTCAATTTCTTCTTGTTCACGAAGTGCTTCGTCAAAATAAGAAATGTGAGTTTTGTAATTGTTTTTAGTTGATTTCTGAGCAACGCCAGCTCTGTCAAGCATATGTCTTACAGAGTATTCAGAATTTTCTGCAATGTAAATACCAAATGAAAGTGTAATATCAAAATTAAGTGGATACATTTTAACTGCAGCAACTAATGTATCAATAACAGAAGTCAATAAATCCTCATTTTCATAAGGAATTGAAAATGCAAATAAATCAGAGGTAATACGGCAATATGTACCGTTTTTGATTGGCTCAATAATTTCCTGAAGCTTAACTGCAATAAATTTGAGTATTGAGTCACCCTCATAAGTGCCGAAAAGCTGATTTATAATTTTAAAGCTTTCAATGTCAAAACGGACTATTGCAAATTTTGTGTCTTTGTTTTCTTCAATAATTCCCTGTGTTTTTTCAACAAATGTATTTCTGTTAGGAATTTTTGTAAGTCTGTCAACAGAAGAGAATATTTCAAGCTTTTTAATAGCTTCCATTTCACTGTTGATGTTGTTAAAGGTAATGATTGCTTTTGTTTTAACACTATCTTCAATGTGTACTGTAAGAGCTAATCTGAACCATTCGTAAATGTTGTTGTTTGTGAGAATTCTTATGTTTATGTAACGCTGGGTTGTTTCGCGGATTTCGCCAACATTAAGGAATGAAACAACTGCATCTAAATCAGGTCTGTAAATAAGACCAATCATAGTAGATGGGTCAGAAATATCAATGTTACAGAAATCTCTGTGAACATAAGAAGAATATTCAGGGTCAATAGATATTTTTTTTGTCACAAAATCGTATTCTGCTGAGAAAGTGTTAGTTTGACGCATAACGATTGTGTGGCGTTCTTCTAACGATGAAGCTGTTATTTTAATTTTTTGATTCTCTGCTTCATGACGGGCAAGAATAGCCTTAACCTTTTTTACTGCATTCTGTGGATTGAATGGCTTGTAAATCAAGTCAGTAGCACCGAGGTCTAAAAGTCTTTCTTCAGCCTCAGGGGAAGTATCTGTTGTGGAAATAACAACAGGCACATCAGCATAATCAGTAGCCTTGATTTTTTCAAGAAAATAAAAGCCATCGTAATCAGGCATAATAATATCAAGAATGATAATGTCAACATTACCTTCTTTTTTATTAAGCACATCAATAGCTTCTTTACCATTACAAGCTTCTAAAACATCAAACTCATTTGAGAAAAGCTTTGATAATATTTTTCTATTAATTTCGGCATCATCAACAGCCAAGAGTGTTTTCTTATCCACAGAAAGTACCTCCAATAATTTGGTGATAAGAATTGAACAATACTATAAGAGTAAAATTTATGACCGGAAATAAGCTTCGGACAACCAATTGTTGTTTAATAAACTAAGTGCATGAAAACTACACAAAAGTTATATACTTAATAACAATAATTTAACATATTTAACCAAAAAAATCAATAGTAAATCCCGTGAAAACTGTGCGGAATTTGAAAAAAGTTCTATTTCGGAAAAAATGGGAGAAAATGAAAAAATAATGAATATTCAACGAAAATGAATATTATACATAAAATGTTGCATAAATATGCGAAACTCTAAGTGCATTTTGACAAAAATATAAATAATTGTGGAAAAAAGTGTTGACAAACGGAAAATATAGTTGTAATATTATGCACATCGAATGAATATTTTTGCAGATGTTGCATGGAGGTAATAAAAATGGATAAGAAAAACATTAAAAAGGTAGTTTTAGCGTATTCCGGCGGACTTGATACTTCAATTATCATTCCCTGGCTTAAAGAAAATTACAACAACTGCGAGGTTATTGCAGTTTCAGGTAATGTTGGTCAGGCAAGTGAATTAGAAGGTCTTGAAGAAAAGGCTCTTAAAACAGGTGCTTCAAAGCTTTATGTTGAAGACCTTACAAAAGAATTTATTGAAGATTATGTTTTCCCTTGTGTTCAGGCAGGTGCAAAATATGAAGAATATCTTTTAGGTACAGCCTTTGCTCGTCCGTCAATCGGTAAAAGAGTTGCAGAGATTGCTTTAGCCGAAGGCGCAGACGCAATTTGTCACGGTTGCACAGGTAAGGGTAATGACCAGGTTCGTTTTGAACTTGCTATTAAAGCATTCGCACCGGATATGCCGATTATCGCTCCTTGGAGAGAATGGGATATCAAATCCCGTGAAGAAGAAATCGAATATGCAGAAGCACACAATGTTCCTCTTAAAATCAGCAGAGAAACAAACTATTCTAAAGATAAAAATATCTGGCACCTTTCACACGAGGGTCTTGACCTTGAAGACCCAATGAATGAGCCACTTTATAATAAAGAGGGCTTCCTTGAAATGGGCGTTTCACCGGAAATGGCACCAGACAAACCAACTTATGTAACAATCCACTTTGAAAAAGGTGTTCCAACAGCTATTGATGGTAAAGAGATGGGTGCAGTTGAGATTGTTGAAAAACTCAACGAGCTCGGCGGTGCAAACGGTATCGGTCTTCTTGACATTGTTGAAAACAGACTTGTTGGTATGAAATGCCGTGGCGTATATGAAACACCGGGTGGTGCAATTCTTTACAAAGCACACGAGGTTCTTGAAACAATCTGTCTTGATAAAGAAACAGCTCACTACAAAGCACTCGTTGCTCAAAAATTAGCAGAGCTCGTTTACAATGCACAATGGTTCACACCACTTACAGAAGCAATTTTAGCTTTCGTTAAGAGCACACAGCAAACAGTAACAGGTGATGTTACACTCAAGCTCTACAAGGGTAATATGATTAATGCAGGTGTTAAATCTCCATTCTCACTTTATGACCCTGAAATTGCTACATTTGATGAAGATGAGGTTTATGACCAGAAGGATTCAGCAGGCTTTATTAACCTTTACGGTCTTCCAATCAAGGTTATGGCAAAAATGAAAGAGAAAAACGGTTTAGATAAATAATTGTAATTATAATAATTAGTATTAGCCACTGATTAGCAACATTAGAAACAGTCAGTGGTTAATAACATTGAAAGGACTTTTAATGTTATGGATAAAATGTGGGCAGGAAGATTCGGAAAGGCTTTGGACAAAGAGGCTGATGATTTCAATTCTTCCATTCACTTTGACAGTAAAATGTATGTGCAGGATATAAAAGGCTCAATTGCACACGCTTCAATGCTTGTAAAGCAAGGTATTATTTCAACTGAAGATTTTAATGAGATTACTGACGGACTTTCTTCAATCTGTGATGATATCACAAGTGGTGCTCTTCCTATTGATATGGAGGCAGAAGATATTCATATGTTCGTTGAAGCAGAGCTTACAAAGCGAAAAGGCGATGTTGGTAAACGACTTCACACAGCGCGAAGCAGAAACGACCAGGTTGCTCTTGATATCCGCCTTTATTTAAGAGATGAAGCAGTAGAAGTAAATGAGCTTTTATATAATTTAATAGAAGCAATTTTAGAACAGGCAAAGAAAAACCAGGATGCAATTATGCCGGGTTATACACATTTACAAAGAGCACAGCCCATTACCTTTGCTCACCACCTTTTAGCCTACGCTATGATGTTTATCCGTGATATAGGTCGCCTTAGTGATGCGGTTAAGAGAATGAATTACTCACCCTTAGGCTCTTGCGCACTTTCAGGCACTACATATAATACAGACAGAGAATTCGTTGCAGAAAAATTAGACTTTTACGGAATCACACAAAACAGTATTGACGGCGTTTCAGACAGAGATTTCTGTGTTGAATTACTTTCTTGCTTCAGTCTTATTATGATGCATCTTTCAAGGTTTTCAGAAGAGGTTATTTTGTGGTCCTCATGGGAATTCAAATTTGTTGAATTAGATGACTCATACACAACAGGCTCAAGCATTATGCCACAAAAGAAAAATCCTGATATGGCAGAGCTGGTGCGTGGTAAAACAGGCAGAGTTTACGGCGATTTAATGGCTCTTTTAACTTCTTTAAAGGGCTTACCACTTGCGTATAATAAAGATATGCAGGAGGATAAGGAAGCGATTTTTGACGGAGTTGAAACTGTTAAAAAATGCCTCAGCATTTTCGCACCAATGATTTCTACAATGACTACATTAAAGGATAATATGTATAAAGCCGCACAAAAGGGCTTTATAAATGCAACAGACCTTGCAGATTACCTTGTGAAAAAAGGACTTCCTTTCCGTTCTGCATATAAAATTGTTGGTCAGATTGTTGCAAAGTGTATTGATGAAAATATTGTTCTTGATAATATGGAGCTTTCTGAATATCAGAAAATCAGTGATTTATTCGATAGTGATTTATATGACGAAATTTCACTTGAAACCTGTATTAAAAAGAGAATTTCTGCGGGTTCAACAGGCTATGAATCAGTAGAAAAGCAAATAGATTATGTTACGGAGTTTATAAATGGCAAAAAAGATATTTATTGATGGTAAAGCGGGTACAACAGGCCTCAGAATTTTTGAAAGACTTGAAAATTTCAAGGGAATTGAAATTATTACGCTTTCTGAAGAAAAAAGAAAAGATATTGCGGCTCGAAAAGAAGCATTAAACAGTGCAGACATTGCTTTTTTGTGTCTTCCTGATGATGCCGCAAGAGAATCTGTAAGCTTAATAGAAAACGAAAATACAGTTGTAATTGATACTTCAACTGCTCACAGAACTGATGAAGCTTTCGCTTATGGCTTTCCGGAGCTTTCTTCCTTACATAGAGAAAAGCTTCAGAGCAGTAAAAGAATTGCAGTGCCGGGTTGTCACGCAAGTGGATTTATAGCACTCGTTTTTCCGCTTATTGAAAGTGGTATTTTAAATGAAAATGAAAATCTTTCTTGCTTTTCACTCACAGGCTATTCCGGTGGCGGTAAGAAAATGATTGCTGAATATGAGGCTTCTGAAAGAGAAGAGCTTTTAGATGCACCAAGACAATACGGTTTAACTCAACAGCACAAGCATTTAAAAGAAATGAAAGCAATCACCGGAATTGAAAATGCTCCGGCATTTTGCCCTGTAGTAGCTCCGTTTTATTCAGGTATGGAGGTTACTGTGCCGATATTTAAAAGTATGTTAAAGTCAGGCACTACTATGGAAGATATCAAAAATATCTACAAAGAAAAATATCAGGGTCCTATTGTAAATTTTAAAGATAATAATGACGAAAGCGGATTTATTTCTGCCGGTGCTTATTCGGGTGCTGATACAATGGAAATTTCCGTTTACGGTAATGAGGACAGAATTATTCTTACTGCAAGATATGACAATTTAGGTAAGGGTGCCTCAGGTGCCGCAATAGAATGTCTTAACATTGTTTTAGGACAAGATGAAACAACAGGTTTAGTTATAAAATAATCTCATTCAGGAGAAAGTAGTTATGGAAATTATAAAAGGTGGCATTTGTGCCGCAACAGGCTTTACTGCAGGCGGTATTCACTGTGGTATAAGAAAAAATAAAACTAAAAAAGATTTAGCATTGATTTTCAGCGAGAAAAAAGCGGCTGCAGCTGCAGTTTATACTACAAATTTAGTAAAAGGTGCACCGCTTGTGGTTACTAAAAATCATATTGCTGACGGCTTTGCCCAAGCAGTTATTTGTAACAGCGGTAACGCAAACACCTGTAACGCAAACGGAATTGAAATTGCTGAGGGTATGAGTAAGCTCGTAGCAGAAGCAATGAATATTTCTGAAAACGATGTTGTTGTTGCTTCAACAGGTGTTATCGGTCAACCGCTTGACATTACTCCTATTAAAAACGGAATGGAAGCTTTAAAGGCTTCTTTAGGTAATAACAGTGAAGATGCCGCAGAGGGTATTATGACAACTGATACAGTTTTGAAAGAAATTGCAGTTTCTTTTACTGTCGGCGGTAAAGAGTGTAAAATCGGTGGTATTGCAAAGGGCTCAGGTATGATTCATCCTAATATGGCTACAATGCTCGTGTTTATTACTACTGACTGTGCTATCTCGCCTGAGATGTTACAAAAAGCACTTTCTTCTGATATTAAAAATACATTCAATATGGTCAGCGTTGACGGTGACACATCAACAAATGATATGGTAACAGTGCTCGCTAACGGTATGGCAGGTAACGAAGAAATCACTTCAGATGGCGAAGCTTTCGATACATTTATGAAAGCACTTAACACAATTACAGTTCATCTTTGCAGAATGATTGCAGGTGACGGTGAGGGTGCTACCAAGCTTCTTGAATGCCAGGTAAACGGTGCCAAAACTGAAGATATAGCAAAAGCAGTTGCAAAAAGTGTTATTTGCTCTTCTCTTACAAAAGCCGCAATGTTCGGTGCAGATGCAAACTGGGGCAGAGTGCTTTGTGCTATTGGTTACAGTGGTGCAGATGTTGATGTTACAAAAATTGATGTTTCATTCATTTCAGATAAAGGTGAAATTCTTGTTTGCAAAGACGGTGCAGGTGTAGATTTCTCAGAAGAAAAAGCAAAAGAAATTCTTTTAGAAAAAGAAATTACAACAAAAATTGAATTGAATGATGGTGAAGCTAAAGCTACCGCATGGGGCTGTGACTTAACCTATGAATATGTAAAAATTAACGGAGATTACAGAACATGATAGATAAAAATGTTACAAATTTAGACAGAGCAGAAATACTTACACAAGCGTTGCCTTATATTCAGAAATATCACGATAAAATCGTTGTTGTCAAATACGGCGGTAATGCAATGGTAAGCGAGGAATTAAAGCAACAGGTTATGGAAGATATTGTTCTTCTTCACTTGATTGGTGTAAAGGTTGTTTTAGTTCACGGCGGTGGTCCTGAAATTACAGAAACCTTGAATAAAATAGGTAAAGAAAGCAAGTTTGTTGACGGTCTTCGTGTTACTGATAAAGAAACTGCAGATGTTGTTCAGATGGTACTTGCAGGTAAAATCAATAAAACACTCGTTAATCTTATTCAGATTAACGGTGGCAAGGCTATTGGTATTTCAGGTCTTGACGGTCATATGATTGAAGCGGAAACAAAAGACGAAAGATTAGGCTTTGTAGGAAGAATTACAAAGGTTGATGTTACTCCTGTTTTAGATGTTTTAGAAAAAGGCTACATTCCTGTTGTTTCAACTGTTGGTTGCGACAATGAGGGTAATGTTTATAACATAAATGCTGACACTGCGGCTTCTTATATAGCAGGTGCAATGAATGCAACAAGACTTATTTCTATGACAGACATTGCAGGTGTTTTAAAGGATAAGGATGACCCGAATTCTATTATTAAGTGCATCAATATTGAAGATGCACAAAAGCTTTTCCAGACAGGCGTTATTTCAGGCGGTATGATTCCAAAAGTAGAATGCTGTATTGACGCTATCAGAAAAGGCGTAGAAAAAGTAATTATTATGGACGGTAGAATTCCACATTCAATTCTCATTGAGTTGTTGACTGATGAGGGTGCAGGTACAATGGTTACAGAGGAGTATGACGATGAGCGTTAAGGAGAAAGACCAGTGTTACATAGCTAATACCTACGGAAGATTTCCTGTAGAAATCGTTTCAGGTAAAGGCTCTCTGGTTTATGATGAAAACGGCAAAGAGTATATTGATATGGGAAGCGGTATTGCTGTAAATATTTTCGGTATGTGTGATGAAGAATGGGTAGGTGCTGTTACAAAGCAATTAACTACCTGTCAGCACACCTCAAATCTTTATTACTCAGAGCCTTGTGTTAATTTAGCTGAGCTTCTTTGCGAAAAAACTGGTATGAAGAAAGTATTTTTCGGTAATTCCGGTGCCGAGGCTAATGAGGGTGCAATTAAAACTGCGAGAAAATATGCGTTTCAGAAGAAAGGCAAAGATTATTATAAAATCTTAACTCTTAATAACAGCTTCCACGGCAGAACAATTACAACATTAGCGGCAACAGGTCAGGATACATTCCACAACGATTTTCTCCCGCTTACAGAGGGCTTCGTTTACACTGATGCTAATGATGTTGAAATGCTTAAAAAAGTAGTTTCTGAAAATAAATTAGCGGCTATTATGTTTGAAACTGTTCAGGGCGAGGGTGGCGTTGTTCCGCTTACTCAGGAATTTGTTTCTGCAATTAAAGAGATATGCGAAAAAGAAGATATTTTAATGATTGTTGACGAGGTTCAGACAGGTAACGGCAGAACAGGCAAGCTTTACGGATATATGAATTACGGTGTTACACCTGATATTGTAACTACTGCAAAGGGCTTGGGTGGTGGACTCCCTATAGGTGCTGTTATGTTCGGCGAAAAAACAAAGGATGTTTTAACAGCAGGCACTCACGGCTCAACATTCGGCGGTAACCCTGTTGCTTGTGCGGGTGCTGTGAATATAATTTCTCGTCTGACCTGTGAGTTTTTAGCTGAAGTTAAAAGAAAATCACAATATATAATTGATGAGCTTAACAATGCAGAGGGCGTAAAGAGTGTTACAGGTTTGGGTCTTATGCTCGGTATTGAAACAGAAAAGGACGCAGGCGAAGTAATTGCAATCTGCCGTGAAAACGGCGTGCTTCCTATAAAAGCAAAAAATAAAGTAAGACTTTTGCCACCGCTTAATATTACTGATGAAGAGCTGAAAAAGGCAATTGAAGTAATTAAAATGGCAGTAAAGGGGTAAGAAAATGAATTTAGCAGGTAGAGATTTTTTAAAGTTGCTTGACTACACAAGCGAAGAAATTGAATATCTTATAGACCTTGCGGCAGAGCTTAAAGAGCAAAAGAAAAATAATGTTTCTCACGAGGTTTTAAAGGGTAAAAATATTGCTCTTATATTTGAAAAAACAAGCACAAGAACCCGTTGTAGCTTCGAGGTTGCGGCAAGAGATTTGGGTATGGGCGTTACTTACCTTGACCCGTCTGCTTCTCAGATAGGCAGAAAAGAAAGTATTGCTGACACAGCAAGAGTGCTTTCTTCTATTTATGACGGAATTGAATATCGTGGCTACGGGCAAGAGGTTGTTGAAGAATTGGCAAGATATTCTTCTGTTCCTGTATGGAACGGCCTTACAAATGAATTTCACCCTACACAGATTCTTGCAGATTTTCTTACAATTAAAGAAAAATTTGGCTACTTAAAAGGCATTAACTTCGTTTATTTAGGCGATGCAAGATATAATATGGGTAACTCTTTAATGGTGGGCTGTGCAAAAATGGGTATGAACTTTGTTGCCTGTGCACCTAAAAAATATTTTCCTGATACAGATTTAGTTGGCGAATGCAAAAAAATTGCAAAGACAACAGGTGCTACACTCACTTTCTCGGAGGACCCTGTTTCTGCAGTTAAAAACGCAGATGTTGTTTACACAGATGTCTGGGTTTCAATGGGTGAGCCTGAGCTTGTATGGGCAGAAAGAATTAACGACCTTTCTAAATATCAAGTAAATAAAGAGTTAATGTCACACACAGGCAAAGACACAATCTTTATGCACTGTCTTCCATCTTATCACGACAAAAAGACAGAAATCGGTAAAAAAATCTGCGATAAGTTCAACAGAACTGCAGTTGAGGTTACTGACGATGTTTTTGAAAGTGAGCAATCAGTTGTATTCCAGGAGGCAGAGAACAGAATGCATACAATTAAGGCAGTTATGTTAGCTACGCTTAAATAGTGGTCAGTAAGTCAGTGGTCAGTCGCTGGATATAAAAATAGTTTGTTCTGTCATTTTTAGTTTTTTGTAAACTAAGAATGGCAGAACTTTTATACTTAATAACTGACCACTGACCACTAAAAAACATATTGACTTTACACACAAAATTCGGTACAATTATAATGTATAATTATTGCTATAAAATAAATAAAAAGGAAGTGTTTTGATGAAAAGATTTTTAAGTTTATTTTTATCATGCATATTTGTTATAGGCGTATGCTTTTCAACACCTATAATTGCGAGTGCAGAAGGTGATTCAGGTTATCTGGATGATCCTGATATGTACACACTGGAAAAAACATCAGAGTATGAAACATGGGCAAGGAGCTTGACAGTTACTGCTGCAGACGGTTATGCGCTTTCAACCACTCCGGATGGTGATTGGAGTGAAAGCTTAACATTTGAAGCTGACAGTTCTAAAAGCTTTTATGTAAAAAGGTTGTCTGACGATGCAGTATCAGATATTATCACTATTTCTGATGTTCAGATAGATTCAGTTTATCCAACAGGTTTAATTAAACTTGGTGAAAGCAACAACTGGTCAACACTTCTTGATACAATAAGCTTTGCGTTGTTCTTTAAAGAAGCAAATACATTAACTATTACTGCTGATGATGCAGAGGGTAGTGGTGTTGCTTCTGTTGAATATTATGTTTCTGCCGAGCAAATTTCTGATATGTCTGAAATTATTGAGTGGCAGACCATTGAAAATGGTGGAGCAGTTTCACTCAATGCTGACTCTAAAAATGTAATTTATGCAAAAATTACTGATAATGTTGGTAATGTAACATATATCAGTAGTGATGGTATTGTTCTTTACAGTGATTCAGTATCAGAAAATCAAACTATTGAGTACACTTATAATGAAAATACTGATAAAGAAATAAGTGTAACATTTAATGGTAATACTGTAGAAGCTATTGAATGTGGTGAAGCACAGCTTGATAGCGATGATTACACAGTAGATACAGAAAACAATAAAATTACACTTAACGCTTCATATTTAAATACATTGAGTGTAGGTGAATACAGCTATACTGTTTCTTATAACCCTCAGGGTGAAGCTTATGTTGGATCACCTGTTAACGAAGCACCGTCAGCTACAGAATTCACTGTAAATGTAACTAAAGCTGATTCAACAGTTTTAACCGCACCGACAGCAATTGAAAATTTAGTTTATACAGGCGAAGAACAGAATCTTGTAGCAGCTGGTACTGCTACTAATGGTACAATTGAGTACAAATTAGGGGAATCCGAAGATGCTGAATGGAGCACAACTGTTCCTGCTGCTACAGATGCAGGTACTTATAATGTGTATTACAGAGTTGTAGGTAATGAAAACTATAACGATGTTGAAGCTGCAGGCCCTGTTACTGTAACTATTGGGCAAAAAGCTATCACTGATGAAATGGCAACATTATCAGAGAATGTTACCTATAATGGTGCAGAACAAAAACCAACTGTTACTGTTGATGGATTAACTCTCGATACCGATTACACAGTAGAATATAAACGCGGTGAAACAGCAACAGAAGATTTCATAAATTCAGGTGAAATTACAGTTGTAATTACAGGTAAAGGTAACTACACAGGTACAGTAACTAAAACTTATACGATTGAAAAAGCAATTCTTTCAGTAGTAAGTGCAACTGCAACAAGTCGCACATACGACGGAACAACTGCGATTAAAATATCAGAAGTATCATTAAATGGTATCATTCCTTCTGAAATTGTTAAAATTGATTTAGATAAGCTTGTAGCAAATTCAGAGGATGCTAATGTAGGCAATGATAAAACAGTTATAGTAACTGATTTTGTTCTTACAGGTGAAAATGTAGCAAACTATACTTTAGAAACAGTAACTTTTGAAACAACTGTTGCTATTACTAAAGCTCCTCTTACTATTACAGCCGGTGACAAAACAATTGCACAGTACGCTGAAATGCCGGAATTTACAGAATATACAGTTAAGGGCTTGATTGGTGAAGATGAATTAACATTGGAACCGGAATTAACCACAACTGCAACAGATACTGAAACTAATGGCACATACGATATTGTAGCTTCAGCTGCAGATGCGGGTGCTAACTATGAAATAACTTATGTAAATGGTACTCTTACAATAGAAGAGCATGGTGAAGATGACCACACAGGTGGTACTGCAACTTGTGTTGCTAAGGCTATTTGTGAAATTTGTAAAAATCCTTATGGCGAATTGGATGCTGAAAATCACGAAATAACTCAATGGACAGAAACAACTCCTGCAACTTGTGTTACAAAGGGTGTAGAATCAGGTGAATGTACTCTTTGTGAAGAAGTGATTACAAGAGAAACTGAAATTGACGAAAATGCTCATACATTAGGCGGTTTTGAGGTTTTAGAAGCACAAAACTGCATAAAAGATGGTGTTTTGGTAAGATATTGCCAGAATAATGGTTGCGAATACAAGGTAACTGATACTCTTAAAGCAGATGGTAAAACTCACGACTGGTCCAATGATTGGGTTGTAACAACTCCTGCGACTTGTAATGCAGAGGGCGTAAAAACTAAAGAATGTGCAAATGGTTGCGGTCAGACACAAACAGATTCAATTCCTGTTGATGAAAATGCGCATAATTTAGGTGGATGGAGTGTTATTCCTGCTACCTGTGTTGCAGAGGGTAAAAAAGTTGCAACTTGCTTGAACGGCTGTGACTACAAAGTAGAAGAAGTGCTTCCTATTGACAAGGATGCCCACAATATGAGCGCTGATTGGGAAATTGTAACTCCTGCAACTTGTGTTACCGATGGCGAAAAAGTACAAAAATGTCTTAATGATGGTTGCACACATTCAGTAACAGAAGTAATTAAAGCGGACGGTGTTTCTCATAATTTAGGCGGTTGGGAAATTACAGTTCCAGTAAAGTGTACTGTAAAAGGTGAAATTGCAAAGTTCTGTCAGAACGGTGATTGCGATTACAAAGAAACTGAAGAGGTTCAACCGGACGGTAAAACTCACACATGGGCTACCGAATTTACAATTGACGAAGCAACATGTATTGCAGAGGGCTCTGAATATAAGCCGTGTGTAAATCCTGATTGTGTTGGAAAAACAGAGGTTACTGTAGTTCCGATTGACGCTGATAATCACAAAAACACTGAAACAGTAAACGCTAAAGCCCCGACTTGTACAGAAGAGGGCTATTCAGGTGATTTATATTGTTCTGATTGTAAGAAAACAATTGAAACAGGTGAAGTATTAAAGGCAACAGGTCATACAAAGAGTGAGTGGATTACAGATAAGAAAGCAACATTTACAGAAACAGGCTCACAACATAAAGAATGTACTGTATGTAAAGCGGAGCTCGAAAAGGCAATTATTGAAAAGCTCACACTTGATACACCAAAGGTTACAATCGAAAATGCTTCAAACGGCATTAAAGTGAGCTGGACTAAGGACGAAGATGCTAAAGGTTACACAGTTTATTCTTCTGAATATAACACTAAAACAAAAAAATGGTCTGCTTGGAAAGTTCGTGGCACAGCAAAAGAAACTGCATCTTCCTGGGTAGATAAAACTACAAAAACCGGTGTTAAATATAGATATACAGTTCGTGCAGTAAACGGTGATTTCAGAAGTTCTTATAAAGAAAGTGCTGGCTTAACATTTATTGAGTCACCAAAGGTTACTTTGACAATTTCTACAACAGGACTTTTAATCAAGTGGAACAAAATAGCGAATGCTGACAGTTACACTGTTTATCGAGCTGAATTAAAGGATGGTAAGTGGTCAAGCTGGATTATTCTTGGCACTACTGAGTCTGCAAAGAATTCATGGTTAGATGATAAAACAAAATGTGGTGGAACATACAGATATACAATTCGTGCAGTTGTTGGCAAGGAAAGAAGTGGATATACTGCTTCTGCAGGAATGATTTTTCTTGAACAGCCAACCTTGACAATTTCAAATGCTGCAGCAGGCATTACAGGTACATGGAATGCTATTGATGGTGCAACAGGCTACACAATTTACCGTTCTGAATATAAGAATGGTAAGTGGTCAAGCTGGTTAAACCTTGGCACTACTAAGGCTACTGCAAAGTCATTTACTGATAAAACAGTTAAATCAGGTAGCCAATACAGATATACTCTTCGTGCAGTAAGTGGTTCTGTAAGAAGTACCTATAAGGCTTCAAATACTCTTATTTATCTTGCACAACCTACTTTAAAGGTAACCAATGCTGCAAATGGAATTTCTGGTAGCTGGAATCAAGTTGATGGTGCACAAGGTTACACAATTTATCGTTCTGAATTGAAAGATGGCAAGTGGTCAAAATGGGTGAATCTTGGTACTGCAAAAGCAACTGCAAAAACATTTACTGATAAAACAGTTAAATCCGGTGGCACCTATAGATATACAGTCAGAGCAATAAGCGGTAAATATAAGAGTAGCTATGTTGCTTCTAATACAAATGTATTCCTCAGTATTCCTACTGTGAAAATTGCAAATGCAGCTAAAGGTGTAAATGTAAGCTGGAATAAGATCAGCGGTGCAACAAAATACACGGTATATCGTGCTGAATATAAATCTGGCAAGTGGTCAGGCTGGACTACATTAAAATCAGTAACAACTACATCTTATGTAGATGAAAAGGCTGTAAGCAATGTTAAGTATAAATATACTGTTCGTGCAGTGAATGGTGAAAGCAGAAGTCTTTATACTGCAAGTAGTGAGCTCTTATATCTTGCTACACCGACAGTTTCTCTTGAAGCTGTCCAGACAGGAATAAAGGTTTCCTGGACTAAAGCTGCCGGATCAAAAGGTTATACAGTTTACAGAGCTACTTTAGGCAAAGATGGCAAGTGGTCATCATGGACAGTTATGGGAACAGCGAAAGAAACAAAATCTGCCTGGATTGACAAAAGCGTAAAAGAGGATGTTACTTATCGCTATACAGTCCGCACAGTAAACGGTAGTGTCAGAAGTGCTTATGTTGCAAGTGAAGGTTTAGTTATTGAAAGCAGTAAGGGTGAAGTAACAACCCCACCAACAACAGAGCCGACAACCCCACCAACAACAGAGCCGACGACTCCACCAGCAACTGAGCCGACAACTCCACCGACAACAGAGCCGACAACTCCACCGACAACAGAGCCGACAACTCCACCGACAACTGAACCGACAACAGAACCCGGCACAACAAATGCAAATTAAATAAAATAAAAAACCGTAACGAGAAGATTTTCTCGTTACGGTTTTTTGCTTTTTAAAATTATTTGTGGTAAAGCTTTTTGCTTTGGTGTTGTGGCTCGCAGGTTAAATTAACGCCTAATTTCCTGAATGTGTCAGCGTCAATCTGTGAAAGAATAACTGTTGAGTGAGCCTCGCTTCCTCTGAGATTTTTAAGCTCTGCTATTGCTTTTTTAGCATTTTCGCTTGTAACAGCACTCATTGAAAGTGCAATTAAAACCTCGTCAGTGTGAAGTCTTGGGTTTCTGTTGCCTAAGAAATCTGTTTTTAAATCCTGAATAGGCTCAATAATTTCTCTTTTGATAAGAAGCTCGTTGTCATCAATTCCTGCAAGGACTTTTAATGCGTTTAAAATTGCCGCTGAAGATGCACCTAAAAGGTCAGAGGTCTTGCCTGTTACTACTTGTCCGTTAGGTAATTCTAAAGCAACGGCAGGTTGACCGTTTGTGGTTTCGCTCTTTAAAAGTGCGGTTTTTACAATTGGTCTTGTATTTTCAACAGAAATACCTGCCTGATTCATAAGACTTTCAATTTTTTGAATTGCAGGGTCGTTTTTCTGCCCCATTTTTTTGTCACAAAGAGTTGAAAAATATCTTCTTATAATTTCCTCGTGAGAAGCTTTTTTGCAAACCTCGTCATCAGTAATGCAAAAACCAGCCATATTAACACCCATATCAGTAGGTGATTTGTATGGGCTGACGCCTTCGATTTTTTCAAACATAGCGTTTAAAACAGGGAAAACCTCAACATCACGATTGTAGTTTACAGTTGTTTCGCCGTAAGCTTCAAGGTGATAAGGGTCAATCATATTAACATCATTCAAATCGGCAGTAGCGGCTTCATAAGCTAAATTAACAGGGTGTTTAAGTGGTAAATTCCAGATGGGGAATGTTTCAAATTTAGCGTAACCTGCTTTAACGCCACGGGCATTTTCGTGGTAAAGCTGTGAAAGACAGGTTGACATTTTACCGCTACCGGGGCCCGGAGCTGTAATAACTACAAGTGGGCGAGAGGTTTCAATGTAATCGTTTTTACCAAAGCCCTGGTCACTTACTATATGCTGAACATTGTAGGGGTAGCCCTCGATAACATATTGAACAAAAGCTTTAATGCCGAGAGTTTCGAGCTTTTCTTTAAATTTAATTGCAGCAGGCTGACCGCTGAATTGAGTAATAACAACGCTGCCTATATAAAGACCTACACTTGTGAAAGCATCCATAAGGCGAAGCACATCAATGTCATAGGTAATACCAAGGTCGCGTCTTACCTTGTTGCTTTCAATATCGTTTGCAGAAATAACAATAACAATTTCTGCCTGGTCTTTAAGCTTTAAGAGCATTTGCAGTTTACTGTCAGGCTTAAATCCCGGTAAAACTCTTGCAGCGTGAAAATCGTCAAAAAGCTTGCCACCGAATTCTAAGTAGAGCTTGCCACCGAATTCGTCAATTCTTTTTTTGATTTGTTCAGACTGCTTTTCGATATACATATCGTTATTAAAGCCGATTTTTCTTTCAATTTCCAAAATGAACACCCCTTTTTGAAAGATGAATATATCACTTCCATACAAAAATAAATTTTAGCAAACACAATATAATTTGTCAAGAAGTGGAGAAGATATATAATATATAAATTATTGAAAAATGTTGAATTTTTAGTGGATTTGGATTATCATAGAAAAGGTGATTAAAAATTGGTTATAGATTTTCATACACATTGTTTTCCCGACAAAATAGCAAAAAATACAATAGAAAAATTAAGCTTTGTTTCAGGTGGACTTATTCCGCAGACAGATGGTACAAAAGATTCTCTTTTAAATTTAATGAGTAAAGACGGTGTTGATAAAAGTGTAGTTTTATCAATCGTCACAAATGCAAATCAGCAAACAAAGGTTAATGATTTTGCCATATCTTTAAAAAGTGAAAGGCTGATTCCTTTTGGCTCGGTATTCCCGTTTTCAGAAAATTGGGAAGAAGAGCTTGAAAGATTAAAGGCTGACGGCATAAAAGGGATTAAGCTTCACCCGGATTATCAGCAGTTTTTTGTCGATGAAGAAAGGTTTTTTCCTATTTATAAAAAAATAGAAAAGTTAGGTTTTATTCTTATATTTCATGCTGGTGAGGATTTTGGCTTTCCGCCACCATACCACGCAACACCCGAAAGGTTAAGAAAAGTAGCAACACTTATTGAAACACCAGTTATTTGTGCTCATTGGGGAAGTCTTTCTATGGGTGAGGATGTTTTAAAATATCTTTGCGATATAGATAATTGCTATTTTGATACGGCATTCGGCTACGGTACAATGCCGAAAGACAGAGCGTTGAGAATTCTTGAGAAAAAGGGTACTGATAAAATAATTTTCGGCTCAGACAGCCCCTGGAATGCACCGTCGTGGGATATTGGAATGATAAAAACACTGGGATTAACAGAAGCTGAGGAAGATAAAATCTTTTATAAAAATGCAGAAAAGTTATTAGGTTTATAAAAAGTGAAAGGCAATTTTAAAGTATGGAAGGCAAAATGTTTTTACCTACAACTAAAAAAGAAATGGAAGAGCGTGGCTGGGTACAGCCGGATTTCGTTTATGTTTCGGGTGACGCGTATGTTGACCACCCGTCCTTTGGCGCGTCTATAATTACAAGAGTTTTAGAGGATATGGGCTTTAATGTTGCTTTTTTGGCACAACCCGATTTTCGCTCTGTGAATGATTTTAAGCGTTTCGGTGAGCCTCGTCTTGCCTTTTTAGTTTCAGCAGGAAACATTGACTCAATGGTCGCTCACTACACCGTAGCTAAAAGAAAAAGAAATTATGATTATTATTCACCAAATGGCAAAATGGGGCTTCGTCCTGACAGAGCAACTTTAGTTTACTGTAAAAAAATTCGTGAGGCGTACCCCGAAGCTTCAATTATTTTAGGTGGACTTGAAGCATCATTAAGACGCTTTGGTCATTATGATTACTGGGATGACACAGTAATGCAAAGCCTTTTAGTAGATTCGGGAGCAGATATTTTAACCTATGGTATGGGCGAAAATATTTTAAGAAGAATTGCAGAGCTTTTAGATAAAGGTGTGCCAATAAATAAAATCAGAGATGTTCGCGGTACTGTGTGGCTCGGTAACAGAGATGACAAGGTGCATTTTGAAATTGGCGGCAGCTGGGATTTCAGTAAAATAAAAAATGATAAAAAAGAATACGCAAAGGCCTTCGCTGTTCAATATAAAAATCAGGACAGTGTTTCTGGTAAAGCATTAATTGAATATTATGGCGATAAAATGCTTGTGCAAAATCCGCCAATGCCACCATTAACAAGAGAAGAGCTTGACGAGGTTTATGCTTTGCCGTATATGAGGGATTACCATTTTTCATATAAGTCACAAGGTGGCGTGCCTGCTATTGAAGAGGTTAAGTTTTCACTTACTCACAACAGAGGCTGTTTCGGTGGCTGTAACTTCTGTGCGCTTGCATTCCATCAGGGCAGAAGCGTCCGTTCAAGAAGTGTAGAAAGTGTAGTTGAAGAAGCAAAGCTTTTAACTGCTATGGAAGATTTTAAAGGCTACATAAATGATGTTGGCGGACCTACCGCAAATTTCAGAGAGCATGCTTGTGATAAGCAATTAAAAAGTGGTGTTTGTGCCGACAGAAAATGTCTTGCGCCAACACCTTGTAAAAATTTAAAGGCGGACCACAGTGAATATATAGAGCTGCTTTCACAGATTGAAAGATTGCCAAAGGTGAAAAAGGTGTTTATCCGTTCAGGTATAAGATTTGATTATCTTTTAGCTGATAAATCACCGTCGGGCAATGCATTCTTTAAAAAGCTTGTAAAAGACCATGTAAGCGGTCAGTTAAAGGTAGCACCTGAGCATTGCTCTGAAAGTGTGCTGAAGCTTATGGGTAAGCCCGATTTTACTGTTTATGAAAAATTCAGAAACAGATATTTTGAACTTACAAAGAGCTTTAATAAAGAACAGTATTTAGTGCCTTATTTAATGTCAAGTCACCCCGGTAGCAAATTACAGGATGCAATCAAGCTTTCGGAGTTTATCAGAAAATGGAATTATAATCCCGAACAGGTGCAGGATTTTTACCCGACACCCGGCACTGCTTCAACAGTTATGTTTTATACAGGTCTTGACCCGTTTACTTTAAATGAAGTTTATGTTCCGCGTTCTGCAGAAGAAAAAAGAATGCAAAGAGCATTGCTTCAATGTAAGGACCCTAAAAATGCTGATTTAGTAAGAAAGGCACTTAAAATTGCTCATCGTGAGGATTTAATAGGTCACTCTAAAAATTGTCTTGTTGCACCGTCTTATAAAGACAGAGTTGAAAAGGCAAAGCAAAATAATAAGCAAAATACTCGAAAAAACAATCTGCATTCAAATAATAAAATGCAATCTAAAAGAAATACTAAAGGAAAGAAGCGTTAAAAATGGTTGTTGATGAATTAGTAAGATTTTCAAATTTTTACGGAAGTAACGAAGAGCTTGTGTTAGCAGGTGGCGGTAATACCTCTGCAAAAGAAGATGGAGTTATGTATATTAAAGGCTCCGGCACAAGTCTTTCTACTATTACAAAAGACGGCTTTGTTAAAATGAACAGAGCGAAGCTCAGGGATATTTTCACTAAGACATACCCTGATAACGATAAAGAAAGAGAAGCTTTGTTTTTGGAGGATTTATCCGCTGCTAAAGAGCCTGGTGAAGAAAGCAAAAGACCGAGCGTAGAAACAACCTTGCACAGTCTTTTTGAATATACTTTTGTTTTGCATTTACACCCAGCTCTTGTTAATGGTTTGACCTGCTCACAAAATGGTAAAGAAAAAGCAAGAGAGTTATTCGGTGATAGTGTAATCTGGGTAGATGTTTGTAAGCCTGGCTATGTTCTTTCAAAAATCTGCTTTGATTTAATGGAAGAATATAAAAAGAAAATGGGTAAGTCAGCTGATATGATTTTACTCGAAAATCACGGTGTATTCGTAGCAGGTAACACAGTAGAGGAATTAGGCGAAAAGTTAGGTCTTATAACAAGTAAAATAAGAAATGAAATAAAAAGAGAGCCTGACTTATCATCAGGTGAATTTGATGGCGACAAGAGTATGAGTACATTTAATGTTTTAAATGATACATTTTCAGACGAATCTGTCATTACTTATGACCCGTCAGTAGAATCTTTAAATGTGGCAAAAAGCAAAGACACAGTAGAAAAAATCTATAAGCCATTTAACCCTGACCAGATAGTTTACTGTAAGCCATATCCGCTTTATATTGAAGATGAAAAAACAATTCCTGAAAAAGTGGAAGAATACAAAACACAAAACGGATTTTTACCAAAGCTTATTCTTGTTAAAGACTGCGGTGCTTATGCGGTAGATGTAAGTGAAAAAGGCTCTGAAAATGCTTCAATGCTCTTTAATGATGCACTTAAAATTGCGTGCTATGCTGAAAGCTTTGGCGGCGGCAAGCCAATGACCGATGAATTGACTGATTTTATTGTGAATTGGGAAGCTGAAGCTTATAGAAGTAAGCAAGTAAAATAATTGCACAAAATAAAAACGCTTTATTTGGGTAAAATTCCAAAAATGATTTTAAACAGTATTTGTAATTGGAAATTGAATCCAATTATGTTATAATCGAAATATCAATTTATGAATGGAGGTAGTTCCGATGGCTGAAAAAACAAAAAGCGGTTTAAAGCTCGACTATAAAAAGACGATTTTAACTGGATTCGGCTTCTTGGCTACATCAATTGCCTGGGCGATTTACGACCCATACATTACAAAAATTCTTAATAAAATCCTTTCAGAAAGTGCAATGATTTCTGAGTGGAGTAATGCAATAGCAAAGGCTGTTCCGTGGATTGGTGACTTTGCTGCAGCACAAGGTGAAAGCACTGTTGCTTTAGGCGGTGGCTTTACTTTAGTTCCACTCTTTATCGGTATTATTATGACATTCGATAATATTTTCGGTGTTATTTTCCAACCGACATTTGGTAAGCTTTCAGATAACTGTCACTCAAAGTTAGGTAAACGCCGTCCGTTTATTGTAGCTTGCGCACCTATTTCAGCGGTGTTGTTTACACTTATCCCGATAGTTGCGTTGAATGTGCAGGGCACTTTAACTCTTCCACTTACAATGCTTACAGTTATTTTGTTTGTATTCTCAATGTCTTTGTGGCGTGCACCTGTTGTTGCATTGATGCCTGACTTAACACCACCTGAGCTTCGTTCAGAGGGTAACGCAGTTATTAACCTTATGGGTGGCTTAGGCTCAGCTGTTGGTATGGTTGCCGGTACAATTGCTATTGCACTCTGCACACTTATTGGCGGTTACAGCAGTGCTCAGATTAAGGCTGATGAAACACTTTCATTCCCTTATGTTTTCATTTTGGGCTCTGTTATTATGATTTTAGGTATGCTCGTTCTTCTCTTCTTTGTTAAAGAGCAGGATACAAGCATTAAGCTTAAAGGTGAAGCTAACCAGTACGCTGACGAAAAAGCAAGAAAGAAAGCAGCGAAAGAAGCTGCTAAAGCTCAGAAAGCTGCTCTTAAAGCTACAAAGCTTACAAGAAGCGAAAGAAAGAGTCTTCTCTTTATGCTTGCTTGTCTTTTCTTCCTTTTCTGTGCAGCAAATGCTATTACAACATTCTTCTCACTTTTTGCACAAGAAATTCTTCATATGATTACATCAGAAGCAACAATTATAATGCTTATTTTTGCAGTTTGCTCAGCTATTGCGGCAATCCCTGCAGGTAAATCAGGTAAGAAATTCGGCAGAAAAAAGACAATCTTTGCAGGTCTTGCAGTATTCCTTGCAGCGTTTATTATGTTCTTTGGTGTATTCCTTGGAATGCTCGGTAGCAAGAACCTTACAATAAATAAATATGTTCAGGTTAATAACGCGTATATTGCAGTTAATGACCAGATTAACGCTTATAACTCTGAGAAGAGTGCAGAGGCTAAAGAGGCCGGCATTGAGCTTAAGGATGAAGCGGTTCTTTCAATGGAAGGCTACTTAGCTTTCGTAACAGCAAAAGAAGCAGGCGAAACAACTGCTACTGATAGCTATTATGAAGACTTTGAGGTTTACCTTGAAGCAAATGCAGGTGAGGGTATTTATGATGCAGTTATTACTGTAAGTCAGGATGTTCTCGGTGCTGAAGAAAATGCAAGCTTTGCAAGTGCACTTTCAGCAGTTAGCTTAGCAGTAACTGATATTACAAAAATACTTCGCATTCTTATTTATCCTGTTCTTGTTCTCGGTGGTTCTGCAAATATGTTCATCACCGTTAACACACTTCCACTTGTTCTTGATATTGGTGGTGTTGAAAAGGTTGGTACTTTCACAGGTTATTACTACACAGCAACTTTCTCAGCACAAATCGCATCTCCTATTCTCTACGGCTTTATAAGAATGTTCTCAGGAACTTATATGTCGCTCTTCTATTACAGCCCTGTGGCGTTTGCGATAGCGATTATAATGCTCTTCTTCGTAAAACACGGCGAAGCAGTTCCTGATGAGGTTGTTAAAGCAGCAGCTCAGGAAGATTAAGTTTAAAAAATCATCCCCACAGATATTTTGAGAAAATATCTGTGGGGATATTTGTTTTAAAAGATACCTCCATTATATTTAACCTGAACTGTAATGAGGTATATTATTATAAATATATAAGAAGCTGGTAAAATGGCACTGCTTATAATAGCAATAATATTAAATGATGACCACATACTTAATATTGTAGTAACAAATAGTGGTGCACTGAGCCACATAATTCCTATTCCTATTTTTTTGGAATATTCTTTTTTGTTGGTTACATTGCGATAATGATATTTGTGTAAAATTTTATAATGCCCTTTAGAAACAAGTAATCCAAGTGAAAAAATACATAATTCCATAAAAAGCAAAAATGCGAATTCCCAGGGGTTTTCAATTTTGATTGTGTGTGCTAAGTATTTCAAAGATGTTTCTGAACCGTGTGCTAAAATTGCAATAAAGAAAACTATACCAAAAAATATTGAGAAAATTATAGAAATTATTTTATTTGATTTTTTTACTTCTTCTTTTTCTTTAAATGCAGAAATTATATTTTCTTCGGCTAAAATTTCTATTTTTTTATTTTCTATTTTTTCTCCTGACTTTTCTTCAAATGTTTCAATTTCTGCTTTTTCTCCTGCTAAAAGTTCGTTTATTGTAACGGAGAAAAATTTACTCAAAGCCTGTAAAGAATCAACATCGGGGAAGCCTTTACCTGTTTCCCAACGAGAAATTGCTTTATCTGAAACATTAAGCTCATTTGCTAAATCTTTTTGTGTTAAATTTTTCTCTTTTCTTAATTCAGCAATAAATTCCCCGCATTTTTGTGCATTCAAATTATCACTCCCTTTGTAAATAGTTTATAATAATCTAAAAAATAATCAACCTATGATTCGTAGAGTTAAATTAAAATCCGCTACAAGTAATGAACTTGTAACGGATTTATTTTTTATTTAAGCATCCGGAATATCTAAGCTACCATCATAGGTTGTATCTTCCGGTTTTGTTGTTGGAAGTGTTGTTTCAGGAACTGTAGTGTCGGGAACTGTTACTTCAGGAACAGTGGTTTCAGGAACTGTTGTATCCGGAATAGTTGTGTCAGGAACAGTAGTTTCAGGAGTTGTTGTGTCCTCAGTACCGTCTGTCCAGATAATCTTTTTACCTACGAGGTTGTTAATGCTTGGTCTGTCTGGTGCATAGGTGTGAATTGTGTAAGTGTATTCAATGCCTTGCTCAATTGTATTATCAGTAAATACTAATACATCACAGCTAAGGAAGAGTCCCATAAATTCCCATTCACCATCAGGACCAGCTTTACGCATTACTTTGTAAAGCGAAGCTTTTTCGTTTGGTGCCCAGGCAAGGGTAACTTGTTTTTTACCTTTTTCACTTGGGTCATCTGTAAGCTGAGCGAACATATCCTGAATTTCTTCAACAGGACCATTGAGCATTGCTTCTGTACCTACATTGTCGAAAAGGCTGTCACGGTCAGAAGCCACACCTTTAACACTGTAATAATAAGTTACATCTGTTTCGATGTCAGTATCAATGTAAGTGTATTCGCTGTCTTTTGCTACTGTGGTTAAATATACCCAATCAGAATCAGCAGTTCTGCGATATACATCGTAGCTTTCGGCAACCTCTGTGCCTTCCCAGTAAATTTCAATTCTGTCTGCTAAATCAACCTTAGCATAAGCAGGAACTGCAAGAACTTTAATTACAGGTACAGGTGGGAAGTCCCATTTAACTGATTCGGAATCGAGAGTAACTGAAAGCTTTCCTTCTTTAATTGGCTTAACTGTATAAATGTGAGTTGTACCCTGAATTATTTCATCATCAATGAAGCTTTGTTGCTCTGTAGCAGAAACTGTTGCCAAAAGAACAGGAGCAGAACCATTGTCTGAACGGTAGATTTCGTAAGAGTCAGCACCGCTGGCAGTCCATGTTAAGTTAACAAATGCAGTATTTGCTTCAACATTGTTTTCAAAAATGATGTCTGTTGTATCTACATTTATATAGTTTTTAACGCCGTTAACCATATAGTTACTCTTTAAGTCGCCTAAAACTGCACGAACTGTGTAAATATAAGGTGTTGTAGTTGAGTTGTTTGTTATATCAACATATTCTGTAGTTGAAGAGGTGCCGAGGTTTTCCCAAGCGCCTGTAAGTGTTCTTCTGAATACAATGTAGCTAGTTGCTCCTCCTACTTCGCTCCATGAAATTTTAACGCCAGTATCAGTTACAATTGCATCATTAAGGATTGGTGCAGCGAGCACTGTGATAAGTGCACTTGAAGTGTAACCACTCATATAAGAAGCATTTTTAGCTTTTACAGTGTAGTAATAGTTAACACCGCTTTCTGCGGTTTTATCGTAGTAAACTTTATCTGTGTAATCATCTGCGATTATTGTCCAAGTGCTATCGGAGGAGGTTTTTCTGTAAACCCTGTAGCTCTTTGCACCTGCGATAGAGTTCCATGAAACCTTTACGGTGCTACCTTGTTCAACTGTGTAATCATTTTTTACAGTTACAGTAGGTGTAGAAAGGTACATAGCAGAAATACCACTTGTTACATAGTAACTTCCGTATGAGCCGTTAAATGCACGAACTGTGTAGGTGTAGGTTTCGCCTGATTTTTTTGCTGTAGTATCTTTATAAGAAAGAGTGCTTGCATTTTTTATGGTTGCAATTTTTGTCCAGCTTCCGCCGTTTACACTCTTATAAACATAGTAGCCTTTTGCACCCTTAACTGCGCCCCAGGTTACGGTAGTATCACCATTATTTGCAATTGATATTTTTTTCAACGCAGGTGTTTCAATGTAAAGAGTAGAAATACCTGTTTTGTTGTATGAGCTTACATTTGTACTTGAAACGGTTTTTACGGTGTAAGTGTAAGTAGTGCCATTAGTAACATTTTTATCTGTGAAAGAAGCGGTTGTTGAAGTGCCTATTTTTGACCATGATGTTTCGCCGGGGGCTTTGCGGTAGATGTTAAACTTCTTTGTTGCAGTGTTTGTATCTAACCAGGTAATCTTAACACCGCCATTAACACTCGAAGCGGATTTTAAAACAGGAGCAGAAACACAATTGTAACTAACACCCGCTGCATCATAAGAACTGCCGTAGCTGCCATTATATGCACGCACAGTGTAGTCGTATTGCCAGTCAGCACTTGTAGCAGTTTTATCTGTATAGCTTAAGGTTGTAGCACCTTTTACAGTGGCAATTCTCTTCCAATCGGTTGAGTCGTTGAGTGAGCCACCCTTTCTGTAAATGTAGTAACCCTGACAACCTGCAACCTGTGACCATTTTATCACTGGGTAAATATCTGAACTTGCTGTTGGTTGAGTGAGCTTTGGTGCTGAAAGGAACATAGTTGTAAGTCCTGTTTTATTGTAAAGACTTGAGTAAAGCTTATCAAAAGCCTTAACTGTGTATGTGTATTGAACACCACTTTTTGCGGTTGCATCTGTGTAAGATGTGGTACCGGCGGGTACATCTTTAAGAACAGTCCAGCTTGTGTCACCTTTGAGTTTTCTGTAAACTCTGTATTTTGTGGCTGTGCTTAATCCTGTCCATTTAAGCACAACACCAGCTTTGCCGTTTGCAACGCTTGTTAATGCAACCTCTTCTTTACCAAGACGGTTAAGCTTTATAGTGAATTCATAAATTGTAGAAGTATCTATTGTTTCGTCTTCGCCATCAATAATTGAAGTGTAGCATCTTCCGTAATAAGTACCACTTGGGTTTGATTTGAATGGCCAGGTAAGTGCAAGAGGCGCTGTGCCCTTATCACCATATTCGGAAGTGAAGCTTGACACAACATTGTCAGGGTTGTAGTCAGAGCTTGAATAAATTTCTACCGTGTAAAAAGAGTTTTCTTTACCATTACTGAAAAGCATAAAGTAAAGAACGGTAGAGTTACCATAAAAGGTGTAAGATGTTTTTGGTGCTGAAAGATTAGAGTCGGTAGGTACAATATAACCATAAGTTCCCCCGAACTCTTTGTCTGCTGCAAGGGTAGCTACTCCTAAGGTGCCGAAGATAACCATTACAGCAAGAAGCATTGAGATAACTCTAATTGAAACAGAGCGCTTCATAATTAACCTCCTAAAACTATTTATATAGTGAAATGATTTTTGACGATACATACACGAATTATATCATAATACAATATATATTTCAAGATTTTTTGGCAATTTATAAAGAATTAACAAACTAGTAAAAAATTTCATTTTTGTGAGAGAATATTTGTGAAAAATGGAATTTTTTATGAATAAAAAACACGGTTTTTACTCAGGTTGTAGTCACACTTAACAAAAAATGATGTGTTTTTTTGGATATGCTTATTTCCGTTATTTTATTGCTTTTTTTAGTCAAAAATGATAAAATTCTATAATAATATTGTTAAATTGGATTATTATGCAAAGGAGCAGACAATGGATTCTCAAGAAATGCAATTTCATAAAGAAGCGTTTGACAAAATTCCTGAAGAAAAAAGAAAAAGGATTTTAGATGCAGCAACAGATGAATTTGCTAATTATGGTTTTGAAAATACTTCAATTCAACAAATTGCAAAAAGAGCCGAAATAAGCGTAGGCTCGGTGTATAAGTATTTTGAAAATAAAGATGAACTCTTTGCAATGGTTGTAAAAGAAAATCTTACACTACTTGAAGAGCTGTTGCTTCATCATTCTTCGTCGAATGAGGATGTAATTGTAAAAGCTGAAAAGGTGTTAAAGGAGCTTTTAAAGTTCTCTAAAAAGCACCCGCAGTTAATCAAGCTTTATTGCGCTATAACAACAGGTAATAATACAGAGTTTTCAAGACTTTTAGCACAAAGAGTTGAGTCTATTTCAGCAAAGGTTTACACCGAGGTTATTGAAAAAGCTCAGAGCACAGGTGATGTCAGAAAAGATATTGACCCGAAATTCTTTGCATTTTTGCTTGACAATGTTTTTATGATGCTTCAGTTTTCAACCTCTTGTGATTACTACAAGGAACGCTTTAAGGTTTACTTAGGCGAAGATGTTGAAAATAAAGATGATTTTATAATTGAACAGACATTAAAGTTTATAAAAGCGGCATTTAAGTAAGAATTAAGAAAGGAAGAAGATTTATGAAAAGAGTGTTAAGTATTTCTTTAGCTGTTTGTCTTTTTATGACAGCATTTTCGTTTAATGTGTTTGCTGCGGACAGCTCGGCTGAAGCAAATGCAAATTTAACAAAAGAATACACAGAAATATTATTAAGTCAGATGAACAGGGGTGACCTTGATGGCGATAACAAGGTTACTGTAGAAGAGGCTTCAAAATATTTAAGAATAGCAGCAAGACTTGACGAGCCTGTTGCAGGTGTTAATTACGATATAACAGGTGACGGAAGAGTTACAACTGAAGACGCAAGAAGAGCTTTAAGAATAGCAAGTGGTCTTGAAATCGGTGCTACAGATGAAGAAATTTTTGAGTATTTCACAAATGAGCTTAACTCAGTAAAGATTACCTTCCCCGGCTTTAACAGAACAGTAACAGGTACTTGCACTGATGCGAGAATTTCTGTAAGTGGTGCACCAAAAATACCGCTTTTCCCTGATATAAATGCAAATAATGAAGAATGTGTCAGTTATTATAAAAGAACTGAAAGAGTATGGAAGCTGGTAGCTTCTGATGAAGAATATAACAATATGCTCGAAGAAGCTAAGGCAGTTTACGAGCCGAATATTAAAACAAAGAAAGTGGAAGCAGGAAGTAAGAGCCATTACACATATTTCCCTGTTATGAGCTTATCAAATACCTGCAGATTATCTTTCGATGAGATTAAAGATATCTCATTCAAATCTCAGAATGGCAAATTTATTATAACGGTAACAATGGGCAGTTACACTTATGATGAAAAAAATCCATATCCTGCAACAACCTATGAGGATGTTGAAAGACAGAATTTACCTTACGGAAAGATTTTTAATCTTCCTGAATTCAACGACGGCTCTGGCTACGAAATGGAAAAAGTTGTTCTTGATAATGGTAAGGTTACATTAGAGGTTGACTCAACAACAGGCGAAATAATCAATGTTGATTTCTTTTATCGCTACACCACAACTATGGAGGTTGTTTCAAACGATGCAGAAACCTCAGGTATGGTAATGAAGATGAAGAATGTTGTAGAGTATGATGAAAATTATGCTATGTTAGTAAAATAAAAGGGTGAATAAAATGTCAAAAGTAAAAGTAACAATGGAAAATGGTAAAGAATTTATTATTGAGCTTTACCCGGAACACGCACCAATCACAGTAGAAAACTTTGAAGCTCTTGTAAAGAAAGGCTTTTATGATGGCCTTACATTCCACAGAGTTATTGAAGATTTTATGGCTCAGGGCGGTGACCCGGAGGGCACAGGCTGTGGCGGTAGTGATAAGGAAATTAAAGGCGAATTCAAAATGAATGGTGTTAACAATACACTTTCACACACTCGTGGAGTTGTTTCTATGGCAAGAAGTATGAATCCTAACTCTGCAAGCAGTCAGTTCTTCATTTGCTATGGCGATTGCACATTTTTAGATGGACAATATGCCGCATTCGGTAAGGTAGTTGAAGGTATGGAAACAGTTGACGATTTCCTTAATACTGAAAGAGTAATGAGAGGCGGAGAGCTTTCTGCACCTGTTACTCCGATTGTGATGAAAAAGGCAGAAATTATTGAGTAATCAAACGACTACTCGATTTATATAAAACTATAAAGAAAAAGGTGAAGAAATGAAAATCAATGATTTACTTCATAAGGTTTACGGCACTACACCAAATGACGGAAACCTTCAACCAAAAGAAGCCATTGCTTACGGTATAGCAGGCTTCGGTCAGAACTTTATTTGTACAATTATCGGTTCCTATTTAACAATCTTTTTAACAGATGCGCTTCTTTTTGGTGCTGATGGTGTTACAGTAGGCTCTGTTGCAGGTTCAATGGCTGTTGCTTATTTAATGCTCGGTACTCGTATTTTTGACGCATTTAATGACCCTATTATGGGTAGTATTGTTGACAGAACAAGAACTAAATGGGGTAAATGTCGTCCTTACCTTAAATGGATGGCAATTCCAATCGGTATTATGACTTTAGCTTGCTTCCTCCCTGCATTCCAGGCAAAAGCAACCTCATCATTTATTATAATCGCAATTATCTATGTTATCTGGTCAGTTGTTTACACAGTTGCAGATGTTCCTTATTGGGGACTTTCAACCTGTATGACCAATGACACAGTAGTTCGTGGTAATATGCTTACAATTACCCGTCTTCTTTGCACATTAGGTGCAGGTATTGTTACTGTTTTTGTTCCTATTATTACAAATGCTGTTACTTCAAAATATAAATATACTGTTGATGATATTGGACAAATTATGCTTGATAAAGGTGTAACTGCTGATGTTGCTCAGAATTTTGTTGGTACAGTCATTAAAGGTCAGGAGCTCGCAAATGCAGACACTCTTAAAATGACATATTTCATTTGTGCAGTTGTACTTGTTATTGTAGCAGTTCCAATGTTCTTCTATGGCTTTAAGCACACAAAGGAACGCTTCACTGCAGACGATAACCCACCAAGCCTTGGTCACAACTTAAAGCTCCTCTTTAAAAATAAAGAGCTTCTTTTAATCGTTCTTTCAGGTATTCTCGGCGGTGCGAGAATGGTTTATACATACACAGGCGGACTTTATTTCGCAAAGTATGTTCTTCAGAATGAGGGTATGTATAGTTTAATAACACTTCTTGTTGTTCCGGGCGGTCTTGTTGCTTCATTACTCGTTCCGTGGATGTCAAAGAAATTCACAAAGAAATGGGCTTATGTTGCAGTTCACATTTTCGGTGGCGTTGTAATGGGAATTATGTATTTCGTTGGTTACGACGCTCCTTGGAAATTAGTAATTTGTGCTATTGCACTTGTTCTTCTCGGTATTCCACAAGGTGTTAACAACATTATTACTTATGCAATGATTGGTGATACTGTTGATTATCTTGAATGGAAAACAGGTGAACGCGGTGAGGGTATTTGCTTTGCTATGCAGACACTTATCAACAAAATCGGTATGGCAGTTGGTGCATTTATCGGTGTTATTTCATTCGCAGCAGCAGGTATCGACGCTGAAACAGGCTTCATTTCACAAGAGGGTGCAAACACTCTCTGGAATATGCTCGTAGGTGCAGGTGTTATCAGTATGTTCGCTTGTGCAGTTCCAATGTTCTTCTACAAGCTCACAGAAAAACGCCAGGCAGAGATGGTTGCAGAAATTGCAGCAAGGAAAAAATAATTCGCTTCGCTCAAGAGCTGAATGATAAGCCAAAGTAATGCTGAGTGCTGAATGCTGAGTGCTGAATTTCGGAAGGCTTCGCCTTGATTATAATTATTAGTCAATAAAAACAACAAGTTCTATCATTTTTAGTTTACGAAAAACTTTAAATGATAGAACTTATCTTTTGTTATTTAATTATAATTGCGTCGCAGACCCTTCAATTCCGAATTACGCATTACGCATTCCGAATTATAATTGCCAACGCAGTTCCGAAATTCTTAATTCTTAATACTTAATTCTTAATTCTAAAATGGTAGGGGCAGACCTGTGGTCGCCCGCAGTAGTGGGAGTAGTTTTTATTTTAACAAAGCAATCGAGTGCAACGCGTGAACCGAACGCGAAGCCCGACCTCGTTTGAAAAAGAGGGGGACCAAGCTTGCTTGGTGGAGAATTGATATTAAAATGCACGGTAGTGCAAGGCAATGAGGTTGGAGTATTAATAATATTAACCTCGTGTCCGTACGCTAAAGCGTATTTTTATATCAATTTTCCACCATTCCGCTTTAACTTAAATTTTGAAAATAACTTTGCTACACGCTTGAAAAATATTATGGAATATAGTTTATATGAAGAATGGTCCCCCTTCTTTTCAAAGAAGGTATTGCTTCGCTGAAAATAAATAAGTTCTATCATTTTTAGTTTACGAAAAACTTTAAATGATAGAACTTATCTTTTGTTATTTAATTATAATTGCGTCGCAGACCCTTCAATTCCGAATTACGCATTACGCATTCCGAATTATAATTGCCAACGCACATTCCGAAATTCAGCACTCAGCACTCAGCATTCAGCACTTTATAATTGCCAACGCAGTTCCGAAACTCTGCATTCTGCACTCTGCATTCTGCATTATTTTTGTAACATTAAGCCACAAAAATTCATAGTATGCTCTGTAAGTGATAAATTTTGGTTTATCAATCAAGGAGTGATGTTATGACTAAAACAATTACACCTGTATCATTTTTCTTTGGTGCGAATTCAAGAAAAGAATATACTTCACTTTTTTCTTCTGCTTATGATAATAAGGCAGATGGAATGCATTATATTTTAAAAGGTGGACCAGGCACAGGTAAATCCACACTGATGAAAAAACTGGCTGTTGAATTAGAGAAAAAAGGGTATTTCGTTGAAAGAGGCTATTGCAGTGCTGACCCGAATTCACTTGATATTGTAATAGCACCTGAAATCAATTTTTCAATTCTTGACGGCACTGCACCGCATACATTTGATGCAACTTATCCGGGTGTTACTGAGTGTATTATAAATCTTGGTGAGGCGTGGGATAAAAAGTACTTAAATGAATATAAAACTGCAATTATGAATTTAGCGGATGAAAATAAGCGTTTGCATAAAAAAGCTTCAGAATATATCTTAGTGACATCAAAGCTCCAGCTTGAAGCAATGAAGCTTTGCGATAAAATTACAGACAGAGAAAAGGTCAGAAACTATGCTGAAAGACTTTGTAAAAGAGAAATTCCGACAAGAAAAGGTGCTGAAAGAGGTAATCTTAACAGAAGATTTTTAAGTGCAGTTACACCTGATGGTGTGGTTTTGCAGTATGACACAATAGTGGCATTGAGCGAAAAAATAATTACTATTGAAGACGATTTTTCGGTTTGCACCCCTGCAATTATGGATTATATTGCAGAATACGCTTTAGAAAATGGCTATGATATTTATGCTTGCTATTGCCCGATTTTTCCGACTGCGAAAATAGAACATATAATAATTCCTGAATTAAAGCTTTGCTTCTTCACAGAAAATTCTTCTCATAAATCACTTCTTGGTGATGAAAAGGTTGTTCACGCTACAAGATTTTTAAATAAAGAAGCTCTTAAGGGAATCAAGGAGCGCTTGAAATTCAATAAAAAAACACAACAGGAAATGCTTTCGGAGGCAGTAAAGAAAATATCGGTAGCAAAAGGAATTCACGACAGATTAGAGGATTATTATATAAGAGCAACCGATTTTTCGGTAATTGAAGAAATCACAGAAAATTTAATGAAAGAAATATTTTAAATGTACCCATCAGTAAAATCTCTGATTTTACTGATGGGTACACATTTTTAAAGGTATATACTATTGAAAATCTGCTTAAGCTCTATTGAACCATCATTTTTTACTGTCGTAATTGTAACACCCTGTTGCCATTCGCTTTCAGGTAAAGTAATGAGTCCATCGTTTTCGTAATGACCTAAATTATAAGCGTTGTAGCTTGCATATTGAGAATATACAAGATAAATGCCGTCTAATTTAAATGCGTAGTCATTAACATGGTCGTGACCTGAGAAAATTGCTACTGCATTATTCTTTTTCATACTTTCAAAAAGGCCTGAGTTAAAAGGCGAACAACCAACTGCTTCAAACATTCTGCCATAAATGATTTCTGCATTCTCATTTCGTATAAGCTGTTGGTCTTTTTCGTCTCTTTTAAGAGTGCCGTCTTCATTTCTCATATAGTCGCCATTTTCATCTAATTTAAAAGCGTACTTATATTCAGGGATAGGAATATGCATATAAAGCATATTTTTTACTTCGCCATAAATGCTTCTTAATGACTTGAGTTCATTTTCGTACCAATGGATTTGTGATGGCTTGATGTAGTCGTAACCTTTCCACATTTCTTTTGGAACATTGTCATTAAGTGCGTGAGCTTCCACAATATCTCTGCCTGAGTCTAAGAAGAATAAAGATTGTTTTAATTCAGTTTCACTATTCATAATATTTATAATGAAATTACCGTAACCAAAAAGGTCGGGATTACCGAATTTTGAAAGGCAGTGTGGGAAATCTGAAAGACTTTTAAAAAGAAGATATTTATGGTATTCTTTTTCTTCTCTTGCTTCGTGATTACCGAAAACATAAGCCCAGTAAACACCGATTTCTTCCATCATCTGGGCAAACTGAATCGCATCAATTTGCTGGTATTTAGATTGAATGCAGTCACCTGTTAATACTACAAGATCAGGCTTGTTGTCACGAATTTGCTTAAACAATCTATCATAGGTTTTGTCGTTTAAATCATAATCCTCATCTGTGTGCATATCGGTAGTAGAGAGAATTTTAAAATCACTGTTATCAATGGTGCCATCTTCATTGAATTTTGCGATATATGTTGCATTGTTTGTTTCTTTGATAATTTTTACATTAGTACCTACATGATGAAAATCAACAGAAGAAAGAAATCTGTTTTTTGCATGTCTGCCTTTTGTAATCTCATACACAGGCTTTTCAATTCCTAACCACAATTTAATTGCATTTTGTTGTAAAAATGTGCGGATTGGTTTCATAATACATTACCTTCTTATTCAGGAAAATATGAGGTGTAAAATAATAAAGATTTAATACCACCTAACCACCAGATATTGTAGCAGAAGTGTAATATTTATTCAATAGAATACAAAATATTAACATTTTTTGTAACACTTTCCATAAATGCAACTAAAATTATTTGTGCAAAAAATAGAAAATTGTCGAAAATTGCAAAAAAATAGTTACAAATAGTAATCTTTGTGTTATACTCAAGATGTTGTATTGTAAAGCTAATTACTTGTCAATATAATGTGGAATCTTAATTTACGGTTTAACCTACGAATTCGGGGGTGTTTCATTGAAAACATTACTTGTTCATTTTTCATACGACAATGAAGTCAAAGACCTTTGCAGCAGAAGTGAATCTCAGGATATTGATGTTTTAGAGCTGAGGGATTTATCCAGAAAATCCTTTTTGAAAAATCACTTTGGCACAAAAAAGACTTCATCAATTCGTTTAAGAGGTTACGATGTTGACTTAAATGAATATGATAATGTAATTCTTGCAACAGATGAAACATTTGGCAATATAGCACCCGCAATGAAGGTGTTTATCCGCCAGAATGAATTAAGATTTAAAAATGTAATTTGTCTTGTTTTCGGTGAGGGCAGAAGCACTAAAAGAGCAGCAGACGCTTTAAGAACAGAGGTTTCTTTGTCAGGCGGTACAGCAAGCTGTGTTATTTCGGTTTCTACAAGAGCATTTAAACGGGAAGCAGAAGACTTGCTTTTCTATGTCCGTCACAGATTACATGTTTAATATCTGAGGAGCAAAGTAAAGGAGACACTTCGTAAAGAAGAGCTCTCCCTTGGTTTTTATATAAAAAACCAAGAATAATAAGTGATATTGTGAGACAGGTCTCACAGTGATATTTTGCCTAGTAGCAAAGTAATATGAAAGCCTATCGGCTTTCGTGATATTATATTCGCATTTTAACTGTCCGAAAGGCAATATCACGATGCATAAGCATCATATAACTGCGAAGCAATATAACTCGCCGTCAGGCGAATATAACTGGGGCACCTTCCTTACGGAGGGTGCCCCAACCTGCCCCTCTTTTTATTTACATTTTTTTAACACTATGTTTTATTTAATTTCATTGACTAAATGGCATATATATGGTATATTTACAATGTATGAATTTATTTGAAAACAATGGCAATTCAGAAAGGAAAAATGAAGATGAAAAAAGGCCTTAAATTAACTCTTGCAGCTTTAATGGTAGTTTCTGTTTTAATGAGCTTTATGCTCACAGCTTCTGCCGTAGCAGTACCAGATTCATATCTTGATGCTTCAAACTATGTAATCAGTGACGGTACTGTTTCTAACGCCTCTCAACCAATTTTTAACAATGGCAGAGCAACATTTAAAATCAATGTTTCAAGCGGAGTAACAGTTACAGGGGCTTTGGTAACTGTGAAATATGATAAAAAAGTTTTAAAGATAGTTGACGCAGGGCCGGCTACAACTACTGATGCAGACGGGAATCCTGTTGAGGTACTTACAGGTATGCATACACAAGGTGTATCAATAGGTGATGATTCTGCTTATACCTTTGCATATATCAGCGCAAGTGGCTTTAATACAGGTAACTCAGGTAAAGAGTATGCTTACATTACATTTGAGGTAATTGATAAAACATATCCTAACACAATTGTAGAGTTCGTTGCAGGCGATTATACATCAACTGATACAATCAAGAAATTTGCCGGTCAGAACGGCAACGGTTTCTCAACACTTAATTCAGGTAAAATTTCTTCATTTACAGCAGGCAAAAAGTCAATTACTGTTAAGTGGGATTCTGTTCCGGGTGCAACAGAATATCTTGTTTACCGTAAGGGTGGCGAGGATGCAACTTACAGAGCTATCGCTACTGTTAAGAATATATCTTATGTCGATACTGAAAATATTAAAAACAACACAGTTTATACTTATGCTGTCAGAGCTAAAAGTGCAAATGGCTATGGCTGGTATGAGGGTAAAGAGTTCGGTTATATGGACCCGCCCAATATTACTGTAACTAATTCTACCTCCGGTGTGAAAATTGCCTGGGACAGAGTAGAGGGTGCAACTGCCTACAAGATTTACAGACGCGTTGTAGGAGGAAGCTGGGAAGCAGTTGAACAGGTAGGTAAGGATGTACTTACAATAACTGATAAAACTATTTCAAGCGGTAAAGCTTATGAATATACAGCAAAGGTTATTAAGAACAGTTATGTAAGTGCTGATGCTGATGTTAAAAAAATTCAATATGTTGCTATGGTTTCAAATGTCACATTAGCTAATGCTTATGACGGCGTAAGCGTTAAGTGGTCGGCTGTTTCCGGTGCGGAAAAATACCGAATTTACAGAAAAGTCACTGGTGAACAATCATGGACGGTTCTTAAGACGGTAAATGCTGATGTTTTAAGCTTGGTAGATACAGGTGCAACAAGCGGTAAAACAAATAGCTATGCTGTTAAGGTTTATTCAAACGGTGTATGGAGTGCCTATAAATCTTATCCATTTAACTATTTAGCTTCACCAAAAGCGACTAAAACAACCTCAACAATTGGCACAGGCATTACAATTAAGTGGGATAAGGTTCCCGGTGCAGCACAATATCGCGTTTACAGAAAAACTTCAGCAAGTGGCAGTTGGTCATTACTCACCAGAACAACAGCTACATCTTATACAGATAAAAATGTTTCGTTAAATAAATCATATATTTACACCTTAAAAGCAGAAAATGGTAGTAATCTTTCCGGATACAATAAAACAGGCTGGACTGTGAAATATACACTTACAACACCTTCGGTTACTGCTGTTACACCTGGTAGCTCAAGCATTAAAATTCAATGGGGCGCAGTAAAGGGTGTTGATGGATACCGTGTTTACAGAAAAGCTCCGGGAGAAACAAGCTGGTCATTGCTTGCAAAAACATCAAGCACAGCTTATACAGATAAAAATGTGAAAACAGGTGCTGTTTACACATACACAATAAGAGCTTACAAGGGTAGCACCCTTTCATCATACAACACTAAGGGTTGGGTTGGTGTAATTCTTAAAACACCAACAGTAAAAATAGCAAATTATGAAACCGGTATTAAGGTTACATGGTCAAAGGTAAGCGGTGCTGGCGGTTATACAGTTTACAGTTCTCAGTACAACGCAAGTACAGGCAAATGGTCATCTTGGAAAAACCGTGGTACAGCGGCAGCTTCAAAATCTGCCTGGGTAGATAAGACTGTAAGTAGTGGCACTACTTATCGTTATACAGTAAAAGCAGTGAACGGTCTTTGCAAGGGTTCATATAAGGCGTCTGCTTCACTCGTTTATTTAGCACAGCCAACTGTAACAATTTCAAATGTAGCTAATGGTGTTAGTGTAAAATGGACGAAAGCAACCGGCGCAACCGGATATAGAGTTTATCGTTCACAATTTGATGTAAAAACAGAAAAGTGGAGTTCATGGAAGGTTATGGGTACAGCGGCAGCTTCAAAATCTGCTTGGACAGATAAGAGTGCAGTTGACGGCGTAATATACAGATATACTGTGAAAACAGTTAGCGGTAAGGTTATGTCAACCTATAAAGCTTCAAGTGAAACAATGTTTTTAAAGGTGCCACAATTGTTATCCTGCACAGCAGATACATCGGGAAATATTTTGACTTACGAATCAAATTCAAAAGCAGACAGCTACAGAATTTACAGAAAGACCTTATATACAGGCTGGTCTTTGATTGAAACCGTAAGTGGCGCAGAAAACACAGTTTATACTGATAAAAATATAATTGATGGTACACAATATATTTACACAGTAAGAGCAGTTAACGGTAAAAATGTTAGCTACTATGATACAAATGGTATTTCTTGTGCTGATTGAGTTTTAGTTAATATCCCCCTACAATTAGGGGGATAAATGCTTTAGATATATCTGAAGGAGGAGAAAGCTTGAAAAAATTTATTGCTACAGCTTTGTGTATTATTATGTGCATATCTGTAATAGGTGCAAATGCCTTTACAGCTTTTGCAGCAGACACACAAACAAGCTTTTTTGATGTTAAATCAACAGGTATGAAAAACGGCGAGATTTCATTTATTATAAATCTGAAGCCGAATATTACAAAATTTAACGGTGCAATTTTAAATGTTGAGTTTGATACTTCAATTTTAGAGTTGAAATCTGCATCACCAGTTTATGTTAAAGATGAAGACGATAATAATAAACTTAATGTTTATGGTGAATACATAAATGGCTTTGTAAGCGGAAGTGACAGCGTTTACTCAATTGCTTATATGAATAACAACGGTGTTTCAACAGGCAACAGTGAATACAAGGATTTCTTTATGTTGACATTCAGAGTTGTTACGAATTTAAGACCGCAGACAAGTGTAAGATTTTATTGTAAAGAGTACTCATCAGATGATAATGAGAATAACGAAATAAGACCATCTGACGAGAGAGTGCTTATTAAAGAGGAAAAATTTTCTACATTAGATAATCCTACTCCGATTTCTGCTGAGCTTATGGAAAATGGTATTTTGTTCAGATGGGAGCCTGTAGCAGGTGCCGAGGAATATGCCGTTATAAGAAAAGCAGATAATGAAGGCGTGTGGAAAACAATAGCAGAGGTTACCAGTGATTACACTTCATATCTTGATACAAAGGTTGATAGTGGTGTTACTTACACATATTCAGTAAAATGTGGTAACGGCTACGGTGACAGTGGCTTTTTCTCAGCAGGTGCTACACAGTTATATTTAACGGCGGCAAAAATTACATCAGTTACAAATGTTAATGATACTGTCAGAATTATGTGGGGTGCAGTCGGCGGTGCAGAAAGCTATGCTGTTTATCGTCAGGATCCACCTTCTAATAAGTGGGTGCTTTTAGAAAAAACTGCGTCTGAAAGACTTTATTATGTTGATGAAACAGTTGAAAGCAACAAAACCTACAAATATGCAGTAGCTGTTGAAAATGGTGATATAATTTCAATAATTGGTGCTAACAATGTTTCTCATAGTTTTTTAAGTGCACCTGAGTTTACAGCGGTTGAAAATACTGCTAATGGCATTGTGCTTAACTGGAATTTAGTTACTGGTGCTGATAAATATGAGGTTTATCGTAAAACTGATATCAGTAAAGAATGGCAACTGATTGAAACAACTACACAAACAAGCTTTTCAGATGTAAATGTTTTAAACGGAACAACATATTTTTATTCTGTTAAAGCAGTAAACGCTTCTACTGTAAGTAGCCTTAATACAACTGCAACATTGGCATATCTTGGAGCACCACAGGTTACTTCACTCGAAGCTCAGGCAGATTCAGTTGTTGTTAACTGGCAAGAGGTAGAAGGTGCAACCGGTTATAAAATTTACAGAAAAGCAAGAGGCGAAAGTGATTGGAAAAATGTTGGTACAGTAAGTAATGCTGTGACAACATTTAAAGATATTTCAGTTGATGGCGGTTACTATGAGTATGGCGTAGTCGCAACAATCGGTAAATCAGAAAGTCCGATGGGTACAATCGGCTACGAGGTTTATTTCCTCAGATCCCCCAAAAATATAAGTGTTCAGAATGTTATGAATGGCATGCAGGTTTCCTGGGAGCCTTCAATAAATGCAGAATATTATATTGTTAAAAGAATAGTGAATGATTCGGGCAGTGGAGAGGTTATTGCAGAAGTAAAAACCACTTCATTTGTTGATAGCTCTGTCGTGAACTTCTCAAGCTACTCATATTCGGTAACTGCAGTTGACAGCAGAGGCTGGGGCAGTATCGGTAATCCATATACCAACAGCTTCTACAGAATAGCGCCACCTGTTGTGACAAATGCAATTCCTGAAGTGAATGCTGTTACAGTAATGTGGAATTCTGTAAGTGGTGTTGAGTCTTATAATATTTATCGTCACACAGATGGTAACTGGATTAAAATAGCAACTGTTGAAAATAGTGAAGTGAGCTATAAAGACACTAATGTTAAAAGCGGTGTGAAATATTATTACACTGTTACAGCTGTTAAAAATAATACAGAAAGCTACATAGGTGAAGAAAATACAAAAAGTGCAACTTATGTGAATATCCCGTCAGCATTGGGTGCAACCTTAACGGCAACAGGCATTTCTCTCAGTTGGGAAATAACGGACGATTTAAGTGATTTTGTAATTTACAAAAGAGTTAAGGGTCAGACAGATTGGTCAGTTTTAAAAACTACCTCTTCAGATATAACAACATATTTAGATACTGCAGTTTCAAGTGGTGTAACTTATGAGTATGCAATTAAGTCGGTTTCAACTGATGGTACTTATGAGAGTGCATTATCTGAAGTAAAATCGGTTGTATTTTTATCAAAAGTCAAAACAGTTAAATTAGCAATTACTGTTGACGGTGTAAATGTTTCATGGTCTAAGGTAACAGGTGCTGAAAATTATCTCGTTTACAGAAGACTTGAAAACGGTACATGGGAAACAATAGCAACAGTTGCAGGTACAAAAACAAGCTATGCTGATAAAAAGGCTGAAAGTGGTAAAACATATCTTTATACTGTCAGAGCGGTAGCGGAGGGCTACAGAAGTGCCTATGAAAACTATAAAATATCTTTTATAGCTGCACCAAAAATAACTAAATTTGATTCGCAGATTGGTAAAGGTATTACAATTAAATGGGCAGATGTTCATGGTGCTGAAAAGTATTATGTTTACAGAAAAACAGGTAATTCCGGTTGGTCGAGAATCGGAACAACTACCAATTTATTGTTTGTGGATAAAAATGTAAAGCTTGGTACAACATATATTTATACATTAAAGGCTGTTGGTAGCAGTGCTACATCAACATATTATTCAAGTGGTTGGAAGCGTCAGTTTACACCTGGCACACCGTCTGCGACATCTGTACTCAATAGTGCAAATTCTATAAAAGTAAGCTGGAATAAAGTCAGCGGAGCAACAGGCTATGTGCTTTACAGAAAAGCAAATAACGCAACCAGTTGGACAAGAATTGCAACCGTAAAAACTACATCTTATATGGATAAAAGCGTTAAAGCAAATATCAAATATACTTATACAATAAGAGCTTATAAGGGAAGCGTTCTTTCATCTTATAATACAACCGGTTGGTCAGGTGCAATTCTTTCAACTCCGACAGTAAAAATTGCGAATGCATCTACGGGTGTAAAGGTTACATGGTCAACAAATAAAGCTGCAACGGGTTACACCGTTTATCGTTCTACTTATGATTCAGTTAACAGAAAGTGGTCTTCATGGAAAAAAATGGGTACCGCAGCGGCGGGTAAATCTGCCTGGATTGATAAAAGCGCACAAAGCGGAACAACATATCGCTACACTGTAAGAACTGTTTGCGGAAGCTGTAAAAGCTCATATAAAGCATCTAATAGTGTGCTTTATTTAAAAGAGCCTAAGGTTACAATTTCAAATGTAGCTAACGGTATTAATGTTAAATGGACACAGGCTTTAAAATCAAAGGGTTATAGAGTTTATCGTTCAGAATATAACGAAGCAACAGGAAAATGGTCTTCCTGGAAAGTTATGGGCACTGCAAAGAACAACAAATCTGCTTGGGTAGATAAAAGTGTTGTTTCAGGCGTTACTTACAGATACACAGTCCGCACTGTAAGCGGAAGCTCACTTTCAAGCTACACAGCGTCAGCTTCTATGAAATTCCTCAGCACTCCACAGCTTATGAGTGCATTTAAAACGGTTGACGGTAATGTTATTACTTACCAACAAATAAAGGGAGCGGACGGATACAGAATTTACAGAAAAACTGCTGATACATCTTGGGTAATAGTTGAAAATGTAAAAGGTAATGATTATGTAAATTATACCGATAGCACAGCCGATGAAAAGGTTGAATATATTTACACAGTAAGAGCAGTTTCTGGTAGTTATATGAGCTATTATGATACAAAAGGAATAACCTGCAAATAATTTTAAAAATAATAGAACAAGGTGTCTTGACTATCAAAGTCAAGACACCTTGGATTTTTTATCTGATTTAATATCAATGGCTGAAACCACCGTTTAATTGTCTTTCTGCCATTTCTTCAATTTCTTCAGGAGTTGCAGTTTTCATAAATTCTGCAAGCTCAGCTCTTTGTATCTGAAGGTCAGAGTACATTTTTTCACGCTTTTCACCAGAAAGCGTATAGAATAATTTCGGAACAATTCCAAGACAGGAAGAAATAATCGGAATACCTGTACCGAGAGCAAAAATCCACCATTTTGTTTTATCGGTTTGTGTGCCGATTTCTTTACCCTGAATGTAACCGATTTTGCCCATTACAAGATTATTTACACTACCCATAATTGCTCTTTGAAGTTTAGTAATAAGACCTTTTGAAACGCCAATCATTGCTTCAGAACGATAACCATTTTTCCATTCACAATAGTCAAGAGCTTCATTCTGTATTTCGGCAGGAATAACTCGCCTTAAACCATAAACGCACATTTCAAAAACTTCTTCAATTGCCATTAAAGGTAATATAACTGCTTTTTTCTTGAAGTTTTTATTTATAGAGCCTATACCGAAAACGGTGAGCCATAACATATCAGTCCAGGCATCCTCTAAAATCCAGAGGGTTTTTGTTGCAAATCGTTTTCTTAAAGGTTCAACGAAGCTGTAGCTTATAAATTTAACGGGGAATGCAGGAATACCAACAATTGTTTTCCAGGTTACAGAACCAAGAACATCTATATAGAAGTTCGTTCTGCTTAAACCTACGCTGAATCCCGACAAGAAATCGGAAAGCAGATAAATAAGCATAGGTTTGTTATTTACAACGGCTTTAAGACAATGCTTTACCGATGGTTGCTTAATAGATTGTGAAACACGCTCTCTTGAGTTTGTTGCGAAGAATAATGTAAACGAAGCAGAAATAACTGCACAAGCAATACCAAATGTTGAGAAAAGTCTTGGTAATTGCATATTTATTTTTTTGTTTGCTATAAGGTCAAATAAAATACCAAAAATCTGCTTAGGTACATCTTCTATTAAGTGTGAAGTGACATTTGCAAGTGCAATTAACCTTGAACGCTCTAAAGGTTCAGGCGTAATTGTTGCAAGAAATCCCGTTTTTGCAATTGATGTGAATGTTTCGGCAGTTTCTGTTACTATGCTCATAGCAAAATAGAAAAGCCATTTAGGAATGTGTGTTGCAACTGTGTTAGGAAAGATGAACGGAATCAACCACATAAAAAGACCGATAAGTGTTAAAGGTATTTCACCAAAAAGAACATAAGGCTTGAATTTGCCCCAACGGGTTCTGGTTTTATCAACCATAACACCTATAAATGTATCGTTTATAGAGTCCCATACAGTAGCAATAACATTCTGAATTGCAAGGTAGCCAAAATCGATTTTAACAACATCATAAATAAATCGTTCTTTGTAATCATTTATGTTAAGACTAGCCGCAATATCGTTTAATATGTAGGCGAAGGTTTCGCGTTTGCCTACATAGCGCAGGGGTTTATTTTTATCGTAGGTAGCAACGGTTTCTGTACTCATTACGACACTCCTTTTAACAAGGTGATTTTAAATATTCAAAAATTGCTTCAATTGTATTTTCTGCCGGTTCAATAAAATGCTCTTTTAGTCTTAAATGCTCCAAATAATGGGCATCTGAGCTTGAAAGAATTCTTAAATTGTTTAAGTAGGGATGTTGTATTTTTAATTGCTCTATTTGTTCAGTGTCAAAAACTTCTGCACAATTGAATCTGAAAGATTCATCTATTGTACCTAAATTAGATAAAATACTATAAGAATTTCTGTCAATGTGAGCTGGGAAACAAATTCCGCCATAATCTGCAACGACACTCACCGCATCATTAGCACTGATAGAAGAAGCGGTAATTAAAAGGGTGTGTTCAAATCCAAGTACATTGTCATTCTTATCAAAAACAAGCTGTTCACCAAAAACAGTAGGCTTGTTTCTGATAGGTGGTAGTGTCGAGCGAATATAATCGCCGAATTTAGTCGCACTTTCTAAATTGGGGAACAGACAAACTATGTGCACCTCTTCCGATGTGCATAGCTCCATTCCCGGAATTACAAGTAAGCCTATTTCTTCAGCTGCTTCCATAACCGCTTTGCAATTAAGCGTGGAGTTATGGTCAGTTAAAGCGATGACATCTAAATCGTAAAGCTTTGCCATATTGACAATGTTGTTAGGTGTCATTTCGTTATCACCGCAGGGGCTGAGCCCTGAATGGATGTGAAAATCGTAATAAAGCTTCATTAAATTTCAGAAAACTCCGCAGCTACTTCGTAAGATGTTTTATCAGTTGTGAGAATAATAACGGCGTTTTGTTCTGCTTTTTCTTTTGCGTTATCATCAAGAGGTGCATTTTCTGTCAAAACAATGCAGGAAACATCGGTTAAAACAGCAACACCAATGGAGTTAATATTCCCCATAACTGTTAACCATATATTATCCTCTTTAGCTCTTGACATAACCCAGCTTAAAAGGTCGCCACAGTAGCAACCGTTAATTTCTCTTTCGGTTGCTTTAGATTCACTTGTCAGATATTTTAAATTTAATTTATCACTGAATTCTTTTACTGTCAAAATATATCACTCTTCCGGATTTTCTCTGAACGGTGCAGGAATAAGACTTTCAAAATTTTCACCATTCTGAAGCTGAGCAAGGTTCTGCTTCATTCTGAAAACGCAGTCGTCTTCACTTGCAAAGCCTCTTACAATATCTTCTGCTAAGGCTCTGCAGCTAGGAGCACCACAGGTACCGCAATCAAGCCCTGGGAAAACTTCTAAAAGCTCATTCATTCGCTTCATTCTGGTCATAGCTTCTGTAACATTGTCAGCAAGCTTCATAACATCGTTACAAGGCTCAATAGGACTTTCTTTCAAGAGGTGCTCCGGTATGCCCTCGACAGATAAACTGTTTTTAGAAACGGGGGCATATTTTCTGAGCTTTTTAAGTCTTGATTTAGCAATGTAGGGGTTTTCTGAAGTAAGGCAACCGCCGACGCAACCGCCCTGACAAGCATTAAGCTCAATGAAATCAACTGAATCAAGAGTGCCGGTTTCAACCTCTTCAAGAATTTTCATACAATTTTCAATGCCATCTGCTGAAAGTGCATTTTCATTAAGACTTCCTGAAACCTCGCCACCACTTGCAGCCCAACTCATACCAATAATACCAGAGTTTTGCGCTGCTTTAGGAATGTTGTATTTATCTGCCTTTTCCATAATTTTTAAAAGAACAGGGTAAATATCGTTTATGCTGACAGCTCCGTCAACATTGGATTTTGCCATACCTAACGGATTCTTGAACGATGTAATTTTAGCAGGACAAGGAGAGATGAAGAATATACCGATTTCCTGTGGTCTTAAGCCCGTTTCTTTAACTGCATATTCTCTTGCAAGTCTTGCAGCCTCTTCTACCGGTGGGTTAATCGGCAAAAGATTATCAAGCAAGTCAGGGAAGCACACACGAATGAGTCTTACTACCGCAGGACAGGCAGATGAAATAATCGGCTTTTTGAGCTTGCCTTCTTTCATCATTCTTCTTGTAGCTTCTGAAATTAGCTCTGCCGCTGCCGCAACCTCAAATACTGAATCAAAGCCTAAAAGGGGAAGAGCCCTTAAAACAGGGGTAGCATCCTCTAAGTTGTTGAACTGTGCATAAAGTGCAGGAGCAGGGAGTGCTATTCTGTATTTATAATTTACAATTTGTGATAATGAGTCACGACTTGCATATTTTGCGTGGTGCGGACAAACTCTTATACATTCACCACAATCAATGCAACGCTCTTTTATAATATGAGCTTTTCCGGCACGAACTCTTATTGCTTGTGTAGGACAACGCTTAATGCAGTTCGTACAGCCCTTGCATTTGTCTTTATCAAGTCGTACAGAATGGAAATATGCGTCCATAAATAAACCTTCCAAAATTATACTTCTGAATTTATTTTACAAAAACCTTTAAATGTATTGTAGTACCAACACCAACCTCAGTATCAATAACCATTTCGTCGGTGTATTTTTTTATGTTTGGTAAGCCCATACCGGCACCAAAGCCCAATTGACGAACATTTTCGGGTGCGGTTGAAAAGCCTTCCTTCATTGCGAGAGAAACATCGGGAATACCAGGACCCTCGTCTATTAAGTCAAGTGAAATGCATTCAGGTGTGATTTCGACATCAATTACACCACCACCTGCGTGGATAACCATATTGATTTCACCCTCGTAAACGGCAATTGCCACATTCCTTACAATATCTGTAGGGAAGCCCAAGCCTTTTAATTCGCGTTTGATTTTACCTGATGCTTCACCTGCACAAGTAAAATCGTTACCGCTGACATCATAATGAAGCTTAATAGATTCCATTTTAAATTCCGCTGCCTCCTTTAAGTCCGTTTTTATAAAGAAGACCGCAAGCGGTGAACATTTCTAATTCACTTCTTAAAAGAACAATATCCCTTTCTGTTGCAAGGTCAATCATATCAATGTCAGGTTTTTTGCCGCGAACGAAAACAATGCATTTCATATCCATCATTTCTGCAGTTCTTATTACCTGAGGATTAACAAGACCGGAAAGAAGAACAGCTTGTTCCTTTACAAATGCTAACACATCGCTCATCATATCACTGCCACAAGCGGTGAAAACCTCACTCTCTAATAAATCGGCACCGCAAATAAGCTCTGCGTTAAGTATGGTTTGAATTTCAGAAATCTTCATATAAAGCTCTCCAGTAAGAAAATATAATATATATATTCTATCATAAATGAAAACATTATTCTATTGTAAAAAGTTTCTAAATTTAAAGCGAAAAGATATATATATCGTTTAAAGATATAAAAAATTAGCTCCGAAATTTATGCAAAACATAAAAATGTTAAAAAAATATCAATTTGGCGAAAAAAGTCGAGAAATTCTATAGACTTTTCAGTTGAGAATTGCTATAATTATAAGGTATGCATGTGGCGAAAAGCCACCTAATATAGTTTCTATTTTTGAAATGGAGGAGTTTTGAATGCTCAAAAAAATCAGTAGTATTCCATTCAAGGGTACACCTGAGCAAAAAGCGAAGCTTGACGCAGTTATTGCAGAGTGCAAAGATGATAAAAGTCAGCTTATGCACGTAATGCAGGAAGCACAAGGCATCTATGGTTATTTGCCTCGTGAAGTTCAAGTTATGATTGCTGAGGGTATGGATGTACCACTTGAAAAAGTTTATGGCGTTGCAACTTTCTATGCACAGTTCTCACTTTCACCAAAGGGTGAGTATGACATTTCAGTTTGTCTTGGTACAGCTTGCTATGTTAAAGGCTCACAACAAATTCTTGATAAAATCAGTGAGATTTTAGGCATTGGTGCAGGTGAATGCACAGCAGATGGTAAATTCTCACTTGAAGCTTGCCGTTGCATTGGTGCTTGCGGTCTTGCACCTGTTTTCACAATCAATGGTGAGGTTTATGGTAAGGTTACTGCAGATGATATTCCGGGTATCCTCGCTAAATATATGAAATAAAATGAGAGAACTCTCACTTAATATTCTTGATATTGCACAAAATTCAATAGTTGCAGGTGCTACTCTTACAGAAATTGTCGTGAATGAAAATACAAAAGAAAAAACTCTTTTAATCGGAATTTATGACAACGGTTGCGGAATGAGTGAGGAACAGGTTAAAAATGTGATTGACCCGTTTTTTACAACCCGCACTACCCGTAAGGTAGGTATGGGAATACCGCTTTTTAAAATGTCTGCTGAACAGACAGGCGGTAGCTTCTCAATAAATTCAGAAAAGGGTGTAGGTACAAGAATTGAAGCTCTGTTTAAAACAGACAGCATTGATTTTACCCCCTTAGGTGATATTGCCTCGACTATTGTGACGATAGTTTCAATGAATAACGATAAGGAATTTTTATATAAACGGGTTTTAGATGATAAAGAATTTGTCTTTTCAACCGTTGAAATAAAGAAAATTCTTGATGGTGTACCGCTTTCGGAGCCATCTGTTATGAATTGGATTGAAGAATACTTAAACGAACAAACAAATGAGTTAACACGAAAGGAATGACTTTTATGAAATCTCTTGAAGAGTTACTTGCTATAAAAGAAAAGGCTCAGGCACAGCTTGCAGCTCGTGATGCTGAGGGTAACGACGGCGTAAGAGTAGTTGTTGGTATGGCTACCTGTGGTATTGCAGCAGGTGCGCGTCCTGTTTTAAAAGCACTCGTTGATGAGGTTGCAAAAAGAAATGTTCAACATGTTTCTGTTACACAGACAGGTTGCATTGGTATGTGCCAATATGAACCAATAGTTGAAGTTTTTGAACCAGGTAAAGAAAAAGTTACTTATGTTCAGATGACAGCTGAAAAAGCAGCTAAAGTAGTTTCAGAACATCTCGTTAACGGCAAGCCTGTTGTTGAATACACAGTTGGTGCTGTTACAAAGTGATTTTATTATAAGATAATCTCAAGGAGGAAATTGATATGTATCGTGCCCATGTTCTCGTTTGTGGTGGTACTGGTTGTACTTCAAGCCACAGTGGCGAGCTTATAGATGCTCTTAATGAAAACATTAAGGCAAAGGGCCTCGAAGATGAAGTACAGGTTGTAAGAACCGGTTGCTTCGGTCTTTGCGCTTTAGGTCCTATTATGATTGTTTATCCTGAAGGCTGCTTCTACAGTGAAGTTAAGGTGGAAGATATTCCTGAAATCGTTGAAGAACATCTTCTTAAAGGTCGTATTGTTAAAAGACTTCTTTACAGTGAGACAGTTACAGAAGAAACAGTTAAGCCTTTAAATGAAACAAACTTCTATAAAAAGCAACACAGGGTTGCTCTTAGAAACTGCGGTGTTATTAACCCTGAAGATATTACAGAGTATATTGCTTATGACGGTTATCGTGCACTTGCAAAGGCTCTTACAGAAATGACACCTGATGAAGTTATTCAGACTGTTATTGACTCAGGTCTTCGTGGCCGTGGTGGCGGTGGCTTCCCGACAGGTAGAAAATGGAGCTTTACTGCTGCTAATAAAGCTGACCAGAAATATGTTGTATGTAATGCCGACGAGGGTGACCCAGGTGCATTTATGGACCGTTCAGTTCTTGAAGGTGACCCACACTGCTTAGTTGAAGCTATGACAATCTGCGGTTATGCAACAGGTGCAACAGAGGGTTATGTTTATGTTCGTGCTGAATACCCAATCGCAGTTGAAAGACTTCAGAAGGCTATTGACGATGCTCGTGAATATGGCCTTTTAGGTAAAAATATCTTTAACTCAGGCTTTGACTTTGATTTATTTATTCGTCTTGGTGCCGGTGCTTTCGTATGCGGTGAAGAAACTGCTCTTATGACTTCTATTGAGGGTAATCGTGGTGAGCCTCGTCCTCGTCCTCCATACCCGGCAGTAAAAGGTCTTTTCGGCAAACCAACAACTGAAAACAATGTTGAAACATTTGCAAATATTCCGCAAATCATTCTTCACGGTGCTGAATTCTTTAACACAATGGGTACCGAAAACAGTAAGGGTACTAAAGTTTTCGCATTAGGTGGTAAAATCAACAACACAGGTCTTGTTGAGGTTCCTATGGGTACTACACTCCGTGAAATTGTTGAAGATATCGGTGGAGGTATTCCAAACGGCAAAAAATTCAAGGCAGCACAGACAGGCGGCCCTTCAGGCGGATGTCTTCCTGCTGACTTACTTGATATTGAAATCGACTACGATAACCTCGTTGCTAAAGGTGCAATGATGGGTTCAGGCGGTCTTATCGTTATGGATGAAGACGACTGTATGGTTGACATTGCAAAATTCTTCCTTGAATTCACAGTTGATGAATCCTGCGGTAAATGTACACCTTGCCGTGTTGGTACAAGAAGACTTCTTGAAATTCTTGAAAAGATTACAAGCGGTAAAGGTACTTTAGAAGACCTTGACAGAATGGAAAAGCTTTGTAACTACATCAAAGAAAACTCACTCTGCGGTCTTGGTCAGACTGCTCCAAACCCTGTTCTTTCTACATATCAACGCTTCAGAGATGAATATATTGCTCATGTTGTTGATAAGAAATGTCCAGCAGGTGTTTGTAAAGACCTTGTATCATTCTCAATTGATAAAGATAAATGTATCGGTTGCGGTATCTGTGCTAAAAACTGTCCTGTTGAAGCAATTACAAGAACAGATTACATCGCACCTGGCCATAAGCTTGCATCATTCACAATTGATACAGATAAGTGCGTAAAATGTGGCGTATGTATCGGTAACTGTAAGCCAAAGGCTATAAATAAATAAGGAGGAACTGATGATGGAAAATTTAGTTAATATTAAAATAAATGGCTTCGACTATCAAGTTCCTGCCGGAATCACAATTCTCGAAGCTGCTCATAAAGCAGGTATTGAAATTCCTACTCTTTGCTACCTTAAAGATATCAACGCTATTGGTGCTTGCCGTATTTGTGTTGTTGAGGTTAAAGGTGCAAGAAGCCTTGTTGCATCTTGCGTATTCCCTGTAAACGAGGGTATGGAAATTTTCACAAACACACCAAAAGTTATTGAATCAAGAAAAACTACTCTTGAGCTTATTCTTTCAACACACAAAAAAGAATGCCTTTCTTGTGTAAGAAGTGGCAATTGTGAGCTTCAGAAGCTTTGTAAGGATTACGGTATTGAAGACGCTAACAAATTCGATGGTGCATTCATAAACTACGCTATCGACGATTCTGCAACTCATATGTATCGTGATAACGAAAAATGTATCCTCTGCCGTCGTTGCGTTGCCGCTTGTGAAAAGCTTCAGGGCATCTCTGTAATCGGTGCTAACGCTCGTGGTTTTGATACTCACATCGGCTCAGCATTTGAATACAATCTTAACGATGTTGCTTGTGTATCTTGCGGTCAATGTATCACTGCTTGTCCTACAGGTGCTCTTTCAGAAAGAGATGATACAGCTAAGGTATTTGACGCAATCAACGACCCTGCAAAGCATGTTATTGTTCAGACTGCTCCTGCAGTTCGTGTTGCACTTGGCGAAGAATTCGGCAAGGAAATGGGTACAATTGTTACAGGTAAAATGGTTGCAGCTCTTAAAATGCTCGGCTTTGATAAGGTGTTTGATACAAACTTCACAGCTGACCTTACAATTATGGAAGAAGCAACAGAATTCCTTGAGAGATTTGAAAAGAAAGAAAATCTTCCTTTAATCACATCTTGCTCACCAGGCTGGATTAAATTCTGCGAACACTATTATCCTGAATTTATTCCTAACCTTTCATCTTGTAAATCACCACAAGGTATGTTCGGCTCAGTAGCTAAAACTTACTACGCTGAAAAAATGGGTATCGATCCTAAAGATATTTTTGTTGTATCTGTTATGCCTTGTACTGCAAAGAAATTTGAAGCAGAAAGACTTGACCACACAGCAGTTAAAGGTCTCGCTGATATTGATGCTTCAATCACAGTAAGAGAGCTTGCAAGAATGATTAAAAAAGCAGGTATCAACTTCAATAATATTCCTGATGCAGAATTTGATGCACCATTCGGACTTGGTTCAGGTGCCGGTACAATCTTCGGTGCAACAGGTGGTGTTATGGAAGCTGCTCTTCGTACTGCTTATGAAGTTGTTACAAATAAAGAGCTTCCTGACTTTGATGCATTTAAAGATGTTCGTGGCGTTGAAGGCGTTAAAGAAGCAACTTATAACCTTGACGGTGCAGAAATCAATGTTGCAGTTTGCTCAGGTCTTGCAAATGCAAAAACAGTTCTTGATATGGTTAAATCCGGTGATAAGAAATATGACTTCATTGAAGTTATGGCTTGCCCTGGTGGTTGTGTAAACGGCGGTGGTCAACCAATCGTTCCAGCATCAATTAAGAACTTTACAGATGTAAGAGCGGCTCGTGCAGCAGGTCTTTACAACGATGACAAAAACCTTAAAATCAGAAAATCACACGAAAATCCTGATGTTAAGGCTGTATATGATGAATACTTCGGCAAACCTGGTAGCCATAAGGCACACGATATTCTCCACACAGGTTATACAGAAAGAGCTAAATATTAAGATAAAAAATCCCCTGCTTCACGAAAGCAGGGGGATTTTTTGTTGGATAAGAGAGAATAGATAAGAGATAAGAGAAAATGGTCTGCAACGCTATTATAAAGTGCTGAATGCTGAGTGCTGAGTGCTGAGTGCAGAATTTCGGAAGTCCTGCGGACTTGATTATAATTATTAGTCAATAAAAACAACAAGTTCTATCATTTTTAGTTTACAAAAAACTTTAAATGATAGAACTTAGCTTTTTGTTATTAAATTATAATAGCGTCGCAGACCCATAATTCTGCATTCAGCACTCAGCACTCAGCACTTTGCTTTCAACTTGAAAAAATGATAAGTATTTCACTTAAAAATTAATAGTCGTAATTGGTATCAGCAATTCTTATAAGCAGTTCTGCGAAAAGACTGTTTGCCCAGGCAAACCAACTGCGAGTAAAATCTTTTGCGTCATTCTTATAAAATGATTCGTGCATAAGACCTGTACCTGCATCAGTAGTAGTGAGCATTTTAATACATTCTTTTACTTCTTCAGCGTCAGTACTTGTAAGTGCTTGCATTGAAAGGGCAATATGCCAGATTTTGTCGAGTCCTGTATGAGGGCTACCTACACCTTTTGCGGCACTGCCCTCGAAATACCAGGGGTTGTTGCCCGAAAGAATAAAATTACGGGTATTCTTATAAATTTCATTATCAGCTTTTATGTAGCCTAAATAAGGGGCTGAAAGAAGACTTGGTGAATTTGCGTCATCCATAAGAACAAAGTTACCCTTGCCGTCTGTTTCATACGCGAACATTTTACCGTGGCGCTCATTGTCAATAACGCCGTATTCTTTAATACCCTCATCAATATCAAATGCAAGTGAGCGACATTCACTCTCAAGCTTTGTGTCTTCGTAGCCAATATTAGCCATCTCAGCAGCCTTTTTTAATGCACAGACAGCCATCATATTAGCAGGTACTAAATAACCTAATTTACAACGGTCGTCTGATGGTCTGAAGCCCGACCAGGTCATACCTGTATAAGCGACCTCTTCACCCTTGCCGTCGTTAGATAATGTATCTAATGCAGGGCAGTCTTTACGGTTGAAGAAATATGTAGAGTTAGCAAAATGGTTTTGCTCTTTTTTAAAGGTTTCAAAGATTTTCCAAAGCATATCTTTGAATTGCTCAGTAAAAATTGAATTATCTAAAGTTGTCTGGTAATACTCGTAAGCTAAATAAAGCGGTGCGCATAATGAGTCAACCTCATATTTTCTTTCAAAAATGAGCTCGTGCGAAAAGTCGGTTTCGTCATCGTGGCTTTCAGGGTTTGGCTCTGCGTTAAATGCGTTAGAATACGGGTCAAGACAAACATAAAAAGCGTGTTTTTCAATAATGCTTTTAAGAATCGCTTTTAAATCCTCATCTTCATTCGCATAACGGATATAAGGTTTTACCTGTGCGGCACTATCTCTCAACCACATTGCAGGAATATCACCCGTAATAACAAAGTAACTGCCGTCCTCTAATTGTGTTACAGTAGTTTCAATTGTGTTTAAAAAGCACCTTTTGAAAAATGGTGCTGCCTCAGGGCATTTTACTTTGAGTATCTCTTCTATTTCATTTGCTTTTTTAGAAAGAATTTCAGGAATATTCATAATTCTTCTCCGTTTTTATTATTTTGGTACAAACCAAATTTTTATTATTATAGCACATTATATGTATAAAAACAAGATAAAGAAGAATATTACGGGTTTTAGAAATCCGTGATATTCTTCTTTTGCTATCGAAATTAAAAAGCTACTTATTCACAAAAAATGTTACTACCTTTATTGCGGTATAAATTATTAAAAATGCAGATAATAATTTTTTGAGTACAAAAATTGATTTGTATGCTTTAGTAAGCTTTTCAATATTTTCTAAGGTTTTAAGACAATAATTCATTTTTTAAACTCCTAATCTGATGTCAATAACACACCGTGCGCAATTCCGGGAACGCTTTCGCCCTGTAATGATGAAGTGGGGGAGAGAAGTGCGCCTGTACCAACAAACAATACTCGTTTAAGCTCTTTTTTTCTTAATTTGTTTATGATGTAAGAACAAAGAACACTTGCACTGCAGCCGCAACCCGAACCGCCGGAATGAACATCCTGAGTGTCCAAATCATAAATCATAGTTCCGCAATCATTGTGTACCTTGCTGATGTCAATATTGTTTTCTTTAATAAGCAATTCCTTTAAAATATCGCTACCGACTTTTCCTAAATCACCCGTTAAAATCAAATCAAAATCAGATGGTACTGTGTGAGTATCATTTAAAAATGCACTGATTGTTTCAGCGGCTGCGGGTGCCATTGCTGCACCCATATTGTTAGTATCGGTTATTCCTAAATCACGGATTTTCCCGAAAATAACAGCATTAACCCGTGGGTTATCAGGCACGGAATTTTTTAAAACGGCGGCACCTGCACCTGTAACAGTCCATTGAGCAGCGGGAGGGCGTTGACCACCATATTCAAGCGGGTTTCTGTATTGTCGTTCTGCTGAGCAAAAGTGTGAGGAGGTAGATGCAACGGCACTTTCTAATGCGCCTGAATCTATAAGTGTGGCAGAAAGTGCTAAAGATAAAGCCATAGTAGAGCAAGCACCATAAAGTCCCGAAAACGGCATTCCGAATTCTCTGAGTCCGAATGATGAGCCGATGCATTGATTTAAAAGGTCGCCCGAAAAGCAACAGTCAATATCTTCGGGTGTTTCATCTGCCTTAGATAACGCTCTTGTTACAGCGTCTTTTACTAACTCGCTTTCCGCTTTTTCAAAGGTTTCCTTACCTAAAAATTCATCATCGTGAATTTTGTCGAATTCCTGAGAGAGCGGACCTTCGCCCTCCTTTTTTCCGACGACAGCGGCGTTACCTGTAATGCTGGGTCTGTTTTGTAAATAAATAGTATATCTTCCAATTCTTTTGGGCATAATTTCACCTCTTGATTATTTTAACCAGAGAAGCGAAAAATATAAAAAACAGAAGCTTCCTAAAAAAGCTTCTGTTTCAAATTTTATTTATGAGTATCTTTGTAAACCTTATTAAGTACCTGGATAAGAATATCAAGGTCAAGCGGTTTAGCAACATGCTCGTTCATTCCTGCATCAAAGGCATTTTTTCTATCCTCACTGAATGCGTTGGCAGTCATTGCAATAATTGGAATATCAGCAATATCTACATTATCTGAGCCACGGATTTTTCTTGTTGCAGTGTAACCGTTCATAATAGGCATCTGAACATCCATAAGTACAAATTCATAATAGCCTTTTTCTTTGCTTTCGAGCATCTTGACAGCAATAGTACCATCTTCGGCTTCTTCAATAATAAAGCCCTCGTCCTCTAAAAGCTCACGGGCAATTTCACGGTTAATCATATTATCTTCAACAACGAGAATTCTCTTGCCCTTTAATTCAGGAAGCAATGTAATTGTTTCCTGTGACTTCACTTCTGCATTGCCTGCCTTGTCTGCTTTAAATGTAAATGTGAACTCTGTGCCGACACCAACCATACTGTTATATGTAAGAGAGCCACCTAAGAGATTTACAAGGTTCTTAGTAATGGCAAGACCTAAGCCTGTACCCTGAACACCGCTTTGTGTAGTGTTATATTCACGCTCAAAGGCATTAAAGAGATGCTTCTGGAAAGTCTCGCTCATACCAATACCGGTATCTTCAATTCTTACCTGGAAATATGCCTTATTGTCGTCAGGCGACTTTAACTCTGATACCTGGAATGTAATAGTACCACCGGGATTAGTGAACTTTAAAGCGTTGCTCAGAAGATTTATAATAATCTGAGAAATTCTGAGAGAGTCACTATAAATCATTGGTGTATTTATAGTAAAGTTTGCATTGAAGTTTATGTCTTTCTGAGCCATATCGTGAATAAACATTTCTTTTAGTTTTTCAACTAATTCTGAGAAGTTTACGACTTCACGATTAAGCTCAAGCTTACCACTGCCGATTCGTGCCATATCAAGCACATTGTTAATGATGTTGAGCATATGCTCGCCTGAGTTTTTAGCTTTTTTCAGGGCGTCTCGTGCAATTTCTTTGTTTTCAATATTCTTTTCTGCAATTGTATTAAAGCCTAAAATTGCATTCATAGGTGTACGGATATCGTGCGACATATTGAAAAGGAAGTTCGATTTAGCTTGCTCGGCTTTTTTTGCTTCGTTGAGAGCGTCAACTAAGATTCTATGCTGCTTGATTTGCTCTTCAACGGTTTCTTCGATACTTCTGAAAGCCCAGATTTGTTCGTGAGGCTCACCAACTCGTGCAATAAATATCTGGAAGTGGAGCATTTTACCCTCATAAGGAACCTCATAATTTATGCGGTACAAGTTATTTTCTTTAAGCTTTTCAGTAACGAGCTTCAAATCAGTCTGTGATTTAAGATATTCGCGCTGATTTGGTGCTACAATGCTGTCAATATATTCATAGAAAAGCTTTGTATAAGGCATTTCCTGAAGCATAAAATTAGTTCTGAATTCTTCCGGAAGCTTATCTGTTAAAACATAAGGAATACCAACATCTCTTCTTGCATCTACATAATAAAGGGTTTCATATTCTGTGCAAAGACCTTCAATAACTCTCAAACGCTGTTGTGCGTCATCTAATGCTTTTGTAATTTTTTTGCGTTGGTTAAGCTCTTGTTCAACTATGTTGTCAATGCAACGGAAAGCAACAATAACCTTAGGGGCCTCGTTGGTTTTAACAGGGATAAATCTGATTTGCATATGCTTAACCTTATTATCGCTTTCAATTTCGCGGTAATTTAAGTCATAAGGCATATTCTGGCGGAGAACGGTTGCTATTATTTTATCCAGCTTTATTCCTTCAAGGAAAAGCTTTTTGTCATCAGGATGTACATGCTGTATAGCAAAAGTGTTAAAAATGGCATCATAGCTGCTTAAAGCTATATCAGCAGTAGAAAAAGAGTTAGATGTGGATTCATCATAATTTTTTGTGCATTTGAAAACGCCATTTTCTTCATAAATGAAATAAATTGAAGAATACTCTTCAGAAAGTGTCTGTATGATTTCGTTTCTGTTTTTTAATTCTTTTTGCTGAAGTAAGAATGCCTGCATTTCATCGTTATCTAATTTAGATACTACATTAGGAGATGCAATTTCCTGAATCATAACAGAGTAACAGTTCTTGAATTCAGGTGTATCAATATTAGTAAAAGCAGCACCATAACGGCTGAAGTTAGGTGAATTGAATAATAATTTTCCTTTTTCGAGATTATTGGCAATAGGGCAGAATGTGCAAGGCGTATCTCTGTCTGCAATAGCTTTGTAGCAGATAGTACCTTCCACAACCTTAGGGAAAAAGTTTTTTAAAGTTTCATTAGCGTAACGAATGCGGTAATCAGTACCGACAATATACATTCCGTTTTCAAAATTTGCAGTTGCCATAAAATCGCTCACTTTTATTATAACTTAATACTTTAATTACTATTAGGAAATTTTTCTGAATATGCAATAATAGCCTCTTCTATAATTGAAACTGCATCTAAAACACCTTTCACTTCATCAATTGCAGTTTCTTTTTCTTCAAGTGTTTTATAAACAGAAAAGAAGTGCTTCATTTCATCAAAAACATGAGCAGGGAGCTGACTGATATCCTTATATGTGTTATAAGTAGGGTCGTTAAATGGAATGGAGATTATTTTATCATCAGCAGCACCGTTGTCGAGCATAGAAATAACACCTATAGGGTAGCATTCAACTATAGACATTGGTTGAATTTGCTCAGAGCAGAGCACGAGAACATCTAACGGGTCATTATCCTTAGCATAAGTTCTGGGAATAAAGCCATAGTTAGCAGGGTAGTGTGTTGAAGTGTAAAGAACACGGTCAAGCCTTAAAAGACCTGTTTCCTTATCAAGCTCATACTTCATTTTACTGCCTTTGCTTATTTCTATAACTGCCGCATAAGATGAGCGGGAAATTCTTTCGGGGTTAATGTCGTGCCAGATGTTCAAAAAAATCGCCTCTGATTAAAATAAAATTAGTTATTTGCCTGTTCTTCCAGAGATTTTAAATAATCCTCAGGAAGCTCATCATAATATTTATACATATTTTTACCATTTTTCTTTGAATAATAAAGTGCCTGGTCAGCCTTTTCCATAACGGCTTCGTAGGTTGCGCCGTTTTCAGGGCATTTAGCAATACCGATACTTGCATGGAAATCAATTGATTCATCTTCAATTTTAATATTCTCCTGCATAAGATCTAAAAGATCCTGAGCACGAGTTGAAACAATTTCATCTTCAATAGGATGAGGTAAGAAAATAATGAATTCGTCACCGCCAAAACGACCTAAAATATCGGTGTGACGGAAAATACGGCGGATGCAATCACCAAATTCGTGGAGAACATCGTCACCAAATGCGTGGCCGTAAGTATCGTTAATTTTTTTGAAATTGTCAAGGTCAACGAACATAAGTACACCAGTACCGCCGTTGTTAATGTGTTTCGAAATTTCTCTGCCTACAGCAGCTTTTGTGTAAAGAAGAGTAAGCGGGTCAGTGTCTCTGTCGTGTTCAATATATCTTCTTAAGGTAAGCTCTTTAGCCTTTGTTTTAATCATATAAGTGTTAAGCACAGCACCTAAGAAGTAAAAGCTTGCAGCATTTAAAATGTCAACTGAAGCAATTTCCCACTCTTTAACATAATTACTGCAAAGACAGAAAATTATAACCTGAACTGCATTAAATGTTATAAGACGCCAGGGTCTGTCAATTATTATCATTGGAATAGCAATTAAAAATACACAGAATGTAGTACTGGTAATTGTTGGGCTGTTAAATGTACCAAGAATAATTGCATAAGCAAAAATTGCAAATATTGATAAATAGGTTATCGGAGTGATTAAGTCAGGCTTCTTCTTCAGGAAAAACCATGCGAAAAGTAAAACTAACAATTCGCAAATGAAAAGTGAGCCATATAAAAGTGTATTGTGACTGTATGAAGCTTCAAAAAGTGAAACTACAAACAAGGCAAAGAAAACCAAGGTTCCAAGTCCTGATGTGACAAAAAGAATGCCTTTGTTTTTCTCTTCTCTTGCAGGTCTTATGGAATCATATTCTTCCGGTGTAATGCCTGCATAAATAAAAGTTGATACAATGTAATTTTTTAACTTACTTAACATTATTTTCCTCCATTTTGGTTTAGTGCCAGAAAAAATATAACGGTACTAACCCAATTTAATCTATTTATAGTATTGTACTATAAAAGTATATAAAAAAGCAACAGTATATTGGAAAAATATTTAAGAAAAATTAACAATTTAACCTGAAAAAGTGCGTTTTTTGTAGAATTTTAAAGAAATTGACTAAAAAGCGGTTTTGTGCTATAAAGAAATAGATAAAAACAACGGATGTGAAAAAATGCCTGATTTTTTAATAAAGCCTGTCGCAAAAATAAAAAACGGATATAATGAAAAATTCGGAGTACCGCGTCAGAGTGGCTTGGCACCTGATGTAAAATCTGAAATTGTTTTTGAAAAAGAGTTCAGAGATGAAAACTTAATAAGAGATATTGAACAGTATTCTCATTTATGGCTTATATGGGGGTTTTCGGAAAATAATGAGAAATGGTCAGCAACAGTAAGACCACCTAAGCTCGGCGGCAACAAAAGAGTTGGCGTTTTTGCAACCCGTTCACCTTACAGACCTAACTCACTGGGGCTTTCGGTAGTAAGGCTTGAAGAAATAAAAAATAGTAAAGACGGAAAAATTCTTGTAGTAAGCGGTGCCGATTTAGTTAATGCGACACCCATATTTGATATAAAGCCGTATTTGCCTTATGCTGATTCAATTCCAACTGCAAAGGGTGGATTTTCTGAAGAATACAAAAATGATTTTTTGAATGTAACTATTTTAAAGGAAGCGGAGGCTGTAGTGCCTGCAGAAGAGCTTGAAGAGATAAAAGAGATTTTATCTCTCAATCCAAGACCAGCGTATCAGAACGATGAAGAAAGAGTTTACGGATTGTCATATAAAAATTCAGAAGTGAAATTCAAGTATTGCGAAAGTGGAATTTTAATTATTGGAATAGGGTGAGTGAATTGGTTGTAACAAGACCATCATTTTACAAGGAATTTAAATGTATTGCCGATAAATGTAACGATTCCTGCTGTGTCGGCTGGGAGATTGTTGTAGACAGAGAAACAAGCGAAAAGTACAAAAATATAAAAGGCGATTTCGGCGAAAAGATAAGAGCGAATTTAATGAAAGACGAAGATAATGAAACCTGCTTTAAATTAGATGAAAATGAGCGTTGCCCGTTTTTAAATAAAGATAAGCTCTGTGATATTATTATAAATTGCGGTGAAAATGCACTTTGTGGAATTTGCAGAGAGCATCCTCGATTTTATAATGATTTTTCAGAATCAGTTGAGTGCGGTTTAGGGCTTTGCTGTGAAGAGGTTTGCAGATTGCTTTTAGAAAATGATGAAGCAGTTTGTTTTAAAACAGAAATAGTACACGATAATGAAATCGGAATAAATTTTTATCTTGATGAAAGCACTCACGAGGGTTACATCGCTTTATATAAAATCAGAGAAAAAATGTTTAATATTCTTAGTGGCGAATTGCCATATAATGAAAAGATTGCAAGGCTTATTGAGATAGTTGAAGAAAATCTTAATGCAAAGGTGACACTTGACAGTGATGGCACTATTTTAGCAAGATATGAACAAACCGAGCCGATTAATAAAGAGTGGACTTCATATTTTAATGAGCTTCAGGAGAATATATGTGAATATTCAGAAAAAGAAAAGCCGTTTGACGAAGCGACAAACGGCGATAAAAAATATTCTAAAATTCTTTCTTACATAATATTCAGACATCTGAGTAACTGTGTTTATGGTGATAACGCAGGATTTATGGAATATTTCAATTTCTGCATTTCAGCAGTGAGATTTATTAAGCTTTGCGATATAAAAACATTTTGTGAAACAAAAGAACTCACTTTAAAAGACAGAATTGAAAATGTTAAAAGATGGTCAAAGCAAATTGAATACAGTGACCTGAATGTTGATTTATTAACATTTGAAGAATGAGGCTTTTATGACAAAGCAGTATTAACCACAAATTGAAATGATGACTCGTCAATGATATCTTTTTTAGTTCCGTTAGCAGCGTAGCATTCGTCTGCTGACGGAATTCTGTTATTTGTAACAGAAAGCTCTGCACTTGCAATATCTAAAACATCGCAGACACTGTCACCGTTTAAATCACCGGCAACAATAACCGTGTATTCGCTTACTTTTTCGCCATTTTCATAAATAGAAATTACACTACCTGTACCTAAAAATTCGGTTGTGGAGGTTTTAAGACTTGCAGAAATTTCATAAGTTACGCTGTCAGAAAAATTTACGAGAGTCTCAATATCTTCACACAGGCTATTACCTGTAAAAATAATATCATCTTCTATTATTGTTTCTGTATTTTCTGTTGCAGAAACTAATATTTGGGGTATGGTTTCTGTACCGATAATTTGCGAACAGTTAAGACATTTTTGTTGCTTTTCGCCATCTTCTTCCATTGTAGGTTCTGTTACTGTTATCCATTCAGATGGTGCGTGAACATCAGTTGTAACTACAAAAGATTTTTTGACATCTGCGTTGTAATTCGGCGAACTGTAAACTTCACAAGTAATTTTACAGTCAGAATAATTCATTCCGTAAATCCAATAGTAATTACCAAAGCTTTTTACATCAGGAGAAAATGCTATTTTTTCAGCATCTGTTTCGGGGTTGTATCTGTAAACTGTATCTTTGGTGTTGTAGTAAAGATAATAATTGTCGCTTAAAAGCTTTGTGTAGCTGTTGCTATAGAATCCACCGGAAGTAGTCCAACGGTCATTGACTGTTTTCAGAACAGAAGCTTCGCCGGTGATTGTGTTGTTTAGTTTACATAACTCTTTTGAGCTTGTGCTGAAATAATATATATCGTTATTTATAAGCTGGAAGGCAGTTTCACTGTTTTGCCAATAATAATTGTCATAGGTTGTGTTAGCAGGAAAACTGAAAAAGTCAGTTGCGGTGTGCCCGCTGTCCTTTATACCTTGTGTTGAACGCAAGAAATTTTCGTGTGAAACTCTGCCGTACATATCCCATACAGGGTCATCCCAGGTAACATCTACATGGTAAGGTGTGTTATCAATGTAAACTATATTCCATGCGTGGTTAAGGGTATCTGAAGAACAGTAAAGATTTTTGATTCCGACCTGTTCAAGAAGATAGTCGTAGGCTAATGCATAACCCATACATACCGCATCACGCAAGACAAAAACACCATAGGCATTATAAGAAGAACGAGGCATATTACTGTAATCGTATAAATATGTGTCATAGTCATATTCACAGTGCAAAGCGAGTCTGTCGTGTAAAAGAAGTGCTTTTTCAACATCGGTAAGATTTTGATTATCCTTAATTCCTGACAAAAGCTTTTCTGCTTCGCTTACCATCTGGCTATGCATTTCTGCATATTCTTCTTTTGTGTAATATGAATAGAATTGAACAGAAGTATATTTGTTTCCGGAATAACCAAATCCCATAGAACTGATTCTGAAAAGTTCAGGTGAATTATACCAGATATGTTCCTGTAAGGCTTTTTTTATGGCGTCGCTTTTAGGTATATTAAATTGACTTATATTTATAGTTGCAAGGGTAGAAGATGTACCATTAACAGTTTTTAATTGTTCAACCATATAATTATTGAATTCTTCGAAGTCAAAATAAGTTGAAAGATCAAGAGTAGAGGTTGCAGCATCATAAAAATCGGGAGAGTCAAATTTTACCCCGGGAGAAACGATTTCTACCGCAAAAGCAACATTAGCATTAGTTATGAATAAAATTAAAGTTAATATAAATGCTACTAAGATTTTCGTTGTCTTTTTCATAGAAATCACCACCTGTATTTATTATAAAACAATTTTAATAACCCCGTCAATTCATTATATATATGAAAATTTATTATTCGGTTTATGAAAAATGCACACCACAAAAAGTGATGTGCATAAAAATTATAATTTTTCAATTTTATCTGCAAGATTTTCTAACCAATCGCCCTCGAAAAGCTCAATAGCACCTGCATCAACAGCAGCGGCTAATTTGTTGTTGATTGGTAATTTAGAAACAGTGTCAACAGAATGTTCTTTTGCAATCTCGTCAATGTGGCTGTCACCAAAAATGCTGTGACGCTTTTTGCAGTCAGGACATTCAAAGTAGGACATATTTTCAACAAAGCCTAAAACAGGAATGTTCATAAGAGAAGCCATTTTAACAGCTTTTTCAACAATCATTCCAACTAATTCCTGAGGTGAAGCAACAATAACAATTCCGTCAACAGGAATACTCTGGAATACTGTAAGGGGAACATCACCGGTGCCCGGTGGCATATCAACAAACATAAAGTCAACATCATTCCAGATAACATCTGTCCAGAATTGCTTTACTGTACCTGCAATAACAGGACCACGCCATACAACAGGGTCAGTTTCATTTTCAAGTAAAAGGTTAACTGACATAACTTCAATGCCTGTTTTTGTGCTGCAAGGTAAAATGCCTTGCTCTGTACCTTGTGCTCTTTCTTTTAATCCGAAAGCTTTTGGGATTGAAGGACCTGTAATATCAGCATCAAGAATAGCGGTAGAAAATCCGCGTCTTTTCATAGAAACTGCTAAAAGTGAAGTGATAAGTGATTTACCAACGCCACCTTTACCACTTACGACGCCTATAACTTTTTTAATTTTAGAGAGCTCGTGTGGTTTTTCAATAAGACTTTGTGGCTCTCTTGAAGAGCAGTTCTGACTGCAACTGCTACAATCGTGTGTGCATTCGCTCATTTAAAATCATCTCCTAATAATGTGTTAGTATGATAGCACAAAAGTATAAAAATATCAAGGTTGTACATTTTTATTTGTAAAAAAGAAATTTTTAAAGGTTTTTGTTTCATTTTGCACTATAAATCAGAAAAAAACAGAGGTAATTTGTGAATGAAAAACTATTGACATTTTTGTCTGTTTTTTATATAATGCAATGTGCGATTGTCTGTAATTATGAAAAACAGGCGTTTAAATTTGTAAAACAGGTTATTATTTTATACACTACTTTCACTTCTTAAATAATTTACCTGAATAATAGATAGGAGTAAATAAAATGAAAAGAACTTATCAGCCTAAGAAAAGACACAGAAAAATGGAACACGGCTTCCGTAAAAGAATGGCAGACAGAAACGGCCGCAAGGTACTTGCTCGTCGTAGAAGAAAAGGCAGAAAGCAACTCACTTATTAAGAATTAGCCTGAATCCGAGGAGAGAACAAGTGTTAGACTTCGTCACACTAAAGTTAAATGGTGATTTTCGTCGCCTTTATAATAGAGGTAAGGCTGTAACGAATCCTGCGTTGGTTATGTATTATTCTAAGAACCGCGCGGGAATTTGCCGTATTGGTATAACTACCGGCAAAAAGATTGGTAATGCAGTAGAGCGTAATCGCTCAAGACGCATTATAAGAGAAGCCTTCAGAAGTGTGGTAAAGGAAATTGACGGTGGCTTTGACATTGTTTTTGTTGCAAGAAGCAAAACAAAATATCAGAAAAGCACTTATATAGAAAAAATTATGCGTGATATGATGTCACAGGAAAATATGCTTTTCAATAAAAAAGAGGGTGCAGAATAATGAAAGAAGCACTTCTTAAAATGATAAGCTTTTATCAAAGACGCATTTCGCCGCTTTTTCCGCCAAGATGTCGTTACTTTCCGACTTGTTCGCAATATGCAAAAGATGCAATTGAAATTCACGGTATTTTTAAAGGTTTGATTCTTGCCATCTGTCGCCTTATGCGTTGTAACATTCTTTTTCCCGGTGGGGTAGATCCTGTTCCACCGAAAAAGGAACACAAATGCAACTGCAAGGGCAGACATTAAAATGAAAGGATACCAAAAATAAATGGCTGGAATTTACGAAGGTATTAGAGCGATTTTATTGCCGTTTTTTAGTATACCACTCAGTTGGTTTTACGATTGGACAGGTAGCTATGTTTTAGCAATTTTCTTATTGACACTTGTTATAAGATTATTTCTTCTCCCTGTTTCAATCAAGCAACAGAAAAACTCAGCAAAGCAAACAAGACTTAATGCAAAAGTAAACAGAATAAGACAAAAATACGCAAATAACCCACAAAAAGCACAACAGGAAATTCAGGAACTTTATCAACGCGAGGGCTTTGGTGCAGCTAATATGGGCTGTATGCCTATGATGATTCAGATGATTGTTATGATTGGTCTTTATGGCGTTATGTATAAGCCACTTTCAAGTGTGTTAAGATTCAGTGATGAAAAAATCACCGCTATAAAATCAGTTATGCAAACTGCTCTTGACGCAGCTGCTAAAAACAGCAAACGCGGTTCTGTTGATATGCATGAAATTAACATTCTTAAGAATTACAAGGATTTCACAGCAGAGCTTACAGAAGAAATTGGTGCAGAGTCACTTAATGAATTAGCGGAATTCAGTGAGAAATTCACATTTTTAGGACTTGACCTTTCAGTTACACCGGATAAGGGTAATTTCAATGCATATTGGCTTATCCCGATTCTCGCTTGTGCTACTGCTTTACTTTCTTCAATTTATCTTTATTTGAAGCAAAGAAAGCAAAATCCTGAAATGGCAAAAAACCCTGCAATGGGTTGTATGACACTTATGTCACCTCTCATGTCACTCATTTTCACATTTATGTTCCCGACAGGTGTAGGTGTTTATTGGATTATTTCTAATATTCTTTCATTTGTACAACAGATTGGTATTTCTATTTTTTATAGTCCAAAAAAGGTTATTGCACAACAGATGGTTGATGAAACTGTTGTAAGGCGTTCAAAAGAAAACACTACAAAATTACGCGTAGAAAACGAAAAGAAATAAGGTGTTACTATGATTAAAGAAGCAATTGGTGTTGCATCTACAATAGATGAAGCAAGAAAAATAGCAACTGAGAACCTTAATGCACCTATTGATGCTGATGTTAAGGTTGAAATTATCAGTATGCCAAAGAAAAAGGTTTTAGGCCTTTTCGGTGGCGCAGATGCAAAGGTTAAGGCTTATTATGATGACGGTGTTGAAGAAGTGAAAAAAGCACCTGAGAAGAAAGCTGAGCCTAAAAAAGAAAATAAACCTCAGAAAAAAGAAAAGCCGGAAAAGAAAGAAGTTCAGATTGACCTTTCCGGTATTGAAGCAAAAGAAAATGCTGCTACAGATTATTTAAAATCAATTCTCGTTGGTATGGGCTTTAGCGATGCTAATGTTACAGTAAAAGAAACAGACGAGGATATGTTCTTTGAAATTACCTGCAGTGAAGATTACGGCAACATTATAGGCAGACGCGGTGAAACACTTGATGCACTTCAATATCTCACAAGACTTTTTGTTAACCGTGCAGATAAAGATGGCAAACGCGTTTCTCTTAATGTTGGTGATTACAGAAAACGCCGTGAAGAAACTCTTAAATCACTTGCAAAGCGTCAGGCACAAAGAGCTATTAAATATCGCAGAAGCTGTGTTTTAGAACCAATGAATCCTTATGAACGCCGTATTATTCATACAGCAGTTCAGGAAATAGAGGGCGTTTCTTCACATTCAGTTGGTGAAGGCGAAAACAGACGCGTTGTTATCGTTTCTGATGATTGCGATAATTCAAAACGCGGTGGCTATTCAAAAGACCGTCGTCACAACAACGGTGGCAGACGCGAAAGAAGACCACAATATGTTCCTGAAGCTCCAAAAGAGCCAAGAGAACAAAAGGTAGATGCAAGCGGTTCTTCTCGCTATGGCAAAATTGAGCCAAAGCATACTGCGGAATAATTTTCACTTGACAACCCAATTAAATAGGTATAATATGTTTTATATAGAACAAATCTATGATTAAGAGAGTAGGGACGGTCAGTTTCTTCAGAGAGCGTGTCGGTTGGTGAAAGACACGAGTTACGCCGTTTTGAAAACCACTTATGAGTGCTTTATGAAGTGTATATATTACGATAAATAGAGCCGTCTGTGTCGCGTTAAGACATTCCTTGAGTGGCAGTATTATACTGCAATTTGGGTGGAACCGTGGAGTAGATTATTGCTTCATCCCATATTTATGGGGTGAAGCATTTTTTATTTTACAATTGATAATTAATAATCTTGAAAGGCGGAATATATATGATTAAGGTTACACTTCGTGATGAAGTAAAGGAATTCCCAAAAGGAACAACTCCTGCTGATATTGCAAAAGAAATCAGTATGGGACTTTACAGAAACCTTTGCGCTTGTACAATCAACGGCGTAATGGCAGATGTAAGAACAGAATTAAATGAAGATTGTGAGGTTAATCTTCTCACATTTGAAAGTGAAGAGGGTAAGCACGCATTCTGGCACACTGCTTCACACATTTTAGCACAGGCAGTTAAAAGACTTTATCCTGAAACAAAGCTTGCAATTGGTCCTGCAATTGACAATGGCTTCTATTATGATTTCGATTCAGAGGTTTCATTTACACCTGAAACACTCGAAAAAATCGAAGCAGAAATGAAAAAGATTGTTAAAGAAGATATTGAGCTTGAAAAATTCCTTGTTGAGCCACAAGAAGCAATTAAGCTTATGGAAGAACAAGGCGAAATCTACAAGGTAGAGCTTATTAAAGAACACGCAGGTAAAAATGAACCAATCAGCTTTTATAAGCAAGGTGAATTTTCAGATGTTTGTGCAGGTCCTCACATTCTTTCAACAGGCAAAGTTAAGGCAATTAAGCTCACAGCTTGCACAGGTGCTTACTGGCGTGGTGACCAAAAGAACAAAATGCTTCAGAGAATTTATGGTACTGCTTTCCCGAAAGCCTCTGAATTAGAAGAGCATCTTGAGAGAATTGAAGAAGCAAAAAAGCGCGACCACAATAAATTAGGCAGAGAGCTTGAAATTTTCACAACAGTTGATACTATCGGTCAGGGCTTACCAATTCTTCTTCCAAAGGGTACATTTATTGTACAGACACTTCAGCGTTTTGTTGAAGATGAAGAGGCAAGAAGGGGCTGGGTGCGTACAAAGACACCTCTTATGGCAAAGAGCGACCTTTATAAAATTTCAGGCCACTGGGATCATTATAAGGATGGTATGTTCGTTTTGGGCGATGAAGAAAAGGACGATGAGGTTTTTGCACTCCGTCCAATGACTTGTCCATTCCAGTACCAGGCATATTTGAACAGAGCGCGTTCTTACCGTGACCTTCCTATGAGATTAGCTGAAACTTCAACACTTTTCAGAAATGAATCTTCAGGCGAAATGCACGGACTTATCCGTGTAAGACAATTCACAATTTCAGAGGGACATCTTATGTGTACTCCTGAACAGCTTGCAGGTGAGTTTGAGCGTTGTCTTGACCTTTGCATATTTATGCTTAAAACACTCGGTCTTTATGAGGATGTTTCTTACCGCTTCTCACAATGGGACCCTGCAGATAAAGAAAAATATATCGGTACAGACGAGCAATGGAACGAAGCTCAGGGCATAATGAAAGAAATTCTTGATAATCTCGGAATTCAATATAAGGTTGGCGTTGGTGAAGCTGCGTTCTATGGTCCTAAGCTTGATATTCAGATTAAGAATGTTCACGGTAAAGAGGATACTTTAATCACAATCCAGATTGACCAGATGCTTGCTGAAAAATTCGGTATGGAATATGTTGACAAGGATGGCACAAAGAAAAATCCTTACATCATTCACCGTACATCAATCGGTTGCTACGAAAGAACTCTTGCACTTCTTATTGAAAAATATGCAGGTGCATTCCCGCTCTGGCTCGCACCTGAGCAGATGAGAATTCTCCCGATTTCTGAAAGACATCACGATGCTTGTTACGAGCTCAAAAACAAGCTCGAAGCAAATGGACTTCGTGTTACTGTTGATGACAGAGCAGAAAAAACAGGCTACAAAATCCGTGAAGCTCAGCTTGAGAAAATTCCTTATATGCTCATTCTCGGTGACAACGAAATTGAGAACGACTCTCTTTCTGTAAGAAGCAGAAAGAATGGCGATATGGGCTCAATGAAGGTTGACGAATTCGTCAAAATGGCGATAGAGGAAGTTGAAACAAAAAAGCTGTAAGAATGCAGAAGTCTATTTTGAATTGAAAATTGAAAATGGAAAATTGAAAATTTCGGAAGGCTTCGCCTTGATTATATTTAATTGAATAAAAACAACAAGTTCTATCATTTGTACCAGTGGTCAGTGAGTCAGTAAGTCAGTGGTCAGGAAACAGGAAACAGAAAGCAGGAAACAGAAAAAGTTCTATCATTTTTAGTTTACGAAAAACTTTAAATGATAGAACTTATATTTTTGTTATTTAATTATAATTGCCAACGCAGTTCCGAAATTCTGCATTCTGCACTCTGCCTTCTGCATTTTTATAATTACGGCGTAGCCCCGCAATTTTCAATTTTCAATTTTTAATTTTTAATTAAAAAAACCTGCAGAGTGTTTCCTCTACAGGTTTTTTGTTTAACTAATCTTATTCAGCTTTTGGAGCGTAGAGGTCCTTAAGTCTGAGGAGATGCTCATATCTTTCCATAGCTGTTTTCTCTGAACGTGCGAAGAGTTCTTCAGCTCTTTCAGGGAATGAACGAGTAAGAGAAGCGTAACGAGCTTCGTTAAGAAGGAAGTCACGGTAGCTACCTGTTGCAGGCTTGCTATCAATTGTGAATGGGTTCTGACCTTCAGCCTTGAGAGCTGGGTTGTAACGGAACATATTCCAGTAACCGCAATCAACAGCCTTCTTCATTTCGTTCTGGCAGTTAACCATACCGCCCTTAATTGAGTGCATTTCGCATGGAGCGTAAGCAATAATGATTGAAGGACCATTATAAGCTTCAGCTTCCTTAATTGCTTTAAGTGTCTGATTCTGGTCAGCACCCATAGCGATTTGAGCAACATATACATAACCGTAGCTCATAGCGATTTCAGCAAGGCTCTTCTTAGCAACAGCTTTACCAGCAGCAGCGAATTGAGCAACCTGGCCAATGTTAGAAGCCTTAGAAGCCTGACCGCCTGTATTTGAATAAACCTCTGTATCGAATACCATAATATTAACATCTTCACCAGATGCAAGAACATGGTCAACACCGCCGAAGCCGATGTCGTAAGCCCAACCGTCGCCACCGAAGATCCATACAGATTTCTTAGCAAGGTAGTCTTTGTTAGCAAGGATTGATTTGCAGTTGTCACAGCAAGCGCCATCTTCGAGAGCAGCAACAAGAGCATCAGTAGCAGCAGCGTTTGCTTCACCGTCATTTACAGTATCGAGGTAAGCTTGAGCTTTTGCTTTGAGATTATCAGAAGCTTTGCCTGATGTGAGAATGTTTTCAACTTTAGAAATAAGGCTGTTACGGATAGCGTTCTGACCAAGGAACATACCGAAACCGTGTTCAGCGTTATCTTCAAAGAGTGAGTTAGCCCATGCAGGACCTTGACCCTTAGCATTTACTGTGTATGGTGATGTTGCAGCAGGACCACCCCAGATTGAAGAACAGCCTGTTGCGTTAGAAATATACATTCTGTCACCGAAGAGCTGAGTAATAAGACGAGCGTAAGCAGTTTCAGCACAACCTGCGCAAGAACCTGAGAACTCAAGGAGAGGTTTCTTGTACTGGCTAGAAATAAGGTTTGCAGAAGTTGCAACGCCTTCTTTTTCTGTAACATTAGCTACGCAGTAATCAAATGCTTCTTGTTGAGCATCCTGGCTTTCACGAGAAACCATTTTAAGTGAGTTTGTAGGACAAACGCCAACACAAACGCCACAACCCATACAATCCATAGGTGAAATAGCAAGTGTGTATGTGTAATCTGTCTTAACAACTGGCTTTGGTGATTTCTTGAGAACTTCCGGAGCACCAGCAACTTCGTTTGCATCAAGAGCAAATGGACGAATTGTAGCGTGAGGACATACGAATGAGCACTTGTTACATTTTGCGCAAGTGTTTTCGTCCCATTCAGGAACCATAACAGCAACACCGCGTTTTTCGTAAGCAGCAGCACCTTGTTCAAATGTACCGTCAGCGTGATCCATAAATACAGAAACTGGAAGAGAGTCACCATTCATGTTACCAACAGGTTTCATGATGTTGTCAACCATCTTAACAAGCTTTTCTGGGCCTTCTGCTTTTTCTGCTACTGTGTTATCAGTTGCGTTAGCCCAGTCAGCAGGAACATCGTACTTTTTGAATGCACCGAAACCAGCGTCAATAGCTTTGTGGTTCATATCAACGATATCCTGACCTTTTTTGAGGAACTTCATAGCAGCGTTCTTCATATAGCCGATTGCATCTTCTTTTGGAAGAACATTAGCAAGAGCGAAGAATGAAGCCTGAAGAATTGTGTTAGTTCTCTTACCAAGGCCGATTTCAGCAGCTAAGTCAATAGCGTTAACTGTGTAAAGCTGAACATTGTTCTTAGCAATATATTGCTTTGTTTCAGCATTGAGCTTTTCAGCGAGTTCAGCGTCATCCCATTGGCAGTTGATAAGGAATACACCGCCTGGTTTAACGTCGTTAACAATTTTGAAGCCTTTTTCAATGTAAGCAGGTGTGTGGCAAGCAACGAAGTCTGCCTTGTTTACATAGTATGGGCTCTTGATTGGCTTATCGCCGAAACGAAGGTGAGAAATTGTAACGCCACCTGTTTTCTTTGAGTCATATTGGAAATATGCCTGAACATATTTGTCAGTATGGTCACCAATGATTTTGATTGAGTCTTTGTTAGCACCAACAGTACCGTCACCACCGAGACCCCAGAACTTACACTCAATTGTACCCTCAGCAGCAGTTGCAGGAGCTTCTTTTTCTTCGAGTGAAAGGTAGGTAACATCGTCGTTGATACCGAGTGTGAAGTGTTTCTTTGGTTCAGCCTTTGCGAGTTCATCGTAAACTGCAAATACTGATGCAGGTGGTGTGTCTTTTGAACCAAGACCATAACGACCGCCTGTTACTGTAAGACCTGTTTTGCCACATGCTTCAAGAGCTGCAACAACATCAAGGTAAAGTGGTTCACCAATTGAACCTGGTTCCTTAGTTCTGTCAAGAACAGCAATCTTTTTAACTGTCTTAGGAAGAGCTGCACAGAATTTGTCAGCAGCGAATGGTCTGTAAAGTCTAACTTTAAGAAGACCAACTTTTTCGCCTTTTGCTAAGAGGTAGTCAATAACTTCTTCTGCTACATCACAGAATGAACCCATTGCTACGATAACTCTTTCAGCATCTTCAGCACCGTAGTAGTTGAAGAGCTGGTAGTTTGTGCCGAGCTTAGCATTAACCTTGCCCATATATTCTTCAACGATTGCAGGAACTTCGTCATAGTATTTGTTACATGCTTCTCTGTGTTGGAAGAAAATGTCACCATTTTCGTGAGAACCACGCATTACAGGATGTTCTGGGTTAAGTGCTCTTTGACGGAATGCATCAACTGCATCCATATCGCACATTTCTTTGAGGTCTTCGTAGTCCCAGATTTCAATTTTTTGAATTTCGTGAGAAGTACGGAAACCGTCGAAGAAGTTAATGAATGGAACTCTGCTCTTAATTGTTGCAAGGTGAGCAACAGCACCTAAGTCCATAACCTCTTGAGTGTTTGTTTCAGCGAGCATTGCAAAACCTGTCTGACGACAAGCATAAACGTCTGAATGGTCACCGAAAATATTAAGTGCGTGTGAAGCTACGCAACGAGCTGAAACATGGAAAACTGATGGGAGAAGCTCACCAGCAATTTTATACATGTTAGGAATCATTAAAAGAAGACCTTGTGATGCTGTGTAAGTTGTTGTAAGAGCACCGGCAGCGAGTGAGCCGTGTACTGTACCTGCAGCACCTGCTTCAGATTGCATTTCAGCAACTTTTACAGTTGTACCGAAAATGTTCTTTTGACCTTGTGCAGACCATTGGTCAACATAGTCAGCCATTGGGCTTGAAGGTGTGATTGGGTAGATGCCGGCAACTTCTGTGAATGCATATGAGACATACGCAGCCGCATTGTTACCGTCCATGGTTTTCATTTTACGTGCCATTGGATTTTTCCTCCTGTGAAATAATATTTAAACACAAGAAACATTTTAACACTAAAAAGCGAAATTGTAAACATAAAATCGTTAAAAATTCTACAAAAAAAGTGGAAAATTTGCTATATTTAAGTAAATTATATATCTATAATGTAGAATAATGGTAATAACATTGACAAAACCTCCATTATTTTGTATAATGTTGCATTATAATTTTTGAAAGGAGCAAGTCCTATAATGGATGACGCCGGACCTAGTATTATTTTAAATTCTTTTGAGCCGATAATGAATACATTATCAGCAACCCCTGATGCAAAATCTCTTGCATGGCAAATACCGCTTTTAATTGTTCTCATTTTAGTCAATGCATTTTTTGCAATGAGTGAAATTGCAGTTATCTCGCTTAATGATGCAAAGCTGGAGAAACAAGCTGAAGAAGGTAACAAAAAAGCAAAACAAGTTTTAAAATTAACAAAAAATCCAAGTAAATTTTTATCTACAATTCAAATTGGTGTAACTCTTGCAGGCTTCTTGGCATCTGCTTCTGCGGCTACAACACTTGCAGAAATGCTTACAGCAGTAGTTGTGGATTCAACAGGCGTAAATGAAAATATTATTTCACCAATTGCAGTTATTCTTATTACAATCATTATTTCATACTTTACACTTGTTTTCGGCGAATTGGCACCAAAGAGAATCGGTATGCAGATTCCGGAAAAAATCGCATTCAAGGTTGTGGGTGCATTAAGAACAATTTCAAAAATCACTTCACCTTTTGTTAAGGTGCTTTCAGTATCTACTAATGGAGTTGTAAGACTTTTAGGCTTCGACCCTAACGCTTCTGAAGAAACTGTTACAGAAGAAGAAATCAGAATGATGGTTGATGTCGGTCAGGAAAAGGGCGTTATTGAAGATGCTCAGAAAGAGATGATTAACAACATCTTTGAATTTGATGACCTTAATGCTGGTGACATTATGACTCACCGTACTGATGTTACCGCAGTTGATGTTGAAGATACTAATATAGAAAGCTTTGTGGCTCTCGCTATTGAAAACGGATACTCAAGAATTCCTGTTTATGAGGGCGAAATTGATAATATAATCGGCATTATATATGTAAAAGACTTACTTAAATATGTAGGTAAATCCTTACCATCCAAGTCAAATCTTAAAAAGATGGCAAGAGAGGCTTACTTCATTCCTGAAACAAAATCCTGTGGTGAATTGTTTACCGAAATGAGTGCTAAAAAAATTCAGATGGCAATTGTTGTTGATGAATATGGTGGCACAGCAGGTATTCTTACACTTGAAGATTTAGTTGAAGCAATTATGGGTAATATTCAGGATGAGTATGACCAGGAGGATGAAGAAATCAGAAAAATCGACGACAATACATTCACAGTTGACGGTACTATTGATATAGAGGAAATTGAAGAGCTTATTGGTAAAGAGCTCCCTGAGGGTGATTATGAAACTCTCGCAGGCTTTATAATTGACCAGCTTCAATTTTTACCTAAAGACGGTGAAATGAATGAGGTCGAATTTGAAAATGTTAAATTTACAGTTCTTAAAGTAGAAGAACGAAGAATTGAAAAAATCAAAGTCGAAATCACTCCGATTCCGGTCGAAGAAGATGACGATGATGAAGATGAAGATGATTAAAAAAGAAACTCAGCATTTTTGCTGAGTTTCTTTTTTAATCAGGGACTAGGGACTAGAGTTCAGGTCAACTAAATAAAAACTGTTTCCTGCTTCCTGTTCACTGTTTACTCTAATAGTCTTGATTTTTGCTTTCTTCTGTGCTATTATAAGCAAGAAAAATATATTTTATTTAAGGAGTATTAAAATGAAAAAGGTAAGTATTTTATTAGTTGTAGCAATTATGATTTTTACATCAGTTATCAGTGTAAGTGCTGCTAATGTTTTTAGTGAGGATTCACACTTTTCTATTGATGTAGGCGATGAGTACGAGTATGTGAAAGAAAACAGTACAGATGTTTTGTTCTATTTTGTAAAAGCCGATGGCGTTACAAATATAACTGTTAATTATGTTGAAAATACGGACAACGAGTGTCTTAAAGATTTAACACAAGAGAATTATGATTCTTATGCAAAAGTATTTAAAGCAACAATGACTTCACAATATGCACAACAACAAATCAAAGCAGATATTGAAGTTGTTTCAGTAGATAGCAAAGACCTTTCAAGTGGCTACACAGCACTTATATCAGTTATTAAAACAAAGATTCAGGATACAGTATTTTATCAGAAAATGTATCAGTTTGCAGGTGTTGATTTCGTTTATACAATTGCACTTACAGCAGATAATATGGATACAATAGACGAGCTTGATGCAATAGCAGATACCTTTAAAATGAATGAGGATGAGCTTATGCCATCAAAGGATACAATAGCACCTGCAGGAACAATTGAAGATGATTTCGATATATTCGTGCCAATGATTATAATTGCAGCTGCAATTATCGGTGGTATTATTGGTTTAGTAATAAATAAAAATCAAAAGAAAAAAAGAGAAGCACAGCTCGGGGCGCCACTTCAATCTACCTTTGATACACAACAAGCTCAAGAAATTCAAGCTGAGTTCAGAAATCAGGGAACGGAGAATAGAGACTTATAAGTGAAAATTAAAAATTAAAAATTGAAAATGGAAAATTGAAAATTGTGGGACCTGCGGTCGGCAATAATAATTATCCATAAAAGCAAGAAATTCTATCATTTGAAGTTTTATATAAACTAAAAATGATAGAATTTTTATTTTTATATCTTAATATTTGTAATTAGTATAAATGAAAAAGTCAGTTTACCATTATAACCAATTATTATAATTACGGCGTAGCCCCTAAATTTTCAATTTTCAATTTTCCATTTTCAATTATTTTTGCGTCGCAGACCCTTAATTCAGCACTCAGCATTTTCTATTCCCTGATTTCTGATCCCTAGTCCCTAGTCCCTAGTCCCTGAACTCTAGTCCCTGACTTCTTCCTCGTAACTGCCGTCGTTAAACAAACCACATCCGAAGCACCCGCGATTAAAAGCGTCTTCGCACATTCATCAAGTGTTGCGCCGGTTGTTTTAATGTCGTCACAAAGAAGAATTCTTTTGTCAAGAATATCAATTTCAGGGTTAATTGAAAAAACGCCTAAAAGGTTACCTTTTCTCAGATTTTCATCAAGAAAGTGCTGGTCGCCTGTTTCGTAAGATTTTGTCAAAAGCTCTTCACAGGGCAGGTCTAATAAATCGCACATTTTTCTGGTTAAAAGCTCTGCCTGGTTAAATCCGCGTTCTTTCAGTTTTTTCTTATGCATTGGCACAAATGTTACTAAATCTACTGAATATTCAGAGAGATTATTTACATAGCATTTTGCCATTTCTTCTGATAAAACATCTGCTATTTCTGATTTCTTTTGGAATTTTAAAAGTCTTATAGAATTACCTGCTGTGCCGTCATAATAAAATGGCGCAGAAATTGCTTCATAATAGGATTTATGATTTTTGCAGGTGCAATCCTCTTTACTGCAGCCACACAAAAAGCATATTTCTCCGCTTATTTCGTGAAGATTATCCTCACATTTACTACAGATTTCTTCATTGTGCTTTACAACGCAGGTGCAATATCTGCATCGCTTCGGGAATAAAAATGCAATTAAAAAATCTTTTAATTCTTGTTTGTTCATTAAAATTCCGCCTTTAAAAAGTGTGCTAATGCAGAAAAACGCTTTGCTTTTTTATCATTAGCAGTCATTTTATAAACCAAATCAGCAGAACCTACGGTAATTAACATATCTTTTGCCCTTGTTACCGCAGTGTACAAAAGGTTTCGGTATGAGAGCTCAGGTACAATTCCTGTTACAGGCATTATAACCGCCTTGAATTCACTACCCTGACTTTTATGTACGGTTATTGCGTAAGATAAATCTAATTCAGTCAGATTTTCTGTGGCTATTTCAGCAATTCTTCCGTCAAAGTTTATTGTAACAAGTCCGTTTTGGGTATTGATTTTTTCAAGAATTCCAATATCACCGTTGTAAATTCCGTTGCCCTTTTCATCTTCGCTTTCCCATTCAATATTGTAATTGTTTTTGGTCTGCATTACCTTGTCACCCTCGCGGAATAACTGACCTGCAACAATTACCTCATGCTTCTTATCGTCTTCAGGGTTTAAAAGGCGTTGTAAAATTTTATTTAAGTTTGCAGTGCCTGTTTCACCTTTTTTAGAGGGGCAAATAACCTGAATATCTGAAAGCGGGTCCCAGTTATAAGCTTTTTTTAGTCTTACCGCACAAAGCTCTGCAATTGTTTCTGTTGCTAAAAATGGTGATTGCCTTTCCATATGGAAAAAGTCTTTGCCATCATTTTTTAAGTCGGGCATTTCACCCACAACAATTTTGTGTGCATTGCTTACTATTTTACTTTCCATAGCCTGACGGAATACCTTATTAAGCTCAATTACAGGTAACACTTCTGCTTTTATTAAATCGTGCAGAACATTACCAGCCCCTACCGGCGGTAGCTGGTCAGAGTCACCAACTAAAATAAGTCTGCAGCCTAAGGGTAAAGCGTCTAAAAGACTTGCAAAAAGTGAAATATCTACCATAGATAACTCGTCTAAAATCAATGCATTGCAGTCAAGAGGATTTTTTATGTCACGCCTGAAAACAGGGCGGTCATCTTCATCCCATTCAACCTCTAAAAGTCTATGAATAGTTTTTGCTTCCCTGCCTGTTAATTCAGTCATTCTTTTTGCAGCTCTGCCTGTGGGGGCAGCTAAAGCAATGTCAAGATTCTGCTTTTCAAATACCTTGATAATACCTTTAATCGCAGTAGTTTTACCCGTACCAGGACCACCTGTAAGAATTAAAAGACCTTTGTTAGCGGCGGTGGCAATAGCCATTCTCTGCAAATCTTCATATTTAATGTCGTTTTCGTATTCAATATCATCAATGGTTTGTGCAAGAGTACTCATTCTTGGTGGTGGGAATTTTGCAACAACACTCATTCTCTCTGCAATTCTTTTTTCATCCTTATAAGAGGATGGCAAAAATATAAATTCAGTACCATCAATTATATGCAATTTTAATTGTGCAGTAGAAACGAGAGAATCAATTGTAATATCAATTGTATCTTCATTAGTGTTAAGTAAATCTGCACACGGCTTTAAAAGCTTTTCACGGGGAATACAGGTATGCCCACGGGAATTGCGGTTATAACGCATAACATGAAGAATGCCCTCTCTTATTCTGTGTTCGGGAACAGGCTTTTCTTCTAATTTTTCTTCGATTATCTCTGCCTTTTCAAAGCTTATACCAATGCCTAATGAACAAAGACAGTAGGGGTTTTCTTTAACCATTTCAACTGATTGAATGCCTAATTTTTTATAAATTCTTACACATTCGTTGGGTGTTAAGCCATATTTTTCAAGGCCTAACATAACAGTTCTCATTGCGTATTGCTTTTTGAATTCTTCACCGATATTTTTTGCCTGGTCAATTGAAATTCCCTTGAGTTCAGCAAGTCTTTCGGGTGTGTTTTCAATAACATTCAATGTGTCAGTGTCAAAGGCTTCAACAATTGAAAGTGCTTTTTTAGGGCCTATTCCTCTTATAACACCGGAGGAAAGATATTTTATAATCTGTTCACTTGTTTCGGGTAGAGTTCGTGTAAAAGAGGTGACCTTTAACTGTCTGCCAAAGGTTGGGTGCATAATAAAAGAGCCTGTTAAAGAAACTGTTTCGCCTGCAGTAATTCCGGGCATAACGCCAACAGCCGTAAACAACTCATCGTCACTTGAAAAATCAAGAACTGTAAAGCCATTCTGGGCATTCTGGAAAGTAATATCTTCAACTATTCCTGTTATTGTTTCCTGAGAATCAGTCACTTTTTCACCACCCGAAAAGAAATGTTGAAATCATTTTATCACAAAATAAAAAAATATGCGATAATTTTCCGGAAATTTTATAAATAAATTGAAAAAGGACGATCGTTGTGATAAAATAAATTCAATATTAAAAGAATTAAGTGAGGCAACATTATGAAGTACTTAATAAACAAAACAAATCATTGTGATTTTAAAACAATTGCAGTGAACAGATTAAACCCCAGAGCATACTTTATATCTCATTCTAAAAAGTCAGATGCTAAAAAAATTGACTACAATTTTGAAAGATATCAGAGTGATATTGTAACTGTTCTTTCAGGTGAATGGGATTTTAAATTTTATAAAAAGAAATCAAAACTTCCCGAAAAATTAGACACAAGTAAAATTACATTTGATAAAATCAATGTTCCTTGCACCTGGCAGAGAACAGGCTACGATAACCCTGCCTACATTAACTGCCCATATACATTTGACCCTGTATATTTAGGGCTTCCTGAAAAGCAAGGTGTAAAGCCACCGGAGCTTCCTGAAGATTTTTCTTGCGGTGTTTACAGAAAAAATATAAAAATTGATGATACAAATAAAAATTATATTATTACTTTCTTAGGTGTTGCCGCTTCTTTAGACCTTTATGTAAACGGTCAATATGTAGGTTACGGTGAGGGCTCACACAATTCTTATGAATTTGATATTACAAAATATTTAGTTGAGGGTGAAAACGAAATCCTCGGCGTTGTGTTCCGTTGGACAAACGGCTCATATCTTGAAGCACAGGATATGTTCAGAGAAAACGGTATTTTCCGTGATGTTCTTCTTCACGCTTACAATAAAACATATATTAACGATTACGAAGCTATTCCTGCTAAAAAAGGCGACAAATACAATCTTTCAGTTAAAGCAGAGGTTAAGGGCGATTTAAAGAATAAAAAACTCGAAATTGCTTTAATGGATGGCAAAACAGTTATAGCAACTGAAATTATTGATGCAGAGAAAGAAACAGAGGTTGTATTTAAAAATCTTAAGGTTGATGAATGGTGTGCAGAAATCCCAAGACTTTATGAGCTTTACATAACTCTTCTTGACGGCAAGAAAGAGGTTATGACAATCCGTTCATATACAGGCTTTAAGGATATTAAAATCAAGAATGCAGTATTCTATTTCAATGGTAAAAAAGTTAAACTCAAGGGTGTAAACCACCACGATACACACGAAACAAAGGGCTACGCATTAAATTATGATGATTTACTTAAAGATATTCTTCTTATGAAAGAATACAATGTAAACTGTGTCCGTACCTCGCACTACCCACCAGACCCGCATTTCTTAGAGCTTTGCGACCATTACGGCCTTTATGTTGTTGATGAAGCAGATATTGAAACCCACGGTCTTTATCATTTGGGTTGTGAGGGTACTGCAATCAGTAACGACTTAAAATGGGCAAAGCATTATATGGACAGAGTAAGAAGAATGTATTACCGTGACAGAAACCACCCATCAATTACAATGTGGTCTTTAGGTAATGAGGCAGAGGGCTACAAGTGTCAGGATAAATGCTACCAGATGCTCAAAGAAATTGGTACAGCTATTCCTGTTCATTACGAAAGCGTTTGCAGAACAAAGCGTTATCATTATGATGTTTTCTCTGAAATGTACACTCATCCTGATGATTTAATTAAAGTGAGAGAGGGTAAGCGCGGTAAGCAATATAAAGAGGTTCCGTTCTACCTTTGTGAATATGCACACGCTATGGGTATGGGCCCTGGCTCTTTAGAAGATTATTTTGACATCTTTATGTCAGACGATATTTTTATGGGTGGCTGTATCTGGGAATGGGCAGACCATTCTGTAAAGCACGACAAGAAAAAAGACGGCTTTAAGTATGAATATACCTACGGCGGTGACCACGGTGAAAAATTACACGATGGTTGCTTCTGTGTTGACGGTCTTTTCTATCCTGACAGAACACCTCACACAGGTGCTTTAGAAATGAAAAATGTTTATCGTCCGTTAAGAGTTAAGAAGTTTTCAAATAATAAGCTTACAATTACTAATACAAACCGTTTTAAACCCTCAAGCGGAATTGAAGTTTATTGGGAGCTTCAGGAAAATGGTGTTGTAGCTCATTGCGGCTCATTCTTAACAGAAATTGAAGCGCAAAAAGATGCAACATATACACTTGATTTACCGAAAGTAAATAAAGATAAAAATGTTTATCTTAATGTTACATATCTTGACGGCGATTTTGAAATAGCAAAAGAGCAGATTGAGTTAAATAAAGCAGATTTCGACTTACCAAAGCTTACAAGCGGTAAAATGTCAATTACATCTGATAATGATGTTTTAACTGTAAAATTTGAGAACGGTAGCGTTGAGTTCTCTGAAGAAACAGGCGAAATGTTAAGCTACAAGAGAGATGGCGTAAGCATTTTAAATAAAACACCTGTTTCTCATAAAGGCTTTATGCTTAATCTCGCAAGAGCTTACACAGATAACGATGCCGACAAAATGCTTGCGATGTGGAAGAGAGAAAAATTAGCGAATCCACAAATTGAGGTTAATGACATCAGTGCAGAGGTTAAATCAGGCATTGCAACAGTTTCAGAATTTGTAACTGTTTATGGTGAAAAGGACCCGATTTTTGATGCTCATATTCTTTATATTATCGGCGGTAACGGTGTAATTGATATTGAAGTTGCAATCAAGCGTACCGTTGAGGGTGAAAAGGTGTTAACGAGCGTTCCGAGAATTGGTCTTACAGTTGAATTAGATAAGAGATTCAACGAGTTTGAATATTTCGGCAGAGGTGACAGAGAATGTCTTTGTGACTACAAAGCACAGTCTTATGTCGGACTTTACAGCAGTACAGTTGAAGAAAGTCACGAGCCGTATATCCGCCCTCAAGATAACTCAAACCATTGCGACACAAAATATGTAAAGCTTAAGAGCGAAAAGGGCGAAGAGGTTCTTATTTATTCGGACAGAGATTTCACATTCAATATCCATAATTATAGCCAGAATACACTTTTAAAGGGTAATCACAGAGAAGATGTTGTTGACGAAAAGACAACATTTGTAACTCTTGATGGCTTTACAAGGGGTACAGGCTCGAATTCCTGTGGTCCTGAAACTCTTCCGCAATATACAATTGATTTATCTAAGGAACTTACATTTAATTTTGTTATTGTACCAGGCAAAAAAGAGGGTTAAGCTATGGCAATGTTAGAATATATAAAGCATTCTTCACAATGTGAGAATTATAAAAAAATTCTCACATTGAGAGAAAAAAGCGAGAAGGACGAAAAAGCATTTCATATAAGCTGTGTCATTGGTGACGATATAATAGCTTGCGGTAGCCTTGCTGAAAATGAAAAGGGTATTTTTGAAATTTACGGCTTATTTGTAAAAGAGCATTACAGAAATAACGGCTTAGGCACAGAAATTATCAAGTGCTTTAAACAAAAGGCAAAAGAATCAAAAGCAACTGAAATTTTTGCAGAATTACCACTCGACGCTGTAAGATTTTTTGAAAAAAATCAGATGGCGGTAGATGGTGTGTCATATAAAAAAGGTGACAAGCGTGTCATTAAATGCTCATATCAATTCATTTTTGATGATGCTCAGTGGGTAACCTTCGGTGGCGAAAGAGATGCTGTAATTGTTCGTAAGGATTTTGAACTTGACGAAGTAAAAGAAACAATTCTTTACGCATCAGGTCTTGGTTTTTGCGAAATTTACATTAACGGTCAGAAAATTTCAGACCGACTTTTAGCACCGGCATGGACTAACTATGTTTCAGTTGATTCAAAAACTATGTCTTACCCGATTTTTGATAAAATGACTAACAGAATTCTTTATGAGAAGTCAGATGTAACATCATTTTTAAAAGAGGGTAAAAACACAATTGTTTTCCACATTGGTGGTGGCTGGTTCTGTCAATATGAAAGTATTGGTGAGCTTGCACCGGCTTACGGTGACTTAATGCTTTGCTTTAAAATAATGCAGGGTGAAAAACAGATTGCTGAAAGCGATGACAGAGTAAGATATACTAAATCATACATAAGAAAATCAAATGTTTACTACGGCGAAGAGCACGACGCCCGTATTGGTAATTACGATTTTGAGAATACAGATTACAGTATTGAAAGCTGGAAAAAGGCAGAAGAAATAAAAAGACCGCTTTCAATTCTTCAGGAGCAGGATTGCATCCCTGACAAAGTAATCAGAACATTAAAACCAAAATGTATTTATAGCCGTGGCGATATTAAGCTCTATGATATCGGTGAAAATGTGTCAGGCTACGCGGTAATTAAATTCCACGAAGACACTTCACACAGTGGTGTTTGTGATATTCGCTATGCAGAAAATATTAATGAAGATTTTACACTCAATTTTGATTCTGCAGGTTGGGAATCAAGAGTGCAACGAGACAGATTTATCCGCGATAAAAAGAAAACTGAATTTCACACTCGCTTTACCTGGCACGCTGCAAGATATTTTGAGGTTATCGGTGATGCCGATGTAGTAGAGTACCGAGTTACTCACACAGATTTAAAGCAAAAAGTGAACTTTAAATCAAGTAACGAAACTTTACAATGGATTTTTGACGCCTTTATAAGAACACAGTTAAGTAATACACACGGCTGTATTCCGTCAGACTGTCCGCACAGAGAAAGACTTGGCTACACAGGTGACGGTCAATTAGCTTGTGAAGCTGTTATGACTTGCTTCGATGCTGAAAAAATGTACAGAAAATGGATGCAGGATGTTGCCGATTGTCAGGATATTTATAACGGTCATGTGCAACACACAGCACCATTCCGTGGTGGCGGAGGTGGCCCTGGTGGCTGGGGCGGTGCAATTGTATTTGTTCCGTATTCATTCTATAAATTCTATAAGGATAAAGAAATTCTCAGTAAATATTATGACAATATGTTAAACTTCCTTGACTATATGGAAGACAGAAGTGAAAACGGTCTTGTAGTAAGAGAGGAAGCAGGCGGCTGGTGCCTTGGTGACTGGTGTTCACCCGATAATAAAAATCTTATACCTGAACCTTTTGTTAATACATATTTCTTAATAAAAGCATTTAAGCAAGTTGTAGAAATATCAGAGATTTTAGAAAAAGATACAACTGAATTAAAAGCGAGACTTGAAAAAATAACAAAAGCTTTCGTCGATGCTTATTACGATGAAAAAACAGGTGCATTCTGTTCTTCACTTGAAGCAAGTGATGCTTATGCTTATGATATTGGTTTAGGTGACGAAAGAACACTTAAGGCTATTGTTGATAAATATGAAGCACTCAGTGAATTTGATACAGGTATTTTCGGTACAGATATTTTAATTCGTGTGCTTTGCGAAAATGGTCATAAAGATTTAGCCTTTAAGCTTTTAACTTCGGAAAAAGAAAACACTTTCTATAATATGAAAAAGCACGGAGCTACAACTCTTTGGGAAAATTGGAACGGCGAAGCTTCACACAGCCACCCTATGTTTGGCGCAGTTGTGCAATATATTGTTAAGTATTTCAACGAAGCGTAAAATAAAAATGGTGTAGGTAAAAATACCTATGCCATTTTTGTTTATAATGCGGATTTACTGAAAAAAATATTTTATTTATAATATTATTATAAAATATCAGGAGTGGTTAATATGAAAAAGACTTTAAAACGCACACTTTGTGGTGTATTTGTTTTACTGTTTATGTTAGCTAATTCAAATGTTGCTTTTGCAGGTAACATTATAAAATTCAGTACAGACTTAGAGTCACCCGTGCTTTATAATTCAGTGGAGGTACAGACTAACATTTTAGAGAAATATGTGGGTGATATTGATGATTTTCAGGCATATATTCTCGAATTTATTAAAACAGATGTGCCTCAGAAAGATACGAGCATCATCGATTTAAGTAAATATAATTTACCTTATAACGAAGAAGTGTTAACGGCTCTTTATAACACAATCTGGTATGAAAGCCCTGAGTTGTTCAGAATAAATCAAACAGGCGTTCAGCATAATTTAATTACTATAAATTCTTTAATAGTGAACTATCATTATTATAATGTGAATGATTTTAATAATGCATATAATTTAATGGTAGAAACGGCAGATAAATTGTTGCAGGGGATTAAGAATAATAACACTTTAAGCGATGTTGAAAAAGCTCTTTTAATTCACGACAGACTTGCAGAATACTGTGAGTATGATTACGAAAATTACCTTGCAGGGAGTATTCCGGATACTTCTTACAATGCTTATGGTGCATTAGGGCTTGCTACAGCTGTTTGTATGGGCTACGCCTTAGCTTATGATTACCTTTTAGAGCAGGTCGGAATTGAAGCGGAATATTGCTCTTCGGATGCTTTGAACCATGCGTGGAATATAGTTTATATCAACGGCGTGCCTTACCATGTTGATGTTACTCACGATGACCCTGTGTTTGATATGTCAGGTCGTGTTAATCATTATAATTTCTTGCGTTCAACTGAGGGCATAAAATCAACAGGCTCACATTCGGCAACAGATTTCATTACTACTCCTACCGATACAACCTACGATAATTATTTCTGGCAGAATTCAGAAACTGCTTTTCAATTAGTGAATGACAAAATTTATTATATTGATAATGTGAATGGAGAATTAAATGTTATTGATGATATTACTGACACAACTCCTGAAACAATAGTGAATCTTGATTATGAATGGACTACTGCAGACGGTGGCGCTTATTGGCCCGGTAATTACTCAAGATTAGCTTCAATCCGCGATAAAATATTTTACTCAGCACCTGAGGCGGTTTATAGCTATAATCCAACAACTGATGTTACTGAAGCTATATTGACTCAGGAATATATTAAAGAGACAACAGGGTCAGATGGTTATAGAATTTACGGTATGACAGCTGTTGGTTGTATTCTCTGGGGCGAATTTTCAGAAACGCCAAATTATACAATTACAACAAAAAGAGAGCAGATATTTGCAAAGGGCTTTCATAACCCTACAGAAAACTGGAAAGTTGTTATAGAGCCGACATATACAAGTGAGGGTAAAGAAAAGAATTATTGTATTGACTGTGGCGCAGAAGTAGGCTCAAGACTTATTCCGCCTTTAGAGGATAATCATATATGGACCGATTGGTATATTGATGAGCACAATCCACCATCTTGTACCGATAAAGGTGTTGAGTTAAGAGATTGCACACATTGTGATATATTTGAGTGGCGTTATGGTACTGCGTTAGGTCACGATTATGCAACGAGCTGGACAGTTGATTTGGAGCCTACTTGTGTTCGTGATGGTGAGGAATCCCGCCATTGTACTCGTTGTGATAACAGAATAGATATACAAAGTATAGATGCTACAGGTGTTCATATCGAGGGGGATGCGTGGATAAAAGGTAAAGAAGCAACCTGTAAAGAAGATGGTTACATTTATAAAGCGTGTAAGGGTTGCACAAAAGAAATGTCAAGGCAAATACTCCCTAAAGGTGCTTGCACAAGCTTTTCTACAGCAGGTTATAAAGCGGTAACCTGCACAGAAAACGGTTACTCAGGCGACAAAACTTGTCTTGATTGTGGCACTGTATATAAAGGTGAAACAATATTAGCCAAAGGACATAAAGAGGTAACGGTGACAGGTAAAGCTGCAACCTGTACTGCTACAGGACTCACAGAGGGTAAAAAGTGTTCGGTTTGTGGCAAGGTAACAGTAGCACAACAGACAACGGCAAAAACAGCGCACAAAATTTCTATTGTGGGTGCAAAAAAAGCGACAACAAAAGAACCGGGCTACACAGGTGATAAAATCTGTTCTGTATGTAATACAGTAACAGAAAAGGGGATGGAAATTCCTAAGCTTTTAACCCTCGCAACCCCAACAGCAAAAACTGCGAACACAGCAAAAGGTATTACAATCACCTGGAACGCTGTTGAAAACGCAGAAAAATATATTGTTTACCAGAGAGTATATAACAAAACTACAAAGAAATATTCTAACTGGAAAGCAATAAAAACAACAACAGGTTTAAGTTACACAGATACAACTGTTAAGCTTGGTACAATTTATAGTCACACCGTAAAAGCAGTGAATGGTAGTGTAGCAAGTAAATATACACCAACAAAAGGACTAACCTATAATGTAACTCCAACAGTGAGCGTAGCAAATGCTTCAAATGG
>SVPR01000030.1 GCA_015065785.1 Oscillospiraceae bacterium | reverse complement strand
CCATATCATAAGTTTCCTGATCCATAAAGTAGTAAAGACCGCCGTCTTCATAAGAATATTCCATTTCTTTTCTTTCAATGAAAGCAGTTGGGAATTTGTCAGTAGGGCTGAATGTTTTTTCAACAACGCTACCGTTGATTACATCTCTGATTTTTGTACGAACGAAAGCCGCACCTTTACCAGGTTTAACATGTTGGAATTCGATAATAGAATAAACCTTGCCATCCATTTCGAATGTTACGCCATTTTTAAAATCGCCTGCTGTTACCATAAAATTTTTCCTCCGAATAATAAATTGTATTATTTATTTTCATACATCATAATTTTACACTATATTTGTTATATTTTCAAGTGATTTTGCATATTTTAATGAAAATACAAGCAAAAAGCCCAAATTATTCCTTGTTTTCTATATTTAATAGCTGAATGCCAAGCTCAGTTAACTGAACACCGTCAACAGGTGAAGGGCACTCTGTCATAGGCTCAGAAGCGTTCTGAACTTTCGGGAATGCAATAACATCACGAAGACTTTCTGCTTTTAAGAGCTGCATAATAAGTCTGTCAAGACCAATACCCATACCGCCGTGTGGTGGTGGGCCGAACTTGAATGCATCAAGAAGATAACCGAATTTCTGATAAGCCTCTTCGTCACTAAGACCTAAGAGCTTAAAGATTCTGCCCTGAAGGTCAGGGTCGGTAATACGGATTGAGCCGGAAGAAAGCTCAATACCGTTAAGAACAAGGTCATAAGCCTTAGCGCGAACTGCGCCCTTATCTGTTTCGAGATAATCCAGGCACTCATCAAGTGGAGCAGTGAATGGGTGGTGCATTGCAACGAATTGCTGTGTGTCCTCATCCCAATCGAAGAACGGGAATTCAACAATCCATAAAAGATTAAAGCCGTCGCCGATAATATCAAGCTTTTTAGCAGCCTCGCATCTTACTGCGCCTAAGGTAGAAAGAACAGAGTTGTTTTTTGTGTCTGCAATAATGAATACAACATCGCCTTTTTCTGCACCTGCTTTTTTAAGAATTGCATTCATTTCGTCTTCTGTCATAAATTTAGCGAAAGATGAAGCAATGCCGTCATCTGTAAGACGAATCCACGCAAGACCTTTAGCGCCAATGCCTTTTACGAATTCTGTTAATTTGTCAACTTCTTTTCTTGTGTAAATATTCACTGCATTTTTAGCGGTAATACCTCTTACAGAGCCACCGTCCGAAATAGCAGAGGTGAATACTGAAAATTCAGAATTTTTAACTTCTTCTGTAAGGTCGAAAATTTCCATTCCGAAACGGGTGTCAGGCTTGTCTGAGCCGTAACGCTCCATAGCCTCTTTATAAGTGAGTCTTGGGAGTGGGAGTGGAATATCAACACCTAAAGCTTCTTTGAATACTCTTGCCATATAGCCCTCGCCGATTGAAAGAACATCTTCCATATCAACAAAAGACATTTCGAGGTCAATTTGAGTAAATTCAGGTTGTCTGTCTGCTCTTAAATCTTCGTCACGGAAGCAACGGGCAATTTGCATATAACGGTCAAAGCCTGCAACCATTGAAAGCTGCTTATAAAGCTGTGGTGACTGTGGCAATGCGTAAAAACTGCCGTTGTGAATACGGCTTGGAACTAAAAAGTCACGAGCACCCTCCGGGGTAGATTTAATAAGCATTGGTGTTTCAATTTCAATGAAACCGTTTTCGTCAAAGTAGTCACGGGTAATTTTTGTGAGCTTATGACGGAATAAAATATTGCTTTGTAAGTCAGGTCTTCTTAAATCTAAATAACGATATTTAAGACGGGTGTTTTCACCGGTTTTGCAGTTTTCAACAATATCAAAAGGTGGTGTTTCACTTTTTGAAAGCACTCTTAAATCTGTTACATCAATTTCAATATCACCTGTTGGCAAATCAGGGTTTTTAGAAGAACGCTCCTTAACTGTACCTTTTGCCATAAGAACGAATTCATTTCTTGCAGAAAAAGCCTTTTCAAAAATTGCTTTGTCGGTGTTTTCGTCAAAGGCAAGTTGCACAATGCCTGTTCTGTCACGGAGGTCAATGAAAATAAGAGAGCCTAAGTCGCGTTGCTTTGCAACCCAACCTGAAACGGTTACTTCCTGACCAATATTCTCACTACGGAGGTCGCCGCAGTAGTGAGTTCTTTTAAGTCCTGTCATATTATCCATATATAAAATTCCTTTCAGGATTATTTCAAGTTGATTTTTTTGTTAATGAGAAAGACCATAGGGAAGTGAAGCACAATAGAAGCAACAATATTAAATAAAGCACCCGTAAGTCTGAAGTTCATTGTAGCATCAGATGTTTCTGAGCTTGAAGTAAAGAGAATAGATGTTTCAGAAATTATAATGTTAATTGGTAAAAGGTCTGAAACAGTACCGCTTAAGCTTAAAAGCACACCAATCAAAACGAAGAATAAAACTATTGTTCCGAATTTACCGAATGAGCTTATAGGCTTAATCTGTGAAAGCGTAAGAGATAAATGCATACATTGAACTAAAAGTAAAATGATTGCTGCAAATAAAATACAGGCAATAATAACGCCGATTGTAATTGTTCTGACAGTCGGTACACCAAAAATGTTTAAAAGACTGTCAATAGTATCTGCCATCTGGTCACCTAAAAGTGTTTTAATCTGATGAAACCATAAAACGAGCGAACCAATAAGAAGTGCATAAACTGTAAAAATCCAGATTAAACCCGAAACAGTTTTTGAAGCAAGTAACGAGCCTGTTTTAACAGGTAATGTAAGTGTTAAATAACCTGCTCTGCCGAACATTGTGTTATTGAACATAATCGCAACAGTAAAAAGTGTAGTAAAGCTTGCAATTAAAAGCGCCAGAAAAACACCGCCACCGCAAAGAACAATGTGCTTTTCTGATTTTAAAACATTTGCACCAATTTCAAAAACCACTACTGCTATTAAAGCACAAAAATAAATTGCAGAAACTGAAAACCACTGTGCTTTAAGGTCATTTTTTAAAAGCTTACCAAACATTAGAAAATACCTCCTTAAAGACATCGTCAATTGTTTTGCCGTCTTTTGTAACCTCTTCTGCAGAGTCATTAAGAAGTACCTTGCCACCGCCTAAAAATAAAGCGTGTGTAAATACTGATTGCAAGTCATTTATAAGATGTGTCGAAATAAGCATTGTTGACTTGTCGGTGTAGTTTTCCATTATGAATTTTAAAATGGACTCTCTTGTAGCAGGGTCAACACCGCCCATTGGCTCGTCAAGAATGTAAAGCCCGGCATCTCTTGACATTGTAAGAGAAAGAAGAAGTTTTTCCTGCATACCCTTTGACATAGTTTTGCATTTTTGCTTTTCGGGTAATGAAAAACGCTTTAACATTTCTAAAGCCTTGTTTTTGTCAAAATCCTTAAAGAAGTCGTTGAAATAATCAACGGCATCAATATTTCTCATCCAGTCGTGAATAAAGGTCTGTTCAGGTAAATAAGCAGTAATTGCCTTTGTTTTGTTACCGGGTGCATTACCGTTTATTAAAACAGAGCCGTTATAATCATGAATAAGACCTGTTAAAATCTTCATAAGTGTAGATTTACCGCAACCGTTAGGGCCAAAAAGACCTATAACCTCACCTTTTGGTAATGAAAATGAAATATCATTAAGAACAAGATGGTCGCCGTAAGACTTTGAGAGATTATTAACTTCAATAATTTTCTCGCTCATTAAATCACCTTTTCATTTTAATTAAACTAATAAATTAAACTAACTATATATTTTACACGGAATGAAGATATTAGTCAAGAAAAAAGGGTGAACAAATATGCAATTTATTGTAAAATATTATAAATAAAAAATTAAGTAAGAGTGTATTTGTTTTAAAATATTGCAAATCCGGAAATAACTGTGTATAATATCCTAAAATGCGGGGTGAGAAAATGCATATTGATTTTAATGAGCTTGGTGTAAGAATCAAGAAAAGAAGACGGGAATTGGGCTTAAAGCAAAACGAGCTTTCAAGCTTGCTCGGAATTTCTAACAACTATCTTTCAAACATTGAAAACGGGCACTCAATACCAAGTCTTGAGGTGTTTTCAGATATTTGCATTAAACTGCAAATTACACCGGATTTATTGCTCTTAGGTGTAATAAGGGTTGACAATATTCCTGAAAATATAAAGGACAACCTGAAGCTTTGCACAAACGAAGAATTGCAACTTATAGACGGAATTATAAGATGTATTTTAGAAAACAGAAACGGGGGACAAAGTTAAAATATGAAATTACTTATTTGTGACGACAGCCAGATAAATATAGATTTAGTTTTGTTTCTCGTTGAAATTTTTGAAAAGAAATATAATATAGAATTCGAGAAAGACACAAGACTTTCAGGCGATTTTATTTTGACTGAAAAGAACAGCTACGATATTGCAATTGTAGATGTTGAAATGCCCGGTATAAGCGGAATTGAGCTTTCACAGAAGTTAAAAGAAATAAATCCAAAAATCTGCATAATGATACTCACAGCGTTTGAAAATTATCTTGATTATGCTATGAAAATTCAGGTGTTCAGGTACCTTTCAAAGCCAATTGACCGAAACAGATTTATAAGAAATCTTGAAGAAGCGGTAGAGGAATATTATAAATTGAATAAAAAGCTCACACTTAAAAGTAACGATAGCTTCATTGTGGTTAATACTAACGACATTCTTTATCTGGAAAGAAAATCGGGTGGCACTACTGTTGTAACAGTTAATGGTGAATTTGAAGTAAAAGAAAAGCTTGACGAGTGCATAGAGCTTATAAATCAACCGTCTGTATTTGTTCATTCTCACAACAGTATTGTTGTGAATTTGCAGAGTGTGGTTAATTTTGACAAAACCATTGTTACGCTTCAGAAAAGCGAGAATGAAACAGTAGAAACCTATATGTCTCAACGAAAATATAAGGAATTCAAAGAGCATTTTATGAAATTTGTTATGGGAAGATAAAAATTTTTAAAAAAATTGCAAAATGTGCTTGACATACATAAAAATATGTGTTATATTGTTCAAGCATTAAGCGCTGGTGTAGCTCAGTTGGTAGAGCAGCTGATTTGTAATCAGCAGGTCGGGGGTTCGAGTCCGTCCACCAGCTCCATTTTTTTGCAAAACTTAATATGGGAGTGTTCCCGAGTGGCCAAAGGGGGCAGACTGTAAATCTGTTGGCACCGCCTTCGGTGGTTCGAATCCACCCGCTCCCACCAAGAAAAAGACGATTGCGAAAGCAATCGTCTTTTTCAGTTATATTCGCCTTACGGCGAGTGATATTGCTGCGCAGTGATATTCGGCTAAATCCGAGTGATATTGCCCTTCGGGCAGTCTTGGTGGCGAATATAATATCACTGAAACCGCAGGTTTCAATATCACTTTCACGAAGTGAAAATATCACTGTGATGTAGGCACAATATCACTAAAAATTAAGACAAGATAGATTCGAACGACCGAAGTATCTTGAACGGTTTGGCAAATTATGCTATAATAATATAAAGGTTGGTGAAACTATGAATACAGTACAATACGGCGATTGGAAAATAGCTGTTGATATTGATAAAACAAAAGAATACTACAACACATACAAAACAAACGATAATCAAGCCAATAGAAATTTTGCAGAGTATTGCAAGGATTTAACAGTTGCGGAAAAGGCGTTTTTTGATGCGTTTGGTATTGATCCTACCTGTTGTGAAATTGAACATATCGGTGCCGATAAAAAGGGAAATTTCCCTTGTGGCGGTTATTATTTGGTTTGCGGAAAGTATTTAGAATATCCACCTGAAGAATTGATAACAATCGAAGAACTTGCAGAAAACGATTTTATAGATGAGCGCCCTGACCCACGAGTTGATGTTGGAATGTTCCAGTTCGATTTTCAATGCGAAGATCATACAATTAACAATATACCGGAAGACATACCCGAAGGTTTCATTTGTATTCGTTTCTGGTGTGAAGAAATGAAATGGTTATTGCCTGAAAAGCCGGAAAAAATGATGTATGAACCTCCGCACTTTTGGGAAACACATAAAATCATTAAAGAAAAAATTGATAATAAAAAGCAACAAGCTTTAGATTTAGAGGAAACAAAGTTAGAGTTTTTACGCTTTTTTGAAAATTTGAATATTAAAGCACAGTTATTAGGTAAACAAGAAATTAAAGTATATAAAACAGAATGGGTAAACAAATTTGCACCTGCCGATGCCAATATTAAAGAAATCAAAAAGGTTTGTTTGGATTCTCGCAAGTACACCCCATTCCTTTGGCACATTTTTAGTTTTGAATTTTTGAGTGGTAAAACCGAAGAAACGGCCAAAATTCTGTTCAATCGAGAAAACAAAAACAAATGTGTAATCGTCAGTAATGTTGATGATGTCGCATTTCAACTGGAAAATGCGGAAAATATCACAGCAGAATTATTAGAACAGTTTGTTGATGTTACAATTACTGCAAGTGATTTTTCTTGGACTTATACCAAAACACACGAAGAAATGTGCGGACCGTATTTTTATAAAAAATAATTCTCTGGACTTTTAAAACTTTTCGAATATAATTACTGTTACCAAAAAAGAAAGGTAGCACTAATATGAACAGAGAAGAATTGCACAAAAAAGTATGGTTGTTCTTTTGAGTATCAGATATTATCTTAAAAATTATCATGTTTTCATAGACGAATTTTTCCAGCATTTGACAATATTTTCAATAATGCTATAATGAATTAAAATCATTTTTTTGAAGGTGTGACTGTAAATGATTGATAAAATTACAGCTGATAGAATCGCCCAAATACATTATAAAGATGTGTTTTCATTTTGTCTTACAAAGCTTGAGAATAAATATGAAGAAGAAGATTTAACGCAAGATACTTTTCTTGCGTTTCAATTAAAAACAGACGCATTAAATGATGACCACATAGTTGCGTGGCTTATAAATACAGCTAATAATTTAATAAAGCATTATTTCAGAGACCACAAAAGATTCATTCAGGAAGAGCTCAATGAAAGTCACCTTACCGTAGAAGATATTTTTGAGTGTATAGAAAGAGAAAACCCTGTCACACCGGAAATAATTGAAGAACAAAAAGAGAGGGTATTAAGCACGCTTAATGAAAAAGAAACAGAATTTTTTAATAAGCGTTACATAGAGCATAAATCTTACAGAGAAATAGCGGAGGAAATAAATATATCTGAAAAAGCGGCAAAAGTTTATTGTTGCAGGCTCAGAACAAAGATTATAGACGAGGCAAAATTGATTACAAGCGCTTGGATTTTACTTGTTGCAAAAATATTTTTCGAAAATTTTTAAAAAATTTCAAAATTTTTTTGTAACCTTTTCAGTTTTTTGTCATATATAACTGAAAGGAGAAAAAAAGTATGGGAAAGGAGCTTGATTTCAATGAGTGATTTTAATAATAATTCTCAAAAACAGGAATTCATAAGAAAGCTTGAATTGCTTCGTGATTTAGAAGCAGAAAAGCCTGTTGAGGAAATGGATGTAAGCTTGGTTATGGCTTGCGTTGAGTTAATATTGGAATTGCGTGGCGAAACAGTGAACTTCACTCCCGAAGAAGTAGAAGAAAAGGTCAGAAAAATACCTTTTGTTGAGGAAACCACCACTTTAAATACACCGCCAGAGAGCGTAAAGGGTAGGTCAACAAAAGTCAAATCTCGTAAGATCTTGTTAATTGCTGCTATAATTTCAATACTTATCGCTATATTCGCAATAACATCAATAGCATTTGAATGGAACATTTTTGATGAACTCAAAAATAGATTTGGTACGGTTGCTGATACGCCGGTTAATGAAGAATTAGAAATAGACGGTATTAGTGTTTATATGTATGGTGAAAATAAAGATTATACTTCTTTGGAAGAAGCTATAGAAGCTATAAATTTAGGCATTGTTTATCCAACCGAACTCCCGAATGATTTAGTATTAAAGAAAATAATGTTGTCGAGTTTTGAGTCGAAAGAAAAACTTGTCTTTTCATTTAATGATACGAATTTTACATATACTATTCTTTTTAGTGAAGGGGTATCAGAAGATATAAAAAGTGTTTCGACAGATATATTGAAAATACATAATTTTAATTGTTACGTAATTGACATGCCAGATTTAGCTCAAGTACAAATTTGTTTTGAATACGAAGAAAATTTATACACATTGAATTATAATAATAAACAAGATCTTATAAAGGTAATTGAAAACTTGAAGGAGTTAAAATGAAAATTAAGAGCTTGTTTGCGAGTTTACTCGTATTAACTTTATTGACTTGCACTTTTTGTATGCCAACAAGCGCAAAAAAGGCAACAGTTATTAATGGAGAAGTTGATATAATAATTTTAGATAAAGATATTTCAGTAGAAACAAAAGAAAAAATTGAAAACTATTTTGCTTCTGGCGAGCCAGCAACAGATGATGGTGCTTCAACTTACGGTCTTACATGCACATTGTTTGGTCATAAATTAGAAAGTTCAACTGTTGTAACAGTTACACACAAAGTTCGTACAACATCTCCAAAATGTGTCAGAAGAACTTATGATTATGATGCCTGTACTCGTTGTGATTATGAAATATCAGAACTTGTAGCAACCGAATACATCGTATGTTGCTAATAAAGAAATATTAAACAGACCTACTCATTGAGTAGGCCTGTTTATATTTTATCGCTATCTTTATCCACACTAAAAATATCATTTTCACACGAAGAAACATTGAATACTTGATTAGGTATAACTGAATTTTTTTTGAAAATAATAAAGCTATAGAAATCATGTTAGAAAAAGTTGGATTGATTATTTATCTCCATCATTTTTCTTGATATCTCCATCATTTTGTGCTAAAATGATGGAGATAAATTTAAAATGAAGGAGATTTTTATGCGTAAATTGGAGTTTATAAAAAATCCTGAAAAGTTATTAACACCTGAAATTGTGCAAATGGTGGGTAGTATTCACGAACATAAAGGAAAACAAGAACTATTTTTAGAAGCCAATATAGACGAATTAAAAACCTTGTTAGAAGTTGCTCTTATTCAAAGTACCGGTGCATCTAACAGAATTGAAGGCATATTTACAAGTGATACGCGATTGGAAGAATTGGTGAGTCAAAAATCAGAACCTAAAAACCGCTCTGAACAAGAAATAGCGGGCTATCGTGAAGTGCTTGCAACGATTCATGAGAACTACGAATATATTACAACCAGGCCCAATATAATACTACAACTACACAGAGATTTGTACTCTTTTTCACAAGGTGCTATTGGTGGCAATTATAAAAATTCTGATAACATAATAGCAGAAAGAGATGCAGAGGGAAATCAGAATGTCCGTTTCGTACCTGTTCCGGCATACCAAACTCCAGAAGCAATGGAAAATTTGTGTACCCGTTTCATAGAAGAATGGGAATCAAATAATATAGATAAATTGATTCTTATCCCTATGTTTATTCTAGATTTTCTTTGTATTCATCCATTTAATGATGGCAATGGAAGAATGAGTCGTTTGTTAACATTACTTCTTTTCTATAAGGCTGGATATATAGTAGGAAAATATGTTAGTATGGAGATGTTAATAGAAAAAACAAAAGAAACATATTACGAAGCACTCCAATCGAGTTCATTTAATTGGCATGAAAATGATAATGATTACGAACCCTTTGTAAAGTACTATTTAGGAATAATGCTTAAAGCATATAATGAATTTGAAAGTAGAGTCGAGCATTTAAAGCATAGAAATTTTTCTAAGTCTGATAGAATAAAAAACATAATTGATCAGAAAGTAGGAAAAATAACTAAAAAAGAAATTATGGATATGTGTCCTGATATTAGCAAAGTAACAGTAGAAAGAACCCTAACAGATTTAGTAAAGAATGGTTATATTGCTAAAGTAGGAAATGGTCCAGCTACAGGATATGTTAGAATATAAGCATTCAAACTAAATATAGTATTTTTCAAAAAAGCAAGTTTAAAACACTGTATTAAGTATCATTATATTGTTATGTGTCAATCTATTCTTAAAAAAATAAAGGCTAATTTAACGCGAAATGTTAAACTAGCCTTTTGTTTTTTTATTAATTTAATGCACTTAAATCTATTTCATACTTAAATTCTTTAGGCGGCTGTGTTGGTGTAAAAAACATAACCATATACCAAGGCAAGTAAGTAACATTATCGTTTTTTTCAATGTTACCTTTGCAAAAAACAGTGGAGGATTCAAACTCCCATTCTGCAACTGTTCTAACATTATCAATTGCCTTGTGTTTTTTATAATCATTTCCCGACTTTATCTCAACAAGACGTGTTTTCAAACCGTTTTGGATAACAAAATCAATTTCACCATACTTGTTAGAGTCAAAATATCTAAGAGAAAAGCCGTTTGATTTGAGTTGTTGAGCCATAGCATTTTCAAGAATACTACCGAGATTTATATCGAGATTTCCATTGAGAATGTCAAATTGTATGTTTTCCATGCAAGCGGCACAAAGCAGCCCAACATCATTCATAAAGAGTTTGAACAGACTATGTTTTTCATTCAATTTTAAAGGTGCTTTTGGTTCAGTAATATTGTAACATGGAAGAGCTACACCTGCATCTGCTAACCATTTAAAACTGTTTTCATATCTCTCTAAACGAGCATTTTTATCCACTGCATTCACAAAAAATCTTCTGTTTTTATCGTTGAGTTGAGATGGAAGACTATCATAAATAGCTTGGATTTTTATTTTTTCACTTTCTTTTGAGTATTGAGAGATATCCAATCGATATTGCTTAAGAATTTCATTCTGATAATGAATTACTTTTGCAATATCATGTGTATCAACATAGGTCTGAACAGCTTCCGGCATACCACCAATAACAATATAACTATAAAAAAGTTTGTTTAGGGTGTTATGAACAGATTCTGATATAGGAGAAAGTGTTTTAAAACAGTTTTCTAAATGCTCAATAGTTGAATTTTGAACACCATTTGCCCAAAGAAATTCTTGAAAGTCCATAGGATACATTCTGTAAATTTCTTCAAATCCAACAGGATACGATGTGATGTCTTTAAATTTGACCCCTAAAAGTGAACCGGATTCAATATAATCAAATCTGCCATCTTCAACAAGGAATTTCATTGCGGTACGAACATCGGGATATTCTTGTATTTCATCAAATAAAACCAAGGTTTTTCCTGGTTCCATTGGTTGCATTTTGAAAGCCGTAAGGTTTGTAATTATATCATCTGCAGTTTGGTTACCAGAAAATATTTCTTTTGCTTTTGGTTCTTTAACAAAATTCACTTCAACAAAATATTCGTAATTTTCCTTTGCGAATTCACGAATAAGTGTTGTTTTACCAATTTGTCTGGCACCAATTATACACAAAGCTTTGCGAACGTCTGAATTTTTCCATTTTAAAAGTCTATCGTAAGCTTTTCTTTTAAGCAAAACTTTCGCCACCTTTATAAGATATTACTGCTGTATATTAACATAATTATAAATTTATGTCAATGAATTTGTAACATAATATTGAGTTTTCGAGGCGGTTTTGTAACATAATTTCCGACATTTTACGATGAAATGTAACAAAATACTCGTGACTTTAGATTTAAAATCACGAAAAAGCAAGTTGAAAGAAGCAGATTTTGCACGAAAAAGCAAGTTTAAAGCACCGAAAATAACACGAAAAAGAATGTTAAGAATTAAAAGAAGATAAATTGAGTTGTAGCAGCGAGAATCTTACTTTAAATATACAATTCTTCACCACTGATACAATGAAACTGTTCGTCTTTTTTTTCATAACCCGAAATTGCAATAAAACCGATTTTATTGAGGGTTAAACCTTTCAGATTTCTTATTTTTTCAGCTTCTTTATACATGTCGCCCTGAGAAAGCGGAGAAGCGTAATATTTTGCTTCATAAACATCGTAAGCAAAATCTGTTTTGGTGCTTTTCTTTTGCAAAACAACGTCAAATTCGCCAGAGGTTTTTGATGTGCTGTCATCATAATAAAAAGTACCAATATTTGTTATGCCTTTAAGGTTTCCTGAAATGGCATTCAATGAAAAATATGCCCTACAGATTTCTTTAAATCTAAAAGAAATAAATTGCTTTAATGGTTCTTCTATATATTCATTATAAAAAGCTTCAGCTCCGAGCACCTGTAAAGCACTTTTGTTTTTGTAAATAAACGCATAGTAAAATCTCAAAAGGTTGTCGTTGATTTCATAAGAGATTTTTTTGTTGTCATCAGGTTTATTTATCGGGAATGTTTTTGTAATAATCTCCATAGCTGTAAGGGCTGCTAATTGTTTTGAAAGAAGACCATTGTTTTTCATTTTTAGTTTGTTTTCAATTTCACCGTACTTCTTTTTGCCATTTGAAATTGCATAGAAAATTCTTTCTGCATTTACAGCATTGGTGAAATCAGTAATCAGTAGATGCTCTGCATATTGATAAACCGGGTGAGTATCTTTGAGAATGGTTGCTACAATATTTTCTTTTAATGTTTTTGTATGGTCAATAAAACTATTTATATATGGTGAACCACCAAAAACAGCGTAAATACCAACCTTCTCATAAACTGTTTTTTCTTTATAGAACTGAGCAGCTTCTTTATAATTTAATTCTTTCAGATGGATTGTGAGAGAAAATCTGCCGTAAAGAGCATTCTTTTCCTCAAGTAAATCTTTCATCATACCAATATGGGAACCTGAAATAAACAGTCTTATATTTACAAGGTTATTATCAATAATTTTCTGAAACATTGAATCAACTGTTTCTGAATTTGAAAACATTTTAAGATATGGGTATTCATCAATTGTGATATTAAAAGTCTGTGGCAGAGTATTAAGGTATGCAAACACATCAATAAACGATTTAAAGCTTAAAGGAACGGTCAACACCTTTTCTCTTATAAGAACATCAACAAATCCTTCAATGTTATCTTCTATGCTCGATTTTATACATTCGTAATAGATAGTTTTATCTTTGCTATTTTTCAATGCTTCGGTAATCAAAGTTGTTTTACCAACCTTTCTTTTACCATATACCATAGTACTGCCGGAAGGCTTATTAAGAATCTCATTAATCAATGCTAATTCTTTATCTCTTGCTATAAACATAGTAATTCTCCTTTATAATGAATTCATTTTCACTGAAATTAAATTCATTATAAATCTATTGTTTCATTTTGTCAACAAAATATACAAAAGTTTCAGATAATATGTGTATTAAATTTAGACATAAGAAATCCCCGTCTGAAAGTGATTTCAGACGGGTAAATTATTTGGAAATATTAACGCAAAAATTAAAAACTGTGGACTAACATGTGGTCCGCAACCAATTTTTACGAGTCTCTTGTTGAAACTTTTTACTACAAAAAAATAAAAGCTCCAATCAAAAGATTGAAACTTTTATTTGGTCGGAGTGAAGAGACTCGAACTCCCGACATTCTCAGCTTCGCTGCCTCTTGCGGTGCCCAAAATTGTAAGCTCGCTATTCGCATCGCACAATTTTGACCGCTACGCCTATAAGCACTCCCTTCATCCGCCACAGGCGGCGGTCGTGCTCATAGCCCAAACCAGACGGGCGCCTGGTTGTGCCAGAATATCGGTGGTTAAAGTATTTTCACCACAAAAAAATACAAGGTACAACCTAAAGGTTATACCTTGTATTTGGTCGGAGTGAAGAGACTCGAACTCCCGACATTCTGGTCCCAAACCAGACGCGCTACCAACTGCGCTACACCCCGATTGAAGATTATGTCTTCAAAGCATTGATATTATAGCGGATAATGCCAGCGTTGTCAATAGTAAATTAAAAAACTTTTTAAAAAACTTAAAATTATTTGAAACCACGGATAGTTATTCGCTATCTGTGGTTTCGTTATTATCTGTTTTTTGAGTGGCATCTGAAAATCTCGGTTTTTCACCGGGTTTTGTGCTGTATTCACTTGAAAAAGCGGCGCCCTTGTTAGCAATTTCAGGCTTTTTAAATGCCTTTAAAAATGCAGGTAGCTCAGCTTTTGCTTTTGTGGTTTCCTGTTCTCCGGGTTTTTCGGTCAATTCGCTATTACTAAAGCTGTCAGCCTTTTTAACTAAAAAACGCCTTTTTCTTACATCCAAAAGACCTGCTATGAAAACTACAACAAGTAAAAAATTACCCTCCCAGAATGCAAATTCTACAAAAAGAACTGAGGCAGGTGTTGTATAAACAGTTGTTTGTTCACCGTTTTTTACTTCTGTGACTGTGTTTAAAACAGCAAAACGATTAGTTAAAACATAGCTTGTGCCATCATCTGTTGTGATAACCTTACGATTTTTGAGTTCCTCAATATCAATTGAATTATTTTCAGAAAAAGTCAGTGGTGTGCCATCCTGCGCAAAAACAAATCTCGCATTTTTAGTATAAATCACGACATTGTCATCCTGATTTACAGATAAAGCATAGTCAGTTTTCAAAGGTAATTCAAAAGAAAACACTTTTTCTTTGTTTTTCCAACCACTGACAGCAGTATTATCACCAACAACTATAATTTTATCACTTGTAACTGCAAAGCCGTTAAATTCTGTTGGCACAATGCCACCCGTTTTAGTAACAATTGGCATAAAAACCAGAATCATAGCAAGAATTATAAACGGCTTTAATTTCTTTATATATTTAAAATCCATTTTAAATTACATACTTTCAGGTGCCTGAATTTTAAGCATAGAAAGAACATTTTTCATTGTGTTTCTTACACAGTTGCAAAGGTGAATTCTTGCCTGCATTACGCTTTCATCATCTGTCATAACGCGTTGTGCATTATAAAATCTGTGGAATTTTGTAGCAAGCTCGCCTGCATAGTGTGTAATTTTTGCAGGGTCATAAGAATTAGCAGCAAGAATAATAACACCTGTAAGAGATGCTAAATGAGCAATCAAATCTTTTTCTTCAGCTGAAGTGAGGAGCATAAGCTCATCCTTGGATGGCTTTTTGATTTTAACGCCCTCGTTTTCTAATTTTCTTAAAATACTGCAAATTCTTGCGTGTGCATATTGGCAATAATAAACAGGGTTCTGGTTAGATTGCTCAACTGCAAGGCCTAAGTCGAAGTCCATTGCACTGCCTGCTTCACGCATATTAAACAAAAATCTTACTGCGTCAATCGGAACCTCGTCAAGTAAATCAACAAGAGTAATTGCCTTACCTGTTCTCTTTGACATTTTAACTGCTTGTCCGTCCTTCATAAGATTAACAAGCTGCATTAAAACAACATCAAGTCTGTCACCGTCAATGCCGACTGCCTCCATTGCACCTTTCATTCTTGCAACATGACCGTGATGGTCTGCGCCCCATACATCAATAGCCTTGTCGAAGCCACGCTTTAAGAGCTTATTTCTGTGGTATGCAATATCTGCTGCAAAATATGTTGGGTTACCATTCTGACGGATAAGAACATCGTCTTTGAGTTCGAGCTTTTCGATATCCTCGTCCGACTTGCCTTGCTTTTTAAGAATTTCTGTCTGAATTTCTTTATTCTTGTACCAGAGAGCACCGTCTTTTTCGTATGTGTGACCGTTTTTCTTTAAAATATCAATAGTTTCCTGTAATTCGCCACCATTGTGGAGAGAAAGCTCAGAGAACCAGAGGTCATAGTCAATTCTGTATTTTTCCATTGCACCTTTCATTGTTTCAATGTTTTTAGGAAGTGCAAATTCAACAAGAGCCTTTCTTCTTACCTCTTCTGATTCTTTGAGATATTTGTCGCCATAGACATCGATAAATTCCTGTGCTCTTACTTTAATATCATCACCGTGGTAGCTGTCCTCAGGGAGCTCTACAGCGTCTTCACCTAAAAGAAGCTGTTGGTAACGGACATCTAAAGAAAGACCAAATTTGTCGATCTGGTTACCCGCATCGTTAACATAGAATTCTCTTGCAACCTCGTAGCCTGCCCACTCTAAAACTGCCGCAAGACAGTCGCCTAAAGCACCGCCACGGGCGTTACCCATATGCATAGGGCCTGTCGGGTTTGCAGAAACGAATTCAACATTTATTTTTTTACCATTGCCAAAATCACTTTTACCGTAATTGTCACCCAATGCGTCAATGTCTGAAAGTACATCTGCATAAAAATCATTCTTTAAAAAGAAGTTTATAAATCCGGGGCCTGCAATTTCACACTTTTCAAAATATGTGCCACTTAAATCAATTTTATTCTGGATTTCTTCAGCAATCTTTCTTGGTGGCATTCTCAAAGCCTTTGAGAGCATAAATGCCGCATTTGCTGAATAGTCGCCGTTATTTTTATCAGCAGGAATTTCAGTTTTGAAAGCAGGAATTTCTGCTTCAATAAAAACTCCGTCTGCCATATTCGCTTTTAAAGCATTTGTAACAGAATCAATAATTTGTTTTTCTGCAATATTTACAACCTTTGACATATTTATCACCTACTAAATCTTTTTAACTGAGAGTGTTACTGAATTTTCAGCAACCATACTTGAATTAAAATCTATTGTATATTTTAATTTAACCTTGCCACCGTTATCATTTAAATTAACTAAAACATCACTTGCAAAAACGCCCATCATAAGCGAGCCTGCAGGTGTTTCATAGTGACACGAGTGGCGTTTATTTTTTTCAATAACAAATCGTGAATTGTAGCTGCCGCTTCTGGTCATTGTAATACATTCGGGGGAATCAACAGAAACGGTTGTTTTTGAGCCTTTCATTTCTTCGTCAATTTCATTGTATTCAATTATGTAACCGCTTTTAGTTTTTTCTAAAGTGCCGCGGGCGTTTATTTCTAAAGTATCACTTTCATTGTCATCTGTTGTTTGCACAGTGACAAATTTAATCATAACATTATTTTTCATTGTGCTTTTCTTCTGCATACATTAAAAGCTTATCTATAAGCTCGCTGTAAGCTATACCTACCTTTGCAAAGAGTTTCGGGAACATACTTATTGATGTAAAGCCAGGGAGCGTGTTTAATTCATTAAGGCAGATTCTGCCATCTTCTAAAAGGAAGAAGTCAACTCGTGAAAGTCCTGAGCAGTTAAGTGCTAAATATGCTTTTTTAGCTGCTTCTTGTACCTTTGCTTCAACGCCGTCCGGAAGAAGAGCAGGGATTGCAAGACCTGTGCTGTCATTTACATATTTTGCTTCATAATCATAAAATTCTGCAGTCGGCAAAATTTCACCAACGCAGGAAGCAACAGGCTCGTCATTACCCATAACTGCACATTCAATTTCTCGACCAACTAAAGTTTCTTCAAGGACAACCTTTCTGTCCTCTTTAAATGCAATTTCCAATGCCTTTTCTAATTCTTCTTCATTATGTGCTTTTGTAATGCCGACAGAAGAGCCTGCATTTGCAGGTTTAACGAAAATCGGGAATTTTAAATAATCAACCGCTGATTTTAAATCAACCTTGTTGTTGTCGAGCTCGTATTTTGTAAATGCCACCCATTTTGCCTGTGAAATTCCTGCGGCATCACAAATTGTGTTTGTAATTGCCTTATCCATACACATTGCACCTGCAATTGGTGTGCAACCAACATAAGCAATGTCTGCCATTTCAAAAATGCCCTGAATTGTACCGTCTTCACCATTTTTGCCGTGCATAACAGGGAAGATAATATCAATTTTGATTTTTTCTATTTTTTCGCCCTTGAAAACTAAAAGAGATTTTTCTTGTTTATCAGGTGAAATGATTGCAGAAACTGTATTTTTTTCTGCCCAGTTATTATTTTCAATACTGTCAATGTCGCCATCATAAAAAAGCCAGCGCCCGTCTTTTGTAATACCTAAGGTGTAAACATTATATTTTTCTCTGTTGATATTTCTCAAAACTGATGCAGAAGAGCGGAGTGAAACCTCATATTCGCTTGATGCACCGCCAAAAATTACGAGAACATTTTTCAAAATAATCACCTTGATTTATAAAAAATATTAAAACATAAAAATACATTCTAAATTTTACCACATTAAAAAGATTAAATCAATCATAAAATACTATGATATTTTAAGAATACTGTTTACCTTTTCTATAAAAAATGCTACAATGTGTATGAAGAAACTTAAAAGGGGTTTGTTTTTATGGAAATCAAAGAGATTTTAAAATATGTTGACCATACACTTTTAAAGCAGGAAGCTACCTGGGAGCAGATGAGGGTTATCTGTGACGATGCAATTAAATTTTCTACTGCAAGTGTTTGTGTGCCACCGTCGTTTGTTAAACAGTGTAAAGCTTATTGCGGTGACAAAATGAAGATTTGCACAGTAATCGGTTTCCCGAATGGCTATAATACAACTGCAGTTAAAGTATTTGAAACAGAAGATGCAATAAAAAGCGGTGCAGACGAAATTGATATGGTTATAAATATCGGTTGGGCAAAAGAGAAAAAATTTGATTTAATAAAAGAAGAAATAAAAGCAATCAAAAATGCTTGTGGAGAAAAAATATTAAAAGTAATTATTGAAACCTGTCTTTTGACTGACGAAGAAAAAATTGAAATGTGTAAAATTGTAACTGAAGCAGGGGCAGATTTTATTAAAACCTCAACAGGCTTTTCAACTGCGGGTGCAACAAAAGAGGATATTAAGCTATTCAGTGAGAATATAGGCGAAAATGTAAAAATGAAAGCCGCCGGGGGAATTGCTTCGCTTAAAGATGCTGAGGATTTTTTAGCTTTGGGTGCCCAAAGACTTGGTACAAGTAGAATTGTTTCAATCGCAAAAAGCGAAAAGGGTAGTGGATATTGATTTTTAAGGGGGATTGTAAATGAAATTAAGCGAGAAAATAAATCTGAATATGGAAACAGCTTATGTGCCTGCGGCAAAATTAAAGCAGGTGCAGGAGATGATGAGCAATTGGCGGGAGAATAACAAAAGAATCAGAATTTGCTCTTTTATAGCAGTATTTACATCAATATTCAGTGCAATGAATTTTGTTTATGAAGAAGAATGGGATGCTTGTTTAATCAATTTTATGGTGGCTCTTATATTTTTAATTGCGGGAATTATGGTGACAAAAAGCTCCAGAGTTGTTTATTGTATTCCATTTTTAGGTCTTATGATATTTTCAGTCTTGCCGGTGCAGTATGTTGATATGACAATAAGAACATTTTTTATGGTGACAGTATTTATACCGGCGTTAGTTGCCTCGTGGTTTTCTTATAAGGCACTCTATAATTATAAAAATGTTTATATTCCGCTTACAAAAAGAAAAGGCTTCCCTAACTTTGTTTTTAGTACGGCAGATATGTACGCTAACAAGATGTATCTTAAAAACAAGGATGAAAAAACAGTAGCAGAAAAAAGGGTTGAAGCGTCATTTAATCCGTTTAATGAGCAAAGGAATATCACCGACGAAGAAGTCGAAAGGATGAACACGCTTCGCTATGAAGAATTAAAGCGTCACGAGCAGGATATTTTTGAAGGGCCTTATTATGAGTCAAAAGAGGTAAAGCATTCTGCTGACGGTGAAGAAAAATATGAACACGGCTTCAGTATTTTTGGTGTCGATTTTATTATTCCGCATAATAAAATTGAGGGTGCAACAAAGGCAGAAAACCGAAAGGTTATGGGGCATTGGAACGAGCTTAAAAAGAATATGTTTGAGAATGAGTTTTTGTGGATTTTCTTGCTCGCCGCTTGTATAATGGTTTATATGTGGACAGCACCTTCTGTAGCAGGACTTTTACTTTATATATTCTTAGCGATTTATGTTATAGGTACAAACTTTGTTAAAAAGGATGAAGCTAAAGGCTTTCCGCTTGTTTTGTTTATTTATGGCTTTGCGTTTGTACCGGCAATGTTTGTTACACCAGTAGTACTGGCTTTATTTACAATTATAAAGCTTCCGGGGTATATAAGGTGGCTTTGTAATCTTCCGATTTACAGAAAGCTTTCAAAGGAGCCGGGCTTCCCGTCATTTGTTGAAAATACAGCAGATGTTTACGGAGAGCAGATGTATATTATTGAAAAGCAGGAGCCGAATAAAAAGCTTCCGAAATTGGACCCGATTATTATGAACATTGGCTACGATGATAATGAGAAGCAAGACAAGGGCTGGAATGCTTTTGATTATTTGGATAAGGATGCTGAAAACACGGCTTATGATGATTTTGCTTATATGGAGCAGGTTTATGAAGCTCGTATGAAAGCAGAGGCAAGAGAATTTGATGAAAACGGAGAAAAAATTAAACCAAATAAAGATATGGGGCGTAAAACAAACAATGAATACTAATGTAATTAAAGCAACAAGAGAAGAAATTTTTCCAATTGACAAAATCACAAACAACTGCCACGCATCAACAGTTTTGCCTTTGGATGAAACAGTAGTTGCGGCTTGGTTCGGCGGTACTAAAGAGGGTAATGATGATGTTAAAATCTGGGTATCTGTAAGAGAAAATGGTGAGTGGAGTGAGCCGTATTCAATAAGCGTTGACGGCGAAGAATTACCACACTGGAATCCTGTTTTGTATTTAAGAGATGACAATTCAATCTGTCTTTATTTTAAATATGGCAAGCCTATCTCTAAATGGCGCACATATCTTTGTGTTTCCCGTGATGGTGGCAGAAGCTTCACAAAGCCTGAGGAATTGGCACCGGGTGAAAAAGAGGGTGCAAGAGGACCTGTTAAAAACAAGCAAATCCGCCTTTCTAATGGTACAGTTTTAGCGCCAACCTCAAGAGAAACAAAGCATTTCGGCTGGAAGTGCTTTACAGATATTTCAGAAGATGACGGCAGAACATATAAACACTCAAAATTTGTTCCGAGAGCAAAAAAGAACGGCAAAAAAATCAAAATGATTCAGCCTACCTTGTGGGAGGATTCTTTGGGTGTCCACATGCTTATAAGAACAAATGCAGGCAGGATTTATAAGAGTGACAGCACTGATTTTGGTATGACCTGGTGCAAAGCGTATGAAACACCTTACCCTAACCCCAACAGTGGTATTGATTTAGTTAAGCTGGAAGACGAAACAGTAGTTCTTTGTATGAATCCCGTTGGTGCAGACTGGGGTAACCGTGCACCACTTGTGTTAATGCGTTCATTTGATGGCGGTAATACATTCGAGGAATTCTTTAAGTTAGAAGATATTAAAGGTGACTACGAATTCAGTTACCCTGCAATTACCGCAGTAGGAAAAACTCTTCATATTACATATACAAGTGAGAGAAAGACGATTGTTTATTGGAATATAGAAATTGAATGAGTGAGTTGCCTATAACAAAAAAAGAATATGAAAAAGCGGTGTTAATGGTTTTGGGAATAGTATGAAAGAAAAATAAGGTGAATTATCGAAATAAATGTATTTAGGAGGGATCAAGATGTTTCGGAAAAAGGAAGCAAGCGGCAAAATTGCAAAAAAACGGAGAACCAAGTATGTTTATGATCCAGAATACCTTAGTGCCAGAAAAAAGAAAAGAATTACACTCATAACAGTTTTCTTGTGTGCTTCCTTGCTTTTCTCAAATATATACTTAAAAGCAAATTATAAAGAAACATATATTGAATATGTATTAGAAAAGAGTTTTAATGATGATTTTGAGTATATTGATAGCAATTCGGGATCCTGGATGTCAAACAAAACCGCTTATTACTTCAAGTCGCAAAAATTCCCCGATGAAAAAATTGGTGTAAGTGTAAACGATAAATTTATTTTTTGGAATTATAAAAGATGGAGATCGAATTATATATCTATCAAATATAAAACACAAGCACAACAAGAGTTAAAAGAACTTTTTCATCCTATATATGGTGATTGTCAAGTATATTTGAAACCAGGTTATATAAGAAGTGAATATAATATAACAAATTTATCATACGACCAATATTTAAAGACTTGCGTAAATGACTCTAATATATCTTTAATAGTAACGAGTTCTTTAGATACAAAAAATACAGATATATATTCTTTGACAAAAGTGTTGAAAGAAAGTAACATTTCTCTAACCAACATTACGATTTATTATAGTAAAGATAAAATGAATAATGATTGGTTAGAAAAAGATGAGATGGCAAGACACTCAATTTTATATGGTTTTATTCATTTTTGTAATGGTGAACTAGAATCAGTAGATTGGCAAAAATGGTATTAAGTTATTTATGGAGGTAAATGGAATGTCAATAAATATGGATAAGGCAAACAACGAACTAATTTACAATACTTTGA
>SVPR01000029.1 GCA_015065785.1 Oscillospiraceae bacterium | reverse complement strand
AAAATTTTACACACTGAATAAGAAAAAATGAAACTGAAAACCATAACTTCATTTTGACAATTTAGGTAGCCTATGCTCACATTATATCAGACGCATTATACTATTTATGGTACTTTTGCTTTTGGTAAAAAAATAGTTTTGTATGTTGAATGAAAAAGTAAATGCAAATAAAATTACGGGATTCAAAAAGCTGATTAATAGATTTTTATAACGAGATACTTTTTTACTATGTAGATATGTAATCTTATGTCATTTATTGACAAATAGTAGTAGAGTTAGTATAATATTTCTAATTAACTTATTATAAAAAGCTGGTGTACTTATGAATTTAACCAAACCACAAAAACTTATATATGAAATGGAAAAATTTCACGGCGGAGCTATTTCTGTAGTAGCTGGTAGTATGCTCATTGATGGAAAAGCTGACTCTGTAAAAATCAGCAATGCAGTAAACCAACTTTTAAAAAATAATGAAGTTTTACGAACAAGAATTCTTGAAAACGACAATAACGCAACACAAGAAGTTGTTGCGTTTAAAGAACAGGAGTTTGAAATTTTAGAATTCCAGACTGAAGATGAGTTTAAAAACTACGCTAAAACAAAAGCAAGAGAGCCGTTAGATTTAACAGGCTCTCTTTGTGATATTAAAATTATAGTTTTACCAGAAAAATATGGTCTTTTTGCGAGACTTCACCACATAATTTCTGACGCTTGGACTTTGTCACTTATGGGTACACAATTTAATAAAATAATGTGTGGCGAAGCTTTTGAAGCATTTTCTTACTGTGATTGTATTGAAACAGAAGAAAGTTACACTAATAGCAAGCGTTACGAAAAAGATAAAGAATTTTTTATAGAACAATTTAAAAAATGTGATGAAGCAACTTTTTTAAATGAAAAGCAAACAAGCACACTAAACGCAGAAAGAAAAACTTTTGTTATCAGTAAAGATAAAGCGGAAATTATAAGAGTTTTTGCAAAAAATAATAATACCTCTGAATTTTTATTATTTCTGAATGCATTGTCATCATACATAAACAGAACAAAGCTCAACACAGAAAAATTTTACATAGGCACAGCGGTTCTTAACAGAAGTAATTTCAAAGAAAAAAATACAATGGGTATGTTCATAAACACAGTACCATTGTTAATTGAACTCGAAAACGAAAAAAGCTTTAAAGAAAATCTTGAAAGCGTAGAAAAAACTGTTTTCTCAGTGTTCCGTCACCAGAAGTTTAATTATGGTGATGTACTTAAAACATTAAGACAAGAATTTGATTTTCAGGAAAAACTTTATGATGTAATGCTCAGCTACCAGAACGCAACAGTTGAAGGTGAAAGTTTTGAAACTGAGTGGTATCACTGCGGTTCACAGAGTGAAAGCTTACAGATTCATATTGACGACCGTGACAATGAAGGTATTTTTAAAATTCATTATGACTATTTAACCGAAAAATTTACTGAAAATGAAATTGAAAGACTTAACACTCATATTTTAAACCTGCTTTTTGACGGAATTGAAAACGAAAATAAAAAGCTTTATGAATTAAATATATTATCTCAAGCAGAAAAAAACACGCTTCTTTTTGAATTTAATGACACAAAAGTTGACTACCCTAAAGATAAATGTGTTCACGAGTTATTTGAAGAAAGAGTAAAGGAACACCCTGACAAAATTGCACTTATTGCTTGTGATAAAACACTTACCTACCAAGAACTTAATGAAGAAGCAAACAGAATTGCGCATTCACTTATTGAAAAAGGTGTAAAAGTGGGTGATATTGTTGCATTCGCTTTGCCAAGAAGAAGCTATTTAATTTCAACAATGCTAGGTATTTTAAAAGCAGGTGCTGCTTATATGCCAATTGATCCTGATTATCCACAGGATAGAATTGAGTATATGGCAAATCAAGATAAAGTTGTTGCTTTTATAAATGATGAAAACATAAAAGCATTTTTGTCTAATGAACATACTGGTAACACACAAATCAAAACTTCACTCGAGAATTATTTTTGCGTTTTGCATACGTCTGGTTCTACCGGTAATCCAAAAGGTGCAATTATTTTCCACAAAAATATGATTAATTTCACCTTTTCAAATCAATATCTTCTCAATAACATTGATACCGTGATTGCTATTAACACAGTTACTTTTGATGTTTTTGAAATGGACACAATTTTCACTCTTATTAGCAGTAAACTTTGTGTTCTTGCAAGTGAAGAACAGCAATACAACCAAGCCTCATTTGAAACAATGATGTCTTTGTATAAAAATTGCTTGTTTTGGGCAACACCAACTAAAATGACAAATTACATTAACAATAGCAAAACTGGTGAATTTGTAAAAAACATCAACTGCTATGTTGTAGGTGGTGAAGTTTTAAAACCTGAATTACTTGATAGAATAAGGAAACTTAATTCTGAAATTAAAATTTATACAGTTTATGGACCAACTGAAACATTAATTTATTCAACTCTTGTGGATGTTTCAAATACAAACGATATTACTATTGGTCATCCTATAGACAACACTCAAATATATATATTAGATACATATAAAAACATCACACCAATCGGTTCTACTGGTGAACTTTGTATTGCTGGTGATGGTGTTGGTGCTGGTTATTTAAATCGTTCTGAACTTACTGCCGAAAAATTCATAGATAATCCGTTTGGAGAAGGCAAACTTTACAAAACAGGTGACTTAGTATACTGGCGTGAAGACGGAAATATAGCTTTTGTTGGCAGAAATGACTTTCAGGTAAAAATACGCGGACTTAGAATTGAGCTTGGTGAAATTGAAAATGCTCTTTGTAGCATTGAAGAAATTTCTCAGGCTGTTGTTGTAGTGCGTAAAAACAATGAGGGCAGACAGCTTATTTGTGCTTTTTACACAGGTAAAGAACTTGAAGCGAAAGAAATCCGTTCGAAAATTGGCAAACGATTACCTAAATATATGTTGCCACATATTTTTACACATCTTGCTGAAATGCCACTTACACCAAGTGGAAAAATCAATAGAAAACCTTTGCCTGAAGTGAATTTGTATAATAAAGAAGACGTTACAAAATATATTGCTCCAACTACGGAAAAAGAAAAAGTGCTTACAGAAGTCACAGAAGATGTGCTCAATATTAAAAAAGTTGGTATCGCTGATAACTTCATAGACTTAGGTGGAGACAGTTTAAAATCAATTGAACTTATTGCAGAACTCGAAAAACAAGGTTACCATACAGACACAAAAACTATTTTTGAATGTGACACAATAAAAGACCTTGCAGAAAAATTAACTTTTGCAGAAGAAACTGCTGAAATGTTTGACTTTTCAGGAGATATTCCTGCAACACCGGCACAAATGCGTGTTTACACAGCACAAAATATGGACAGTAACAGCACAACCTACAATGTGCCTTATATATTTAAGGTTGATAAAGTAGATAAAGAAAAATTACAAAAAGCAATTAATGGGCTTATTGACCGTCACGAAATTTTACGCACACATTTTGAAAATAAAGATGGTAATATTATTGCGGTTATAAACGATTCTGCTTTTTGTGAAGTTGAAGAACTTGAAAATGATAATATAACTGCTTTCATTCGTCCCTTTGACCTTTCAAAAGCACCGCTTTTAAGAGTAGGTATATATAAAAACACTGTAATGATTGATATGCACCACATCATTACAGATGGTGGCTCTATGCCTGTTTTCTTTAACGAACTCAACGAGCTTTATATGGGCAGAAGCATTGAAAATTCACCTTTTCAATATAAAGAATTTGCTGTTCAGAATCATAATTACGCAGAAAGCGAAAAATATTGGCTTTCTGTGTTCTCTGACAATGTTCAAAATAAAACAAAAACAGATTTTCCACCTGTTAAAAAACGCTCTTTTTCAGGAAATGTTTTATATGACACAATTGATTTTAACTTGCATTTAAAAATACAAAACAAATGCAAGGAATTGAATATTACACCTTTTGTATTTTATATGAGTGCTTTTTATGTTTTATTATCAAAGTTTAATGATTGTGAAGATGTAACAATTGGAATCCCTGTAAGTGGAAGAAACACACAAAATCTTAATGCTATTGGAATGTTTGTTAACACTATTGCTTTACGCAATAAGCCTATTCCAACAAAAGAAATTGCAAGTTTTTTAAGTGAAGTTAAAGAAAGTACTATAAATTCAATAGAACATCAAAATTATCCTTTTGGGAATCTTGTCAAAGCTTTGAATTTGCCGACAAATAAAAACAATCCTTTGTTTGATATAATGTTTGCTTATCAAAGCAATGAATCTACTGAGTTTTTATTTGCGGATAAACCAGTTACTCTTTTACCAGTACCTATTACTACATCAAAATACAACTTCACATTTACAATTATGCCACAATCTAAAAAAGTGAATATTTCTGTTGAGTATTCGACTCAATTATACCGAGAAAATACTATTTCAGAATTATTGGCGAATTACAAGGTAATATTGAGAGAATTGCTTAAAACAAGTAACAAAATAGCAGATACAAATATTAATTCAAATACATCTTTCACACAATCTGCGTTACCCGAAATTGACCTTGAAAATATTGCAAATGACACAGAATTCGTTGCACCTGAAACACAGATGCAAAAAGAACTTTGTAAACTCTTTGAAATAGTTCTTTCTACTTCTCCTGTGGGAATTGAAGACGACTTTTTTGACCTTGGCGGTGACAGCTTAAAAGCAATTGAATTAGTTTCAAAGGCACACACAGAGGGTATATATTTTGCTCTTCAGAATGTTTTCGACTATCCAACAGTCAGAGAACTTTGTGAATTCATTGAAAATGGTGACAAACAAATTATTTCGTTCAATGATATTGATTTCACAAAGATTAATAAGATTTTAGATAAAAACAAGGTTGAGTATATTTCAAAACCTGAAAAAAGTAATGTTGGCAACATTATTCTTGCTGGTGCTACAGGTTACTTAGGTATTCATATTCTTGCGGATTTCCTTGACAACGATAACGGCACAGCATATTGTCTTGTTCGTAGAAACAATGAAGAAGATAGTAGTAACCGTTTGCAAGATTTACTTGTATTCTATTTTGGTAACAAATATGAATGTTGCGACAGAATAAAAGTCATTTGTGCTGATTTACAAAAAGATAAATTCGGATTGCAGGAAACAGAATACAACAATTTATTAAAAAATGTTGACACAGTTATTAACTGTGCCGCAAGTGTAAAGCATTATGGTTCATACAAATATTTTTATGAAGCAAATGTTGAAACTACTAAAAAGTTAATTGAATTCTGTAAGCTTTCAAATGCAAAGCTTATTCACACCTCAACATTAAGTGTTTCTGGTAACAGCTTTGGTGACGATTTTGATGGTGTAGTAAGTGAAAACGAGTTACATTTTTACGAAAATACTTTGTACATAGGGCAACCACTCGAAAATGTTTATGCCCGAAGTAAATTTGAAGCAGAAAAAGCTGTACTTGATGCTATGGCAGATGGCTTACAGGCAAACATTATGAGAATGGGTAACTTAACAAATCGTTTAAGTGATGGTAAGTTCCAGAAAAATTATGAATCAAATGCATTTTTACAAAGAGTAAAAAGTGTGTTAGAGCTTGGAATCTTCCCTGATTATCTTATGAATCTTTACGCTGAATTCACACCAATTGACGAAGCTGCAAATGCGGTTATGAAAATTACTCGTCATTTTAATACCGAACAAAATGTTTTCCATATAAACAGTATTAAGGTGTTGTATTTTGACAAACTTCTTAAAATATTTAACAACCTTGGTTTCACAATGGAAACTGTTGAAGGCGAAACATTTACAAATGCATTAAAAGCAACCGCAAAACAAACAGGACTTGAACATATTTTTGAAACATTCATAAATGATATGGACGAAAACGACCAACTCAACTACGATAGCAATATTCGTATTGAAAACGATTTTACTGTTGAATATTTAAAATCTCTCGGCTTTGAGTGGTCTGAAATTGATTTTGAATATATGAGAAAATATGTTGAGTATTTTAAAAATATTGGGTATATGGAGTGAATTAAATGAAAACTTACCCACTATATGAACACCCACAAATCAACACATTAAAAGAACTGCTTTTATTCTGCACAGAAAATTATAAAAGAAAAATCGCTTTTTCTTATACGAAAAAGAAGGAACTTATTTCTATAAGTTATGAAGTTTTTAAAAGTGATGTTGATTGTTTTGGGACTTATTTGTTCAGTGAAAATTTTAGGAATTGTAATATTGCGGTTCTTGGTGAAAACAGTTACAATTGGATTTTAACCCACTTTGCTGTTACTTGTGGAAACAATGTTATTGTTCCTATAGATAAAGAACTCGACCGAGAAAGTGTAAAAGAATTACTTGTTGACAGTAACTCTGTTCTTTTTGTTTACTCTGATACATACAGCGATATTGCAGAAGAATTAAAAGAAACACTTTCACAGGTAACTTTTTTAAATATGAAAAAGATTCCTGATTGTATTAGCCAAGGGGAGGAGTTAATAAAAAATGGGAACCGCGAGTTTATTAAAATAATGCCCGCTAAAGATTCGCTTGCCTCAATTGTTTACACTTCAGGTACAACAGGCAAAAGCAAGGGTGTAATGCTAACACACGGCAACTTTGCTACTGATACTGTTGCAACTTGTCAGAATGCACTTATAGAAGGTGCTACGGTGTTACTCTTGCCACTTCACCACACTTTTGGTCTTGTTGCCGGTGTTTACTCTGTTCTTCTTTATGGTTTAACTGTTCACATTAACCAGAGTTTAAAAAGAATTCAGGACGATTTTAAAATTGCGAAACCCCAACATCTTTCTGTAGTTCCACTTATTGTAGAAACTCTTTACAATAAAATCTGGACTACTGCAAAAACACAGAATAAAGATAAATTACTAAAAACTCTCATTACTGTAAGCAATGTTTTACTTAAACTCAAAATCGATTTAAGAAAACAACTTTTTAAATCTGTAATAGAGTCTTTTGGTGGTAATTTAGAGCTTATTATTTCTGGTGGTGCAAACATAGAAAGAAAATATATTGATGGTTTCAACTCTCTTGGGGTTACTGTAATAAATGGTTATGGCATAACCGAGTGTTCCCCTGTAGTTGCTGTTAATCGTAATAAGTTCAACATAATCGGTAGTGTTGGGTTGCCACTTATTTGTAACGAAGTAAAAATTGCAGATGATGGTGAAATTCTTGTAAAAGGCTCTAATGTTATGCAAGGTTACTGGAACAATGAAGAAGAAACCAAAAAGGCTTTTACATCTGATGGATATTTTAAAACTGGTGATATTGGTTTTATTGATGAGTTCGGTGCTTTACATATAACAGGCAGAATAAAAAATCTTATTATTTTAAGCAACGGTGAAAACATTCCTGCTGAAGCAATTGAATCTGAAATTTATAAAATCCCTTATGTAAAAGAAGTTATTTGTTACGGTAAAAACAATTTAATTGTTGCTGAAGTTTTTCTTAATAAAGAAACAGAAAACGCAAAAGAATTGATTCATTCAGATATTAAAGACTTAAATAAAAATTTACCTATAACAAGAAATATTGGTGAAATTATTATAAGAGAAATTGAATTCCCTAAAACCACTACAAAGAAAATTAAAAGAACTCAAGGAGTGTAATAATATGTTAGAAAAATTAAAAAATATTCTCACAGAAACCATAGGCGACAAAGGAATTGAAATTACAGAAAATACTGTTCTTATGTCAGATTTAGGTCTTAATTCACTTGACCTTGTAAATCTCGCAGTTTCTGTTGAAGACGAATTTGATATTGAAATTCCTGACAGAGCAATAAAAGATTTAAAGACTGTTAAAGATGTTATTGATTTTATTGAAAAACAATGAAATGGTATAAGTACGACATTCGCGATTTAACTGATGAAGAATACAATAAATATTTTTCTTTTATGTCACCTGAAAAGCAACAACGAGTTAATAAGTTTCGTTTTGTTGATGATAAAAAAAGAACTGTTGCAGGTGAAATGCTCGCTCGTAAGGCAATAGCAGAATGGTGTTCTGTTGATGAAACAGCTATAGTGTTTTACAAAAATGAACACGACAAACCTTACTTAAAAGATTTACCGTGTTGTTTCAACATAAGCCATTCAGGAAATTTTGTTGTTTGTGCTATATCTGAAAACGAAATTGGTATTGATATTGAAAAAATACGCCCTATTGATTTAAAAATTGCAAAGAAAATTTGCACTGAAACAGAACTAAAGTATTTGTTTAATGGAACACCTGATGAAAATGATTTTAATCCGGCTACAGAAGATGAATTGTTATCACGTTTCTTCAAACTATGGACTGCAAAAGAAGCCTACGGAAAATGTAAAGGGGTTGGTGTTGATTTTATTGATACACTTACATTAGAATATTTTTCTATCGAGTTATCACCAGGTTATATACTGACAATTTATGAAGAACTTATTTGTTAAGTAAAGGTGTTAAGTAAAAACAAGATTACAACTATATTATTGAATACGAAAAAGGACAATGGAAATAGGCAAACTCCATCGTCCTTTTAATTTGTACTTGTTAAGTTTTATAGTGATAGTTGCATAGTTTTCAACAGTTGCTTTTTAGTTGACTAATAGATAAAACTAGGGTAAAATGTCGATAAACCTTTGGTTCGATACATGGCAGTATTAAAACATGAAAAACCGCATAAACACTGGGGTTTACACGGTTTTTTTGATGGAGCTGGTGACGGGAATTGAACCTGCAACCTGCTCATTACGAATGAGCTGCTCTGCCATTGAGCCACACCAGCTAATATTAAATTTTACTTGCGAGTTGGGTATAAAAAGATGTATCCTTAAATACAACCATAGACCTGCTCATTACGAATGAGCTGCACTACCAGCTGTGCTACACAAGCAAGTGTAAATATTATATATAAAAATTCAGAATTTTGCAATAGCAAAAAGAAAAAAGCATTTGTTTTTATCCGGATAAAATCTTCGCATAATATTGAAACCCCTTTATTCAAATGGTATAATGTATAAAAATGTCTTATAGGTTGTGAAATTATGTCAACAAAACTCTGGTATGATGAATTTATAAATGACTGGATGTGGGCGTTACCTTTAGGTGACGGCAGAATCGGTGCAATGCAGTATGGTAACCCTCATTGCGAACAGATTGAAATAAATGAAGAATCTCTCTGGAGCGGCAGACAGATTCAGGAAAAATACCACGCTTCACCTGAAGCGCTTAAAGAAATCCGCCAACTTGTAAGGGCAGAAAAACTAAAAGAAGCAGCCGCACTTGCTCGTGAAACATTTTTATCAGACCCGCCGGTTGTCCGTTCTTATGAAAGCTTCGGTGAGATTTTCATTGATTTCTTTGATAAATCTCCATATTCAGATTATCGCAAAGAATTAGAGTTAAGTGAAGCTATTACCAGAATTTTCTGGACAAAGAGCAAAATTAATTTTAAAAGTGAATGTTTTATCAGTGAAGATTTTGACGGATTTGTTTATAAGGTGGAAACTGACAATAAACCATTCTCCTGTAATGTAAGTATTAAAAGAAAGCAGGATGCATACAGCTCCTGTGTAAATTCTGATACAATCATTATGAATGGTAGAGTTACATACTGCACACATCACTACTATGGCGAGGGTGGTGAAGGTATGTCCTTTGGGGCAAAGCTCCGCATTAAAACAGATGGTGAATTGACTACTGACCATAGCACAATAACTGTTACTGATGCGACTTTTGTTATTGTTTATGCCGCTTTTGAGACAAATTACGATGTTAATAAGTTTGATATTGACGAAGCTTTAGATTTTAAAACTAAGTTAAATAAAACAATCGAAAATCTTGTAAATGCTGACTATGAAAAGGTTAAAGAAACTCACATTTCAACCCATAAAAAATGGTTCAGTAATGTAGAGCTCAAATTAGAAGAAACTGAATTCAGTAAGCTCCCCACAAACAAAAGACTCAAGGAGCTTAACTGGGATGAATACGACCCTGATTTATTCGCTCTTTACTATAATTTTGGCAGGTATCTTTTAATTGAAAGTTCAGGCAAAAATGCACAACTTCCTGCTAATCTTCAGGGTATATGGTGTCACGATTTTAATCCTCCGTGGGGGAGTGATTTCCACACAAATATAAATCTTCAGATGAATTATTGGCCAAGTGAAAGTGCTAACCTTTCAAAAACTTCTGCACCATTCATTCATTTTATGAAAATGGTCAGCTTTTTCGGTCATGAAACTGCAAAGAAGCTTTTCGGCGCAAGAGGTTGGGTTGTTAACCACACTACCGATGCATTCGGAAGAACTGGTGTTCACGACAGCGTTGATTGCGGCTTTTTCCCTATGGCAGGACCATGGCTTTGCCTTAATCTCTGGGAGCATTATGAATACACTAACAGTACAGAATATCTCAATGAGATTTATCCGATTTTAAAAGGGTCTTGTGAATTTGTTCAGGACTATTTAACAGAGAATGAAAAAGGTCAACTTATCACATCTCCTTCAAACTCTCCTGAAAATGAGTTTTATTATATTGATGCTAATGGTGAAAAACAGGAAAGTATGTTTACTGAGGGTGCAACAATAGATTTTCAGATTATTTATGCACTCTTCACCCGTACTGTTCACGCTTGTAAAGTTCTCAAGAAAGATGAAGAATTTTCAAAAACTCTTTCTGAAGTTTTAGAAAAACTTCCACCTATGGAAATAAGTGAGCGTTACGGTACAATCCGTGAATGGATTAAAGATTACGAAGAAACTGAGCCGGGTCACCGACATATTTCACACCTTTTCGGACTTTTCCCCGGTGACCAGATTAACGAAAGCACACCTGAAATATATGAAGCGGCAAAAAGAACTATTGCAAGAAGAATTGAAAACGGCGGTGGTTCAACGGGTTGGTCAAGAGCTTGGACGATTTGTTTCTATACCAGACTTAAAGACGGTGAAAATGCTTACAACCACCTTAAATATTTACTTAAAAAATGCACTGCCAACAACCTTTTTGACATTCATCCACCATTCCAGATTGATGGTAACTTCGGTGGTGTTGCAGCTATTACAGAAATGCTTCTTCAAAGTCACCTTGGTTCTCCTGACAACAGGATTTCTGAACTTTTACCTGCTTTACCGGATGACTGGAAAAAAGGTGCTGTTAAAGGTCTTAAAGCAAGGGGAAATCTGACTTTTGATATTTCTTGGGAAAATTCAATTCTTAAAAGTGGTACAGTTACTGCTGAAAACAACTGCACATTAAAAATTAAATTAAATGATAAAACAAAAAATCTCAAAGCAAATAAACCTTATATTATTGAAGGTAATTGTCTTAAAGCAGAACTTTCTGCAGGAGAAATTATTGAACTTACTAATAATTGAGTTGTGGTGCTGAAATGTTAAAACAAAAATGTGTATCTTGCGGTAAAACTTTCACTTTAACCGATTCAGAAATAGCCTTTTATAAAAGTAAAAATCTGCATTTGCCAAAGCGTTGTGAAGATTGCAGAGCGAAAAGAAGCGAAATAGAAAAGCGTTCAAGAAAGAATTTTTTTGTCAGATTATTTGAAAAAATCGTAACAAGCGAAAATAACTTAATAAAAGCACAGAATTCTTTCGGGTTTTCTTTCAAAAATACGGAAGAATTAAAAGAGCATTTTATAAAGCACGGCAGAGAGTGCAACTGCAAAACACCGAAGAAATATTTAAAAACTGCAAATAAAATAATCAAAAGCAAAAAGTCATTAAAAAGAAAAGAAGCCGAAGACGGCGATATAGTTTATTTCAATAAAAACTCAAACGGAATAGTTTTTGTATCACCTAAAGGCTACATAAGAAGCTTTTATTTGAGTGATATTGATTATTTTAAACGACAATAAAAGCCGACTTGTTGAATTTATAGCAATTATATGTTATAATATTTATTCAAATATTAAAATAAGAGATGTTTCCTATGAAAGTATTGATGTTAAAAACATTTATCTTTGTGTTAAATATAATATATTCTTTTTTCAAGCTTTTGAAATCACAGAAAAAAGTTGTTATGATAAGCCGTCAATCAAACGAAGTGAATGACGACTTTAAACTGCTTGGTGAAGAACTCCTGAAAAACGGCGTGAAAGTAGTTTATTTGTGTCGCACATTAGACGGCGGTGTGAATTCTACTGTTTTTACTAAAATATCTTACGGCTTTCATTTGTTTACGCAAATGTATCATTTGGCAACCTCTGAAGCTTGTGTTTTGGATACATATTGCCTTGTGGTAAGTATCTTAAAGCATAAAAAAAGCTTGAAAATCGTTCAGATTTGGCATACAGTTGGTAAATTAAAAAAATTTGGTTGGCAAATCATCGGTAAAGGCGAGGGCAGTTCAGAAACAATTGCTTCCGTTATGAAAATGCACGAAAATTATGATGTTATTTATTATGCAGGTGAAGATTATAAAGAAGTTTTAATGGAGGGCTTCAAGTCAACTGCAGATAAATTCAGAAAGTTCACATTACCAAGAATAGATTTGCTTAATGATGAAGAGTATATAAAAAATACACGAAAAGCAATCTTCGAGAAATATCCCGTGTTAAAAGAAAAAACTAATGTTGTTTATGCACCAACATTCAGAAAAAATGAAGAGCAGTTTCAAGAGAATTTTAATAAGCTTTTAGAAGCATTTAATTTTGATAAATATAACTTGATTATCAAATTACACCCTCTAACAAAAACAGTGCTTTCAGATAGTCGTGCAATAATAGATAATGATTTTTCAACATTTCAAATGCTCACTTGTGCTGATAAATTGATTAGCGACTACTCTTGTGTGGTTTATGAAGCAGGAATTAAAAATATTCCTCTTTATTTCTATAATTATGATATGAATAATTACGAAACAGTAAGAGGTTTAGTAATTGATTATAATGAGCTACCAGGTTATAAGGAGTCGGATGCCAAAGCGTTAGTTGAAACTCTTGAAAAGCCTTATGATTATGCTTATTTAAAAGCATTTATAGGTAGGTTTGTAGAGAATACTGAAAACTGTACGAAAAGAATGGCAGAGGATATACTTAGCTTGATGTAGTTGAAAACAACATAAAAATATGTTATAATTTACCTATTATTGTAAGTGGAGAGTTTCTTAATGAAGCAATTAGTAGTTGAAGATGAACTTATAATGACTGCAGAAGCATTAAAGGTTCATTTTAAAGCGATATATAAAAAAAGAAAAAAATTCCCGGAATTCCAAAATGTGATTTTTGGCGGTGATGATACATTCCTTTGCGATTATTTATTATATGCAGTTGCAAATGCAAATCAAAAATTCCCAATCTTTAAAGATATTAAATATTTAACTTATGGTAACATAAGTGATTATCGAACCGGAACACTTAATGAAGCAGGTGTTGCTTCTTTTGATTACGATGCTTTAAAATCAGCATCTGAAAAAAACAATCTTTTTTATTTTTTTATTGACAGTACAGCTTTAAATAATAAAGAGAAAACACTTACAGAGTTAAGTAAAATGTTGGAGCTTGCCAAAAACAAAAAATCCAAATTCGTATTAAGTGTTGTTTTGCCTGAAATAAAAGCTTTTAAAGAGGGGGCTACATCGCTTTCCGAAAGAGAACTTAGCTTTTATATTGAGAAAATGTGTGAAAAATCACCTGAAGTTGAGTACTATCTTGAAATTGAAAAGCTTTTAAGAAATACCTTAAGAGAAAATGATTTCAATATCACATTATTGCGTTTTGATAATGTTTTTTCACCAGATTTTTATAATACGCCTTGTGTCGATTTTAAAGCTATCATAGAGGAGTGTGTATCGACACAGAGGGTTGTTATTACAGATGATGATTATAAACGAAAATTTACAGTGTCTTATGTGAGAGATGCCTGTGAAAATATTTTTCTTTCATCGGCGGTTGCTAAAAAAGGTCATATATATAATGTTGCTTCTTCAGAAATTTCTGTTGCCGATATTAAAGAACTTATTTTTGAAATTTATCCCGATAAGTTTGATTTAGAAAAAAATCTTTCATCAAAAATAACACGCGAATATTCTTGTATGAATTGCTTGAAATTCAATTCTTTGGAGCTGGAAACAGCTTTTAGTCTTTCGACGGCAGTCAAGCATGTTGTTTCATACTTATCTGAGTTAGAATATGATATTTCAGATAATACTGCATTTTATGCGGGTAAAATAAAAACAATTCAAGCACTTGAAGTTGAAATTCTGAAAGAAATAGATAGAATTTGTGTTGAAAATGATATTAAGTATTTCCTCGCAGGCGGTTCGCTTTTAGGTGCTGTTCGTTCGGGTGGCTCTATTCCGTGGGATGATGACCTTGATATTGGTATGCTTCGCAAGGACTACCAAAAATTCAGAAAAATCTGCGAAGAAAATCTCCAGGAAAAATTTGAGTTTTCTTCACCATTTAATGGTAGCGGAAGTCACTACACAATTGAAAAAGTAAGACTTAAATCAACATATTTTTCTACTACCTATTCAGCGAAAAATGTTTTTCCGGATGGTGTGTTTGTCGATATTCTGGTTTATGACCAGACAAGCAATTTCAGACCATTAAGAGTAATACAGAGCTTTATTTTAGTGTTTTTGTATTATTGCATTATTTTGAGGTGGTACAATGAAGCCAGAAGAAAGCATAAATACTATGCTACTAAAATAATTCTTCCGTTTTTGCGTATATTCCCACTAGGCTTTTATCATTGGTGGTTTGAGTTTTTTGTTAAACTGTTTATGAATAAAAAAGATGCAACCTTGCTTATAGATAGCGTTGGCAAAAAACTTAAAGATGGTCCTTTGCCAAAAGCAGGGCTTGAAGATACCGTTTATGTTGATTTTGATGGTATTAAAGCACCAATCCCGGTTGACTATACAGGTTATTTAAATTATGCTTACGGACCTGATTATATGGAAAAGCCGAATTACGGTAAAAGAAAATGTCCACATAATTTTGCAAGAATAGATTTAGGTAAATATATTTTTGATGTTAAAGGCGAAACACCTTTTAGAGAAGTTGATCTTCGTGGAGAGTTATTTGAAAGCGAAGATGAAAAATAAAAGTTTATTAAGGAGTATTTATTATGAATTATGCAGGTATTCTCGCGGGTGGTATTGGCTCTCGTATGGAAAGTAGCGTACCAAAGCAATTTTTGAAAATTGCCGATATCCCGATTATTGTTCGCACATTAAGAACCTTTATTTCTTCACCTGATATTGATAAGGTAATTTTAGCAATGAATCCACAATGGATGGAATACTGCCTTGATATGTTAAAGGAATATGATGTAGATGCATCACAGATAATTATAATATCTGGCGGTGAAACAAGGTTTTTATCAATGGTAAATATTGTTGATGCTTGTATTAAGGATTTAGGCGGCAATGCTACTGAAGAAGATTTTCTTTGCATTCACGATTGTGCAAGACCTTTTGTATCTCAAAGAATTATTGAAGATAATTTTAAAATGGTTAAAGAATATGATATGGTAACAACCTCTTTGCCAACTATTGATACTGTTTTAATAGCAGAAAATGGCAAAGAAAGTACTTGTGTTCCGGAAAGGTCAACAATTTTCTGCGACCAGGGACCTCAAACCTTTAATGTAAAAGAGTTTAAGGAAATTCAGGAGAAGTTAACTCAAGCAGAAACAGATGCTTATATGGAAGCTGGCAGAATGTATCTTGAAAAAGGATTCCATGTTGGTATTGTAGAAGGCGACAGAATGAACTTCAAAATTACAACAGAGTTTGATATGGTTTTTGCAGAATTACTTATGCAAAATCAAAATAAATAATCAAATAACGGAGGCAAAAAAATGAAATGTGTTGCAATTGGCGATAACTTTATTACCCCTGATATGATGAAAGCGGGTATCGAATCTTATCCTTATCTTAATTTTTCAGATATTGAATATTTTTATTTTGGTGTTCAATCCCGTTCAGAAATGAGAAATATTGTTAAAATAATTGAAACAGGTGGCTTTGAAACATTGGAATTACCATCTGGTCTTCTTGAAGCGGTTGAAGATGCCGATGTAATTATGTGCCACCTTTGCCCAATTACAAAGGTTGTTTTAGAAAAAGCCAAGAAACTTAAATTAGTACTTTGTAACCGTGGCGGTCATGAAAATATTGATGTTGAAGCTTGTACAGAAAGAAATGTAGCAGTTTTACTTAATCCAAGCCATAATGCAAATGCAGTTGCAGAGTTTACAGTAGGTCTTATTCTTAATGAAACAAGAAATATTACTCGTTCAGCTATTGCAATAAATAACGGCGAATGGCGTGAAAAATATCCAAATACAGCAACAAAAATTCACGAAATGTGCGATATGACAATCGGTCTTATAGGTTTTGGTTCAGTAGCAAGACTTGTTTATCAGAAGCTCAAGGCTTTTAATTGTCGTTTCTTAATTACTGACCCATTCGGTAACTATGATGATGTTAACAAAAATATTGCAAAGTTCGTTCCACTTGAACAGTTACTTGAAAATTCTGATATTGTTTCTCTTCACGCAAGACTTAGCCGTAAAGCAATTCTTCTCGGTGAAAATGAGTTTAAGAGAATGAAGAAAACAGCGTATTTCATAAATACAGCTCGTTCTTATATGGTTGACTATAGTGCTTTAGCAAATGCTCTTAAAACAGGTGAGATTATGGGTGCTGCAATCGATGTTTTCGACAAAGAGCCTGTTGACCCTGATAACCCACTTGTAGGACTTGATAATTGCACTCTCACAAACCATCGTGGTGGCGATACAATTAACTCATATAGCGATAGCCCTGCAATGATGATGAAAGAAGCACAAAAATTCTTTGAGGGTGATACACCTAAATTCTGGCTTAACCCAACAATTAAAAGATAATAAAAATCACCCCTTGTTTTCAATTGAAAACAAGGGGTTTTTATATTAGTCGATTTCAGCTTCAAAAAGCTCGCCTTTAATATCAACTGCTCTGAAGTCACCGGGCTTTTTGTCCTCAAAAACAAATTCACCAAGGTCAAGACGCGCAAATTGGTGAGCACCAACCTGTGAAGATATTGATGGCTTCGGGAAATAATTTTCGCCATAGAAGAATGAGAGATACTCTGCATAGTGAACAGGAATCGGGCATTTAAGACCATCAAGCTCTGCCTCTGTAAGCTCTTCAAGATAATATTTTGGGAATCTGCCATAGCGAATGTGCTGACCTGTACTATCGAGAAGATATTCAGCATTTTTCTTCTTTGAGAACATAGTAGCTGCTATGTCAAAGAGCTTGTGAAGAACCTTCCATGGAATTAATCTCAAGAACGGAAGTGCGATTTTTGTTAATTTGTAGCGATAAGCCTTTCTCGGAATATTGTACCAACGAATGTTGAGTATTCTGACCATCGCACAAATAAATTTGATTTGGAATTTCTCAAGTAATCTGTTTGAACTTGTCTGGTCATAAACAATAAGGTCAACAAAAACACCATCTTCAAGTTCAAAGTGATTAGAATAAGCTGTTGAGAAATAAGAATCTTTAAGTCTGATTTTGTCAATGTAGTAGTGACAGTTATCATCAGTCCAAGGGGATGAGTAGTAATATTTTTTGTCAAGCTCTTTAGGAGCAATCTTCTGGAATTTTTCAAAATCTTCACGAAGGAAGCCGATGTCTAAGTCGTCATCCCATTCAATGCTTTTACCTTCACGAATTGCACCCAAAAGTGAGCCGCCGGCTAAGAACCATTTAATGTCATGCTTTTTACAAATTCGGTCAATTTCAGCCAGAATATCAATTTCAATATCTTTAAGGCGTTGCAATTTACCCTGGTAGCACTCAAGCTTTGTTTGAACATCATAATTATTATTTGATGCATTGCAAATAACTCTGTATAAAGCTTCTTCTGAATTAAACATAAACTTTTTAGAGTAAAAGGTTGCTTTGGTCGCCTTAAGACAGCTTAAGCAATATGATTTTATTTCATTTTTATCAACAGCGTCACTGTTAATTGATAATGAAAGCTTATCAGGGAAGCTTTTGTGGATTTGTAGCTTTAAGTCAGCTAAAGTTACATTGTGCATTGTTATGTTGTAAATGTGACCATCTCTTGCACTGAAAATCGCTTTTATAAGTGCGCAGGCAGCATCTTTTGTGTGAATAAAGGAGTAGTTTTTACAAAAATCCGCTTTGTTTATTTCAACTTTTGATGAAGCGAAAGCATCTTTCACTATTTTATCAAAGTCAAAGTTAGGTGTTGTTGCGTAATTACTGTCTAAAAGATTGTCATATCTGAAAATATTTAATTTTGTAAAACCATTTTTTACAATTTTTCTGCACTTCTTTTCAAGTGCAATGTAAAAGCTTTCAGCTGCTGTTTTATCAGAAACCTGTGTTTCATAATAATAATTGTATTCGCGTTCTGCAAATTGTTTAATGCCGTTAGGTATTTCACGAAGTTCAGGTAAAATGGTACCAACAATAATTTTTGTGTTTGTGCTGTTTTTAGCTTTGTCTTCACAAATATCTAAAATATTGAACCACTTTTCATCGTGAAGATTTGAGTCATTGAGAAGAAGATAAACAGAGTTATCGGTTTTCTTCATATTTTTAAAGCTATCCAATGAAACATAAACTATACCAGGAGCATTTGCTTCGCAGTATTCTTTATTTACTGTGAGGTTATCAAAATCCTCAACAACTATAACAGAGCCCTCTTCAGAGTTTTGCATTAAAGCAGGCGCAAGGTAAGCAGCTAAAGGATTATTGTCACTGATAATGTAGTAATTATTATAAGCGGTATCGCTATAATAGGTAAAGCATTTGTTGATATATTTAGATAAAATTTTGACTTCATCAGAAAAAATATTTTCTATCATTATATTACCGTCCTTAAAGATATAAAAAATTGTAAAATAACAAAGAGAAATATACCATATTATATGTAAAAAGTCAATCCTTGCAGAAAGTGTACTCTGCAAGGATTGTTGTCTTTTAAGATGGTTGACTTGTAGCAAAAGTAATCCTTTTAATAAAAGGGGAAAGCTTTTTCCATAAGAATGTAATAATTCTATAAAGAATTTCAGCAAACAAGCAAGAAATCAAGATGCCTAAAATGTAAGCTAAAAAGGTTTTATCAGAAGATAATTCCGGAGCAACTGCATTTAGTAAATAAATTACTGAACGATGGTTTAAATAGCCTACTAAAGAGAATTTACCTAATGCACCAAAGAAACGCTTGCCTTTAATATTAGCAGGAGTTGTTAAACCGCTTAAAACAATAAAGGTGATTATAAATATGAGAATTAACGCAATAAAATCAAAGCGGCTTTTACCTCTTATTTGCATAAGGAAAAATAAAAATGCAGTTAACGCTAATTCTATTAAAAAGAGGAGAAATTTCGGGAAGGCTTTTAAGCTTATGTTATTCTCATTTAACCTCTCAACAAGACCGAACAGGAAACAGCCTAATGAAAGTCCTGCAATGGCACGCATTACGCCCAAAGAAATGAATTCCCACCAAGCTACTGTATTAAGATTACCCTTTGTCTGAGAAATTATTGCAAAAATAAATACAGCAATTAAAAAACCGCCACAGCCAGTAATCCAATCCTTAAATTTAAGAACAATTGGGAATAAAATCATTATAGCTATAATCATAGCGGATAAATACCATGTAGGGCCATTATAAATTTTACCAAAATCAATACCGCTTGTGTGTAAAAGCAAAAGCTCGTTTACAGATAAAACTGTGTTGTCAAAAAGCTTTTCTAAATTAAGAGTTTTATCAAGATAAAATGCAAGGTTCCTTGCAAAAAATGCTACTACAAAGGCGATTATAAAATATAAATAAAAAGATTTGATTTTATTTATTGTGAATGTAAATGTACTTTTGCCGGGTAAACTGGAATCGAATTTTTTTGAAGAACATACCATTAAATAGCCTGTAATCATAAAAAAGAATTCTACTGCTGTGTAGCCGTACTGGAAAATATGAAAATCCAACGAAAGGAGCTTGTTGCTGTGATATAAAATAATAACTATTGAAAAAAGAAATTTCGCAACATCGATTTGCGGATTATATTTTTTTACTGCCATAAAATCCTCCTGACAATCATATTTTCTTTATCGTAACATATTCATAAAACAATGTCAAATCAGAGCTTTATAAAATATCGTGTCAAAATGTGACTTGTTTCGCAAAAATGTTGTTGTATTATATCTAAAAAACAAAGGAAGTGAAAAATATGCCCGTAACAATAAAAAGAAAAAACGAATATATTTTTGCCTATTTAAAAGGTGAAATAGACCACCACACCGCACCGGAAATAAGAGAAACAATAGATGAGGCGTTATCCTTGTCAGAAACGGCAGAGCTTTTAATTCTCGATTTTTCTGAGGTCAGCTTTATGGATAGCTCAGGTGTCGGTCTTGTAATGGGGCGTTACCGTTACGCCACAACACTCGGCAAAAAAATAAGAGTAGATAATTTAGACGATAGAAATTATAAAATAATGCAGATGTCGGGAATACCGAGAATTGCAGAAATTAACAGAAAGGGTTAAAGGATATGAAAAAGATAAACCAGATGAAAATGATATTAGACAGCTGTTCAGTAAACGAGGGTTTTTCCCGTGTTGTTGTTTCAGCATTTGCCTCTCAGCTCGATATGACAGTTGATGAATTAGGCGATATTAAAACAATTGTAAGCGAAGCGGTAACTAATTGTATCGTTCACGCTTATAAAGAAAAAATAGGCAAAATTTACATAACCTGCACAGTGTTCAGTGAGGGAGTTTTAAGAGTATCTGTAAGAGACAGAGGTTGCGGTATTCCTGATGTAAAAAAAGCTCGTGAGCCACTTTACACAAGTGTCGGCGGTGACCGTTCAGGTCTTGGCTTTTCAGTTATGGAAAGCTTTTCGGACAAGCTTACTGTCCGTTCTAAAGTAGGTGTAGGCACAACTGTTACTATGGAAAAAAGAATAAGCGGTAAAAAGTATGAATGACAGAGAAAAACTGATTTCAGATAATTTAGGCCTTGTTCATTCGTGTGCAAATCGTTTTAAAAATCGCGGAATTGAATATGATGATTTGTTTCAGGCCGGGTGTGTCGGGTTAATTAAAGCGGCAGACGGCTTTAACGATGAATTAGGCTTTCAGTTTTCAACCTATGCAGTACCTGCAATCTTAGGCGAAATAAAAAGAATTTTTCGTGATGGCGGAGCAGTAAAGGTGAGCAGGGCACTAAAAGAAAAGGCTCGTTTTGTGGCAATGGAAAAGGAACGCTATGTAAGAGAATACGGCTTTGAGCCGAGCGTTAAAGAATTAGCCGAATTTTTGAATTTATCCACTGCAGAAACTGCAGAGCTGCTTTTAGTAACAATGCCACCCGTGTCACTTACTGCAGATGATGAAAACGGAGAAAAGCAATTTGATATTCCCATTATGGGCGAGGAAGAAAAAATTGCAGAAAGGCTTACATTAGATGATTGCCTGAGTTCACTTTCAGAGAATGACAGAGCAATAATAGAGCTCAGATATTTTAAAGGTGAAACGCAGACAGTAGTGGCTAAAAAGCTTGGAATGACACAGGTTCAGGTGTCACGGCGAGAAAAGGTAATATTAAAAGAAATGCGGACAAAAATGGCGGTTTGACAAATCTGACAAAAATTTCACAAATTTGAGTGGAATAATGTATATCTAAAATTGCCTAAAAATGTAGAATGTACTTGAAAAAGAATTAAAAATGTTATAAAATAATATCCGTAAAAAATTAAACAATGCAAAGGAGTCTATTAAAATGGGTCTTTTAAACAAGAAAACAGTTGATGATATCAACGCAAAAGGTAAAAAGGTTCTCGTTCGTTGCGACTTTAACGTTCCTCTTAAGGATGGCGTTATTACAGACGAAAACCGTATCACAGCAGCACTTCCAACAATCAAAAAGCTTATTGCTGACGGCGCACAGGTTATTCTTTGCTCTCACTTAGGTAAGGTTAAAAACGGTCCTAACGAAAAAGAATCTCTTGCACCGGTTGCAAAAAGACTTGCTGAGCTCTTAAACCAGGATGTTGTTTTCGCAGCAGACGATACAGTTGTTGGCGAAAATGCTAAAAAAGCAGTTGCAGAAATGAAAGACGGCGATGTTGTTCTTCTTCAGAACACTCGTTTCAGACCGGAAGAAACAAAAAATGGCGAAGAATTCTCAAAAGAACTCGCTTCACTTTGCGATATTTATGTTAACGATGCTTTCGGTGCAGCTCACAGAGCACACTGCTCAACAGTTGGTGTAGCTTCATTTGTTGAAGAAGCAGCAGTTGGTTACCTTATGGGTAAAGAACTTCAATACCTCGGCAACGCAGTTGAAAATCCTGTAAGACCATTCGTTACAATTCTCGGTGGTGCTAAAGTTGCTGACAAATTAAATGTTATTGAAAATCTTCTTAACAAAGCAGATACACTTATCATCGGCGGTGGTATGGCTTACACATTCTTAGCAGCAAAGGGCTACAGTGTTGGTACATCACTTCTTGACGAAACAAAAATTGATTATTGTAAGGATATGCTCAAAAAAGCAGAAGAAAAAGGCGTTAAGATTCTTCTTCCTGTTGATGTTACAATTACAAAGAGCTTCCCGGACCCAATTGATGCTGAAATCGCAGTTGAAATTTGCGATGCAGACAAAATCCCTGCAGATATGATGAGCCTTGACATTGGTCCTAAGACTGCAGAGCTTTATGCTGAAGCTGTTAAATCAGCAAAAACAGTTGTTTGGAACGGACCTATGGGCGTATTTGAAAACCCAATCCTTGCAAAAGGTACTATTGCAGTGGCTAAATCACTTGCTGAAACAGATGCTACAACAATTATTGGTGGCGGTGACTCTGCAGCAGCAGTTAATACATTAGGCTTTGGTAGCAAAATGTCACACATCTCAACAGGTGGCGGTGCTTCATTAGAGTTCTTAGAAGGCAAGGCTTTACCTGGCATTGAGGCTGTAAACGATAAATAATATATCACGCACATTTGGCGATTTTTTCACCCAAACTCGCGTATCTTTATACGCTTCGGGGTGAAAGAAATCACCAACTGCACGCAATCTATTATTTATGTTTTATTAAAGGTAAATCCCGCATATTTGTGGGTAAGTGAAAAAAAGATAACAGAGGTTTATAAAAATGAATAAATCACTTCGTAAAGCAGTTATTGCAGGTAACTGGAAAATGAACAAAACACCTGCAGAAACAAAAGAAAT
>SVPR01000028.1 GCA_015065785.1 Oscillospiraceae bacterium | reverse complement strand
GTTGACGGTGCTCCTGCAACTCTTAAAGAAGCAGCTTCTAAAGAAGATGCTGAAGCAGCAAAAGCTAAGCTCGAAGAAGCTGGCGCAAAAGTTGAACTTAAGTAATTTAAGTTTAATAAAACAAATTTACCCGGTAGAGAAATCTACCGGGCTTTTTTCTTTTTCAGGCGTCTGAACTCAAGGGAAAAGCTATGATTATCAGCACACTGCACAATAAAAATTTTAAAAAAACTACACATTGTTCATTGACAAATATTGTAATCAGGGTGTATAATATGTTGTAATTAAAATAGTGGTACTATGTGTACTAAAAATATGGAGGTTAGTTATGAAAAATACAGTTAAAAAGTCACTTTCAGCTGTACTTGCAGTTATGATGCTTATGTCTTGCTTTGTATTCACTGCTTCAGCAGAAAATGCTGATGTTTCAGGCTACATAGTAGAACGCCAGAGCTGTACTGTTTATGGTGACACAAAAACACAAAGGGGATTTTCCTGGTTTACACCTGACGATTGCGATTCAGTAGCACAAGTTGTTAAGGCTTCTGACTATCTCGTTTCAGGCTTCCAGAATGCAACTTCTTTTGAAGGTACAACAAAAAGCTTCCAGGGTTATTACAACCATAAGGTAGTAGCTACTGGTCTTAAAAAGGGTACTACTTATTACTATCGTTTAGGTAGCCTTGAAAATGATGTTTGGGGTGACACAGGCTCATTCTTTACAGATAACGGTGACGACAGCTTTACATTTATTGCTATTGCTGATGTTCAGGCAAGTAACTACGAAAACTTCTACAAAGCTTCACTTGTTATGAATGCGGCTATGGAAACTTACCCTAAAGCAGAGTTAGTTGTTAATATGGGTGACTTTGTTAACGATTGTACAAATGAAGAATGGCAGGATTACAGCAAAGCATTCAGTAAATATAATAACAAATTAACACTCGCACCTGTTGCAGGTAACCACGAGGGTAACATTACAAATAAATTAAATGTTGGTTGGTTTAACACAACATTTAACCTCAAAGGTGAATCAGGTCTTTTAAATGGTACTAACGGTACTTTCTATTCATTCGATTACGGTACTGCTCACTTCTGTGTTCTTAACACAAATGATATGTACCCAATGACAGAAGCACAAAGAAACTGGATTATAAACGACCTTACTGCTTCAGATGCTCAATGGAAAATTCTTTTAACTCACCGTGCACCTTACTCAGCAGGTAAAAACATCAATAAGCCTGACACAGTTTTATTACGCGAGGTGCTTATTGATATCGTTGATAAAACTGATGTTGACCTTGTTCTTTCAGGTCACGACCATATGTATATGAGAACAAAACAGGTTAAGGGTGACGCTGTTTGTGAAGATACAAAATATGTAACAGAGGTTTACAATGGCGTGGAAACAACTTTCGCATTAAATCCAGATGGTACAATTTACGCTCTTCCAAGTACAGCAGGTACAAAGAGATATAGCGTAAATGAAAGCGCTATGGACCCAATCTTTGAATGTGCTGATGTATATACAGCTACAACCTCTGAAAAAGACGAAGAAGGCAACGAAACAAATCCTAATGCCGGTGGTTGCTTTGCAGGTATCACAATTGATGGCAATAAGCTTATTTATAACGCTTATGTTTTAACTGATATTGATGATGAAAACCCGAAGAAAAAACAAGTTTTAACTGAGATTGACAGCTACGCAATCAAAAAGACAGAGAAAGCGGCAGATCTCGAAGATACATATCTTCCAACTGACCCACTCGGTACAATTGACCAGACAATTGTCAACTTCTTTACAGCTATTCCGAATCTTATTATTACATACATCAAAATGTTAATCGGAAGCATCTTTTAATAAAAAAATATTCCCCACAACAGATTTTTGAATCTGTTGCGGGGAATTTATTTTTAGTAGTTTTTACCCCAATTTTTTCTGTTATGGTGCTTTGTATCGCCCATATTAAGTATGCTTCTTTGGACTCTGTAACGGAATTTTTCTTTTGCTGTCATTCTGAACTTGAATTTTCTTGCATCGACTTCTTCTAAAAGAGGGGTTTTGATTTCTGCAATTTCGCCATTTGTTGCAGTTGCAGAAATTATAATAATATCATTATCACTCGGTAAAGTAAGTTCATTTTTACCTGTAACATCAAATGTTACGCTGAAGAAATACACAAGCTTTGCAAGAACATCTTCACCATTTTTGTGGCAGTGAGTGCTTTCATAGGCTACCTCACAGTTTTTAATTCTTGCAGTTTCTTTGAAGTCATACATATCCCAACGGGCAACTCTCTCGAATGCATTCGGAATATATTTTTCTACTGCTTCATTATCAAGTCTGAATTCTGCATTTTTGTCACCCTTGAGAGATGCACAAACAAGTGTCAGCTTTTTACTGTTTGCAGGAATATTGATTTTTTGACCCTCGCAAGCCAAAGCATTATTTCCGTTCTTGTTTATTGTGAATTCAGCACCGCCGATTGTGAAGCTGTCAGGTGTAATTTCATAAGGTAAAGTAAATTCAAATTCGCCTTTTTCACCTTGCTTTGTAATTATGTTTTTGTTGAAATTGAGTGAAACAGGAGTTGAAGTAACACTTGTACCTTTAACATTTGGCTCTTTCAGCTTTAATGCAAATGTTTTTATTTCATAAGGCTTGAATGATGTAACCAATTTTCCGTCAATTACGGTAGCGTCTTTTATATATTCTTCACTTGCAAACATTTCTTTAGCAGATTCTATGCCGTTGCCAAGAGTAAGAGTGTAGTTTTCAATATTACTATTTGCACCCTCGTTAAGACGAATTATAATTTCATCACTTTTTTCAGCCTTTTTAATTGCACGAACAATAACTGCACTGCTTGAAGCATTTATAAATGAGTAGTTAGTGCCTAATAAGCCGTCATGCTTTGCACATTCAATTGCAACAAGTGGTTGAGTGAAGAATTTAGCTTCTTTCTGAGTTTCCTTAGAAACCTTGCCTTTGTGTGAGAAAATTGCATAAGAATATCTGTTAAGCCCTAAATCCATCATAGATTGCATTGAGTCAATTCTATAATTCTTTTTAGGTGTATGTACTACTGTTAAGCGAAGTGTGTTGATGTTGTATTTATCCCAACCGTATTTACATTCACTTAAAATAGAAACGCCGAAGTCATCGTCGTGGCTACTTAAATCTGCCCATTTTTGTGCAGGTACCTCGAAGAGCTTGTCGCTCATATTTGTTCTTTCAATAGCACCCAGACCTAAATCAAAGGTTGCCTTATCATTTAAAGCAGATAATGTGAAAATGTTCTTTGCCATTGTGCGAAGTGATTGCCACTCAATCTCACTGTTTACGCTGACAATCTGACCATCGTTTGTAAGTGAAATGATATTAGTGAATTCGCTTCTGTCATCTTTTTGAGTGACTTTAATTGCAACTCTTGCAGGGCCACTTTCAATGATTCCTTTAGAAACTAATTGAGGAATTCTGTCAGGCTTTTTATTCGCTTCCTCATAATTCATTTCCCAGGCAGGCCAATCCTTTGAGCCTGTGTAGTTGAAAAGTCCTGTAACAATAGGCGCTTTTAAAAGCTCACGATTTATTGCTTTATCAAAAATGGATTCAATATCACCATTTTCGTTAAGCTTTACAGAATATTTTTCGTTTTCTAATGTGCTTACTGTAACCTTTAAAGCAGTTTCAATTTTGCAAGGAACATCACTTTCTCTTACATCATAAACCTTTAATGAAAGGGCATCTACATCTGCAATGAAAACAATTTCTGTAATATTACCTTTTTGACTTTTAACCTGAGCAGGTACTTCGTTACCGTTTTCGTCAAATACTCTTATGTGCTTTGTTTTTATGTTCTGGAGTCTTGCAGTAACTGCAGTTTTTCTTGGAGCTTCAACAGAGTTGTAAACAGTAACAGCTTTGCCCTTACAAAAATCAGTTTTCATAAGTGAAGTGAGTGAAGCGAGTGAAGCGTTCATTTCGTTCTTGAATTGATTCATTGAAACAAATAAATCATTCCAGGAGCGCTTGTAAACTCTCTGGCAGGAGGTACCGGGCATATCATCGTGGAAGTGGTGAGCAATGCTACGCTTCCAGGCACGGGTTAAAGCAGGTGTGTTATAATTCAATGTGCCGAAGTAGTCGGCAATTACTGCACTTCTTTCTGCCATATCTGCAAGCTCTTCTGAGTGCCTGTTCCAACGCTTACTCATAACTCTTGAGGTGTAACCACCAACTGCGTGGTTCTGCATAACAAGCTCATTGTTCCATACAGGAAGCTTTGCTTTTTGGGCATCTGACAATTTATCTAAATCGTGATAAATTTCATCAGCAGAAGCAGGATGGATTTCTAATTCATCATCATTTAATGCTACTGCTTTTTCTAAAAGCTCAGCGCTCTCTTTTTTAGTTGCACCACCACGGTCACCTGTGCCGTGGAATTGATAGTCCCAGTTAAGTCCGAATTTTTCGTTTTCTTTTAATTTATTTAAAATGAAATCCCAATCACGAATTTTCTTGAATGGGCGGGAATATGAGCCGGGGTTTACAGAAGCGAAAACCTCATTGCCGTCAACACCACGCCATCTGCCAATATTAAACGGTGTACCGTAAGCAGAGCCCCAGGTTAATTTTTGGGTTGTGAAGCCCTTTAAATTTGCGTGATGCATTACACTCGGCAACGCCCAGCCAAAGCCGAAGCAGTCAGGTAAGAAAATATCAACTGAACGCTTTCCGAATTTTTCCTCAAAATATGAATTACCGTAAAGTATATTTCTGAAAAGTGCCTCAGGTGACGGAACATTTACATCACCATTCTCAAAAGCAGAGCCACAAACATTCCATCTGCCCTCGTCTATATATTTTTTCATTCTCTGGAAAAGCTCAGGGTAATATTCTTCCATAAGCTCGTAACGGTAAGAGCCCTCGAATGAAAATGTGTAATTCGGATAATTTTCAAATAATGTGAAATTTTCTGTAAGAGTAGCCTTTACATACTCTCTTATAGATTCCTCTAAATCCCAACTCCAGACTGTGTCTAAGTGTGAAGTTGCAACTGCGTAAACCTTTTTCTTTGCCATATCAAATAATCCTTTCAAAATTATCTTAAAATACTATACAATATTTAATAAACTATTTCAATATTTAATGCAAAAAAAGAAGAAATACTATTGAAATATATTGTAGAAGTAGTATAATAAATAGGTGTAATTAAACTATATGTAGGGGGTCACCTTATGGCAAAGTTAAGAGTTGGCATTATTGGTTGCGGTGGCATTGCAAACAGTAAGCACATGTCCGCACTTAAAAATATTGAAGAGGTAGAAATGGTTGCTTTCTGCGATATTATTTTAGAAAAAGCAGAAAAAGCAGTTAAAGAATTCGGTACACCTGATGCAAAGGCGTATGAGGATTATAAAGAGCTTTTAAAGGACAAAACAATTGATGTTGTCCATGTCTGCACACCAAACCGTTCTCACAGCTTTATTACTATTGATGCACTTGAAAGCGGTAAGCATGTAATGTGCGAAAAGCCAATGGCAAAAACCTATGAAGAAGCAGTTAAAATGTGCGAGGCTTCTGAAAGAACAGGTAAAAAGCTTTCCATTGGTTATCAGAACAGAAATACTGCAGAGAATATCTATGTTAAGGCTTGTGCAGAAAAAGGTGAGTTTGGCGATATGTATTACGCCAATGCTTATGCAGTAAGACGAAGAGCAGTTCCGACCTGGGGTGTATTCCTTAATGAATATGAGCAAGGTGGGGGTCCGCTTATTGATATCGGCACTCACGCTCTTGATATGACCCTCTGGATTATGGATAACTACGAGCCTGAAATGGTAGTGGGTCAGACCTTCAGAAAATTAGCAGATAAAGAAGAGCAAGGTAACGACTGGGGACCATGGGACCCGACAAAATATACAGTTGAAGATTCTGCGTTCGGTTTTATTAAAATGAAAAATGGTGCAGTTATAAATCTTCAATCAAGCTGGGCACTTAATGTGGCTGACCCTAACGAAGCCTGCTACACAATCTGCGGTGACAAGGGTGGCGTTGATACCCGTGATGATAAGGTAGTTATAAACTACATAAAAAATCAACGACAGGTAATTGAAACACCAAGCTTTGAAAGTGGCGGTGCGGCATTCTTTGAGGGTGTTAAATGTGATAACCCTAAAGATGTAGAAGCAAGAAAATGGGTTAACTCAATTTTAAAGGATACTGAAGTTCCTGTTCCCGCAAGACAGGCACTTTGTGTCACAAGAATTCTTGAGGGTATCTATGAATCCGCAAAGAGTGGTAAACCAGTATATTTTAACGATTAAGGAGTTATAAAAATGAAATTTGCAGTTCAATTATATTCAGTTCGTGACCATATTGAAAATGGTGATGATTTATTAGAAATTTTAGGTAAGGTTAAAGAAATCGGCTTTGATGGCGTTGAGTTTGCAGGTTATCAGGGTGTTTCAGCAGAAGATTTGAAGAAAAACTGTGACGAATTAGGTCTTACAATAGTTGGTACACATTTAGGTCTTGATGCTTTTGAGGGTGATAATCTCTTGAAGACATTAGAATTCCACAAAACACTCGGTACTAAATATTTAGGTGTTGGTGGTGCGCCACATTCTACTTATGAAGAAGCAAAAAATACTGCTGATGTTTTAGGCTATGCCAATATAGAGGCAGAAAAAATTGGTATGAATACTTATTACCACAACCACACAGAAGAATTTGCTGATTTAAAGGACGGCAAAACCGCTATGGATATTATCGGCGAACAATGCAAATTAGAGGTTGATACATATTGGAGCTTCTGTGCAGGTATTAAGAATTCAGAATATTTAGTAGATAAAAAAGATAAAATTGCATTAATTCACATTAAAGACGGTAAAGACCACAAGCCAATGGCTTTAGGTGAGGGCGAAAACGATTTACGCGATGTAGTAAAAGGCGTAAATGCAATTGGACTCGATTGGGTAATTTTAGAAAATGATGACCCTGTACCAACAGGTCTTGAAGATATTACAAGAAGCTACAAATGGCTTAAAGAAAATTTTTAAGGAGCGTCAGAAAATGAAATTAGGTGTACTTACAAATCTTTTAGGTAGCGTATCTTTAGAAGAGGCTTTAAAATATTTTTCATCATTAGGTCTTGAAATGGTAGAAATCGGTTGTGGTGGTTACCCGGGTAACGCTCACGCAAATCCTGACATTCTTTTAAATGATGACAAAGCATTAGAAGAATTTAAAGCACTTCTTAAAAAATATAATATGGAAATCAGTGCGTTAAGCTGTCACGGTAACCCTGTACATCCAAATAAGGAGATTGCAAAGAGCTTTGATGAAGATATGAGAAAAGCAGTTCTTCTCGCTGAAAAATTAGGCGTTCATCAAATCAACACTTTCTCAGGTTGCCCTGGTGACTGCGAAACTGCAAAATATCCAAACTGGGTAACTTGCCCTTGGCCAAACGATTTTGGCGAGATTTTAGAGTGGCAATGGAACGAAGTTCTTATTCCTTATTGGAAAGAGTTTGTTAAATTCAGCACTGCTCACGGTGTAGATAAAATTGCTCTTGAGCTTCACCCTGGTTTCTGCGTTTATAATACCGAAAGCCTTTTAAAGCTTCGTAATGCAGTTGGTAAGGAAATCGGTGCAAACCTCGATTTATCTCACCTTATCTGGCAGGGTATGGAGCCAATTCCTGTTATTCGTGCATTAGGTGATGCTATATTCCACTTTCACGCTAAAGACACAAGAATTGACAAGGTTAATACCGCAGTAAACGGTGTTCTCGATACAAAATCTTATGCAGATGAAATCAACCGTTCATGGATTTTCCGTTCAGTTGGTTATGGTAACGATGAACTCTTCTGGAAAGATGTTATGAGTAATCTTCGTATGGTTGGCTACGACTATGCAATTTCTATTGAACACGAAGATTCATTGATGAGCCAGAATGAAGGTCTTGAAAAGGCAGTCGGACTTCTTAAAAAATGCATAATCAAGGAAGACCTTAAAGACGCTTGGTGGATATAAAACACTTCGTGTTTTAATTAAGAATTAAGAATGAAAAATGAAAAAATTCGGGACCTGCGGTCGGCATTATAGATTTTTTAAAATGTGAATGAAACGAGTAGTTTGCTGGATGGTTTTATAATCGGCTTTGCCCCTCAATTCTTAATTCTTAATTTTTAATTCAAGAAAAGGGATAGGAAATATGGAAAAAATTAATGTCGTCGTTGTCGGTTATGGTGGAATGGGTAAATACCACGCTGACAACATAGCAAAATTTGAAAAATTCAATCTTGTCGGAATATACGATATTAAAGAAGAAAGATGCAAATTAGCCCGTGAAAACGGTGTTATGGTTTATGATAGCTTTGACGCTGTTTTAGTCGACGAAAGTGTGGAGCTTATTGTTTGTGCTACATATAACGATTCCCATAAGGATATTGCAATTCGTGCAATGAAAGCGGGTAAAAATGTTATCTCTGAAAAGCCGGTAACACTTTGTTCAGCGGATTTAGCAGAAATGATTAAGGTTGCAGAAGAAACAGGTAAGCTTTTTACAGTTCATCAGAACAGGCGTTGGGATAATGATTACAGAACTATAAAGAATTTAATTGAAAAGAATGAGTTAGGTCCTGTTTTCTCAATCGATTCCCGTGTTTACGGCTCTCGTGGTATTCCTGGTGACTGGCGTCAGGAAAAGGTTCACGGTGGCGGAATGGTTTTTGACTGGGGTGTTCATCTTCTTGACCAGATTCTTATGCTGAATGAGGGCAAAACAATCGAGTCAGTATATGCAACAGTTACTCATATTACAAATGATGAGTGCGACGACGGCTTCAGAACACTCATTAAATTCAGAAACGGACCGGATTGTGTAGTTGAAGTTCTTACTAACAACTTTATTGAAGCACCTCGTTGGTATGTCTGCGGTGAAAATGGTACAGCAATTATTACTGACTGGGATTTAAACGGTAAAATTGTTAAAATCAAGGATTGGGAAAAGCTTGATGCAGTACCGATTCAGGCTGGTGCAGGTATAACAAAAACAATGGCGCCAAGAACAGATGAAACAATAAAAGAATTCCCACTTGAAAAAATCGAAGTAAATTGGGAAGATTATTATAGTAATATTTACGATTGCCTGAGAAATGGTGCAAAGCCACTTATTACTCACGCTCAGCAAGTAAGACTTATGCGTCTTATGGAAGCAATTTTTGAGTCTGCCCAAAAGAATACAGTAATTAGTTTTGAATAATTAAATTGATTGGAGTTTTTGCTATGGCAATATTTAAACCATTTAAAGCATTACGCCCCACAACAGAATATGCTTCAAAGGTAGCGGCATTACCTTATGATGTTATGAACAGTGAAGAAGCACGAGAAATGGTAAAGGGGAATCCTTATTCGTTTTTACACATTGATAAAGCTGAAATTGATTTAGAAAAGGGTATTGACCTTTATTCTGATGAAGTTTATGAAAAGGCAAAAGAAAATTTAGAAAAGTTAGAAAAAGACGGCGTTATGAAGCAGGACGAGAAAAAAAGCTTTTACATCTACCGCCAGATTATGAACGGCAAAGAGCAAACAGGTCTTGTTGGCTGTGCTTCTATTGACGATTACATCAATAATGAAATCAAAAAGCACGAATTAACCCGTGCCGATAAAGAGGCTGACAGAATTCGTCATGTTGACACCTGTGATGCAAATACAGGACCTATTTTCCTTTGCTATAAGGAATGCGCCGAGGTTGACGAAATAATAGCTGAGTTTAAAAAGAATAACGAGCCTGTTTATGATTTTGTTACAGAAGATGGTGTTTCTAATACTGTCTGGGTAATTGGAGATGAAATTATAAATAATGAGCTTTCTTCACTTTTATCAAAAGCTGGTGCGTTTTATATTGCAGACGGTCACCACCGTTGTGCCTCTGCTGTTAATGTAGGTAAAAAACGCCGTGAAGAGAATCCTGATTTTGATGGTACGGAAGAATTCAATTTCTTCTTAGCAGTGTTATTTCCTGCAAATACACTTTCAATTATGGACTACAACCGTGTAGTTAAAGACTTGAATGGTAATACCGAAAGTGAATTTATAGAAAAAATTAAGAATAAATTCGAGGTTAGTGAAAGCAACAGACAAGAGCCTTACAGCCCACAAGAAAAGCATACATTCGGAATGTATCTTAATAACAAGTGGTATGTTTTAAAGGCTTTGCCGGGAACATTCAATGAAAATGACCCGGTAGAAAGACTTGATGTTTCTATTCTTCAGAATAATCTTTTATCACCGATTCTTGCAATTGGTGACCCGCGAACTGATAAAAGAATTGACTTTATCGGCGGTATCAGAGGTCTTAAAGAGTTAGAACGACGCGTAAGTAACGATATGACAGTTGCGTTTTCAATGTATCCTACAACACTTGATGATTTAATGGATATTGCAGATGCAAATAAAATAATGCCACCTAAATCTACTTGGTTTGAGCCCAAGCTTTTAAGTGGATTGTTTATACACAAATTAGGAGATTAAAATGTTAAAAATAGGTTGTCATTTATCAAGCTCAGGCGGTTATCTCGCTATGGGTAAAGAGGCAAAAAGAATTGGTGCGAATGCATTTCAGTTCTTTACCCGCAACCCGCGTGGCGGGGCCGCAAAGCCACTTGATTTAGAAGATGTTAAAGCCTTCAACGAATACAGAAAAGAAAACGGAATTCTTTCTGTTTTAGCACACGCGCCATACACTATGAATGCCTGTGCTAAAGATGAGGGGCTTCGTGAGTTCGCTAAAAATACTATGCTTGACGATATATATAGGCTCGATAATATCGAGGGTGCTATGTATAACTTCCATCCGGGTAGCCATGTCAGTCAGGGTGTAGAGGTTGGCATAGAATATATTTCTTCAATGCTTAATGAGGTTATAAAAAAAGACCAGAAGACTATTATTTTGCTTGAAACTATGGCGGGCAAGGGTAGTGAGGTCGGCAGAAGCTTTGAAGAAATCAAAGCTATAATTGACAAGGTAGAGTTAAACGAAAAATTAGGCGTTTGCCTTGATACTTGTCATGTTTACGATGGCGGTTATGATATTGTAAATGATTTAGACGGTGTGTTAAGTGAGTTCGACAAAGTAATCGGTTTAGACCGTTTGAAAGCAATTCATCTGAATGACAGTAAAAATCCGTTTGCAAGTCATAAAGACCGTCACGAAAAAATTGGTGATGGTAGCTTAGGGCTTGAAGCAATTGAAAGAATTATAAATCACGAAAAGTTAATGGATTTACCATTCTTTTTAGAAACACCTAATGATATTGATGGCTATGAAAAAGAAATTGCACTTTTAAAGACTCTTTATAAATATTAATAAATAGTGAAGAAAAGGCTTTTTTATTGAAAATGTTTTATAATTGTGATATTATAAAATGCAGAGGTGAAAAAATATGAAATTCCTTAATACTAAAAAAGGTTTTACTTTAGTTGAAATTATGATGGTTGTAGCCGTTATGTCTATATTAGTGGTGGTTGCAGTACCCACTTATGCAGGCATAAATAAGACCAAACGAATAGATGATTGCTATGCAAACAGAATAGTAATTTCAACCGTTGTTCAGGAAGCTATGGTTGGCATGATGGATAACGGTAAAAAGCAGGATGAAATTGTTATGGAGTATGCAGCAACCGATCATGTCGTTATTTCACCTGCTAATTTTCCTGAAGAGTATCGTAGCAGAAAGTGCTTTATTCTTACAAAAGACGCGAATACAGCATTTACTCTTGGTGATATAAGAGGTGGCTACAGAACTACAGGAGATTATGAAATAGGCTGTGAAACAGGTCATTACTTAAAGCGTAAGGATTTGGCTGATGTTAAGTTTTATACATATTTAGCTAATCAGGAAATTCCTGATTGTGCTTTTGAAGAACCTGATGATAAAGATTATAATTATTACATTTTCAGTGATGCAACAGTTTTGTGTGATTGCCCTGAATGTATTGAGAATTTAAAGTAATAGAAAGAAGATTTTAAATTATGGCTAAAAAAGAGAAAAAATCTGGCAAAAAGAAATTGCTTATTGTACTTTCAGCAATACTTGTAATTGCAATTGTTGCAAGTACAGTTATTTTTGTTAAGTACAAGGAACTGGTAACACCACCGGATGAAATTCCGCAGGATACAAATGTTTACGACTTTGATGCTGATGAAACAGTACCTGAAACATTGGCTTCAGACCCTATTTTTGATACAATCTATGAAGAAACTGCGGGTAGCTATAAGGAAGCGGTTAAAAGTTGGGCTACCAACGGTGGAGAAATTATGTACAGCAACCATGTTATAAATATTTTATGCTGTGGTGTTGATACAAGAAATCCTAATGCAATCGCAGGTCTTACAGATACAATTCTGATTATGTCAATCAACACAGAGTTAAAGACATTGACACTCACATCAATTATGCGTGACTCATTCGCATATATTGCGAATCCTGATGGTAATGGCGGAACATTCAATAAAATCAATGCAGCATTCCCATTCTATGGTGTAGATGGTCTTATTCCTGCAATTGAGAATAACTTTAAAATCAGAATTGATGGTTATGCACTTATTAACTTCTCGCTCTTTAAAGCGGCTATTGATAAGTTAGGTGGCGTAACAGTGCCTGTTCAACAGTACGAAGCAAATTATATAAACAACAATTATAAAAATTGCAGCGTTGAAGCAGGCGATGCAGTTACATTAACAGGTGACGAGGCTCTCGCTTTCTGCCGTAGCAGAAAATGTGACAGTGATGGCGATGTCAGCAGAACTCGTCGTCAACGCCAGGTTATTCAGGCAGTTTTAAGTAAATGTAAGGATATCAAGCTTTCTGAGCTTGATGATTATGTAAAAGCATTCTTGCCATATTTACAAACAAGCTACACAACAAAAGATGTTTTAGAGTTAGGCACAAAAGCTATTACAGAGGAATGGGCTTCTTACGAATTCAAACAGGTTTTAGCACCTAGTGAAGATGCAATTAAGGGTGTAAGCGGTTCTTCTATGTGGTATTGGGCGGTTGACTATCCGCTTGCAGCACAAACTCTTCAGCTTGCAATTTATGATAAAACAAATATTGAATTAGCAGAGGACAGAGTTACAGCAATTCAGTTACTCACAAGATATGGTGAACGATAATTTATGGAATTTATAGACGAAGTAAAAATTCAGTTGAAAAAGGTAGCCGAAGAATTGATTGAAAAAGCAGGGTTAAATAACGGCGATGTAGTCGTTGTAGGTTGCTCTTCAAGTGAAATTCTCGGCGATAATATGGGAACTAATTCAAGTCCCGAGTTAGGTGAAGAAGTATTTTTAACACTTAATGAGGTTTTTAAAAGAAAAGGCATTTTTCTTGCCGCACAATGCTGTGAGCACTTAAACCGTGCAATCATCATTGAGCGTGAGGCTGCAAAGAATGTGGAGCAGGTGAATGTAGTTCCTGTGCCAAAAGCAGGAGGCTCATTTGCAACTGCGGCTTATAAGCATTTTAAAAATCCTGTTGCAGTGGAAGGCATAAAAGCAGATGCAGGGCTTGATATTGGTGGAGTTTTAATTGGTATGCATTTAAAAAATGTTGCAGTGCCTTTAAAGCTTTCAGAAAAAAGCATAGGCAATGCGTTACTTCTGGCAGCTCGTACAAGACCGAAGTTTATTGGTGGAGTCAGGGCGAACTACAACGACGAGCTGTTGTGATTTAATAGATTGCGTAATGTAAAAAAGTGCTGAGTGCAATTATAATTAAGAATTAAAAATGAAAAATTAAAAATTGTGGGACCTGCGGTCGGCATTGTAAATAATTAATTATCAGTAAAAACAACAAGTTCTATCATTTTAAGTTTACAAAAAACTTTAAATGATAGAACTTATCTTTTTGTTATTAAATTATAATTGCCAACGCAGTTCCGAAATTTTTAATTCTTAATTTTTAATTTTTAATTTCAACAGCGTCGCAACCCACAATTCTGCATTGGAGCAAAGCGACTATCAGATTTCCGGAATATTGATTTCAACTTCTCTGCCTAAATCAGATGAACGAGCAATACCATCAATGATTGCCTGGTTGTAAATAATCTGACTTGATGGAACAGGTGAAGGAAGATTGAATTCGATAGCGTCAATAAATGAACGGATTTTCTTGTCAAAGTTGTCTTCGTCATTTGTGCATTCAGGAATAACTGTTTCAACACATTCACCGGCAATGTTGTGGTAAATTGTCATTGGTCCGCCGATTGAACCGTTCCAGCATTCTGTTGAAGGAATTCTAAGACCGCCCTCAGTACCCATAATGATTGTATCACCTGGAGTGTCGCAGTGCATAGCCCATGCAATTCTGAAGTCGAGAACAATGTCATTTTCAAGACGGATGTAAGCAGCAGCAAAGTCATCAACGCCGAAAACCTCTGTGTATTCAGGCTTTTGAAGATATTCAGGCTTCTTACCGAAAAGACCTGCTTTGAAGCCTGTTACTGTAAGTGGCTTCGGATAACCAATAGCATTAAGCACCATATCAAGTGAATAGCAACCAATGTCACCTAAAGCACCAAGACCTGCAGTATCTTCCTGAATGAAAGATGTACCAAAAGGTGTAGGAATACCCATTCTTCTGCCGCCACCGGTCTGAATGTAATAAATCTTACCAAGAACACCGCTTTCGCAGATTTTCTTAACCATTTTCATATTCTCGTCAAAACGAGGTTGGAAACCGATTGAAAGGATTTTACCACTCTTCTTTTCAGCCTTGCAGATTTCAACTGCTTCTTCTAAAGTAACGCACATTGGTTTTTCAAGAAGAACATGAACGCCGTGTTCAAGTGCATAAATAGCACAAGGAGCGTGTTGCTTGTTGTATGTACAAATTGAAACAGCATCAAGGTCTTTTTCGTTGTCGATAAGCTCTCTGTCGCTGTTGTAATATTTTGCACCCTCAACGCCATATTGCTTTGCAAAAGCCTCTGCTTTGCCAGGAACAATATCAGCTAAAGCTACGATTTCAACATCCTCGCATTTCATATAGCTTTTTGCGTGAGCTTCAGCAATCCAACCGCAACCGATAATTCCGACTTTGATTTTTTTGCCTGTGTAAACTCTTTCTTCTGTTTGCTTTTCTTTAAAAGCATCTAAAATACTTGCCATAAGCGACCTCCTGAATTTGTATTTATAGAGTTTTAATAACATATTTAAGATTACCACAATAACGAATTTCTTTCAATAGAATTTCTGATTTTAACTACTTGAAAATTGCACAAATCATCACAATATATTGTGGTATATTTTACTAAAACACAAATTATATAAAATTTTTTGTTGTTATAAACTCTATTGTTAACAATTTGTTCATTTTTTTGCAACAAAATAGTAGTAACCAGTGGTTACTATATAGTTGCCAATACGAGTACGCAAGAGGTAACACTCTTCTATTCAAGAAAAACCCGTCGCAATGTGCGACGGGTTTTTCTTTTATGTTGACTCATTTTAACTTAATTTTAATATTTTATATATTGCATTTTATAATGTTTTATTATATTATTAAGGCGACTAAATTTGACATTTTATCATATATTATATATAAAGCAATAAATATATAAAGCAATAAGCGAAAATAACAGTAGGTGAATGTTTTGGTAATTTATCCGGATTCCTTTGGTATAAAGCCTGACTCAGAAGTTACGGTAGCCTTTAGTAATCTTTTAAATACAGCCTCAGAAAATGTAAACCCTAAAAATCTTTTGTTAGAAAAAGGCAACTATGTGTTTTTGAGTAAATATGCAAATGAGCGCGAGCTTTACATTACAAACACTATTGCAGCCAAGGAATATTCTGATGGCGATAAAAAGCATATTCATAAAATTGCACTTGATTTAAAAGGTATAAATGATTTAGAAATTGATTTTAATAATTCTACATTTATTCTTGATGGCATAATGACTAATATTGTTATTGAGAATTGTGAGAATATTACGCTTAAAAATCTGAATATTGAAACAGTTCAACCCAATATTCATAAAATAACCATAATGCAGACCTCGCCTTTTTATGTTACCTTCAAAATAGATGAAGCGAGTAACTATAAGGAAGAAAACGGCGATTATTTCTGGTATGGTACAGATTATAAATTAGGCTTTACAGAGCTTAAAAATTCAGGTAGCTGGACTCCGACTGCTAAACCCTCTAATTATAACCACGTAGTGAGAAACGGCTCTCATCCGTTTTTTGGAGTATCAACAATTAAAGAGGTAGCACCAAGAGTTTTTAAAGCGAGATATCTCATTCCGAAGGATTTTGAAGCAGGGCAGGTTTTTTATGTATTTCCCAAAGCAAGAAAAAATGTCGGAATTTTTGTTGACGGAAGTAAAAATATAAAGCTCGAAAATATTACACAACGATTTAATTATTCTTTAGGCTTTGTGGCACAGAATTCTGAAAATATCACACTCGAAAAATCAGATTTTTCACCTCGCGAGGGTGTTGAGGTCGATTTTTCTTCACTTGCAAATTTTGTTACGGTTTGTATGTGCCGTGGTAATGTATCAGTAAAAAATTGCAACTTCAGTTCTTCAGGTGATGATGGTTGCAATATTCACGGGATTTATTTTAAAATCGTTGAGAGTGCAGGAGATACAATAGTAGTAAGCTATGGTCACAGACGCACATTTGGTTTTAATCCGCTACGAGTAAATGATACCATTGCTTTTATTGACCCTAAAACTCTTATTGAGCACGGAACTTCAAAAATTCTTCAATCCGAAATGGTTGATAAATATCGAATAAAGCTAAAGCTTTCAACAAGAAATAATCCGCTTGGTGTTGGTGCTGTGATTGATGATGTTACAGCGTGTCCTGATGTTGAATTTTGTGAGAATACATTAAACCGTGTGGCGTCACGCGGACTTCTTGTTACTACAAGAGGCAGAGTTTTAATAGAAAATAACAAGTTTTTAAATACAGGCAAAAGCGGTATTGCTGTTTTAAATGATGCTTTAACCTGGTTTGAAAGCGGTCAGGTTAAGTCTATGATGATTCGTGGCAATGCTTTTATGAATTGCGAGGAAAACTCAATTCTTATTGCACCTGAAAACAGACGCTTTGCAGGCTTTGTTCACGAGAATATTTTTATTGAAAACAATTTGTTTTTATTGAATTCTATTCATGCACTTAATGTCAGCTCAACAAGAAATGTTGTAATGAGAGATAATGTTTATAAAGGTAAGCCATCGTTTGGTAAATATATAATTTCAAAAAATGTAGAAGGCTTAGCTTCAGAGCGTCACTAAAATAAAAATCGGCAGATTGTTCCCGTTAAGAATAACCTGCCGATTTTTTAATTAATAGTTTGTTTTTGCTTCAAATGATTGACAGCAAGTGTTGTCACTTGTTTTTGCAGTGCAGTTGCAAGCGCTTACTTCAATAACATTTTTTGAGCAGTAGTTAGCATCCTGGCAATGGAACTTGCAAGTGTCAACTGTGCAACCGATTGAGTTGTTTCTTTTATCCATAGTTAATTACCTCCTTATTTTTTGGAGCGCAAATTCATACGCACCGATATTTTTATTATGTACTGATTTTTTAAATTTAAACGAAAGGTTTTGCTTTTATGAAAAAAGAAAATGTTATTTTAACCTGTTATTCACTTTTAAGAAAAGAAACACCATTAAAGCTCGATTGCGGTAAAATTTGCGGAGGCAAATGCTGTAAGGGTGACAGTAATTTGGGAATGCTTCTTTTTCCGGGAGAAGAAAACCTGATTGACGGTAGCATTGAAATAAAAGAAACAGAAAATGGTGACAAAATAGCAGTTTGTAACGGCACTTGTGACAGAAACAAAAGACCATTGTCCTGCAGAATTTATCCTGTATTTCCTTTAATTGTAAAAGAAAGCAATAAAGAAAAAATAAAAACAGTATTTGATTTAAGAGCTGATTGTCCTTTGACTAATAGTGAATTTGAATTTAATAAAACATTTTTAAGAAAAGTGAAAAGGGTAGGAAAGTACTTATTATTAAATGAAGAAACAAAAGAATTTTACCTTAGCCTTTGCGATGATTTTAATGAAGAATTAGCATTATTAAAATTATTACAAAAAAATTTGTAAAAATGTGTTGACAAAAATAAAAAACTCTGCTATAGTAATAACAGTAATCATTACTGCTTATTTAAAGGAGGCGAGTTGAATGAGAAAATCAAGACAGCGAGATGCAATTCTTGACTATATTAAATGTTCAACTGAGCATCCAACGGCTGATATGGTTTACGAAGCGGTAAAATTGTCAATACCAAATATAAGCCTTGGTACAGTTTACCGGAATTTAGGTCAGCTGGTTGAAGAGGGTTTTATTACAATTGTCGAAACGAGTGACAAAAAAGTTCACTATGAAGGTAATCTTAATGAACACATTCACTTGCTTTGCAAAAAATGTTGTAATATTACAGATGTGTTTATGAAAACCGAAATGCCTGATGTTTATTCTCAGACAGGCTTCGAGATTCAATCACAAAAAACAGTTTATTATGGCATCTGTAAAGATTGTCGGAATACATAGGTAATTTATTTTACCTAAAAATTATTTACATGAAGGAGTTTTTAATTATGAAAAAATGGAAATGCTTAGTATGCGGTCAGATCGTTGAGAGTGAAACAGCACCAGAGGCTTGCCCACTTTGCAAAGCACCTGCAGAAAAATTCGTAGAAGTAAAAGATGAAGAAATGACTTGGGCTGCAGAGCATGTTTTAGGCGTAGCTAAAGGCGTAAGTGAAGAAATTCTTGAAGGTCTTCGTGCAAACTTCAACGGCGAATGCACAGAAGTTGGTATGTATCTTGCAATGGCAAGAGTTGCTCACAGAGAAGGTTACCCGGAAATCGGTCTTTACTGGGAAAAAGCTGCTTACGAAGAAGCAGAACACGCTGCAAAATTTGCTGAGCTCTTAGGCGAACTCGTTACAGATTCAACAAAGAAAAACCTTGAAATGAGAGTTGAAGCTGAAAACGGTGCAACACTCGGTAAATTTGAACTTGCTAAAATGGCTAAAGAACAAAATCTTGACGCTATTCACGACACAGTTCACGAAATGGCTCGTGACGAAGCAAGACACGGTAAGGCATTCCAGGGTCTCTTAGAGAGATATTTTGGCTAAGAAAACTAAGTTTGCTTTCAGCAAGTGATGTTTCTTAGAAGTGAAGTTACTTCGTAGTGATGTTTTGTCTGCGACAAAGTTAATAGCAAACTTAACATCACTGCTTGCAACATCATTTTCACTTGTGAAAACATCACTTTAAATTTAAAATTTGAAACATCACAAAAACACTCGAAGATTTTTTGTCTTCGAGTGTTTTCATTTTGTGTAATTATAAATCTAAAAGTTCTTTTTTCTTTGTGTCAAATTCTTCTTTTGTGATTGCACTCGATTGAGTTACTATTATAATAAATTTGTTCCAATACTCACGGGCGACCACAGGTCTGCCCCCTACGATTAAAGGGCGGAAGCTCATTCTATCATTTTAAGATTTTTTTAATTATAAAAATAATTATTACAATTGCGTCGCAGACCCACAATTTTTAATTTTACATTTTTAATTTTTAATTCCAAATGGTAGGGGCAGACCTTTGGTCGCCCGCCATAACGCATTGAAAACGATAAACAAACCAAAAATGAAACCATATATTAAAATTTATAACATTACAATTCCAACGCAGTAAGGCTTCTCTGTAATAAAAATTTATCATTACTACTTGCACATTTATATAAATAGTGTTAAAATAATGTTAATTGTTCTACATATTAGGGGTGTGAAATATGGCAAACAACAGAAAAGATTTAAGAACTGAGCTTCGTACAATGAAATTTGAGTTCGATTTATTACAACGAATTCCTTGTACCGAAGAAGAAAACCGTGCTTTTAAAAGATATCTTGAAGATGGACAAGATTTACCTCAGGGCGTTTTCCGTTACAGAAATGCTGATGGTAAAAATTCAGATTCTGAATTCTATACAGTGTATGAGCCGGATTTAAACGAAAGAGAAATAAATGAATTTCTCGCAATGAGAAAATTGCAGATTTTAAAGTCAATCAAAGGTGGAATTACACTTTTTGGCTCAATAATTTCAGGCTTGCTTTTAGTTATTTTAGTTTTTATGTTAGCATCTTGAAATCATAGTATGGCTAGTATGGATAGTGCGCACAGTAAGATAATTTAATAATTAAAATAAATTCACTCTATCATTTTAAAGTTGAACAAATATCAACAAAAAATGATAGAGTGATTTAATTTTTAGAATACTAGCAACTAGCCACACTAGCCACACTAGCCATACTAGCAACTGCTTATTCGTGATATGTTTTTGCGAGGCCTCCCTCACTTGTTTCCCTATACTTACTGAATAAATCTTTACCTGTTTCATACATTGTTTTAACAACAACATCAAATGAGATTTTTCTTGTGTGTGTTAAGAAGTTTGCAAGGTTCAATGCATTTATAGCACGCATTGCGGCAACAGCGTTTCTTTCAATGCAGGGAATCTGAACAAGACCACAAATCGGGTCACAGGTAAGCCCTAAATGGTGCTCCATAGCAACCTCAGCGGCATACTCAATCTGGTCTAAATCCATATAAAAGAGTTCTGCAAGTGCGGCAGATGCCATTGAACACGCCGAACCGATTTCTGCCTGACAACCACATTCTGCACCACTTATAGATGCATTTGTTTTAATTATATTACCAATAAGTCCTGCAGTTGCGAGTGCATTACAGATTGCAAAATCTGAAAATCCGCGTTTTTTCTGCATATAATATAACACAGCAGGTAAAACACCACTTGCACCACAAGTCGGCGCAGTAACTATTGTTCCGCCACCTGCATTTTCTTCGCTCACTGCAAAAGCACAAGAGCAGACAAGTCGGCTTTCTCTTGTTTCAGGGCTTTCGTCAATGTGTCTTTGGTTATAAAGAAGCTTTGCTTTTCTCTGAACATCAAGTCCGCCATATAAAACACCCTCGGTGCTAAGTCCGCGTTCAATCGCTTTTTTCATTGTATCCCATACGATTGAAAGATACAAGAAAATTTCGTCACCCTCAATCTCTCGCACATATTCACAAAGCCTTTTATTGTTATCAATACAATATTGCTTTATTTCGCTGAAGGTGTTGAGTGGGTAAACATCCTGAACTGCAACCGACGGTTGACCTTCAATTTCAATTTTGCCACCACCAACGCTATAAACACGCCAGAAGTCAATTGAATTGTCATTTTCGTCAAATGCTTCAAGTGTCATTGTGTTAGGGTGGTAGAGCTTACTTTCGTCACCATCAGCAAAAACTACTTCAATATTTTTGTTTTTGAAGGTTTCAATAATAATCTGGTCGGTCATATGACCTTTACCGGTTTTTGAAAGTGAGCCGTAAAGTGTTACTAAATATCGTGACGCTTTCGGATTTTTTTCTAAAAATAATTTAGAAGCGTTTTCAGGTCCCATTGTGTGTGAGCTTGACGGACCTTTACCGATTCTGTATATTTCTTTTAAGGATTCCATTATTTTATCACCAGGTTTTAAAATATTCTTTTAATATTATAACAAACAAAGAGTTGTATTTCAATGAATAATTATTTTTGAGACAATGCTAACAATAATTTTTGAATAAAGAATTAAATTTTATGTATTTTGTTGAAAAGTGGCAGATGTTGTGATAAAATAAATTTAAGAGAAGAGTTTTATTAAGGGAGGTTTTTCTATGACAATTACTTTCTTTGGTGCTGCCCATGAGGTTACAGGTAGCTGTACTCTTATTAAGGCTAACGGCAAAAATATCATTGTTGATTATGGTATGGAGCAGGGTAAGGATATTTTTGAAAATCAGGAATTATCTGTTCCTGCTATTGATATCGACTATGTTTTGCTTACTCACGCACACATTGACCATTCAGGGTTAATTCCGCTTTTGTATGCACATGGCTTTAGTGGTAAAGTCTATGCTACGGAATCAACAACCCGCCTTTGTGAAATTATGCTTCGTGATTCTGCTCACATTCAGGAGTTTGAAGCTGAATGGCGTAACAGAAAGGCAAAGCGTTCAGGTGCCGAAAAATATGAACCGCTTTATACTATGGATGACGCAGTAGGCTCAATGAAGCTTTTCAGACCTTGCCCTTATGATACTGTAATTACAGTTGATAAAGGCTTGGAAATCCGCTTTATAGATGCAGGGCACCTTTTAGGCTCTGCAAGTATTGAAGTCTGGGTTACTGAAGATAAGGACACCGAAAAATTAGTTTTCTCAGGTGATATCGGTAATTTAGAACAACCACTTTTAAAGGACCCGACTTATTTAAGTGATGCTGATTATGTAATTATGGAGTCAACCTACGGTAACCGTAGCCACGGCGAGAGACCTAACTACATAGGTGATTTGGTAGATGTTATTCAACGCACCTTTGACCGTGGCGGGAACTTAGTTATTCCGTCATTTGCAGTAGGCAGAACCCAGGAATTACTTTACTTTATAAGAGAAATTAAAGAACAGAATTTAATTAAAGGTCATAATAATTTCAGAGTGTATGTCGATAGCCCTCTTGCCGTAGAAGCAACAAACATTTTCTCTGACAGAAGCTCAAGACAATGCTTTGACGAAGAAACCCTTGCGCTTTTAGATGCAGGTGTTAACCCCATCAGCTTTCCGGGGTTAGAGCTTTCAATTACAACTGATGATTCTAAAGCAATTAACTTTGATAAATCACCTAAAGTGATTATCTCTGCGAGTGGTATGTGTGAAGCAGGTCGTATTCGCCACCATTTAAAATATAACTTGTGGCGCCCTGACTCAACAATTCTTTTTGTTGGTTATCAGGCGGAGGGTACTTTAGGCAGAACTCTCGTTAATGGTGCCGACACAGTTAAGCTCTTCGGTGAAGAAATTAAAGTTGATGCAGAAATTGCAGTGCTTGATGCAATAAGTGGTCACGCTGATAACGAAGGACTTATGAAGTGGATAGGCTCATTCGAACAACCTCCGAAAAAAGTATTTGTTATTCATGGTAACGAAGAGGCGTGCGAAACGCTCACAGCAAGAATTAACGAGGAATTACACTTCTCTGCAACCGCACCTTACAGTGGCGACTGCTGGGATATTGTTACAGGCGTATGTCTTGTTAAAAATGATGGTGTAAGAATTAAACCTAAAGTGCCAAGCTCTGAATATGGCTCCGGCAGACTTCAGGGTAAACGAATTACACCGGCATTCAAACGCCTTATGACTGCGGTACAGCAGCTTGAACGCGTTGCCGAAAATAATGTTGAAGGTGCAAACAAAGATTTGGCAAAATTCACAGACCAGATTCTTGAGCTTTGCAGGAAGTGGAACAGGTAGGTCGCTTTGTGACAATGCAGAATGCAGAGTGCAGAATGCAGAATTTCGGGACCTGCGGTCGGCAATTATAAAGTGCTGAATGCTGAGTGCTGAATTAAGGGTCTGCGACGCGATTATATTGGCTTCGCTTAAGATAAGAGATAATGATGAATAGAGAAAAG
>SVPR01000027.1 GCA_015065785.1 Oscillospiraceae bacterium | reverse complement strand
TCGTTGTTACGATTGTGCTGAGAAGAAAGCGCAAAAAGGTATAAACTTGATTTTACTGAAAGCCAGGAAGATGATGGACAAGAAACGCCCTCAATGAAAATGACTTGATTGAGGTGATATCTTTTTCGGTTCTCAATAAAAAGGGACAAGAAAGATCGTCAACTATGACACGCACCGAGAAAAAATATAAAAAAGTCCGAAAAAGCCTTGTCACAAGCGGATTTTCCTAAAAATTGGTGATATCTTTTTCGGTGCGACGTGCCAAAAAATCCCCAAGTCGTAAGGCTTGGGATATTTTTTACTTATTACCTCTTCACTCTTCACTTTTCACTATTCTCTACAAGGGAATTTTTTGGAAGTAATAAGTAATAGGGGAATCTAAAACGAAAAAGCTTTTATTGAAAACATTGAATTCTTTTGAATTTGATGTTTTTTATGTTTTTCTAACACATTTTCTAATACAGAGCTTCTGTTAAAGATTTTTTATAGTTCTAAATCTTTAAAAATGCCAAACCAATAGACAGAATTGAAAGTAATATTAAGTAAATCGCTTGGCTTTGCGCCTGATTTATATTCATTATAGATAGTGGTAAGATTTGATTCATCTAATTGTCGGCGACCTGTAATTTTCGATTTGTTAGCGTGATTACGACCACTTTCAAGAAAAACTTTTCCGTCTTCAACATAAACATAGAAATAAACCTTGCCTCCTGAAGTCAGGACATCTCTTGGATTTTCTGAATAAGAATTTACAATAAGCTCCCAAATATTTGTCATAAAAAAACCTCTTTTCGTAAATTTTTGGTGAACTGTAATATTTCATTTTTCTAATACTACCGTTTCATTTTCTAAATCAACATCAACTGTTTTTTAATTAGCAGATAGCCAACTTAAAGCAATATAGTGAATTATATAGCATCAAAAAAGTATTTGTCAATATAATTGAGCACTTTCCGTGACATTTATTAATTTATGTAAGGTGAATTGTAATTGAAAAACTTTCAAAGTTATGCTACAATTAGTTTTGAAAGATATGAGTTTTGAACAAGCGGAAGTTATACGAAGAAAATAATTGTAATACAAAATTGTAAGCAGTACATAAGGTGGGGGAAATATGAATATTTTTAAAATCAAAAATGCGAGGTTTTGTACTTTTCTTATTTCTTTATTTATAATTTTTGTGACAGCATTACCATTTTTAGTATTAGCTCTTGATTTTATTTCAATTGATGTCAGAGTTGTTGCGTGTTTTGTACTTATAATAGTTGATTTATTTTTGCTATTAAAAATTTTTAAAGTTACTTTTTATGCAGAATTAGTATTAAAAACAATAGCAGCTAATAATAAGTCACGGACTAAATTCGATTTTCCTAACGGATTTAATAAAGAAAAAATTCAATCAGTAATTTCCAAATTTGGTAAATCGTATGAGCCGGTTACTGTTTTTCCACAACCTGAAAAGCTTCAATATCAATTCAAAAATCCTGTTGGAGCAAATTCAAGTGGTCTTGAAATGATTGTTGCTACATATACTGTAGATGTTTTGACGAGCGATGAATACCGAAATATTATAAAATCAATAAATATTAACTCCAAGAATTTAAAGGGGACTAAAAAAGCCCTTTATCTTGACAATCAACAGAAAAAATCACCATTAAAAAGGACAGTTATTCCAATTATTTTGGCAAATGCAGTTGAAGAACCGTTTAGCAAAATTCTCTTTAAGGTTGTTTCTGATGAAGATAAAGATGGCTTTGAGGAATCAATTTTACCATGTATTCTTGATTTTGGTAAACAAACTGTGGTTTTTAATTGTTCTGCTTTGCCAGATCCTTTTTCTGATAATTATGCACGAAATCGTGGAATCAGGTTTTTAAAAAATAAGCTTTTTAAAAGAAAGCTCGAATTCAGAAAAAATTTTAACTATGTTGATTTTAAAGTCGATGATATTGATAGAGAGCAGACATTGTGGGCATTTTTGAAAAATGTAAATCATGAATTTCGTATACTCGAAAAAAAGTCTGATAAAGTATTCAAAAATTTAAAAGATAAGCAGGTCGTTTTTGAAGATGATTTAATTTATGTAAAATTCGGTGAACGAGGAGTTTCTTTGTTGGTTGAATTAAATGAAGAAAGCAAAACAGCTACAATGGATTCTTTTGATATGTGGGATTATCCAAAAGTAAACCAAATTGCTAAAGAAACAATACCGCAAATCGAAAGACTAATAATTAATTTTTTTGCCAAAGAAGGTTATACAGTAAAATTTGAGTCTCTTGAAGATTAGGAGTAACAATTATGAACTGGAATGAGAAATTATATAATGAAAACGAAAAACCGCTTGATACTTTAGTTTCAGGCTACAGTCACACATCGGTTTTCAGAAAAATCGCATTTATTGGTGATAGCCTTTCATCAGGTGAATTTGAAACCTGTGATAAGGATGGCAACAAGGCATACCACGATTTATTTGAATATTCATGGGGACAATATATTGCACGAAAGAATGGCTTAACTGCTTACAATTTTTCTCGTGGTGGTATGACCGCTGAAGAATATATCGAATCCTTTGGCGAAACGAATGATTTTTTTAATAAAGATAAAGCTTGTCAGGCGTATGTAATTGCACTGGGTGCAAACGACATAAAGGGTAATGAAGATATAGGCTCAGTTGACGATATAAATAAAGAAGATTACACTAAAAATAAAAAGACATTTATTGGTTACTACGGTGCAATTATAAGCCGTTATAAAGAGATTAGCCCTGACGCTAAATTCTTTTTTGTGTCATTTCCTAAAGACGAGTTAAGAACAAGTAACCCTAATTTTAAAGTGTTTTATAAAGAGCTTTACAATTTATCAGAGCTTTTCGAAAATTCTTATGTAATAGACCTTTATGAATATGGTCCTGTGTATGACTACAATTTCAAAAAGCAATTTTATCTTCACGGACATATGAACCCATCCGGCTATATTTTAACTGCTGAGCTTATCGACTCTTATATTGATTACATTGTACGCCATAATCCTGATGATTTTAAAAATGTTGGTTTTATAAATTCCGGAATAAGCTATAAATAATATTAAACCCGTCCACAATTTGTGGGCGGGTTTTCTTTAAATTAAACGATAACCTTTTTTTAAAAATTCTTTAGCCTGCTCTTTTGTAGGCCAAGTGAAATAGCTTCCGTTTTCAACATCATTGGGTTTTGTTGAAACATTGTTGCTCGAAATATCTTCAATTGCTTTAATCATTAATTCACCGCCGAGCAGTTTTGTTTTTTTCATTAAGCTGAACATTGTTTTGCAATCAGAAATATCAACAGTGCCCTGTACAATAATATCACCATCATCAATTTTTGCACTCATATAATGAACAGTTGCGCCCCCGACTTTTTCATCGTTATACAAGTACCAAAAAGATGGTAAACACCCTCTATAATCGGGGAGTAATGACCCGTGAACATTAATAACACCATGTTCCGGAATATTTAAAAGTTCGCTTTTTATAACCTGTGGTGCTGAATAAGAAATTATCAAATCCGGATTAATTTTTCTGATGTGCTCTACAAACTCAGGGCTGTTACTATCAGTTATAACTCTGAAAGGAAGCTTGTTTGCTTTTGAGATGCTTTCAACAGAGTAGATACCCTTGAAAATTTTATATTTAAACAATTTGTCAAGTATATCGAAAGCGGTATATAAAATTGTTAAAACGCCCATTTTAGCACATTGGAACAGGCCAAACCAATTATAGTAGTCAGTTAATTTGTTATTTAATGATGATTTGCAGTTTACCTGAACAACTTCTGAAACATCAGCAATATGTGATGTTTTTTTTATGTTTTTAGGAAGAAAAAATCTATCACTTTGCGTCATTATTACTATTTTTAGTTTTTTATTATCCATATTTTATCACCAATTAAATATTTACTTTATCAGATTCAGCTACTAAAGCTGCACAACGAACTAACTCGTTGTAAATAAACTCAGGTTTAATTTTAAAAACAGTACAAAGAATACATAAAACAGTGTAAATTATCATTTTTAAATCATAGTGCCAGCTTCTGTTTTCTACATAAAAAACATCTAAATCCAGTCTTGTCGGCAGAACTTTAGTTATGTATTCCTCTTCAGACTCAATGCTATCACCATAAATATAATCATACAAAGCAGATGGGCCTGTAAGTCCGGCGGCAACTTCAGAAGCTTTAATATATTTTCCGCTTCTGACTGCATCAAGTTGGTCAACTGCAGCGGGACGAGGACCAACAATTGACATAGTTCCGTTTAAAATATTAATGAGCTGAGGCAGTTCATCAATTTTTGTAGCACGAATAAATTTTCCAAATGGAAAAATTCTGCTTTCTTCACCACGAAAAACAGATTCATTTGCAGTTGTTTGATACATAGAACGAAATTTATACATTTTAAATACATCATTATTTTTCCCGACTCTGTTTGCAATATAAAAAACAGCACCGGGGTCAGATAATTTTATACCAATAACCGTTATTAACCATATAGGACTTGTAAAAATTAAACCTAAACAGGAACAAGCAATATCAAATAATCGTTTAAAAAAATTGTAAATCATAAACATCTCCTGAAAACACATTCAAAACTTTCAGCATAATTACAACCACTTTGAGCGCCTCTGTAGGCAGCTAAACCTTGTATTGCTTCAACACTTCTTGGATGTGGATATTCACGCATTACACCTCTGTATTGTGATAATGCTTTAATTTTTGCTTCGATACCTGCTTTTCCTACTTCAAAAAATACATTAGGGTTAAATTTATTTAATGAAGAGTTTACAGCCCATTCAGTTGAAGATAAAACCTCCATAAATAAAAAAGCAGTTAAAGGTTTAATATCATTTCTTCTTTGAAAAATGCGGATAGCCGCTTGACAAGCCAGGGAGGTGTGCAGGTGATCATTATTTGTGTCTGATGGATGATGAGTTATTATGACATCAGGTTCAGACTCCAAAATTGCTTTTTCAATGAATTGTACTAAGCTCAGGTGAGGAGTTGTATTCATTTTAATATTTGGAAAATCGCCTTCAAATATTTGAGAGACTCCGAGAATTTCAAGGCTTGAATTCATATCGTTTTCGAGCTCTGAGTCGCTGGGTCTTAAATTACGAGCTTGAGCTTGAGTTGACATAATACAAACTGAAATCTTATTGTTTTTATCTGAAGAGAGTTTCTTTATAGTTGCACCGGCACCTAAAACTTCATCATCAGGGTGTGCAACTACTACTAAATAATTCATAAATATTGTGCCTCCCGAAATATTTTGAATGGTAACTAAAACATAATAGCATAAAAAATTTTTCAAGTCAAATATTTGAGTGTTTATTATATGGTTTAATTATGTTAACTTGCAAATTTTGGTTATACTAATTCTGGTGATTTTATGTGTACTGCAATAACTTTTAAATCAAATGATTTTTACTTTGGCAGAAATTTAGATGTTGAACACTCTTATAACGAAAGCGTAGTTGTTACACCAAGAAATTTCCAGATTAAAATGCGTTGTGTAGAGCCTTTAAAAACGCATTATGCAATGATTGGTGTAGCAACTGTTATTGACGATTATCCATTATATTTTGACGCAACAAATGAAAAAGGTCTTAGTATGGCAGGACTTAATTTCCCAGGAAATGCTGATTACAAACCGGTTAATGAAAATTCAATTAATATTACACCCTTTGAATTTATTCCGTATATTTTAGGTAAATGCAAGGATTTAAACGAAGCTCGTGAAGAATTAAGAGAAATTAATCTTGTAAATATCAGCTTTAGTGAAAATCTGCCTTTATCACCATTGCATTGGATAATTGCAGATAAGGAAAATGCAATTACTGTTGAAAGTGTAAAAGACGGATTAAAAATATACGAAAACACGGTAGGTGTTTTAACCAACAACCCGACTTTTGATTTTCACATAACAAATCTTAATAATTATATGTCATTGCATGAGGGCAGAAGCGAAAATAATCTTGTAAAAGATATTGAACTTTCAAATTACAGTCTTGGTATGGGGGCTTTAGGGCTTCCTGGGGATTTTTCATCTGCTTCAAGATTTATAAAAGCAACTTTTGTTAAATATAATTCTATTTCAGGTGAAACAGAAAAAGAAAGTGTAAATCAGTTTTTTCATATTTTAGATTCGGTTGCAATGCCTAAAGGATGCGTATTAACTGATAATGGTGAATATGAATATACAATTTATTCATCTTGCTGTAATGCGGATAAAGGGGTTTATTATTATAAAAACTATAACAGCTTTGAAATTAAAAGTGTAAATTTTAACTCACATAATTTGCAAGATAAGAAATTGTTGGAATTTAAAATTAAATATTGTTAAAGTTGTATTGATTTGTTATAATTAATTTAATAACTATTTGTTAGGATGTAATTTATGTATATATCTGATAATATTAAATATGTAGGCGTTAATGACCATAAAATTGATTTGTTTGAAGGTCAGTATGAAGTACCAAATGGAATGGCATACAACTCTTATGTCATCCTGGATAAAAAAATCGCAGTAATGGATACTGTTGATAACGACTTTAAAGATGAATGGCTTGATAATATTAAAGCGATATTGGGCAATAAAAAGCCTGACTATCTGGTTGTTCATCACATGGAGCCGGACCATTCTGCGAATATTGCGGATTTTATAAAGTGTTATCCTGAAGCAAAAATTGTTTCATCAGAAAAAGCGTTTGCAATTATGAAAAACTTCTTTAAAACAGATTTTAAAGAAAATCAGGTAGTTGTTGGCGAAGGCGATAAATTAAGCTTAGGTAAACACAAATTAACATTCTTCACTGCTCCAATGGTGCATTGGCCCGAAGTAATTGTTTCTTACGATTGCTTTGATAAAGTGTTATTCTCTGCTGATTGTTTTGGTAAATTCGGTGCATTAGATGTAGAAGATGATTGGGCTTGTGAAGCAAGAAGATATTATTTTGGTATTGTTGGAAAATATGGCGCTCAGGTTCAGGCTCTTTTAAAGAAGTTAGCTGGTGCAGAGCTTAATGCTATTTGTGCTTTGCACGGTCCTGTGCTTACTGAAAATATAGGCTACTATTTAGACCTTTATAATAAATGGTCAATCTACAAACCCGAAGAAGAGGGGGTTTTAATTGCTTACACTTCTGTTTATGGTAATACTAAAAAGGCAGTTTTAGAACTTGAAAAGGTTTTGAATGAAAAAGGTGCAAAAAAGGTTGTTGTAACTGATTTAGCAAGAAGTGATATGGCAGAAAATGTTGAGGATGCTTTCCGCTACAGCAAATTGGTTCTTGCAACAACTACTTATAATGGCGAGATTTTTCCATTTATGAGAGAGTTTATTCACGAGTTAACTGAAAGAAATTACAGTAACAGAAAAGTAGCGTTTATTGAAAATGGAAGTTGGATGCCAACAGCTAAAAAGGTGATGCTGAAATTGCTTGAAAATAGTAAAAATATTGAGTATTGCGAAAATTCAGTTAAAATACTATCATCAATAAGCGAAGAAAATATTGAAGAAATAAACAAGTTGGCAGATGAATTATTATGAAATTAGTTCTTTTAACCGCCTTTGGTGTTGGTGGCGCAACAATAATCGGCTCTTTAATCGGTTTTGCATTTAAAAAGATTTCACATAAATTTTCTGATATTGTTTTGTCGTTTGCGGCAGGTGTAATGCTCGCTGCTGCGGTATTGGGCTTAATTTTGCCCTCATTAGAATATGGTGGGAAATTTGGCCTTTTAATTACTATTATAGGTATTTTTGCAGGTGCTTTTGCTTTAAATCTTATTGATAAATTGGTTCCCCACCTCCACAAGTTAGCCGGTGTAGATGGGGAAGAACATAAAAATTCAAATTTAAGCAAAGTTCTTTTATTTGTAACCGCTATTGCAATTCACAATTTGCCTGAGGGAATTGCTGCCGGTGTCGGTTTTGGTTCGGGTGATACTTCACAAGCACTTATAATTGCAGGTGGTATCGCTCTGCAAAACATTCCTGAGGGTATGGTTATAATTTCACCAATGCTTTCAGCTGGTGTTTCGCCTAAAAAGACCTTTATCTGTGCTATGATTACAGGTTTTGTAGAAGTTGCTGGTACTATGATAGGCTACTTTGCAGTAAGTGTTGCATCTGCTATTTTACCATTTGCTTTAGCTTTTGCTGGTGGTACAATGCTTTATGTAATAAGTGACGAAATGATTCCGGAAACACACGCACACGGCAGTGAGCGTGGCGCAACTTATGCTTTGTTAGTAGGTTTTTGTGTAATGCTTATTACAGATGTTTTGTTAGGATAAAAGTATAATCCGCCTTTATGGCGGATTTTTGTTTTTATAATTGAAAAATGTAAACATTTTTGATATACTGTTATCATAAAAAATTAAGTAGGTAAAATATGTTATATTATTTTCTCGTTATTATTGCAACTGTAATGTTTGCAGTACAATTTTTATTCAATCAGAAATTTCAACAAAATTACGGTAGCGACACAAAAGCTACTCTTGTATTTTCGTTATACAAGAGTGCAGTTGCAACTATAATAATGCTTGTAATCAGTGGCTTTAAGGTTACAGTTACACCATTCAGCTTTGCACTTGCATTCATTAGTGCGGTTTCAGGGATTTTAATGCTTTATTTCAGCTTGAAAGCATTTTCTGTTGCAAATCTCTCAGTTTATTCTGTTTTTTCAATGCTCGGTGGTATGATTTTACCATTTTTGTTAGGTATTTGTTTTTACGATGAAAAACTATCAATTTTAAAAATTGTTTGCTGTGTTTTGATTGTTCTTGCAGTTCTTTTAAATATTCAAAAAGGCGAGAATGGTAAAAAGGCACTTCTATATTATATGGCAGTTTTCGTGCTTAACGGAATGGCGGGTGTAATTTCTAAAATTCACCAATCATCAGGTTTCCCTATAACTGACAGCACCGGTTTTACATTTTTAATTAACATTATTTCTGTTACTATCTGTGGTGTATGGCTTTTAATCCAATATAAAAAGATACCGATTGTTAAAGCTAAAAATCTTTTATATTCATCAGGTTATGGTGTATTAAATGGTGTTGGTAACTTGTTTTTACTCATTGCACTTTCTAATTTACCTGCTTCAGTGCAATATCCACTCGTAACAGGTGGGGTAATGGTATTTTCAACTGTTATAAGCGTATTACAAAAAGAAAAACTTACTAAAAAAGATTACATAGCAACTGCAGTTTCTTTTGTTGCTTCGGTTTTAATTATATTTTAAAAAACTAACGGAATGCATTGCAAGAAAATGCATTCCGTTAGTTTTTTATTCTTCAAGTAATTTGTACAATAAATTATAAAGGGTAGAGGCTTCTTCCTGATTAAGTTTAACGCAACTACCGATTTTTTTCGGTATTAAAACAGCTTTTTCTTTCAGCTTTTCGCCACTCTCAGTAATTTCAACCATTAGAATTCTTTCATCTTCTTTTGAACGGTATCTTTTAACGTAGCCTTTTGTTTCAAGACTCTTTAAAACAGGGGTAAGGGTACCCGAATCTAAAAAAAGTCTGTTTCCTAGTTCTTTTACATTTATGATTTCTTCTTCCCAAAAAACCATCATTGTAACATATTGGGTATAAGTTAAGCCAATTTCATCTAAAAAAGGTCTGTATTGTTTAATAACTTCTCTTGAAGCTGCGTAAAGTGGAAAACATAATTGATTAGAAAGCTTTAAATTGTCATATTTTGATTTACTCATAATTATCACCCCAAAATTGTCTGCGATTTATTATAACACAATTTAATTGAGCTTTCAATTGTTTTTGTTATATGCTTTTCTTACTGCTTTTGCAAGTTGGTCTGTACAAGATGTTGGTCTTCTGCCACAAGTGTTACCGAGTAATTTTTGTTCAATCTCGTCAACTGTTGCACCATCAAGCAAGGTCGAAATTGCTTTTAAATTTCCGGGACAGCCACCAATAAATTCAATATTTGAAACAATATTATCATTTAAATCAAAATTAATTTCTTGTGAACAGGTATTCTCTGTTTTAAAACTATATTTCATTTATAAAAGCTCCTTAATTATGCCTTCAATTTTTTGTGGTTCAGTTGTAGGGGCAAAGCGTTCAATTACATTACCATTTTTGTCAACTAAAAACTTTGTAAAATTCCATTTAATGTTACTACCTAAAAAACCACCTTTTTGCTTCTTTAAAAAAGAGTAAAGTGGCTCTTCATTTGCACCGTTTACTTCAATTTTTGCAAACTGCGGGAATGTTACACCATAGCGAGATTGACAAAAATCAACAATTTCTTCTTCACTGCCAGGTGCTTGATTGCCGAATTGATTGCAGGGGAAGTCGAGGATTTCTAACCCTTTATCCTGATATTTTTCATAAAGGTCTTGTAAACCATCGTATTGCGGAGTAAAGCCACAACCAGTAGCAGTGTTGACAATCAGAAGTGTTTTGCCTTTATATTCAGATAAGTTTACATCTTCACCATTAATGTTTTTTACTTTAAAATCATAAATACTCATTTTTATACCAACTTTCATTTTAATAAATTTAATTGAACACAATTAATTGAGTTCAATTGAATAATATCAAATCTTTTTTACCTTGTCAATAGTATTTACAATTTGTTAAAAAATAAATATTGAAATTTCAAATATTTGTGATATTTAAGATTGACATAAACATATAACTGTGTTATAGTATTCACATCCGATAGAGGTGCATTTTATCATCAGTAGCATTTGCGTAGTCGTTTGCCAGAAACGGCGAATGCGAAAGGGGTAGGTGCCGAAGTCAGTTTATGGCAAAAAACTGGTCTGGCGGTATGGAATAATATCTGTATCGTTGTCGCAGAAATGCGGAGAGCTATCTTACAATTTTATTGCTTTATTATGCATAAACTGTAGGTAGTTGCTTTTCGGGCAACTATTTTTTATTTATTAAGGAGAAAGATTTATGAGCAACACAATTTTTACAGGTGTAGCAACAGCTTTAGTTACACCAATGACAAAAGACGGAATTGATTATGAAAATTTCGGCAAAATTATTGATTGGCAAATTGAAGAGGGTGTAAACGCTTTAGTTATTGCCGGTACAACAGGTGAGGGTTCAACTCTTACTGACGAAGAGCATAAAGATGCTTTAGCTTTTGCAGTTAAAAGAGCAAATAAAAGAGTGCCTGTTATTGCAGGTACTGGCTCTAATGATACAGCTTACGCAATTCAACTTACAGAACACGCTTGTGAGGTTGGTTGTGACGCAATGCTTTTAGTTACACCTTACTATAATAAAGCAACTCAACGCGGTTTAATTGAGTCATTTACTGCTATTGCAGATGCATCAACAAAGCCTTGTATTCTTTATAATGTACCTTCAAGAACAGGTTGCAATCTTTTACCGCAATCAGTTGCAGTTTTAGCAAAGCACCCTAATATTGTTGCTATTAAAGAAGCAAGTGGCAACTTCTCACAAATTGCAGAGCTTATTTCTCTTACAAATGGCGAAATAGATGTTTACTCTGGTAACGATGACCAGATTGTACCACTTCTTTCATTAGGTGGTAAGGGCGTTATTTCTGTTCTTTCAAATGTTTTACCAAAGAAAACTGTTGAAATGTGTGACAAATTCTTTAATGGCGATGTAGCAGGTAGTGCAAAAATTCAGCTTGAATTAATTCCACTTATTAACGCTCTTTTCTGTGAAGTAAATCCAATTCCTGTAAAAGCAGCAACTTCTGCTTTAGGTTTCGGTGAGAATTATTTAAGATTACCACTCACTTCAATGGAAAAAGATAATGAAGAAAAATTATTAGCACTTATGAGAGAACAAGGACTTAATGTATGAGCAATTTGGTTTGTAGCAATCTTGAAATTAAAAATAATGAGCTTTATTTTGCAGACAGAAGCACTAAGGAATTAGCGTCAAAATACAAAACACCGCTTTATGTTATGGATGAAATGACAATAAGAAAAAATTGTCGTACTTATGTTAATTCATTAAATAAATATTTCGGTAATGGTGCAAAGGCGCTTTTTGCGAGTAAAGCTTGTTCATTCAAAAAAATGTATGAAATAGTATCTTCTGAGAATATGGGTGCCGATGTTGTTTCAATGGGTGAATTATACACTGCAATCAAAGCTGGAATGAATCCTCAAGAACTCTATTTTCACTCTAACAGTAAAACTGATGAAGATATTAAATATGCTATTTCACAAAACATTGGTTATTTTGTAATTGACAACATAGAAGAGCTTGACGCTATAAATTGCTATGCAGGTGAAAAGGGTATTAAACAAAAAGCACTTATAAGAATCACACCCGGTATTGACACTCACACTTATGAAGCAGTTAATACAGGTAAGGTTGATTCTAAATTCGGTTTTCCAATAGAAACCGGTGCAGGTGAATTTATAACAGGCGAGGCACTTAAAAGAGAAAATGTAGAGTTAATGGGCTTTCATTGCCATGTTGGCTCACAGCTTTTTGATTCTGATGTTTTTGTTCGTTCTGCTGATGCAATGTTAAATTTCATTAGTGATATGAATAAAAAGTTCGGTTTTGTAACAGAAATACTTGACCTCGGTGGCGGTTATGGTGTCCGCTATGTCGAAAGTGACCCTTATTTAGATATTGAGGAAAATATCAGAGAAGTTGCAGAGTTTTACAAGAAAAAATGCAACGAATTAGGCATAAAAGAGCCATCTGTAAGAATGGAGCCCGGCAGAAGCATTGTAGCAGATGCAGGTCTTACACTCTATACTGCAAATACAGTTAAAATTATAGAGGGCTATAAAAATTATGTCGCAGTTGACGGTGGTATGGGTGACAACCCTCGTTTTGCTCTTTATGGTTCTGAATATACTGTAATTGCTGCTTCAAAAGCAGAAGAAAAGTGTGATTTTAATTGCAGTGTTGTTGGTCGCTGTTGCGAAAGTGGTGACATTTTACAAGAAAATGTTATGTTGCCGTCAAGCATTAAGCGTGGCGATTTAATTGCTGTAACCACAACCGGTGCTTATAACTATTCAATGTCATCTAACTACAACAGAATTCCAAAGCTTCCTGTTGTTATGATAAATGGCAATGATGATTACATTGCAGTAAAAAGAGAAACTTTAGACGATATTATAAGAAATGATGTGTAAATGAAAGTAATAATTTCTTGCTTGAATTCAAAGTTTATTCATTCTTCTTTAGCACCGTGGTGTTTGTTTTCGGGCGTAAAGGCATATTCTCTGACGAATCCCGATGTAAAAGTTATGGAATGTACAATAAACAGTAATATTGTTGATTTCGCAGAAAGTATCTTGAGTGAAAAACCCGGGATACTTTCTTTCTCGTGTTATATTTGGAATATTGAAAAAACTCTTGGAATTTGTAAATACATAAAATCTAAAAGCAATATTACAATTGTTTTGGGTGGTCCTGAAGTATCCTACAGAGCCAAAAATGTATTAGAAAATTATAATTTTATTGATTATGTGCTTTCAGGCGAGGGTGAGGAAACCTACCCACAGCTTATTGATGTGCTTTCACAAAATGGTGATTTATCATCTGTTGCAGGGTTATCTTTTTGGAATAATGGTGAAATTATTTCTATTCCTGAAAAAGAATATTCCGGCACACCAATAAGCCCATATACTGACGAATATTTTAATAATTTAAACGGAAAAATCACTTACATAGAAACAAGTCGTGGTTGCCCTTACAGATGTGCTTTCTGCCTTTCAGGTAACACTTCACCACTGAGATTTTTTGATTTGGAAACTGTTAAAGAGGAAATCGTAAAAGTTGCAAACAGTGGTACTCAGACTGTTAAATTTATAGACAGAACCTTTAATGCTAACGCTAAAAGAGCAAACGAAATTATTAAATTTATAATTGATAATCGTGGTGACAAAATCCCGGAAAATGTTTGCTTTCATTTTGAAATAGCAGGGGATATTTTAAAAGAAGAAACCTTTGAAATTTTAGAAAAAGCGCCAAAAGGACTTTTTCAGCTTGAAATCGGTATGCAATCCTTTAATGAAGAAACGCTTAAAGCTATTAACAGAAAGACTGATACAAAGAAGCTTATTGAAAATATTAAAAGGCTTGTTTCCTTTAACAATATGCACATTCACATTGATTTGATTGCAGGGCTCACAGGCGAGGATTTAAAAAGCTTTGAAAGAAGCTTTAACATTGGTTATTCTTTAGGCGCTAATATGCTTCAGATGGGCTTTTTAAAGCTTCTTTATGGTGCGGATATGAGAAAGTACCCTGAAAAATATCCGTGCAAATACACCCAAAATCCGCCTTATGAAGTAACCGAAACACCATGGCTTTCAAATGAAGAAATAATTAAACTGAAAAAATGTGAAGATGCTTTAGAAAGACTTTATAACAGCGGTAGATTTTTATTGACACTTGAGTATTTAATAGGTAGTAAAATCTTTACACCGTTCCAGCTTTTCTATAAATTCGGTAACGAAATAGATGGAAACAAAATGAATCTTTCTGATTACGCAGTTCATATTTATTATTTCTTTAAAGAGTTTGCAGATGAAGAGATTTTAAGAGAAACTATTCTTTGTGATTTGCTTTCCTGCTCATCAGCTTTGCAGATTCCTGTAATATTCAAAGTAAATGACCCACTTTATAAAAAAATAAAAAAACACTTTGCAAATATAAAGGGCGAACACAACAAAATCGCAATACTCTATAAAACAAACAGGGTGTTCGTCGTAAACCAGAATAGCGAAAAGGACTTCTTTGGTAGGTTTAGTGGTAAATTTTATAATTTAGATGAATTAAGAAATATTTATAATTTATAAAATTATAAGGAGTGTTTAAATGCTTGATTTGAATGAAGTTATTGAAGTTTACGATTTTAATCATTGTATCAGCAGAGATGGTTTTATTTTTACGCCTGTAGGTGATTCGGCAAATATTTTTGACGGTATTGTAATAAGAAATCCTGAAAATTGCGATTGCTGGTCACCTAAGAAAAGTTTTTCAGATAAAACTCTCAAGGAGCATATTGATTTTATAAATGAAAACAAAATTGAAAAAGCATTTATTACGGCAGATGATTTGAGTTTCCTTGAGTTATGTCCAAGTTTAAAGTATCTTTGGATTGTTCCAAGCAAATCTACCCCTGATAATTTTTCTTATGCACCTCTATACAAAATGCCTGAAATCAAGTACTTGAGTTGTGAAACTACTTACAAGGGCATTTCGAGTAAACTTTCTACAAGTATAGATTATTCTCAAATTAAGGGACTAAAAGTCCTTAACGCTGTTGGAGAAGGTCATTTGAATTATGAAAAGAATGAAGGATTGGAATTATTATTTGTCAGTGAAGAAAAAACTCACGAAGACTTATTGTGGCTTTCAGATTGTAAAAATCTGAAAAAACTTGATTTTGTAAAAACTAAACTGAAATCATTAGAAGGTATTTCTGCTTTACATAATTTGCAGTGTCTTTCACTGAGTTACTGTCATAGCTTAGTTAATATTTCTGAATTGCCAAAAATCTCAACTTCGTTAAGGTCATTATGTATTGAGGTTTGTCCAAAAATTAAAGACTTTTCTTTTTTGAGTAGTTTAAAAAATTTAGAGCATCTAGAATTGATTGGTGGAAATTCGTTACCTGATTTAAGTTTTTTAAGTAATATGTATAACTTGAAGACTTTCACATTTTCTATGGATGTATTAAATAATGATTTGAATCCATGTTTAAATGTACCTTATGTAAATTTAATCAAAGGTAAAAAAGAGTATAATTTAAAAGATAAAGATTTACCAAAGCAACGACCAACTAAACCATTTGCTTTAATATAAAGTTAAAAACACGGATAATTGATTCTCTCAATTATCCGTGTTTCTAATATCTAACACCTAATCCTAAACTCAAAGCGAAATCGAAATTATATATTCATCATCTTTTAAAATTTCTTTAACCTCTTTAAACGAAAAAGCGTTATGAGTTTTTAAATCAAATTTGCAATATATAATATTATCTTTTTTCTCAACATCAGTTGTCATAATATCTACGCCTTTTTTGAGCAAAATATCTTCAACATGGTCAAGTGCAACAGGGTCATTTTTTATTTTCAATTTAACTGTTGTAGCAACTGTGTTTTCAATTGGTACAAACCTGTGAATGAAAACCTGAATTAAGAGAAGTACTATTGTTGCGCAAACGCCAATTCCGTACATTCCTGCACCAATTGCAAGACCAATACCTGCAGTTGCCCAGATACCTGCGGCAGTTGTAAGACCTTTAATAGAACCTTTATAAATAATAATACCACTGCCTAAAAAGCTGACACCTGTTATAATATTAGCGGCAAGTCTTGAGCCGTCAAATTTAACAACATCGCTATATGCGAACAAGTCGAAAAAGCCGTATTTGCTGACTATCATCATAAGTGCTGAGCCTAAAGCTACAATAATGTGAGTTCTGAGTCCTGCTTCTTTCTGTCTTAATGTTCTTTCAAGACCAATTCCTGAACCGCAAATAGCCGCAACAACCAATCTGCAAAGATATGGCAACGCCTCTTTAAACTCATCAGCAAATTCCCAGAATAAATCTAAAAACGCCTCTTTCAAAAAATCACTCCTTTGACTGAATTTATGCCTTAGAATATATTTTATTATATTACTACATTGTGTATGATATGTCAACTGTGAGTTGTATTGATTTTTTCGTTTTACATTTATTAAAAATTCTACTGTCATAATACTAATCCTCAGGACATATTCTTTAAAGAAAGATAATAGAAAGTACAAGGGGGAAGGACTTATGACAGATACTACTATCTATCAGGATATTGAAACACGAACAGGCGGTGATATTTACATAGGTGTCGTAGGACCTGTAAGAACAGGTAAATCGACCTTTATTAAAAGGTTTATGGAAACTCTTGTTATACCTAATATTGACAGTGCCCATAAAAAAGAAAGAGCGCAAGATGAGTTACCACAATCTGCCGCAGGCAGAACAATTATGACAACCGAGCCTAAATTCATTCCCGAAGAAGCGGTGAAAATTGAGTTGCCTGAAAAAGCATCACTTAATGTAAGGTTAATTGACTGTGTAGGCTACATAGTGCCAAGCTCATTAGGTTATATCGAAAACGAACAGCCCCGAATGGTTAAAACACCTTGGTTCGAGGACGAAGTTCCGTTTAATATGGCAGCAGAGCTTGGTACGCAAAAGGTTATAACTGAGCATTCTACAATTGGTCTTGTTGTTACAACTGATGGTACTATAAGCGAAATTCCGAGAGATGAATATGAAGAGGCAGAAGAACGGGTTATTAAGGAATTAAAAGAAATAAATAAACCATTTGTAATGGTTTTAAATACAGTTTCTCCTGAATCTCAGGAAGCGGTTGAGCTTTCAAACGAGCTTTCAAATAAATATTCAGTTCCCGTAATTCCTGTTAACTGTCTTGAATTAACAGAAAAAGAAATCACAGAAATTTTAAGCTCTGTTTTATATCGTTTTCCTGTTTGTCAAATCAGCGTTGAAATTCCGTCATGGGTTATGTCACTCGGACACGAGCATTGGCTTCGCTCTTCACTTTGTAGCTCAGTAAAAGAATCTTCACAAACTATTAACTGCGTTGCAGATATAGGAACTTTGTTAGTTGGCATAGAAGCAAATGAATATGTAAATTCTGCTACTATCAATTCTATTGATTTAGGCAATGGTACAGCAATAATCAGCACTAACCTAAAAGCTGAATTGTTCTATAAAATAATTGAAGAACAAACGGGTCTTGAAATCGGTAGTGAGCAAGGGCTTGTCAATTGCCTTAACGAGCTTTCAAAAATCAAAAAGAAATATGACCGACTTGAAAGTGCATTAGAAGAGGTAGAAGCAACAGGCTATGGAATTGTAATGCCTGACATTGATGAGCTTACATTAAAAGAGCCTGAAATTGTAAAGCAGGGTGGACGCTATGGCGTAAGACTTTCTGCTTCTGCACCGTCAATTCATCTTTTAAAAGCAGATATTGAAACTGAGGTAGCACCGGTTGTCGGCACAGAAAGTCAGTCAGAAGAGCTTATTAAATATCTCCTGAACGAATTTGAAGAAGACCCACTTAAAATCTGGGAATCTGATATTTTTGGTAAATCTTTAAATGAGCTTGTTAACGAGGGACTTCGCAACAAGCTTTGCCACATGCCTGCCGATGCAAGAGGTAAAATTCAGGAAACGCTTGAAAAAATTATTAACGAGGGTTGCAGTGGTCTTATTTGCATAATTTTATAAATTTAAGGGATAGTGAAAGCTATCCCTAATTTTTTATTATTTTTAACACATAATATCTTTGGTGATTTTATGATTAACTCAGTTTGGAATAATTCGGTAGATTTGCCTCGATTTGATTCTCTTAAAAGAGATTTAAAAACAGATGTTTTAATAATTGGTGGCGGTTTTACGGGTGTTTTACTGGCATATAAGCTCAAAGAGTTAGGCGTTCAGTGTGCACTTGTTGAGGCTGATACAATTTGCAGTGGCGTCACGCTTAATACAACCGCTAAAATTACTTCTCAGCACTCTTTGATTTACAATAAAATTTATAAAGACTATGGCTTAGAAAAAGCAAAGCTGTATTATAAATCAAATCAGGAAGCCTTAGAAGAATTTAAGCTTAAATGTAAAAATATCGATTGTGATTTTGAAGAAAAGGATTCTGTTGTCTATTCTTTAAACAGAAGCGACAGAATAAATGATGAATCGGAAGTCCTGAACAAAATTAACGCAGATTTTGAATATGTAAAATCAGTTCCATTGCCTTTTAATATTGCAGGGGCAATTAAATTTAAAAATCAGGCGCAATTCAATCCGCTGAAATTTGTTGAAGCAATAATTAAAGATTTAAAAATTTATGAAAATACTAAAGTTTTAGGCTTTGATGGTGAAGCATTTGTGACTGATAGCGGCAGAATTTTTTCAAATAAAACTGTCGTTGCAACGCATTTCCCGATTTTTAATAAATTCGGGCTTTATCCTCTAAAGCTTTATCAGGACCGCTCTTATGTAATAGCCTTGAAAGATGCACAGGAAGTAAACGGAATGTATGTTGATGAAAACGAAACGGGACTTTCATTCAGAAATTATAAAGATATGCTACTGCTTGGTGGTGGCTCTCACAGAACAGGAAAACAGGGTGGAAACTGGAAAGAGTTAAATATATTCAGAAATCATTATTACCCATATTCTAAAGAAGTCTGTCGCTGGGCTACTCAGGATTGTATGTCACTTGACCACATTCCATATATTGGCGAGTACTCTAAATTAGCACCAAATATGTTTGTAGCAACAGGCTTTAATAAGTGGGGAATGACCTCATCAATGGTTGCGGCAAATGTGCTTTGCGATTTAATAATGGGGAATGAGAATGAATATAGTGAATTATATTCGCCCTCAAGAAAAATTTTTCACCCGCAGTTGTTTACAAATATTGTTGAAAGCACAGCGAATATCTTAACACCAACAGCACCTCGGTGTCCGCATTTGGGGTGTGCTTTAAAATGGAATTCAGCCGAAAGAAGCTGGGACTGCTCTTGCCACGGCTCAAGATTTACCGCTGATGGTAAATTATTAGATAATCCTGCAACAGCAGATTTAAAAATAAAGCATAGAAACCAATAAAGGCTTCTATGCTTTTGTTATGTATTATTTATTGGTCTTCACCGAAGTCTTTAACGAATTCTGCAATAAGCTTTTCAGGCCAATCTGAAACAGGCTCAAGCTTACCGGTGAAGAAACGGAGTGTTTTTGGCTCGTGAACAAATCTTAAGCCACCAACTAAATGTCTGTGGTCATAGAGCCATTTAACTCTGTCAATTACATATTCGGTCTGTGAAAGTGTGAAAACGCGTCTTGGGAATGCAAGGCGAACCATTTCAACTGAAGCAATGTGTTCAGAGCCATCAGGGTTTCTTTCTTCTGAAAGTGTACCGCGTTCCATACCACGAATACCACCGCAAAGGTAAAGTGCAACTGTAAGGGCACCGGCAGGGTATTGGTCAGCAGGAATGTGGTCAACCACCTGACGAGCGTCAATGTGAGCACCTAAGCCACCGCCTGGTGTAACCATTGGAACACCCATTGAATCAAGAATAGAAACGCAGTGCTTAATGAATTGTGGACCCTGTGAAATAATATCTAAATCCATTGTTTCTTCAAAGCCAATAATAAGTGCTTCCATTTCTTTAACAGACATACCACCGTAAGTCAAGAAGCCCTCGAACATTGTAACATAGTCTTCCATATCGTGGAAAAGCTGTTCATCTCTTATAAGAATTCCGCCACCACGACCAAAACCGAATTTTCTGCCTGAGAAGTAAATCATATCGAAAAGGTCTGCAACCATTCTTGTGATTTCAGGAATAGTTTTGTCTTTCATAGACTCTTCTCTTGTCTTAATGAAGTAAAGGTTATCTTGTAAAAGTGAAGCATCTAAGACAGTTGTAATTCCGTAAGATTTTGCAAGCTCAGTTGCTTCTTTCATATTTTCATAAGAAATTGGCTGACCACCAATAAGGTTAGTACCAGCTTCAAGTCTTAAAAATGCAATATTGTCTGCGCCTTCGCGTTCAATACAAGCCTTAACCTTATCTAAATCAATGTTACCTTTGAATGGTAAGTTGCTTTTAACTACTAAGCCTTCATCTTTAACAAGCTCTTCGACTCTACCGCCGAGTCTTGTAACATGAGCTTTAGATGTTGTAAAGTGGTAGTTCATAATTACACAGCTGTCCGGTTTAACAAAATGCTGTGCAATAATGTGCTCACAAGCTCTGCCCTGGTGAGTTGGAAGAAGATTTTTAATACCAAAAATTTCAGTTAACTTATCTTTCATACGATAGAAAGTTTCACTACCTGCATAAGCATCGTCAGCACGAAGCATAGCCGCTTGCTGATTATCACTCATAGCGTTAACGCCTGAGTCGGTGAGCATATCCATAAAAATATCGCCATTGTGAAGCATAAATGTATTAAAGCCTGCTTCTTGCATTTTCTTTAAACGATCTTTTGCAGGTAAAAGATTGAGCTTCTGAACAATTTTTACCTTGTGCATTTCAACAGGTACTTCTGGTCTTGCATAAAATTTAATTTCTGACATATCTAAAATCCTTTCGATAAGATATTGAATTTATCTGAGTGATAGTATATAATACATTCATCAATAAATAAAGCAAATAGTTTAGATAAACATTATCGAAATTTTCGATTAAGGGTGAATGTTATGGAAATTCGTAATTTAATGTCATTTATACAAGTTGCAGAGCTTAATAGCTTTACTAAAGCGGCAGAGGTTTTAGGTTATTCACAGTCAACTGTTTCGTTTCAGATTAAGCAGCTTGAAACAGAGCTTGATTGCTTGCTTTTTGAGAGAATCAACCACACTATAACATTAACTGAACGGGGAAAAGAGTTGCTTTCTTACGCTCACGATGTTTGCAGGTTAACAGATGAATTCAAGCAGAATATTGAAGAAACAAAAGAATTGACAGGTGTAATACATCTTGTTGCACCTGATTCGGTTTGTGAAGATATGCTTATGACAAATTACAATGATTTTCATAGTAAATACCCCGGAATATCTTTAAAGTTTACCGCGGCAGATACGGGCGATATGTTCGATATGCTTGACAGAAACGAAGCAGATTTAATGGTGACATTAGATAATCATGTTTATAAAAGCGATTATGTAATAGCAAAAGAACAGCATATACCAATGCACTTTGTTACAAGTAAAAAATCTCCGTTGGCTAAAAAGAAAAAGATTTCTATAAATGATTTGCTTGACTATCAGTTTATCTTAACTGAAAAAGGAATGGGCTACAGACGAATTTTAGACAAAGCATTAGAAAAAAAGTCAATTGAAATTCTACCTGTTTTAGAAGTTGGTCGTACAGATATTATCACTGAGCTATTAGCTTACAGTGACGATAAAATTTCATATTTACCTGATTTTGTAACAAAAGAAAAAATTGAAAATGGTGATTTAGTTTTTTTGAATGTTACGGATATAGAAACTGATATATGGAAACAACTCATTTATCACAAAAACAAATGGGTTTCAAATAGCTTAAAGGCTTTAATTGAGTACATAAAACAAGCTGAATTTAATAACTAACAGAGGGTTTATAATGCAAAAATTTTTAAAATATGAAGCTAAAGGCGGTAACCAAACCGCTAAAATCAATATAAATAAAAGAGAAACAGGGGATTTTACTTATTTAGATTTAAGTTTTAAATCAGAAAATGAAATTCCTGAAAAATTAATTATTAAATTAGTAGTTCCTGCAACAAATGCGCTTGGTGTGTGGAGCAACTTTGACAGAATACATATTTTAAGACCCGATTGGAGCTTTACTGAAATTAACTCAAGACTCGCTTCTGGAATGCCTATTCAACAGCTTTTGGGGTTTGATGGTAATAACAGAATGTGTGTTTCGGTTTCTGATGTTGACACACCAATAAAAATAAGAATGGGTTACTGTGAAGAAACTGCAGAGGTTATTTGCGAAGTTGAATTCTTTGCATTACAGACTAATAAAAAGTGTGAATATAACGCTACTGTAAGAATAGATTTCAGAAAGATTAAATATTACGATAGCATTTATGACACAGTTGCCTGGTGGGAAAATGAATGTGGCTACAAAAGTGCCTTTGTGCCGGAAAGTGCAAAAATGCCAATGGATTCATTGTGGTACAGCTTGCACCAGAATTTAGACTATGAGAAAATTTTAGCAGAATGTAAAAGTTCAAAGGCATTAGGTTTGGAAACAGTTATAATTGATGACGGTTGGCAGACTGATGACAATAACCGTGGTTACGCATTTTGCGGTGACTGGGAAGTTTGCGAGCGAAAAATGCGTGATATGAAAAAGCTTGTTAAAGAAATCCACAAAATCGGTATGAAAGTTATGCTCTGGTATTCTGTGCCGTTTATGGGTATTCATTCAAAGCGATTTGATGAATTTAAAAATATGCTTTTAGATGAATCCGGCGACAAAGAAACATTTTTTGCACTTGACCCAAGATATAAAAAAGTTCGTGATTATCTTTCCTCACTTTATGAAAATGCTGTTAAAGAGTGGGGATTAGACGGTTTAAAGCTTGATTTTATTGATAGCTTTGTCTTAAAAGGGAAATCACTTGAAAGTGACGAGAATCGTGATTTTGAGTCACTGGAAGATGCAATTCACGCTTTAATGGCTGAAACAAAAGAAAGATTGACAAAACTCAATAGTGACATTCTTATAGAGTTCCGTCAATCTTATGTTGGCCCGTCAATCAGAAAATATGGTAATATGCTTCGTGTGGGTGATTGCCCCGGCGATGTTCTTACAAATCGTAGCCAGGCAATAAATCTTCGCTTTACATCAGGAAAGACTGCAGTACATTCAGATATGATAATGTGGAATAAAGAAGATACCGCAGAAAATGCGGCACAACAATTTGTAAATGTTCTTTATACTGTTCCGCAGGTTTCGGTTTTAATTGATGAATTAAATGCTGAACACAAAAAAATGCTTGAGTTTTATATAGCTTTCTGGAAAGAGCATAAAGACACTCTTTTAAACGGAAATTTAACCGCCGAAAACCCTGAAAGTGAATATTCAATTGTCAGAGCAACGCTTGAAAATAGCGAGGTTATAACTGCCTACACTAACTCTTTAGTGGAAATATTTAAAGAAAAAGCAGTTGTTGTGAATGGTACAGTAAATGAATATTTAGTAATTAAAGGTGCAAAAGGGTATAAGGGCAGAGTTGTCAACTGCCTGGGTGAAGAAGCTTCTTCTTTTACAGTTCAAAGTGATTTGGAAGAAATTAAAGCTCCAAGAGCAGGCATAATATATCTTAATAAATAAAAACAGGACTATGAATGCAAAAACATTCATAGTCCATTTTAATTACATCAATAACATTGCGTCATCAGGATATTTTTTCAACCAGTTTTCAAGCCATATTTTATTGCCAAGTGCATAAGATGGTTCGCTGTGCCTTTTAGCCAAAGCAATCTCTTTTAAAGCCATAGCACGAGTCTCATCATCATAAGTCATAACCTCAAGTATATGGTGCGCAACCCATATTCTGATAGTAATACTATCAATAAATAATAACTGCTTGAATTGCTCTTTTAATTCAGGGTGTTCATATTCAATTTCCTGTGCAACAAAGCGAATTCTTGCAGCCGCCTGATTAAAAACGAGAACTAAATCCTCGTTTTCAAAATCCTCTTCTTCCATTTGTGCAAGAATGTTTGCAGTTTCGAGATATTCACGAATTAACTTCATAGCAAAGTTCTCCTGTAAAATAATTTAGGTTTTTGCTCTTATCTATATTATTCTACAATTTTCGCAATTTGAAAGCACAAACATAAAAATTAACAATTTTATTT
>SVPR01000006.1 GCA_015065785.1 Oscillospiraceae bacterium | reverse complement strand
AAAAACTTATAAACAAAAAACAAAATGGTCTGGTAAAAGTAATTACAGGTATAAGGCGTTCCGGAAAATCTTATTTACTTTTCAATATTTACAAAGATTACTTAAAATCAACAGGAATTGATGAGGATTGCATAATCGCATTACAGCTTGATGATGATGAAAATATTAAATATCGTAATCCAATAGAGCTTGGGAACTATATTCGTTCTTTAACTAATGATAAAAATAAGAATTATTTTGTTTTTCTTGATGAAATACAAAAAGTAGTTACCATTCAGAATCCTTACATTGAAGGTGTAGAAGATAAAATTGGATTTGTTGATGTTGTTCTGGGACTGATGAAGCACGAAAATATTGATGTTTATATAACCGGCAGTAATTCAAAAATGTTATCAACTGATATACTGACAGAATTTCGTGGTCGTGGTGATGAAATCAGAGTACACCCTCTTTCCTATTCTGAATTTTTTAATGCGTTTAATGGAGATAAGCATTTAGCCTGGCAGGAATATTGCACCTATGGTGGTTTACCACTTGTTATGAGTAAAAATAGCCACGAGGAAAAAGCACAATACCTGTTAAGCCTTTTTGATAAAATCTATTTAAGTGATATTTTAGAAAGAAATAAAATTCAATACGACAAATCTGTTCTTAATGATATGTTAAATATAGTTTCTTCCGGGGTAGGTTCTTTAACTAATCCTGTAAAAATTGCAAAGACATTTAAAAGTAATTACCAAATTAATATTGATGATGAAACAATAAATCGCTATCTTGAATTTTTTATTGATGCTTTTATGATTTATAAAGCAAACAGGTACGATGTTAAGGGTAGAAAATATATTGGTTCACCACAAAAATACTATTTTTCAGATATCGGACTCAGAAATGCGCGTCTTAACTTCCGTCAGCAAGAAGAAAATCATATTATGGAAAATATTATTTATAACGAGCTTTGCTACAGAGAATTTAATGTAGATGTTGGCGTAGTTGAATACTTTTACAAAGACGAAAATAAAAAAAGTGCACGTGCTCAATTAGAAATAGATTTTGTTGCAAATAAGGGTAGCAAAAAATACTACATCCAATCAGCATTAACCGTAGCTGATGAAGAGAAGCGTCAGCAAGAAATTCGTTCATTGAACCGTGTGGGCGATTCTTTTAAAAAAATAGTTGTTGTAAAAGATAACATTATTCCCTGGCATGATGAAAATGGGATTTTATATATTGGAATAGAGCAATTTTTATTAGAAGAAAATGCAATGGATAAATAATTAAAATAATAGGGTAATTTTATTTATAGCGAAGCCCTGTTTTCTGTTTCCTGCTTTCTGATCCCTGAAAATAAATAGCAATTTCTACAAAAAACAATCTCAAAAATTTACTCTCTAAATGATTGAAAAGAATATAAAATATGCTATACTATAAGGTGAACTTTTATTAATTCGAAAGGATGATATAAAAATGGCAGAAAACAGATTTATCGGAGATTATCCTGTAATTGGTATCCGTCCTTGTATTGATGGCAGACGCGGTCCACTTAAGGTAAGAGAATCTCTCGAAGAACAAACAATGAATATGGCAAAGGCAGCACAGAAGCTCCTTACCGAAAATCTTAAATATTCTAATGGTGAGCCTGTAAAGGTTATCATTTCAAGCACAACAATCGGCCGTGTTGCAGAAGCTGCACAGTGTGCTGACGAATTCAAAAAAGCAGGTGTTGATATTACTCTTTCAGTTACACCTTGCTGGTGCTACGGTTCAGAAACAATGGATATGGACAAAAACACAATCAAAGGTGTATGGGGCTTCAACGGTACTGAAAGACCTGGTGCTGTTTACTTAGCATCTGTTCTTGCAGCTCACGCTCAGAAAGGTCTTCCTGCATTTGGCATCTACGGTAAAGATGTTCAGGATGCTACTGCTACTGATATTCCTGAAGATGTACAAGAAAAGCTTCTTCGCTTTGGTCGTGCTGCAGTTGCAGTTGCTACAATGCGTGGCAAGTCATATCTTCAGATCGGTTCAATCTGTATGGGTATTGCAGGTTCTTCAATTGACCCTGATTTCCTTGAAGAATATCTTGGCTTACGCGTTGAATCTGTTGACGAGGTTGAAGTTATTCGCCGAATGGAAGAAGGCATTTATGACGAAGCTGAATATCAGAAGGCTTACAAATGGGTAAAAGAAAATTGCAAAGAAGCATTTGACAAAAACCCTGAATTCGTAAGAAAATCTGACGAACAAAAAGAAAAAGACTGGCAGTTCACAGTTAAGATGATGTGCATCATTAAAGACCTTATGAATGGTAATAAAAATCTTCCTGAGGGCAGAGAAGAAGAAATGGTTGGCCACAATGCTATTGCGGCTGGCTTCCAGGGTCAGAGACAATGGACAGACTTCTACCCTAACGCTGACTTCGCAGAAGCAATGCTTAACACATCATTCGACTGGAATGGTGCAAGAGAGCCTTACATTCTTGCTACTGAAAATGATGTTCTCAATGGTATCAGTATGCTCTTTATGAAATTGCTTACAAACCGTCCACAGATGTTTGCTGATGTAAGAACTTACTGGAGTCCTGAAGCAACAAAGGCTGCTACAGGCTATGAATTAGAGGGTAAAGCAAAAGAGGGTAAAGGCTTTATTCACCTTATCAACTCAGGTGCTTGCTGTCTTGATGCTTGCGGTGAGGTAAAAGATGAAAATGGTAACGGTATTATTAAAGAATGGTACAATGTTACTGATGAAGACATCAAAAAGATGACAGAAGCAACAACTTGGGCACCTGCTGACAATGGTTACTTCCGTGGCGGCGGATATTCAAGCCGCTTCCTCACAAGAGCAGAAATGCCTGCTACTATGATCAGACTTAACTTAGTTAAAGGACTTGGCCCAACAGTTCAGATTTGTGAGGGTTACACAGTAGCACTTCCTGATGAAGTTTCTGACAAAATCTGGAAGAGAACTGACTACACATGGCCATGCACATGGTTCACACCAATTCTTACAGGTAAAGGCCCATTCGTTTCTGCTTATGAAGTTATGAATCACTGGGGCGCTAACCACGGTGCTATTTCTTACGGCCACATTGGTGCAGATATTATTACTCTTTGCTCAATGCTTCGTATTCCTGTTTCAATGCATAATGTTGACGAAAGCAAAATCTTCCGTCCTGCAGCGTGGAACGCATTCGGCACAGCAGAACTTGAAGGCGCAGACTTCAGAGCTTGCGAAGCTTATGGACCGCTTTATAAATAAAATTTAATACAAAGTATTAAATTTTATTTGTGATATAAATCCTTACGGATTTGCGATATACCCGATGGTGCGATATTTTGCCTTGCAAAACGATATGCCTTCGGCGTGTTTTCGGGATTTATATCATATCGCATACGAGCGAAAGCGAGTATATATCGCAAATGAATGTAATGAATTTATATCGCATTCGCATTAGCGAATATATCGCAAAATTTTATATGTTATTAAAAAATCACCCTATCATTTTTAGTTGGTACTTTAAATGATAGGGTGATTTAGTTTTATTTAATTTCTAAAAGCATTTCTCTTATCTTCTCCGCTTTTACGAGATAATTTTTATCGTTCTCTGTTTCATAAAGAGCAGTTAATTGGTGAGAAATACTCCAGGCGAGTGGTTCGAGTGAAGATTTTGCTATTTCTCTTTTTTCTTCACCGGTTAATAAATATACCAGTGCATTTTCTCTTGATTTATAAAGATTCGGTAACTTTTCCGCTTGTTTTATTGCTTTTTCGTGTTCTCCTATTTTCCAGTATGCAAAACAAATATTATAAAGAGTCGCATTTCTTACTTCGCTGTCTTCACCGCGTAAAATTTGTTCCTGCACAGAAATTGATTCTCTTAAATATTGCATTTTTTCTGCATCTGTTCCGTCTAATCTTTCTAATGATGAAGATAACTGAACAAGTAGAAGTGCGTCGTTCGGGAAAAATTTCAATGCGTCTTTCATTAACTTCACATTTTCTTTGTGTAGGTTATTATTTCTGTTTTCAAGCCATCGTTTATTTATCTTTTCATATTCTTCTGCCCTTTTTATTTCTTCCATACCAACTAATTCATCAATACTTATTTTGAAATAATTAGAAAGTGCAGGGAGAATTGTAATATCAGGGTAACTTTCGCCTCGTTCCCACTTACTTATTGCCTGAAAAGATATTCCTAAATGTGCTGCAAGCTCTTCTTGTGTCAAATCTTTTTCTCGTCTCAATCTTTTAAGATTTTCACCTATTCTTAAATTCATAAAATCACCTTTTAAATTTAGTCGATGCATCTGTTTTTATTATAATTTGTTATTTCAATATTACAATAACTTATTATGCGATGCAATTCAACTGTTGGTAGAAATATTATAAAATTTATTGAATGACAAATCAACACCCTATCATTTTTAGTTGGTACTTTAAATGATAGGGTGTTTTATTGTTTGCGAAGCCCTGTTTCCTGCTTCCTGTTTCCTGTTTCCTGCTTCCTGTTTCCTGAATAATAAAAAATGTATAACTCCCCAAAATAATCCAATACTACTAAAAACAGCAAAGGAGAAAAAGAAAAAATGATAGAACAAGATACAATTCGATTGCTTCGTGAATGTGATGCAGGGGTAAAAATGGGGGTTTCATCAATTGATGATGTTTTAGATTATGTAAAAAGCCCAAAGCTTAAGGATTTTTTGATTGACTGCAAAAATGAGCACATTACCTTGGACCGTGAAATTGGTGAGCAGCTTAATAAGTTTCACGATGATGGAAAAGACCCGAATCCAATTGCAAAGGGTATGTCGTGGGTTAAAACAAATATGAAACTGGTAATGAATGAATCAGACCAGACTATTGCAGATTTAATTACTGACGGGTGCAATATGGGTGTTAAATCACTAAATAAGTATCTCAACGAATACGAAGCGGCAGACGAATTTTCAAAGGATATCTGCAAAAGGCTTATTAAGCTGGAAGAGAAGCTTGAGAAAGAGATAAGTAACTATTTGTAATTCAGGGACTAGGGACTAGAGGCTAGAGACTAGGGATTAGAGCTTCGTAAGAAATTAAATTATCCTACCATTTAAACTTGAATTTTAGTATCAAGTAAAAATGATAGGATATTGCTGTTTTAAAATATCTAATCCCTAGCCTCTAGCCTCTAGTCCCTAGTTGCAAAATTATTCGATTGTTCCCCCACCAAGTAAAATATCGCCATCATAAAAAACTGCGGTCTGACCTGTGGCGGCGGCGCGTTGTGGCTCAGCAAATTTAATTTTACAGGTGTTTTCGCCTGTCATAGTTAAAACTGCCTCGGCAGGCTTTGCCGCACAACGAATTTTAACTGCACATTTCAATTCGCATTCCGGTAAAATGCCCGAAACAAAAGAAACCTCGCTACAAGAAATTTCGTCTTTAAAAAGCTCAACATTGTCGCCGACTGTTACTGTATTGTTTTGGGGGTTAAGATTTAAAACATACATAGGCTTACCGAAAGCGCCCAAGCCCTTTCTCTGACCTATCGTATATTTATAAATTCCTTTATGCTCACCTAAAACTTCGCCTGTTGAAGAAATAAAGTCTCCGAACTTTGCTTCGGGATTTTTTTCTTTTTCAATAAACGAAACATAATCATCATCGGGAATAAAGCAGACTTCCTGGCTGTCTTTTTTCTTTGCGACATCAAGTCCTGCTTTAGTGGCTAATTCTCTCACTTCTTCTTTTGTGTAAGAAGAAAGCGGAAAACGCACATTTTTTAAAATATCCTGATTTAACTTGCACAAAAAATAACTCTGGTCTTTTCTTGACGGAGCTTTTTTTATGTGAAAAATCCCGTTTTCATCTTCAATAATTTCTGCATAATGGCCTGTCGCTAAAAATTCGCCGCCGTTTTCCTTTGTGTATTTAATAAGCTCACCGAATTTTATTGTCGGGTTACACACAACGCAAGGGTTAGGCGTTCTGCCCATTAAATATTCATTACAAAAATAGTCAGTGATTTTTTTGAATTCCTCGCGTCTGTCTAAAACGGTAAATGGAATTCCCAAACTGTCTGCCACTGCCTTTGCGTCTGCAATATCATTATCGGCTAAGTTCCCCGGCTTAAGTCTTAAAGTAACACCTCTGACATCGTAGCCCTGCTCTTTTAAAACAAAAGCAGTTGCGGCAGAATCAACCCCACCGCTTAAAGCAACAAAACAAACCTTTGACATAAAAAGACCTCAATTCTGTAAAATGTAAACTACGAAAGAGCCTCAAGCTTCTTACACACTTCTGGTATATCTTCTGTAATTGTCTGGTGAACAATATCAAATTCCACTTCGCCGTAGTCGTGGACAATCCTGTTTCGCATACCTTTGATGGCTTGCCAAGGAATATCATTGTGCCTTGCTTTGAATTCGGTAGTAAGCTTTACTGAATTTTCAGAGATTTGTATTAAGCGAAAAAGAACCGAGTCGCACAGCACCTCATTTGCTTCAAGCTCATCAAGCGTTATTCCGTCCGTTTTTTCCATGATAAATTTAATATCTTTAAGCATTTTCTTAATATAGTAAGCATCATTTTTTATATTATCCATAAATCTTTATACCGTCCTTCAATATTTCATTGATAAGTTCAAGGTTATCGATTAATTGTTTTTGGTCAAGCACATCGACCTTTTTCTTCAGAGCTTCACGAAGCTCTTCAACTAATCCATAGAACTTTAAACCCGAAAGAGTCGTACATACAAGTAAATCTACATCACTTGTTGCTGTAGCTTTGCCTTTTGCATATGAGCCAAAGAGATAACAGTATTCAACAGGATAATTTGAAAGGACACTCATACAGATTTCTCTGATTTCTTCCAATGACAGTATTCCGTTTTCTTCATCAACATATCCGTAGGTATATAACTTTTCTACTATATACTTGTATTTGATGCTTGATTGCTTTTTAGTATCATTTTCATAGTTAGAGTAAGTCCTCAACGGCACTCCTACAAAATCAGCAGCCTCTTGCTGTGTAATTCCTTTGTTTTTTCTAAGTTCACGCAATGTCATAACATCACCTCGTGCGTATTATACCATTATTTTTTCCATACGGCAAGGTTTTTATGCAAATATTGCTTAATTATTTTTCGGTTTTATGCAATTTTTGCATATTTTGATTGCGTATTCGTGAAGTGCTTAACAAAACTTTCAAATTTAATAAAGAATTTTTTTGCTTTTTAGAAAAAACACGCCGAAAAGACTTGCTTTTTAAAAGATTTTGTTATAAAATATATACAGTTTAATATATTAGGGGGATGTGTGCTTTTTCGCTTAAAAAAGCCTGAAACTCCGTTAATTTTATCATATTTTATTTTTATTTTTGTATATTGTTTACGAAAGGACGGATTTTTTTGTCAGCGGATTTACATTGCCATACAAGACTTTCAAATGGCTCACTCGGAATTGAAGATTTAATATTACTTGCTAAAAAGCGTAATATTGCGTCAATAGCAATTACTGACCTTGATTGCTTGGCTGGTACTGTTAGGGGAAAAATTATCGGCGAAAGAATGGGTGTAAAAGTAATACCCGGTGTAGAGCTTTCTGCAACTGATAAAACTAATAATCAGGAAATTCATTTAATGTGCTATTTACCGGATTTTCCGGACAGGCTCGAAGGTCTTTGCAGCAGAAACTCTCAATTAAGAAAACGCTCTTCACACTTTATGATGCTCAAGGTTGCACAGCGTTATCCGGTAACACCTGAATTTATTACAAAGTGTGCATCAGGCTCTACCAATGTTTATAAGGTTCACATTATGCAGGCTCTTATTGAAATGGGCTTTGCCGATAAAATTTACAGTGACCTTTATGATGAGCTCTTTAGCACAGAAAGTGAAAAATCAATTAACCATTCACCACAATATGAAGATGTTTTTGATGTTTTACAGGCGATTCACGACGCAGGCGGTGTAGCAGTTTTAACTCACCCATTCCGTTCCAAAAATCCTGATTTGTTAGACAATTTAGTTGAAGCAGGTCTTGACGGTATTGAGGTTTACACACCAAATATGACCGCTGAGCAAAAAGCAGAGCTTATTAAATATGCAAAGGCTCACAAGTTACTTACAACAGGTGGCTCAAACTTTAAGGGGCTTTATAATAAACATATCCTTTCAGTTGGTGATTGCGATTTACCGGATGAATGTGTAAACGAGCTTTTAACATATAAATCCCGTCAAAAAAAGGCTCAAAGAAAAGCAGCACAGGCAAAGGCTAATGAAAAACTTCAAGAAGCATTGAAGAAATAAACTCAAAAAATACACTTGACAACAAAAAAAGAGTGTGTTATATTGACAAAAAATATATAAGATATATAGATGAGGTAAAGGTTATGAACACATATCTTCTTAAAAAACAAGATATGCAAAAATCCTGGCTTGCACAGTATGATTATAATACTTGCAGGCTTATACCTTTATACTCATTTTTGGATAGATAAAATTTTTATATTTCCATATGTTTATAACGGTGTAAGTTGCTGCAGAAACTTACACCGTTTATTTTATTTAGAAAAGGAGTAAAAATTATGATTAAATACCCAGACTACGACCGAAGCATACTTTCTATTGCTTCATCGGTTTTAAAACATTTCGGTGTCACAGACTGTCCGCATAAGACTCTGCCCGAATTTGATAAATTATTAGCTAAAGACTACAAAAATGTAATAGTAATGCTTTTTGACGGATTAGGTACTTCAACATTAAATTACCACCTTGAAGAAACTGATTTTTTGCGACAGCATTATGTAACAGATATTTCATCAGTCTTTCCGTCAACAACAGTTGCCGCTACAACATCAATTTTAAGTGGTTATTCACCTTTAGAATGTGCCTGGCTCGGTTGGGATTTATACTTCCACGAAATTGGCGAAAATGTTGCGGTTTTTAAAAATACTTTGCAAAGAAACGGTGAATCTGCTGCAAAATACAATGTGGCTCACAAATACATTCCTTACAAAAGTATTATGAAAAGAATTGAAGAAGTAAAAGGCAGAAAAAGCGCTTACTGTGTAGCATTCTTTTCAAAATATCGCATTAAAAGTGTTGAAGATATTTGCAAGACTATATATAAGCTTTCTAAAAAAAGAAAGAAGAAATATATCTATGCTTATTGGCATCAACCGGACGGAGCAATGCATGGTCATGGAGTAACCAGCAAAGAAGCTCACGAACAAATTTTACATATAAATAAAGAAGTAGAAAAGCTTTGTGGCAAATTAAAGGATTCACTTGTAATTATCACTGCAGACCACGGGCAATGCGATGGTGTTACTAAATATTTAGAAGATTATCCAAAACTCGTAGAGTTATTAAAAATCCCACCATCTATTGAACCAAGAGCATTAAGTTTTTTCGTTAAAGATGGAAAAACAGAAGAATTCAAAACCGAGTTTAAAAATGCATTTGGTGAATCTTTCAGATTGATGTCAAAAGATGAAGTGTTTAAAGAAAACATTTTGGGTTTTGGTGAGGAACACCCTAAAACAAAAGACTTTATTGGCGATTTTTTCGCTGTAGCTCTTGATGAAACTGCTATAGATTATAAACGAGGTGACTTTGAATTCGTTGGTGTTCACGCAGGACTTACAGAAGCAGAAATGACAGTTCCGTTTATTGCTATTGAAACAGAAAAGAGGAAAAAGTAATGAACCTGAAACAAAAAATCAAACAAATAAAATACATAAAAAACACACCGGTACTCGAAACCGAAAGGTTGATACTTCGCCCAATTACACCTAAAGATGCAGAGGAAGCTTTTGTGTGGTTGAGTGATGAAAAGGTAAATAAATTTATGCCATATAACCTTTATAAAAACATAGATGAGGTTTTGCATTGGATAAATGTGATACTCCCTAATGATAATAATTTTCATTGGGGGATTGTGCTCAAAGCGAACAATCTTTTAATTGGTAGCTGCAGCATTGGTCCTGACAAAAAACAAGCGGGTGCTTGGGGATTTGGTTACAACATTCGTTCTGACTATTGGAATAAAGGTTTAACCACAGAAGCTACAAAACGGATGATTGAGTTTGCTTATAACGAACAAGGAATTAAGGATTTTGTTTCTAATCATGCTGTGGATAACCCTGCTTCGGGCAGAGTTATGGAAAAATGTGGCTTGGTATTTGACCACTACAGTGAGTACAGTACGTTTGACAAAACAGAAACATTTAAAGCAAAATTTTATAAAATGCATTTGGAGTGATGATATTGAAATTTAAAAACATAGATAATGGAAACGAATTTGATTTTGGAAATACATCAAAAGAATATGCCAAATACAGAGATATTTATCCGAAAGAACTTTACAAAAAATTATATTCTCTTGGTGTAGGGCTCGAAAACACTACTTGGCTTGATATGGGGACTGGTACTGGTGTTATACCTTTTAATCTTTGTGAATTTGGTGCTGATATAAAAGCAATTGACATTTCAGAAAATCAGATTTTAGCTGCAAAAGAAATAGCAAATGAAAGAAATATTAAAAACATTGAATTTCTTGTTTCAGGAGCAGAGAAAACACCTTTTTCTGACAATAGTTTTGACGCTATTACAGCAGCACAGTGTTTTTGGTATTTTGAACGAGAAAATGCTATAAACGAAATCAAAAGAATAATAAAGCCTGAGGGTGTTTTTGTAAAAATATATATGTCATATATGCTTACTGATGAAATAGCAAATGAATCGCATAAGCTCGTTAAAAAACTAAATAAAAACTGGACTCCCGGTGCTTCTGGCTCGAAAGATATTTATAACCACCCGTTTGAGAATGGAGAAGTCGAAACCTTTGAATGCAATATTCCGTTCACCCGTGAAAGCTGGCACGGAAGAATGTTAGCGTGTCGGGGTACAATGGCATCTATGGACGAAGAAACATTAAATAAATGGAATAAAAAGCATTTGAAATTACTCGAAAAATATCCGGAAGAATTCGAGATAAAGCATAAAGTATATATTGCATATTATAAAATTGAAAAATAAATAAAAACACCTTGAATAAATGAAAATTCAAGGTGTTTTTTGTTATAATTCTTCAGTTTTAAATGTTGTGTAGCCTTCGTAATAATAACTGTGGTCAATGCCTTTCATATAAACTTCTCTGTCATCAATTTTATTAGTAAGTGCATTTTTTAAGATGTGCTTAATTTCAATATCTTTAATAGGGCTACGCTCCATAGCAAGAAGATAATCTTCTTTATTAACCTGACTCCAGTCAACAACTTTCCCAAGCTCATTTTTCAAAATACAGTCAAGCCAGATTCTCGAGCTTCTGCCGTTGCCCTCTCTGAACGGGTGGGCAATATTCATTTCAACATACTTTTCAATTATTTCATCAAAAGTAGATTGTGGCATTTTGTCAATATTTTCGAGTGCCACTTCAAGATACATTATAGGTGCAAATCTGAAATTACCTTTTGAAATATTAACAGTACGGATTTCACCTGCAAAATAATATATTTCATCAAAAAGCGCTTTGTGAATAGCTTTAAGTGAAGAAAATTTTCCTGCTTCAAGCTCGTTTAATTTACCGCTTTCAAACAACTGTAAAGCTTTTTTCTTGCTGATTTTTTCTTCAGCTTCATTAAGCTCAGGGGCACTTTTAATTCCTAATTTGTTTTCGAGTACCATTGCTTACTCCTTGAAAAAGTTTTATAAATACTTTTCTAATTCCTCAATTTCCTTTTTGCTTGTTTCCGGTGTTTCAGCAAGTGGAAAAGGAATACCAAGCTTTTCATATTTTTCAATGCATAGCTTTCTGAATGGTAAAAGTTCGATTCTTTCAATGCACTGATATTTTTCTTTTAGCTCTTTAAGAGTTTTTACTGAATTTTCGTTGTTGTTCAAATCTTTAATAATAACCTGTCTTATCCAGGTTTTTATATTCTGAGAATTGAGATAGCTTAAAAATTCATCTACTTTGCTTTTTTCTGTACCGACTTTTGATTTATAAAGTTCATCAGTAACATATTTATAATCTAAAAGTACAGTATCAGTAAGCTTTAAAACTTCTTTGATTTTGTCATTAAGCACACTGCCTGATGTGTCAATTGCAGTACTGATTCCGTTTGCTTTACAAAGCTTAAAAAGCTCCAGTACAAAATCGGGTTGCATCAGTGGCTCGCCACCGGAAGCGGTTACCCCACCGTCTTCACCAAAATAGTTTTTTAACCTTTTGATTTTTGAAAAAATTTCTTCAACTGTAACTTCAGTACCGCCTTTAAAATTCCATGTGTCAGGGTTGTGGCAACAAGCACATCTTAAAGGACACCCTTGCATAAAAACTACGGCTCTTACACCGGGGCCATCTGCAGTGCCAAGACTTTGAAAAGAATGAATTCTTCCTGTAACCATATTAAACTGCTTCGTGGAAAGTTCTCATAATAACTTCTTTTTGTTGCTCTCTTGAGAGCTTGCAGAAGTTAACAGCGTAGCCTGAAACACGGATTGTAAGGTTAGGGTAATCCTCCGGATGCTCATAAGCCTTAAGAAGAGTTTCTCTGTTTAAAACATTAACATTGATGTGGTGAGCATTGTTAAGGAAGTAGCCGTTAAGAATGCTTACGAGGTTTTCAGCTCTGTCATCAATTGAGTTGCCAAGAGCTTCAGGAACAATTGAGAATGTGTTAGAAATACCATCTCTTGCATCGCAGTAAGAAAGCTTTGCAACCGAGTTAAGAGAAGCGAGTGCACCGTTAACCTCACGGTTGTGCATTGGGTTAGCACCGGGAGCAAATGGCTCACCCTTCTTTCTGCCGTCAGGTGTAGCGCCTGTTTTCTTACCGTAAACAACATTAGAAGTAATTGTAAGAACTGAAAGAGTGTGAATTGCGTTTCTGTAGGTTGGTGTTTTTCTGAGCTCGGTAATAGTGTCACGGATTAAGTTCTGAGAAATTAAGTCAACTCTGTCATCATCGTTACCGAATTTAGGAAAATCGCCCTCGACCTTAAAGTCAACAATAAGACCGGTTTCTTCATCTATAATTGGAGAAACCTTTGCGTATTTGATTGCAGAAAGTGAGTCAGCAATAACTGAAAGACCTGCAATACCAAAAGCCATAAGGCGTTCAACATCTGTGTTATGAAGAGCTAATTGTGTTCTTTCATAAGCATATTTGTCGTGCATAAAATGAATTGTGTTCATTGTATTAACATAAAGTCTGCAAAGCCATGAGAGATATACTCTGAAGCGTTCCATAACCTTATCATAATCAAGAACTTCGTCATTCATAACCTCCATCTGAGGACCAACCTTAGTGCCGAATACATTATCAACACCACCGTTGAGAGTGAGAAGTAAAAGCTTTGCAAGGTTTGTTCTTGCACCGAAGAACTGCATTTGCTTACCGATTTTCATTGCAGAAACACAGCAAGCAATAGCGTAATCGTCACCGTAGTCGTTTCTCATTAAGTCGTCATTTTCATATTGAATAGCATCTGTTTCAATAGAAAGCTTTGCACAGAATTTTTTGAAGCCATCAGGCAAACGGTAGCTCCAGAGAACTGTAAGGTTCGGTTCTGGTGCAGGACCTAATGTGCGAAGAGTGTTGAGCATACGGAATGAAGTTTTTGTAACGAGAGTACGGTTATCTTCACCCATACCGCCAACGCTTTCAGTAATCCACATCGGGTCGCCACCGAAAAGCTCGTTGTATTCAGGAGTTCTTAAATGACGGCACATACGAAGCTTTAAAACTAAATCGTCAATAAGCTCTTGTGCTTCTTCTTCTGTGAGAATACCTGCTTTAATATCTCTTTCAATATAAATATCGAAGAATGTGCTTGTTCTGCCAAAAGACATAGCAGCACCATTCTGCTCTTTGTTAGCTGCAAGGTAGCCAAAATAAGTCCATTGAATTGCTTCTTTTGCATTAGAAGCAGGTCTTGAAATATCAAAACCATACATTTTGCCCATTTCTTTAAGAAGACCTAAAAATTCGATTTGCTTATAAAGCTCTTCAAGTAAATTCATTGACTCAGCAGTAGCATTTTCTAAGCCGAGTAAACGCTTGTCCTCTTTTTTCTTTTCAATAAGAGCATCAATACCATAAAGAGCAACTCTGCGGTAGTCACCAATGATTCTGCCTCTGCCGTAAGCGTCAGGAAGACCGGTTAAAAGTGCGCAGTGACGAGCAGCACGCATTTCATCAGTATAAATTCTGAAAACGCCATCGTTGTGAGTTGTTCTGTACTTAAAGTAATCCTCAACCTTTTGTGAAAGCTCATAGCCGTAAGCCTTGCAGGCATCTCTTGCCATTCTGATACCGCCGAATGGGTGAACGCCTCTTTTTAATGGTGCGTCTGTCTGAACACCAACAATAAGCTCGTTTTCTTTATCAAGATAACCGGGTGCATAGCTACAAAGAGAAGATACATTTTCAGTGTCAATATCAAGTACGCCACCATTCTTTTTCTCTTCTTCGCAAAGGTCATAAAATTTCTTTGTTAAGTTCTTTGTTCTTTCTGTTGCACCGCTTAAGAATGCATCATCACCATGGTAAGGTGTATAGTTTCTTTGAATGAAATCTCTGACATCAATTATATGACGCCATTCGCCATCAACAAAACCGTTCCATTGTTCAAAATTCATAGTTTTTCTCCTTTGTTGCGGAAAATCGCAAGTCAAAAATGTGTGTAAATCAACCATTAGCTTTATGTGTAAAATGCACAAAATTCCAAGTTGATTTTTGCTCTATTAACTAAATTATAAAGCACTTAGTATTTTTTGTCAATAGGAATTAAATTGTTAAAAATATAACCTTTTTTTATCTTTAACCGATACTTCCATTTAATGCAACAAAAATATAAAAAAGCCTTTGTGATACTATAAAAAATAACGGCACAAAAGCTTTTTGGATATTGAAAAAATTATTATTTTGTAATGCCTGAAAAGAATGTGTAGCTACTCTTACCATAAGGGCGGTTAAAACGACCTAATTCAAAAAGCTCGTCACCTGTAGATATTTTATTGACACATTCTCTGCAGCTTAAGGTAACACAAAAGCCCTCTGATTTTATTAAATCTGAAAGCGTATCATTTCTTATTCCGTAAGGAAAGGCAAAAATATATGGCTTCTCGCCGATGTTGGAAAGTAGCTTTTCATTCAGCTTTTCAATGTCGGTTTTCATTATTTCTAAATATGCGCTGTTGCCCTCACCATAAATTTTGCCCATTCCCCGACGATAGCCCAGTGAATGAAAGTTGTAAGAGTGATGCCCTATTTCAACGAGAGGATTTTCAGAAAGCTCTTTAATGTCATTCCAATTCAGGTACGCATATTTATCATCCGTTTCGCCGTTTTCTGTATATAAATCAACTAATGCACCTACAATATTTACAACGGCAGGGTAGTTGTACTCTTCTAACAAGGGGACTACTTTTGTTAAAAAGCTTCTTTGCCCGTCATCAAAGGTAATAACTACCGCTTTTTTTGGTAATTCCTTTTTCCCCTCAGAAAAATCTATAATATCTTTAATTTTAATCGGCGTGTAATTGTTGCTTTTCAAATATTCAAAATCTTCTTTTAATAAAGCTGTCGGAATTACATAATCACCCCACAAACCACTGTTTTCGCTTACCTGATGATACATAATTATAAGCACTTCGCTTTTTTTGCTGTTAAAAGCAGAAATAACAGGCAAAAATGTGTTCGTAACAGCAGAAAAAATCATTAAAAAGCAAATAACAGCAGAAAAAACGACAAGGTTTTTATATGTAAGGATTTTATACATTTTTCATCACCAATACAGAATATGAAAAAAATTTCAGAAAAATGCAAACAAATGTTTGCAATTTTGGGTATTATGTGTTATAGTAGTGTTATAAATAGAAAGAGAGGTGTCTTTTTATGGAACAAATTTCAGAAACTCAAAAGAAAATTTATGAATTTTTAGTTGAGCGTTCTCAAGGCGGTGTTCCACCTTCAATCAGAGAAATTGGTGCAGCAGTTGGTTTAAAATCAACCTCTACTGTTCACGCTCATCTTCAGGCACTTGAAAAGGCAGGCTACATTTTGCGTGACCCTCTTTTAAAGAGAGCTATCCGCATATTAGGTCAGGAAGAAAGCTATACCCAGGTGCCTCTTATAGGTACTGTTACTGCAGGCTTACCTATTTTAGCAGTTGAACAAATTGAGGGTTATATTCCTTACGGTGGCAGAGTGTCAAGAGATAAGCCTTTGTTTGCTTTAAAGGTACGCGGTGAAAGTATGCTCTGGGCAGGTATTCACGACGGTGACATTGTTGTAGCTGAAAAAACACCGTATGCAAGTAATGGTGATATTGTTGTTGCAATGCTTGAGGATGAAGCAACCGTTAAAAGATTTTTCAAAGAAAACGGCCATTTCAGACTTCAACCTGAAAATGACGAGTTTGAACCTATTATTACAAATGAAGTTGCAATTTTAGGTAAGGTTGTTTCTTTGATAAGATATTATTAAAAGCTAAAAACAGTCGATAGTTTTAATTAACTACCGACTGTTTTTTTATTTTGTAACTAATTCCTTTTTTTCTTTCCTTTTTTCTCTGAATTTCTTTAAAATCGGGATTTTTTCCTGTGCTTCACCGTCATCACATTTTTCAACAACAATCATAAAAATTGTTATAAGTAAGAGATATGGAACAGGGCAAAGAATACCGGGGTTAACAAGTGACATAAGTTCAAGGCTTATGTAAGACAAGAAAATAGTCATATTAAAAAGAGTTGCCTTTTTCCAGATTAAAGCATTTCTTTTAATGAATTGATAAATAAATGCAACAATGCCGACAGTACCAAAGCTACCTGCAATCTGAATAGGCTCGCAGTGATACCAGCAAAGAGAGCCGGGCTTGCTTTTGAAAATATCGCGGTTTGTCATATTACCAAGACCTGTACCGAAAACAGGGTGATTTAAGAAATCTTCAACCCCACGGGCGTAATGCCTTACTCTTGTTTCAGTATCTTCACCGCCTAAAAGGAACTCGTTAAGAACTCTGAAAAGACGCTTTAATGTGTAGTTTAAAAATTGAGTGATTTCCGGCAAGAAAATGAGTGCTACAATAACAAAGCAACCGCAAATAATTGCATAAGCTAAACGCCTTCTGCGGTCATAAAGCACGAACATAACTATGCACATAACAAGCTCAATTGTGCCGAATACCATACCGCCACGGGAGCCTGTAAGAAGCATTGCAAGATAAAAAATGAAGCCTATAATTATTGAATAAGATTTTTTGTTTGCAGAAAAAAACGCAAACGGCATAGCCATCATAAGAATTGTTGATGTATTATTACGCCATCTCATATAAAGAATACCACCCTTATCAATAACATCATTGATATTGATAATATAATGGGCAATAATCATAAGCGCACCTGCAAGACCGACAAAAACCATTATTTTAGTAAGCTTTTCAATGAGCGAATAGCCGTTATCGGTTGAAATTCTCGGGAAGAGAATGCAGTAAACAAATAACATACCAAAGCCAATGCCAAGCATATTGTAAATTGCGGCACCGCCGAAGTAATCTTCTTTAGAAATAACACCGACACCGCCAATTGTAACAGCAAATGAAACAAGAAGCATCGGTAAGAATTGCGACCCCTTTATTGTAGGCTTTTTGCCGTAAACAATAAGGTTAAACAGAAGCATAATAGCAAGTGGTATTGCTAAATACCAGATTTCCTTAAAGGCTGCAAGCGAGTTGTAGCACCTTATCGCGACAAGATAAGTAAACAGTGTCGGTATGAGCATTGCCATTACATCGCCTGTAAATAAAAAGCAAATACCGGTTATGTAGGCTAAAACAACGCTACCCCAGATGTGAAAGCCTTCCTTTGGCAGATGCGAATGCAAACCGACAATAATCATAGAAACAGCAAAGAGAATTGCCATCCACCTGTCGCTTAAAAGGAATTTGCGTATTTCTTCTATTGTCTTAATAGATTTTTCAGATTTAAAAATATATTCCATAATAAAATACCACGCAAAAACATTAAATAATAAAAATCAAATAACAATATATTTTATTCTATTATAAACATTTTTAGAAATATCTCAATACTTATTACAAAATCTTAATATTTGTAACCAACATAAAAATGAAGCCAAGGCGCGTTAAAGCCTTGACTTCATTAGCTTTTTAAGATAATTCAAATTGTCCTGTATAAAGCTTGTAATACTTGCCTTTTTCGTCTATAAGTGTGTCGTGGTCGCCTTTTTCTATAATCTGACCATCCTCAAGCACCATAATTGCATTTGAGTTTCTGACAGTAGAAAGTCTGTGGGCAATAACAAAAACAGTTTTGTTTTCCATAAGCTTATCCATACCCTTTTCAATAAGCTTTTCTGTTCTTGTGTCAATTGAGCTTGTAGCTTCATCAAGAATAAGGACAGGTGGGTCTGCAACTGCCGCACGAGCAATTGCGAGTAATTGGCGTTGACCTTGAGAAAGGTTACTACCGTCGCCTGTAAGCTTTGTGTTATAGCCGTCAGGCAATCTCTTTATAAAGCTGTGAGCATTCGCGAGTTTTGCTGCTTCAACTATTTCTTCGTGGGTAGCGTCAAGCTTACCATAACGGATATTCTCTTCAACTGTGCCTGTAAAAAGGTGAGTATCCTGAAGCACCATAGCAAGTGAGCGTCTTAAATCATCCTTTTTGATTTTCTTGATGTTTATTCCATCATAGGTGATTTTACCCTCATCAATGTCATAAAAACGATTTATAAGATTTGTAATAGTTGTTTTACCTGCACCTGTTGAGCCAACAAAAGCAATTTTCTGACCGGGCTTTGCGTAAAGTGAAACATTTTTAAGAACGGTCTTTTTGCCGTCATAAGAGAATGTTACATCGTGGAAACGGACATCGCCCTTTAAAAGTGTGTAGGTTACAGTACCATCTGCAGAATGTGGGTGACGCCAAGCCCAAGTGCCTGTTCGCTTTTCGCTTTCAGTAATATTTCCGCTTTCATCAACATTTGCATTTACGAGCGTAACATAACCATCATCTTCTTCAGGCTTTGCGTCTATAATTGCAAAAATTCTTTCTGCACCGGCCAAAGCCGCAAGAATACTGTTAAGCTGTTGCGAAACCTGGCTTATAGGGTTTGAAAATTGTCTTGTATATTGTAAAAATGCTGCGAGTGAGCCGATAGTAAGTGTACCCTCAATACCACCTAAAAGTAAGGCAGAAGCACCTGTTAATTCAGTTGAACCGAATCTGATAATTATAAATGCACCTAAAGCAGCAGTTGCCGCAAAATTGAAGTAAGAGAGGTTACCCATAATCGGCATTATAATGCTTGCACAGGTGTGAGCATTTGTAGCAGATTTTCTGAAGCTTTCGTTACGAACAGCAAAGTTTTCTTTGGATTTTTCCTCCCGACAGAAAACCTTAACTACTCTCTGACCCTCAATAAATTCTTCAATGTAGCCGTTTACTGCACCAATATTCTGTTGTTGCTTTCTGAAGAAGTTGGCACTTTTTCCGCCTATGAATTTTATAATGTTAAGCATTACAAAAAGCATTATTATAATAAGACCAGTTAAAGCCGGGCTTATATAAAGCATCATAGCAAAAATACCAAAAACAGTAACGAGTGAAGATATAACCTGAACTAAGCCCTGACTTATTGCTTCACGGATTGTGTCTGTATCATTAGTGAAACGGCTCATCAGTTCACCGTGAGTGTGAGTGTCAAAAAATTTAATGGGAAGACTTTGGAGGTGTTCAAAAAGGTCTTTTCTTAAAAGATTAAGAGTGCCTTGTGAAATGTTGAGCATAAGTCGTTGGTAAATATATTGTGCCGCCGCACCGCAAACATAAATTACACCGATAATTACAAGATATTTAACAATGTTTGTAATATCAAAGGTGCCGTCCTTTACAACTGCACCAATTTCGTTAATGATTGGTGTTAAAAGGTAAGTTCCTGCAACGCCTGCACCTGAGCTTATAATAACAAGAAAAGCAACTAAAACTAAAAGCGCTTTGTTTTTTACAACATAGCTTAAAAGTCGGAGAAGTGTTTTCTTAGCATCATTAGGCTTTTCAAACTTCATTTTGCCACCGGGACCGCCCGGTGGTGGTCCGTTTTTCTTTATTTGCTGTTTTTCTGACATTTCTTCTACACCCCTTTCTTACTGTTCCATTTTACCCTCTTGCTGAGAAATATAAACATCCTTATAAATCTCGTTGCGGGAAAGTAATTTTTCGTGTGTGCCAATATCATCAATTTTACCGTCATCAAGAACAATAATCTTGTCGGCGTGTTGAATTGAGTTAATTCTTTGTGCGATTATAATTTTTGTAGTTTCAGGAAGTGAATTTTTCATTCCCTCTCTGATTTTACCGTCCGTTGCAGTATCAACTGCACTTGTCGAGTCATCTAAAATAAGAATTTTCGGATTTTTGAGTAATGCTCTTGCGATACAAAGTCTTTGCTTCTGACCGCCTGAAACATTAACACCGCCCTGACCTAAATCAGTATTATACTGGTCAGGGAAGCTCATAACAAAATCATCAGCGCAAGCGATTTTTGCGGCTTCTCTGATTTCTTCCATTGTTGCATTTTCATTACCCCAACGAAGATTCTCTTCTATTGTACCTGAGAAAAGCACATTTGACTGAAGCACCATTGAAACGCTGTCACGAAGCGTATTTAATTTGTAGTCCTTAACATTTCTGCCGCCGACTAAAACCTCGCCCTCGCTTACATCATAAAGACGAGGAATAAGCTGAACGAGTGAAGATTTTGCACTACCTGTACCGCCTAAAATACCAACAGTTTCGCCTGATTTAATGGAGAGATTGATATTTGAAAGAACGGGCTCCTCAGCAGCTTCGTTATATTTAAAGAATACATTTTTAAATTCAATATCGCCTGAATTTACTTGTAAATTACTGTCGGCGGTATCGTCTTTAATTGTAGGCGCTTCATTGAGTACTTCATAAACACGCTTCATTGAAGCCTTTGCCATAACAGACATAACAAAAATCATTGAAATCATCATAAGGGACATAAGAATTTGCTGAACATAGGTAATAAAGCTCATAAGGTCACCTAATTGCATTTCACCAACAAAAATAAGCTTTGTACCAAACCACAGAATTGAGAGAATACAAGCATAAACTGCGACCATCATAATAGGGCCGTTTAAAATAATAAGCTTTTCGGCAAAAATAGATGCCGCTTTTAATTCATCGTTGGAAATCTGGAATTTTTCTTTTTCGTGCTTGGAACGGACAAATGCCTTAACAACTCTTATGGAAATTAAATTTTCCTGAATAGAAGTGTTGAATTTATCATATTTTTTAAACATACGCTCAAATCTTGGGTGCGCCTTTGAGCCAACAAAAATGAGTGCAAATGCAAGAAGTGGGCCGACTATAAGAAAGACGAGAGAAAGCCTTTTGTTAATCCCGATAGCCATTCCAATAGCCATAACAAACATTAAGGGTGAACGGATTAACATTCTCAAAGCCATCATATATGCATTCTGAATCATATTAACATCAGTTGTCATTCTTGTAATAAGAGAGCCTGTCGAAAATTTATCTACATTTGAGAATGAAAAATCCTGAATTTTTGCGAACATTGCACCTCTTAAATTTTTACCGAAGCCCATACCTGCTTTTGCTGCAAAAAATGCCGCAGAAGCACCGCAGGCAAGCGAAATACACGCCATAATTATCATAAGAGCGCCGGTAGCAACAACAAGGTCCAAGCCCTGTTTTTCACCAAAGCCCATTTTAATGAGCATATCTACTACAAATCCGTCTTTTTGTGAAAGAGGAATCCCGTTAATGCCGGAGTCAATTATTACTGACATCAAAAATGGAATTGCAACCTCAAGCAAAACCTCAAGTACAATTGTTGCAGGAGCTAAGAATGAATAAAACCTGTAACCCTTTGCATAGCTTAAAAGCTTTCTGAACATATTATTTAATTTCCTCGCTTTCTTCTATTTGTGCTTTCATAATATTTTTAAAATTATCACGACTTAAATCGCTGTCGGCTATATTTGAGTTGAGCCTTTTTAAATAACTCATAAGCTGTTCCTTTTCATCCTCACTGAAGCCTATAAAAAGCTGTAAGTCGGTTTCATCGCAGAGCTTTCTGAAATCTTTTAAAGCGTTTTCACCTTTTTTTGTGACTGAAAGCTGCTTTTTTCTTGTATCAGTCTTATCTTCAATTCTTTCAATAAATCCTGCTTTTTCCATTCTTTTTAAAGTGGTAGCAACAGATGGTGGTGAAATATGAAGATGCGCTGCAAGCTCTTTTTGGGTACAGCCTTTATTCTGCAGAATAAATTCAATAATTGAGGGCTGACCAAAATAAAGCCCCAATGATGAAGCGGCCTTGCCTACACGATAACGGTGAGTAACATTCAATGTTATTATTTCGTGTACGAGTGAACGGTTATCCATTTCAGAGCTCCTTTCATAAGTTAAATGTTTATTAGTTAAACGTTTAATGAACTCACATATAATACCACAAAATATCGACTCATTATTCCCCAAAAGAAAAAATCACCACAAAAAATTGTGTTTTTACAAAAATTTTACATATTTTATAAGCTTCAAAATAATTCTTTTTTCGACTTAAAAGCTTGTTTTGTTGTGCATAATTACCAAAAATTAACAAAAAACTTTAATGGGGCTTTGAACAAAATATATCAAAAATCACTTGAATTCAACACTGTGTTTTGTTATGATTATTATAAGGTAAAATGCCTATTTATAACTGATATGGGGTGAAAGAAAAATTGAAGCTAAAAGAAAAGGAAGTTAATCCTAATGATTTTCCTATTTACATCTTCCATTTAGGCAAGAATTATAAGGCACAGGAGTTCTTTGGTGCGCACGAAATAAATAAGGGTGAATATGTTTTCAGAGTATGGGCGCCTCACGCAAAATCAGTAAGCGTTGTAGGAGATTTTAATGGCTGGGATGAAAACGCCACAGCTATGACAAGGCTTAATGAGGTAGGCTGTTGGGAGGCTTTTTGTCAGAATGTCAATAATTTTGATGCGTATAAATTTTTGATTACTGACAGCAAAGGCGAAAAGCATTACAAAGCAGACCCTTACGCAATTCATTCAGAAACGCGTCCTGGTACAGCATCAAAAATATTCAAGGGCAATTATAAATGGCGTGACAGCAAATGGCTTGAAGAAAGAAAAAAACAATCAGTTTATAAATCACCTGTAAATATTTACGAAATGCATTTAGGCTCCTGGAAGCAATATGAAGACGGCAACTTTCTGAGCTACCGAGATTTAGCAAAAGAGCTTGTTCCTTATGTAAAGAAAATGGGCTACACTCATATTGAAATGATGCCTGTTTCAGAATATCCGTTTGACGGCTCGTGGGGCTATCAGGTAACGGGTTATTATTCAGTAACCTCCCGTTATGGTACACCTGACGATTTTAAATATCTTATAGACGAATGTCACAAGGCAGGCATAGGTGTTATTCTTGACTGGGTACCGGCGCACTTCCCCAAAGATGCACACGGACTCTCGAACTTTGATGGCGAAGCGTGCTATGAATATGACGATATAAGAAAAGGCGAGCATCTTCAATGGGGCACAAAAGTATTTGACTTTGGCAGAAATGAAGTTAAAAGCTTTTTAATTTCAAATGCTTGCTTCTGGTTAGAGGAATATCACATTGACGGGCTTCGTGTTGACGCAGTTGCTTCAATGCTTTACTTAGATTACGGCAGAGATGACGGTCACTGGATTGCCAACAAAGACGGTGGTAACAAAAACTACGAGGCAGTTGAGTTTTTGCAGGAGCTTAACGAGGCAGTGTTTAAGGATTACCCCGATGTTTGTATGATTGCTGAAGAAAGCACCGCCTGGCCACTTGTTTCAAAGCCTGTTTACAACGGCGGTTTAGGCTTCAATTTCAAGTGGAATATGGGTTGGATGAATGATATTTTAAGATATTTCTCATTAGAGGGAATTCATAAAAAATTCAACCATAATTTAATAACATTCTCATTTTTCTATGCATTTTCTGAGAATTTCGTGCTTCCTATTTCACACGATGAGGTAGTTCACGGCAAATGCTCACTTATAAATAAAATGCCCGGCAGTTATGAAGAAAAATTTGCAAGTGTAAGAGCATTTTTAGGCTATATGTATGCACACCCGGGCAAAAAGCTTTTATTTATGGGCTCAGAATTTGGTCAGTTTATAGAGTGGGACTACAAAAAAGGTCTTGACTGGCTTCTTCTTGAGTATGATTCTCACAAAAAGCTTCAGAGCTATGTAAAGGAGCTCAATTTATTCTACAAAAAGAATTCACCATTCTGGCAGGTAGATTACAGCTGGGAGGGCTTCAACTGGTTGGTAAGTGATGACAATAACAATTCAGTTATTGCATTCGTTAGAACTGATGAAGCAGGAGAAAAAATAATTGCAGTCTGCAACTTCACAAAGGTAGAAAGACCAATTTATAAAATAGGTGTTCCCGAAAAGGGCACTTACGAAATAATTTTCAATTCAGATTCCGAAAAATTCGGTGGTACAGGTGAAAAGATTAAAAAATCATATAAGACTGTAGATGAGCCTTACGGCGAATTCAGTCAGTCAATAGATTTAAAATTACCGCCACTTTCGACAATCTATTTAAAATTAAAGCAACAAAAAAATAAAGAAGACGGAAAGGAATGTAAAAACAATGGCAAAAAGAACTGAATGTATAGCAATGCTTTTAGCAGGCGGTCAGGGTTCTCGTCTCGGCGTTCTTACAAAAAATATCGCAAAACCTGCAGTTCCTTACGGTGGAAAATACAGAATTATTGATTTTCCATTGTCAAACTGTACTAACTCAGGTATTTCAACAGTAGGTGTTTTAACTCAATATCAGCCACTCGTGCTTAATGATTATATCGGCAGTGGTAGCACATGGGATTTAGACCGTGAAATCGGCGGTGGAGTTCATGTGCTTTCACCATATCAGGCATTGAACGGCCAGGAATGGTACAAGGGCACAGCAAACGCAATTTATCAGAATATTCATTTTATTGACAGATATAATCCTGAATATGTAGCAGTTCTTTCAGGTGACCACATTTATAAAATGGACTACGCTGAGATGCTTAAATTCCATAAAGAAAAGGACGCAGCTTGTACTATTGCAATGCTCGAAGTGCCGTGGGAAGAGGCTTCTCGTTTTGGTCTTATGTTCACAGATGATGACGGAAGAATAACTGCATTTGAAGAAAAACCAAAAGAGCCAAAGAGCAATAAAGCATCTATGGGTGTTTATATGTTTACCTGGGAAAAGCTTCGTAAATATCTCATTGATGATGAGAATGACCCGAACTCTTCAAATGACTTTGGTAAGAATGTTATTCCTGCAATGCACGAAGCAGGCGAAAGACTTTTCGCTTATGGCTTTGACGGTTATTGGAAGGATGTCGGAACAATAGATTCTCTCTGGGAGGCTAACTTAGACCTTCTTAATCCAAAAGCAAATATAGATTTATCAGATGATTCATGGAAAATTTACGGAAGAAGTAATTCTTCTGCACCGCAATATATTTCAGACAAAGCAAAGGTTGAAAATTCAATTGTTGCAGAGGGCTGTGAAATTGAGGGCGATGTAGATTACTCAGTTCTTTTCTCAGATGTTACTGTAGAAGAGGGTGCTTCTGTTCATTACTCAATAGTAATGCCGGGTGCAGTCGTTAAAAAAGGTGCATTGGTTCAATACTCAATCGTTGCAGAAAATGCAGTTATTGAAGAGGGTGCAACAGTAGGTGAAAATCCTGAAAAGGTTACTAACCTCGATGAATGGGGCGTCAGCGTAATAGGCTCAGGAATTACAATCGGAAAAGACGCTAAGGTAAAAGCAAAAACAACAGTTGCTGAAGATGTGAAAGGGGGCGAAAGCGTATGATGCCAAAAAATGTTCTTGGAATAGTTTATTCTAACTCTTATGACTCTTGTCTTAAGGATTTAACACAAAGAAGAACAATGGGCTCTATGCTTTACGGCGGTAGATATCGCCTTATTGACTTCGTTCTTTCTAACTTCGTTAACAGTGGAATGACAAATGTCGGACTTATTACAAACAGTCACTTCCGTTCTCTTATGGACCATGTTGGTAACGGCAGACCGTGGGACCTTTCAAGAAAGGTTGACGGACTCTATTTATTACCACCGTTTAACCCATCAAATGCGGAGCACGATTCAACAAATAAGCTTGCAGTTCTCGGAAGAATTAAAGACTTTGTTAAATCCTGCAACGAGAAATATATTCTTCTTTCAGATACAAACTTTATCTGCAACATTGATTTAAGCGAAGTATTCGATTTCCATTCAGAAAAGGATGCGGATATTACAATTGTTTATAAAAAAGGTACACTTCCTGCTTTAGAAAATATGATGTCCCTTGCAGTTGACGGCAACAGCAAGGTAACAGGTGTTGCAGTTAATCCTCAGAACACTGAAAATGTTAATTTCTCAACAAATATTATTCTTATGAGAAAAGCTTTGTTTGAGTCTTTAATAGCTGACGCTATAAGTGCGGGCTACACAAATTTTGAAAAAGATATTATTCAGAAGAATGTAGATAACCTTAACATTTATGGCTACGAGTTTACAGGCTGGGGCTGTGAAATTGACAGTGTTGAAAAATACTTTGAAGCAAATATGGCTCTTTTAGATAAAGACATAAGAAAAGATTTGTTTAATAAAGACAGACCTGTTTACACAAAGGTTCGTAATGATATGCCTGTTCGCTATGGCATTCAGAGTAAGGTTGAAAATTCACTTATTGCAGACGGTTGCATTATTGAGGGTACTGTTAAAAACAGCGTTATTTTCAGAGGCGTTAATATTGCAAGAGGTGCAGTAGTTGAAAATTCAATTATTATGCAGGATTCATTTGTAAGTGAAAATGTAAAGCTTAACTGCGTAATTATGGATAAGGACTCTGTTATTACACCAAACAAGAATCTTTCAGGTGATAAGAGCTATCCGTTCATCGTTGGCAAAAATATCGTGATTTAAAATCTTAAATTTTTAAAATTGTGAAAGGTGTTAAAGATTATGGCTGTTTGTCCTGTTTGCGGTTGTAAAACCGATGAACTTGATTTTGTGTTAAGCAAAATAGAGGATACTGAAGTAAAGGTTTGCTCATTTTGTGATAAACAAATTAAAAAAATAAATACAGATGAAGTAACTGCTCCCGCTCAGGTAAGATGGCTTGAATCAGTTGCTTCAAAGGATATTCCGCGTGAGCCACAGATTGCAAAGGTAATAGATTCTTTAAAAAGTAAATATTTACCGGAAAGCGAAAAGTCAGAAGCTCCTGCTGCAATAGCTAATCAGTTTGCAGAAATTAAGAGAGAAGTAAATATTCCGCAATCACAAGCAGGTGGCAGTGCAAATATTTCTGTTGACCAATATAACAGTCTTGTGAAAAGACTTGAAAAAATAGAAAACTCATTTAAAAAATATAAAAAAGCTCAGCTCATAAAAATGATAATTGAGCTTTCAGTTCCTGTAATTATGGTATTTGTTCTTTTAATTATCTTCTTTTCTTCAGGACTTTATGACCTTTTATCAACCCTTGCACCTTGAGAAGTGCTATTTATAAATGCACTTGTTGATTTTAATATTTAAAAAGGAGTGTTATTATGAAAGTTTTATATGCTGCGAGCGAAGCACTACCATTTGCCGCAAGCGGTGGACTTGCAGATGTTGCAGGTTCATTACCGCAGGCTTTAAGAAAAAGACTTATCGGCTGCAGAGTCGTAATGCCTCTTTACAGCACAATTAAGCAAGAGCTTAAGGATACAATGAAATTCATTACAAATATTTCTGTTCCTGTTGCCTGGAGAAGACAATATTGTGGTATTTTCGAGGCTAAATATGGTGGAGTAACTTATTATCTTATTGATAACGAATATTACTTCAAGCGTGAAGGACTCTACGGCTATTATGATGATGCAGAGCGTTTTGCATTCTTTTCACGCGCAGTTTTAGAAATTATTCCTCATATTGATTTTAAGCCTGATGTAATTCACTGTAACGACTGGCAGACAGCCTTGACACCACTTTATTACAGCACAATTTATGCGACTCAGCCGGGTTATGAAAATATTAAAACTGTTTTCACAATTCATAATATTCAATATCAGGGTGTTTACGGTAAAGAGTTAATTGACAATGTTATCGGCTTGGATTACAGCCATAAAAATCTTATTGAGTATGACGATACAGTAAACTTTGCAAAGGCTGCTATTGAATGTGCAAACGCAGTTTCAACAGTAAGCCCGTCTTATGCAAAAGAAATTCTTGACCCGTGGTATTCACACGGACTTGATACAATTCTCAAAGAGCGTAGCTTCAAGTTAAGAGGCATTCTCAATGGAATTGATGTTGAAAATTATAATCCTGAAACAGATAAGGATATTTTCAAAAATTATTCAAGTGAAAAAATGACAGGAAAAGCTACAAATAAGAGAGAGCTTCAGAAATTCTTCGGACTTCCTGAGAAAAAGGATACACCTGTTATGGGTATGGTAACACGCCTTGTTTCTCATAAAGGTCTTGATTTATGCAAGGCAGTGCTTGACGAGCTTTTAGCTACAACAGATATTCAGCTTGTAGTTTTAGGCTCAGGGGATACAGAATATGAAGATTTCTTCAGAGGTCTTGCTTCCCGTTACCCTGAACAAGTAGGTCTTTGCTTAGGCTTTATTCCTGATTTGGCAAGAAAGATTTATGCAGGGACAGATTTCTTCTTAATGCCATCAAAGAGTGAGCCTTGCGGACTTTCTCAGATGGTTGCCTTGCGTTACGGCTCAATTCCGATTGTCCGTGAAACAGGCGGTCTTCGTGACTCAGTTCAGGACAGCGGTGACGGTGAGGGCAACGGCTTTACATTTGCAAATTACAACGCTCACGAAATGTTACACGCAATCAGAAGAGCTTGTGAGGGCTACAGCGATAAAAAAGGCTGGAAAATCCTCGTTAAACGAGCAATGGAAAGTGACAACAGCTGGGGCAAGTCTGCAAATGAATATATAAGAATGTATAAAGAGATTCTTAAAGGCTGATTTATAAAAAATGGGTTGTAGCAGGTTTTCCTGCCACAACCCTATCTGTCTTATTTAATCAACTGATTTAACTATATCGGTAGCCGCTTTTTTTATGTAGCCTTCAACTGTTTTAATAACGGTTTCAATAGATTTTGGCTCGGGGTTACCATATCTTTTCGCATTCGGCGATTTATCAGGGAAATGAGAAAGAATATTTTCTGTTACTGCCATAGGAAGACTTTCTGCAATTTTCGGCGGTAACGAAAACCATCTTTTTGGAATGTAGCCCTTTTGTGCCGCTGCAAAAAGAGTTCTGTAAAGTGCAACAGAATATAAAAAGTCGGCACTATCACCCGCTAAAGCAGAGCCTGTATTCATTCTTTCGTGAATAAATATTGCAGCGCGGTATATAGTTGTGGTATTATATATACCGTCTTCTTCACGGTCAAAGAAAAATGAAGACTCAAGGCCCGTTCTACTGTCAGTTCTGCCCAAAATATAGTCGGTAGTTACCTTGTAGTAGTCGGCGGCACGGTTTAAAAAATCCAAACCGAATTCTCTGATGCCTTTTTCATAGTGTGAAAGAAGCGCTTGAGAAACACCTAAATCACTTGCGGCGTCTTTCTGGCTTAAGCCTTTTTCAGTTCTTAATTCGTAAAGTCGTCCTGCATAATTTACCATTTGTAAAAACACACACCTTTATATTATACTTATTGTATAACATATTACACCATTTGAACGGAGATTGCAATGAAAAGTTACACAATTCACCTTATTCGTCACGCTTACACTAAAGGAAACTTAGAGGGAAGATACATAGGACATACTGATGAATCCCTTTGTAAAGAGGGTATTGACCAGTTAAATACAATGCTCAGGGATTACGATTATCCTAAAGCAGATGTAGTATTTTCAAGCACCTTAAAGCGTTGCATAGAAACTGCAAAAATAATTTATCCTGACAAAACACCAATTGAAATGCGTGGCTTTGATGAATGCGATTTTGGTGAATTTGAAAATCTTACCGCAGAAGAATTAGCACCACACAAAGAATTTTCAGAGTGGTTAGCCGGTGGACCGGATGCTAAGCCATTAAATGGTGAAAGCAATCAGGAATTTTCAACAAGAGTTTGTGATGCATTCATAAAAACTGTTGAGGGACTTATAAAAACAGGCACTACCTCTTGTGCTATTTTTACTCACGGCGGAGTTATAATGTCAATTCTTTCTGCCTTTGGTTTGCCTGAATTGCCAATGACAGAGTGGCTTTGCCCATCTGCCTGCGGTTACACAGTAAGAATTACCCCGTCACTCTGGTCTAAAACAAGAAAAATGGAAGTTATCGAGGATATTCCTGCTTCACCATTAACAGAAAATCAGGAAGAAATGCTCTGGGATTATTACAGCGATATTCCTGAAGATGAGCCAATTGATGATAACGAAGATTTAAGCGATTTAATGGACTTTTTATCTTTTATGGGTGACAACAATGACTGATTACAAAATTTTTGCAAACCACGCTCACGTATTCCCGAAAGGCTCTAAGGATAATGCTCAGCTTGAAAATCTTAAAGAGCTTATGGCGGAATGCGGAATTGAAAAAGCGGTGTGCTTTGCACCGTTTAATCATCAGACAGAGCGTGTAGGAATAACCATAAATCAGAATAAATGGTTATATGAAGAAATTAAAAACGAAAACAATTTAGTCGGCTTCGGCACGATTAATTTTGATATAGGCTCAATAAATGAACAAGTTAAAGAAATAAGTGCTTTAGGCTTCAGGGGGATTAAAATTCACCCTGCCGCACAAGAAGTAAAAGTCGATGGCAGAGAGCTTTTTGAGGTTTATGCTGAAGCCGAAAAACAAAATTTGTTTATTTCTTTTCATACGGGGCTTCATTGGCACAGAATAAAAGATTACAGTATGCTTCTTTTTGACGAGGTGGCTTACAATTTCCCAAATCTTAAATTCAGTATGGAGCATGTCGGCGGTTACAGCTTTTTTAAAGAGGCTCTTTTAGTTATGAATAACAACTCCCGTAAAGGAAATCACATTTATGCAGGCCTTACGAGCATTTCAATGGAAAAGGATGAATTTGGTAATTTAAGAGCAGGTGCCTGGTCACTTACAGATGACGAGCTTTGCGATTTAATTCATCAGACAGGAGCTAAAAACAGTATTTTTGGTCTTGATTTTCCGTATAAAGATGCAGAATATACCAAAAATGCAATAGAGAGGATTAAAAATCTTCCTATCAGTGAAGAAGCTAAAAAGGGCATTTTAGGGGAAAACTTAAAAGTGGCATTAAATTTATAATATGGTGGAAGTTTAATGAAAAATGTAGTAATAATAGGCGCAGGCCCTGCAGGACTTACCTGTGCTTATTCCTTGTTAAAGGAAAACAGTGAAATAAAGCCGATAATAATTGAAGAAAGCGAATTTATCGGCGGTATTTCAAGAACGGCAAAATTTAAAGACAACAGAATAGATATAGGCGGTCACCGCTTTTTTTCTAAGGATAAAAGAGTTATGGATTTGTGGCAGGAGGTTTTGCCTCTTCAGAGTGCCCCTGCTAAAGATGATATTCTTTTAAACAGAACACATAACTATAATCCTGAAAACAATGCAGACCCCGAAAAAACTGACGATGTTTTTCTTATAAGAAACAGAATCTCGCGAATTTATTATAGAAATCGGTTTTTTGATTATCCAATATCTTTAAAGCCACAGACTTTTATAAATATGGGCTTTAAAAACACTTTTTTTGCAGGTGTAGATTATTTAAAAAGTGTAGCAAAAAAGCTTCCTGAGGATTCATTAGAGAATTTTTATATAAACCGCTTTGGCAGAACTCTTTACGAGCTTTTCTTTGAGGATTACACCGAAAAGCTCTGGGGTGTTCACCCTAAAAATATTTCTGCCGACTGGGGCGCACAGCGAGTTAAAGGGCTTTCAATTACAAAGGTGGTTTTAAATGCAATTACAAAGCCCTTTAAGAAAAACAGCGGTAATGTAGAAACCTCACTTATTGAAGAATTTAATTATCCTAAATTCGGACCCGGACAGATGTGGGAAAAGCTTTCAGAAATCTGTGTTGAAAAAGGTGCAGAATTAAAAATAAATCAGAAAGTAGTTAAAGTAAATCTTGACGGAAGCTATGTTAAATCTGTTATAATAGAAAATACTGATGAGAATTCAAGCGATTTTAAAAAGCAGGAAGAAATCTTTTGCGATTATCTTGTTTCATCGATGCCGATTAAAGATTTAGCAAATGCAATTCCTGAATTTCCTGAGGAAGAAAAGGAAATTGCGGTGAATTTGCCATATCGTGATTTTATTACAGTAGGGCTTTTATTAAAGGATTTAGAAATTAAAAATAAAACAGATATTAAAACAATAAATAATAATGTGCCGGACTGTTGGATTTATATTCAGGAACGAAATGTTAAATTAGGCAGGCTCCAGATTTTCAACAACTGGTCACCTTATATGGTAGATGATTTTAAAAATCACACCTGGGTAGGTCTTGAATATTTCTGCAATGAAAATGATGATATGTGGAATATGTCACCCGAAAAATTCATTGAATTTGCAAGTGATGAATTAGAAAAAATCGGCATTATAAAAAAAGAAAATATTATAGACAGCTTCACAACAAAGGTTAAAAAAGCATATCCTGCTTATTTCGGGACTTATAAAGAGTTCCCGAAAGTAAGGGAATATCTCGATTCAATAAATAATCTTTATTGCATTGGCAGAAACGGTCAGCACAGGTACAATAATATGGACCATTCAATGCTTACAGGTATTGAAGCAAGTAAAGCAATAATAAAAAACAGCTCAGATAAAACTGCTATCTGGAATGTAAATACAGAAAAAGAATATCATGAAGAAAAAGGTGAATGATATGGAAAGATATTTTGACAAATTCAAAATTAAAACTTCGCCAAAGGCAAAGGACAGTCACATTATTGTAAACGGAAATACAAGAATTACTGTTCTTACACCTTGCTTGGTGCGTGTTGAAGAAACCCGCGACGGCGTATTTTGTGACGAGCCGACTCAGGCAGTGTGGTTCAGAGATTTTGACTCCCCACGCTTTGAGGTTAAAAATGGTAACGGCTTTGTAGAAATTAAAACTACAAAGTGTAATTTTCTTTACTCATTTACTGAAAAGAAAATGATAAGAATCAAGCTTCGTGACGGCAGAGTTGTCACAGATTATTATAGCGGTAACTTAAAGGGTACTTGCCGTACATTAGATGTTACTGCAGGTATAATAACCTTAGGAGATGGCGTTTGTTCAAAAGACGGTGTTGCAGTTCTTGATGACAGCAAAACACTTATTTTAACAGATGACGGCAAAATTTTACCAAGAAAATCAAAAGAGCTTGACGAATATTACTTTGCTTATGGTTATGATTATATAAGTGCAACCCGTGATTTATATCGCTTAACAGGTGAAACACCACTTATTCCCCGTTATGCACTTTCTAACTGGTGGAGCAGATATAAGGCATACACACAAGACGAATATTTAACTCTTATGGACAGATTCAAAAAGGAAGAAATTCCGATTACAGTTGCTACTGTTGATATGGACTGGCACTGGGTAGATATTCGCGGAAAATTCGGTAAGGATGTTGTTAAGCCATCAACTCACTTAAACTTTATGGAATACATTTATGATGTGTGGTCAGTGGGTTGGACCGGTTACAGCTTTAACACAGATTTATTCCCGGACCCACAAGGCTTCCTTAAAAAATTAAAGGATGATAATTATAAAGTAACATTTAATCTTCACCCATCACAAGGTGTTCGTTGGTATGAAGATTGCTACACTGAAATGTGCGAAAAAATGGGTCAGGACCCAGCAAAAAAAGAGCCTGTTCAGTTTGATATTACAGATGAAAAATTTGTTGAGCATTATTTTAAGGTGCTTCATCACCCAATGGAAAAAATGGGCGTTGATTTCTGGTGGATTGACTGGCAACAAGGCACTCGCACAAAAATCAAAGGCCTTGACCCACTCTGGGCACTTAACCACTACCACTTCCTTGATAATGCAAAGGATAACAACCGCCCACTTATCCTTTCCCGTTTTGCAGGTGCAGGCAGTCAGCGTTATCCATTAGGCTTCAGTGGAGATACAACACAAAAATGGTCAAGTCTTGACTTTCAGGTTTACTTTACTGCTACCGCTTCTAATGTTGGTTACCCTTGGTGGAGCCACGACATAGGCGGTCACTGTTGGGGTAAAAAGGATGACGAGCTTTACATCAGATGGGTGCAATTCGGTATTTATAGCCCTGTTATGCGTCTTCACTCAACAGCAAATGAATTTATGGGTAAGGAGCCTTGGAAATACAGTGCACCAATTGAAAAAATTGCAACTGAAAATCTTCGTTTCAGACATAAGCTACTTCCGTACATTTATACAATGAACAGACGCACACAAAAGCAGGGCAGGGCAATTTGTGAGCCTATGTATTACACATATCCAAAAGAAGAAAATGCTTATAAAATGAAGAATGAATACTTCTTTGGTACAGAGCTTATTGTAGCACCAATTACAGAGCACACAAATTCTGAAATTGGTATGGCTTCAGCTAAAGTATGGTTACCTGAGGGAAGATATACTGATATTTATAACGGCAGAATTTACAGCGGTAATTCAGTTGTTAAAATGTTCAGAGATATAAGTGCAATTCCTGTTCTTGCAAAAGAGGGCGCAATTATTCCAATGAGCAAGAATGACAAAAATAATACAGTTGAAAATCCTAAGGATTTAGAGCTTCTTATTTTCAGAGGCAATAATGAATTCCGCCTTTATGAAGATGACGGCGAAACCTTAAGCTTTGAGAACGGTGCATACACAGAAACACCATTTATAATTAAAGAAGATAACTCAACTGTTACATTTACTGTTGCAAAGGCAGAGGGCGACACTTCAGTTGTTCCTGAAAAGAGAAATTATCACCTTAAATTCCGTGATATAGTTGACGGTGAAATTGCAGTTACAAAAAATGGTGAAAAGAAAGCATTTGAAAGAAAAGATAAAAACGGCTTTGTTGAAATTCTCGTAAAAGATGTTACACCGGATGATGAGCTTACAGTTACCCTTTCAGTTTGCACATTCCTCGCTAACAAAGAGAAAAAAGAAGAGCTTATTGATGTAATTTCTAAATTCCAGATTAACAATGAAAATAAGAGATTATTTAATGAAGCATTAAGGAATGACGCTTTCTTGAATAAAATTCCAAAGAAATACAGAGAGCCGTTAATGGAAATTACAGCTCTTTACAGAGGTTAATTTATGTCTATTGAAAATATAATTAAAGCGAATGCCGACATTGTAGATATAAGTATTTCGGACGATTTAATAAAAAAGCTTGAGATTTATTCGGGCGAGCTAAAGGAATGGAATGAAAAAATAAATCTTACTGCAATTACTGATGACGAGGGTATTGCAATAAAGCATTTTATTGATAGTCTTATGCTTTTAAAATATGTTGATATTCCTGAAAATTCAAAAATTATAGATGTAGGCACAGGGGCAGGCTTCCCCGGTCTTGTAATTGCCGCCGCACGACCTGATGTTAAGGTAACGCTTCTTGACTCAACAGGTAAAAAGCTGAAGGTTGTAGCAGATATTGCAGAAAAAATGGGGCTTACTAATTACAAGATTCTCAATATGAGAGCCGAAGAAGCCGGTCAGAAGAAAGAATACAGAGAGCAGTATGATTTTGCCACTGCAAGAGCCGTTGCAGAATTAAGAGTGCTTTCAGAATATTGCTTGCCTTTTGTTAAGCAAAACGGATATTTTGTTTCAATGAAAGGTGCTTTGGCAGATAAAGAAATTGAGAATGCATTTAACGCTTTAAAGACGCTTTCAGGCAAAATTGAAGGAAAATATAACTTCGATTTATGCTCTGCGGGCGAAAGAAACATAATTAAGATTAAAAAGATTTCGCAAATTCCGACAAAATACCCACGAGTGTCTGCACAAATTGCTAAAAAACCTCTTTAAATTTAATAAAATAAAGCATTTTCTGTCGATTTACCCCGACCGAAAATGCTTTATTTTTTAATCTTTTCGTGGTATATTGTAGTCACGAAAGACGGACAGGCAAAATTAAAAAAGTGATGTGGAAATAAAAAACAAGGACGGAACAAAAATGCTAAAAACATCGGCTAAGGGAAAAGCTAATTGTCAGATTCAGCTTATCCCACACGAAAATATTTATCCTAATCCACATCAGCCACGAGTAAGATTTGATTACATAGAGCTTGAAAATCTTGCTAATTCAATAAGAGCAAACGGGATTTTACAGCCTATAAATGTAAGACCTCTTGATAACGGCAATTTTGAGCTCATTTCGGGAGAAAGAAGACTCAGAGCCGCAAGAATGATTGGTGTTACAAAAATTCCTTGCATCGTGATGAATGTTTCAGACGAACAATCTGCACTCTTCGCAATTATAGAAAATGTTCAAAGACAGAATTTAGATTTTTTTGAAGAAGCAATTGCAATCGAAAGACTTATGACAGAGCATTTTCTTTCACAAGAAGAAATCGGACGAAAATTAGGAAAAGCACAATCCACTCTTTCAAATAAATTAAGGCTTTTAAGGCTTCCTGAGGAAATGCGTGACAAAATCATAATGGCATCATTAACAGAACGCCACGCAAGAGCGTTGCTCTCTTTACCTGATAACTCAGCAAGAAACAAAGCGTTAGATATTATAATTGAACGCCACTTGACAGTGAGCGAAGCAGAGCGACTTGTAAATGATATTTTAAGACGAAGAAAAGAGCCAAAAAAGCCACCAATAAAAGTCTTTAAGGATATGAGAATTTTTATAAACACATTAAATCACGCGGTAGATAGCATAAGAAAAGCAGGAATCGAAGCTGACACTGCAAAAAGCGAAACTGATGAATATTTTGAATATGTGGTCAGAATTTCAAAGCCGAGTGACAGAACAATTACCACACAGGTGGTTGATGTTATTTAATCCGGTATATTCTCTGCAAAGCAGAGTTTATATAGAGCGAGATTTCTCGCTCAAGCCATATCTTTCTCTTTCACACCCCACATCCACAGCGAAGCACCACACCCGAAAGGGCGTGGTGCTTTGCGTATAATAAACCCGATAAAAGTCGTAAAAATACGAGATTTATCGGGTTCTGCTTATTTACCTACACAGAAGTTTTTAAATACTTCATTCACAACTGTTTCAGTTGCCTTTTCGCCTGTTAAGACAGAAAGCTCTTCGATTGCACAGTCAACCGAAACATTTATAGCGTCTGTTGTAATGCCTATCTCCAATCCGTTTAAGGCTTCTTTTAAATTATCTACCGCTTTAGCAACACAAATGCGTTGTCTTTCGGTAGTTAAAAGAGGAGCAGATGGGTTGAAGTCGTCAGTACCGACTGTTTTTTCTACAATTTGCTTTAATTTGTCAATCCCGTCACCATCTTTGGCAGAAATCTCAACAATATTTTCGGCATATTCTTTAACATCGGTGGAAGAAAATGCTCTGTTTAAATCACTTTTATTTATGATTACGATGCTTCGCTTATCTTTACAAAGTCTTAAAAGCTCTTTGTCATCCTCTGAAATTTCTTCACCGCCGTCAAGCACCATAAACACAAGACCTGCTCTCTCGAAACGCTCTTTTGCTCTCTCAACGCCAATTTTTTCAATTTCATCATCTGTTTCTGTGCGAATACCTGCCGTGTCAGCGAGTCTTAAAGTAATGTTACCTAAACGGACAGTTTCCTCTAAAACATCACGGGTAGTACCTGCAACGGAAGTAACAATTGCTCTGTTTCTGCCTGTTAATGCATTTAAAAGAGTAGATTTACCAACATTGGGTCTGCCTACAATTGCGGTGTCAATACCCTCTAAAATTGCCTGACCTGCGTCAAAGCCGGAAAGAAGCTTTTCTAATCTGTTTAATATATCAGTAAATGAGGAAATCATTTCTTCGTTGCTGATTTCAGGGATTTCTTCATCGGGGTAATCTACCCAGGCGGCGAGAAAAGCCGCAGTTCTTGCAAGAGAATCTCTGCATTCAGTAATTTCTCTGCTTAAATTGCCATCTAAAGCATTAAGCGTTGCCGCACGGGCATCCTCGCCTGATGCAGAAATAAGTGCCATAACTGCTTCTGCTTCAGATAAATCCATTTTACCATTTAAAAATGCTCTTTTTGTGTATTCACCGGGCTCTGCAGGAACTGCACCGGCATTAAAGGTTGCCCTTAAAACTCTTGAAAGAATATAAAGACCACCGTGACAGCTTAACTCCACTACATCCTCACCAGTGTAGCTTTTTGGCGCTCTGAAAAGAAGAGCAACCGCTTCGTCAATTACATCCTCGCCGTCATATACATGACCAAAAAGTGCGGTGTAGCCATTCTTTTCTTCTAATTTTTTACCCGAAACACCTTTAAAGACTTTATCTGCAATTTTTATTGCATCTTCGCCTGAAAGACGAACAATTCCGACACCTGCGGCAGTCTGAGGTGTTACAATAGCTGATATTGTTGACAAAATTACATCTCCAATAATTCAAAATATTTAAAAAGCTTAAAATCTGTTTGTGGAGCCAAAACCGCCTGCACCACGCTCGGTTTCGTCTAATTCTTCCACTTCAACAATTTCCGGAAGACTTACAGGCATAATTACCATCTGTGCAATTCTTTCATTTGGCTCAATGGTGTATTCTTTATCTATCTGATTTATAACGCCTACCTTAATTTCACCGCGGTAGTCACTATCAATAACGCCGACAGAATTTAAAAGACCGATTCCGTGTTTTATTGAAAGACCGCTTCTTGGAAAAATTAGCGCAACCTCGTTTGCACTCTCTAAAGCAATGGCAATTCCTGTTGGAATAAGTGCAGTTTCGCCTTGCTTTAAAGTGATTGGTTCATCTAAAACTGCATAAAGGTCCATTCCTGCACTACCAGAAGTAGCTCTCGCAGGAATAACGGCTTTTTCATTTAATTTTTTTATCTTTAATGTACTCATATTTATCACCACAGTGCCGGATTTTCTTTGTTTTCTTCAATTTTAGTGCCTTGTAATCTTTCAAGCTCTCTCTTATAAAAGTCTGCTTCTTGTCTTGCTTTTGCAACATCTTTAAGTCTCTCTTTAAGCTGAGCTTTAATAGTATCAGTTGAAGAGCCGCTCTTTTTAAGAGAATCTGCATAATCTAACGCGGCAATAACTGCTGCTTGTGTAGCTGATAAATTTCCGTTTTTGAAAAGAGAGTCAATTTTTAAATCTACCTCTTTTGCAAGAGCAGCTACATATTCAGGTGTATCATCAGAAACGATGCTGAAAGTAACACCTGCAACCTTCACTTTGTGTGTAATTTTTTCCATAAGTATCCTTCCTTATTAAAAAATGTAAACATTTGCTTTATTATACAATGTTTTAAAAATTTATTCAACCGAAAAAATTAAAAGTTTATATATAAAATATATATTGCTATTTTAACCTATTGTTGTTATAATCAATTAGACAAGATTATAAATTTCCATTCGTGAAAACGGGGGTGAAAAAATGGATTATAATCAGAATAACAATCAGAACAATAATCAAGCCAATAACCAATATAATAGTCAGGGCTTTAATCAATACGGAAATTATCAGCCACAGGGCTATAACCCTGATAATATGAATGGTCAATACAATCCATACGGACAAAATTCTTATTATGGAGCTCAGCAGAATTTAAACCAGAATTATCAGCAACCTACAGTTCAACAACCAATGAATTATCCTTACGGAATGAGGAATAACCAGCAAAATTATATTTTAAGTCAACAAAGGTTTTTAAGACTTCGTGAGCAAAAAAATGAAATTAAAAAGTTCTCAACAACATTTGCAACTGCAATGTTAGGCTTTTTAATTGCAAGCTACGCTATAAGCTTTATTCTTATGTTTGGTGACCTTATGTCACTTTACGAAAATAATGCTACTTTCTCTGCAAGTGTTGGTGTATTTTATTCACTTACAGCAGTCGGAATTCCGTTCCTTATTGCTAATAAGGTTTTGGTAAAAAATAAATTGCAGCATGAAACTGCAAGTACAATTTATTCTGCACCTAAATTCACACTCAAAACAGTTTGTCTTATTTTTCTCTCTGTTTTAGGCTGTTTAGCTGCGATGTATGTAACAGGCTTTGTCAGTGTATTCTTCAGTATTTTTGGCTTTGATGTTTCTGCAGGCGATGAGCCAAGCATAAACGGAATTGTAGATATAATTGCATTATTTTTCGGCACAGCAATAATTCCACCGCTTGTTGAAGAATTTGCAATGAGAAATGTTTTGATGCAAACCTTAAGAAAATACGGCAATTTATTTGCAATATTAGCTTCTGCATTTGCTTTTGGCATTTTCCACGGTACACCAACTCAGATTCCGTTTGCATTTTTGTGCGGACTTTTCATTGGCTACGCAGTAATTGCAACTGAAAGCATCTGGACGGGTGTTATTATTCACGCAATAGTAAATGGAATTTCGTGCGCATATTATGCTGCGGCATATTTTACAGATGAAGACACAGGCGACAGTATTTATGCTGCAATAATGTTAGTTTTAGCAATTTTAGGTGTAATTGCACTTATAATTTATATTGCAAAATTCAAGGATGAATTTACAAGAATTATAAATATAAAAGGCTTAAATGATTACTCGACAGGCGAAAAGCTCAAAAAGTTCATTTTCACACCAATGATGATTCTTGCAATTATTGTTTTCTTATTCCAGGCAATTACTTGCATTACTCCTGCAACAGGTGTTACCACATGATAAACCACGAGGAATTTATGAAAAAAGCACTTCTTTTAGCAGAAGAGTCGGCTCTGGAGGGTGAAGTACCTGTTGGTGCGGTTGTTGTTTGTGATGGTGAAATTGTAGGCACAGGTAGAAACAGACGGGAAAAAGAAAAAAATGCACTTTGCCACGCAGAAATTGAAGCAATAAATAACGCTTGTAAAAAATTAGGCGGTTGGCGCCTTTTTAAGTGTGATTTATATGTTACCTTAGAGCCTTGCCCGATGTGTGCAGGTGCAATAATAAATTCGAGAATTAAAAATGTATATTCCGGGGCAAGTGATTATAAAAATGGTGCTTGCGGTTCAGTAATAAATCTTTTTGATTTGGACTTTAACCATAAACCAAATTACGAAAAAGGAATTCTCGAAGCTGAATGCAGTGAAATTCTGTCAGAATTTTTTAAAAATTTAAGAAAAACGAAAGGTGGAAACTAAAATGGAAAGAATTGCAAGCTTTACGGTTGACCACAACAAATTAAACAGGGGTATGTACATTTCCCGTGTTGATGGCGAGGTTACTACTTATGATATAAGAACAAGAAAACCAAATGTAGAAGAGGTTATGGAAAACGGTGCAATTCACACTTTAGAGCATCTTTTTGCAACATTTGTCAGAAACAGTGAATTTAAAGATAATATTATTTATTTTGGCCCGATGGGTTGCAGAACAGGCTTTTACTTTTTAACAACTAAAATGAGCCACGAGGATGCTTTAGCACTTACAAAGGATGCTTTGGAATTCGTAGCAGATTATGAAGGAGAAATTCCCGGTGTCAGTGCTATTGAGTGCGGTAACTACCGTGACCACGATTTAGAAGGTGCTAAAAAAGAGGGTAAAGACCAGTTTGAAGTTCTTAAAAGCTGGACAGTTGAAAAGTTGATTTACGAAAATAATTATTAAAAATAAAACCTCGTGATTTTTAGTAAAATCACGAGGTTTTTGCTTGTATTCAGTTTTTTAAATTATTTGAATTTTACAGCTGTTCCGTAAGCAATGACCTCTGCGGCACCTTGCATTACTGCAGCAGACGCATAACGAATATTAACAATAGCATCGGCACCTAAGCCTTCAGCTTCTTCAACCATTCTTTTAGTTGCCAAGGCTCTTGCTTCGTTCATCATATCGTTATAAGCCTTTAATTCTCCGCCGACGATTGTTTTTAAGCCTTGTGTAATGTCCTTTACAACATTTTTGCTTCTGATAGTGCTACCACGCACCAAGCCTAACATTTCTAATTCTTTGCCTGTGATGTAATCAGTATTTACTAAGATCATCTTCTTCGCCACTCCTTATTTCTTTAATTCTCTGAATACAAACATATAACATTCCTGCTGAAAGTGCAACAGGAATAATACCGAAAAGGATTAAAAGAACAATGCTTTCTGCTAATACGCTACATAGCACACAGAAATAAAAAATATAATATATAATTACAAATAATGTTATTAAAATTGGTGCAATAATTTTTCTTTTTTGCTTCATAAAATTACCTCCTTAATAAATCATAAAGTGTTTGTGTAAAGCCATATTTTTCTTGTAATTCTGCAATTTGCTTTCTGTTTTTGTCACTCTCTTTTTTAGTCTTTTTCGCCCTTATCATAATATTCTTCGGAGAGTGCGAAAAGTCAACAAATTCGAGCACATCAACTGAATAACCCATATCCTCTAAAACAGAAGCTCTTATTGAGTCGGTTAAAAGAGCAGAAACCCGTTCTTTAATTAAGCCGTGCTTTAAAAGAATGTCAAAATCGCCACCCTTTTTTATTGATTTGTTAATTTCGTGCTGACAACAAGGAACAGAGAAAATATATTTTACATTTTTCTGAATTGCGTAATTAAGTGCAAAATCTGTCGCGGTGTCACACGCGTGCAAAGAAATTACCATATCAATGTGTTCGTCGTAAAGAGTATCCTTTGTAACATCGCTCACAACAAATTTTAAATTGTCGTAACCGTATTTTTCTGCGATTTTATTGCAGCTTTCAACTACATCTTTTTTAAGGTCATAGCCAATAATTTTAACATTTTTCTTCTTAACTTCAGCAAAATAGTAATAAATAATAAATGTTAAATAACTCTTACCACAACCGAAGTCCAGAATAGTAATATTTTCGTTATTGTCATTAGTGAAAGCATCGTTGACAATCTCAATAAAACGATTGATTTGCTTGAATTTATCGTACTTTGATTTTACAATTTTAAAATCAGGTGTAAAAACGCCTAAATCGACTAAAGCAGGTATATTTTCACCCTCATTGAAAATATATTCTTTTTGTCTGTTATTTTCAGCATTTTTGTTTTGTGTTTTTAAATTGTTTTTTGATAAACTTTTTTTAACTTTGCCGTTTTGTGATACAGAAAATGTGATAGTCTCTCCGCTTTTGAATACAGCAATCTGAGCGTATTTTTTGAAAACTTCGGCTAAAAACGCTGAAAACTCATCACTTGTCATATTAAGGTGAAAAACCTGATTATTTTTAAATCGCTCTGCCTGAAAGCAGGGTTTTTTCTTTATTGTAACAGGTCTTATCGTGATTTTGTTAAATTCCTCGTTTTTTGACAATGGTGAGCTGACAGAGATTTTAATAATATTTTCTCGTTCATTTAAAATCAGTTGTTTAATTTCTTCCATTTTGCACCTCAGACGCAATAAAAGTCGGTGTCCCACGCAGGAATATACGGGTGATGACACATATAAATTTTATAATTACTGTTAAATTTTTTGAGTAAAATCGGTATTTCGAAAATATCACGATTTTTATGATAAGTCGCAATTTTAATTTTCGGCTTGTGTGCGCGAATTAAATTTTCTCCACCATTTAAAATGTCAATTTCAGCACCCTCAGCATCAATTTTAATGTAAGTAGGTGTAAATTTTTCCGACAATTTATCGAGTGTAAAAGCAGGAATTTCTACACCGCTTCCAATGGTCGATTGCCTGCCTGCTGCATTTGTAAATTCCACTGTTCCAAGTGTATTGGTAACCGCACCGTTTATAGCCTCAAAATTCTTTAAATCCTTGCAATTAAGGGCTAATTTATTAAAAGTTTTTTTATCAGGTTCTAAAGCTAAAATATTTTTATATTCTTTATTTGTGTAATGTAAAAATTGCTCTACTGTGTCACCACGATAAGCCCCAATATCAATAAAGCTTTCATTTTCGCCTAATTTTAAATAATTATTGAATGCATCGGAAATCCCGCTTTCCATATTGAAAAGATAATTGAGCTTTCCGCTGAACTGAAAATTTACATAATTTTTAAAAACTTCTTTTGACTTTTCATCGGCTAAAAGTAAATAAGCTTCGTTTAATTTTTCTTCATTTTCAGTTAAGAATTTTCTGTCAAAAATCTCATTTTCAATAACAGGTACTGCGGGAACTAAAACTGTCTGTTTTTTCCCTAAATTTTTAATGCCTTCAATGACCTCAGGTCGTGATGAGCCAAAGGTCACAACTACAGTAAATTTTTCATATTTTTCAAGGTATTCACTAATTGGTGTAACCTTAAAGTTATGAAAATATCTGTCCCTTACAAAGCCGTCACTTGCAGTAACTCCTGTAACTTTAATATTAAGCTCATTAAATACCTCAAAAACCTTGTCGGCACCATTACCCGTGCCGTACATAATTATAGGTTCTTTTGTGTTCTGTAAAAATTCCCAGACGCTTAATTTTTCAATGTCAAATAATAGCATTTTTAATTCCCTTTTGAATAATTATTCAAGTATCTGAAGATATTTTAACATATTATTACTTTAAGAGCAACTTTTTCGACAAATTATATTGACTTTTTAATTAAATATATATATATTTAATTATGCATTCTTTTAATATTTACAGATTGCGGGAAGGGGTTGCATAATTGGCAAACAACGAGATTATCAAGCTTAAAAATATTTCAATCAGCTTTGACGAAGAAAAAATTATTGATAATATGAACCTGTATATCCGAGATAAAGAATTTATCACATTTCTCGGTCCATCAGGTTGCGGTAAAACAACCACACTCAGAATTATTGCGGGATTTTTGCAACCGGATTCGGGTGAGGTTATTTTTGACGGAAAAGTTATAAATGATGTTCCACCGCACAAAAGACAGCTTAACACTATTTTTCAGAGATATGCTTTATTCCCACACCTTAATGTTTATGAAAATATTGCATTTGGGTTAAGACTTCAGAAAATATCTGAAAAAGAAATTAAAGAAACTGTTACAGAAATGCTCTCTTTAGTAAACTTAAAGGGCTTTGAAAGAAGAAATATAGCTTCTCTTTCAGGTGGTCAGCAACAGCGTGTTGCAATTGCACGAGCTCTTGCGGTTAAACCTAAAATTTTACTTCTTGACGAACCCCTCGGTGCTTTGGACTTAAAACTTCGTAAAGATATGCAGGTTGAACTTAAAAATATACAAAAACGCCTTGGCATAACATTCATTTATGTTACTCACGACCAGGAAGAAGCACTTTCTATGTCTGACACAATTGTTGTTATGAATGGCGGTAAAATTCAGCAAATCGGTACACCACTCGATATTTACAACGAACCTAAAAACGCTTTCGTTGCAGATTTCATTGGTGAAAGTAACATTATCGAAGGTGTTATGAGGGCAGATTTCTGGGTTGAAATGGCAGGTAATAAATTCAAATGTCTTGACAAGGGCTTTGGCGTTGACGAAGAGGTTGATGTTGTGGTACGCCCTGAGGATGTTGACATTGTTAAAGCCGAAGACGGTATGATTTCAGGTAAAGTAACATCTATCACATTCAAGGGTGTTCACTACGAAATCATTGTTGAAATCAAAGGCTTTAAGTGGATGATTCAATCTACCGATTACCAGGAGGTTGGCTCTACAATCGGTCTTGTTATTGAGCCGGATGCAATTCACATTATGAAAAAATCTGAATATTCAGGTCTTTATGGCGATTACAGCTCATTCTCTGAAGAATTTGACGAGCTTTCTGACGCTACTGTATATGAAGATGAAGATGAATAATAAGTGGGGGTGTTCCTATGGGTAAAAAATCTACCCTTTTATCCCGTGTAATAGGCGCACCTTATATCCTTTGGGCAGTTCTTTTTATAATTGTCCCAATTGGTATGGTTGCTTATTATGCATTCACAGATGCAACGGGTGCATTCACTTTCGACAATATGTTAGAAATCGGGAAATATACTGACACATTTTTGCTTTCAATCTGGTTAGGACTTTTGGCAACAGTTATTTCTCTCGTTATTGCTTATCCATTAGCATATATAATTGCAAATTCAGGCGAAAACCGTCAGAAAATTATGATGATGCTTATAATGCTTCCTATGTGGATGAACTTTCTTTTAAGAACTTATTCGTGGATGACAATTCTTGAAGACAACGGTTTACTTACAACAGCGTTAAATTCAATTATTGAGCCACTTTTTCAAGCCTTAGGCAAAGAATTTGAGCCAATTCACCTTATAAACACTCGTGGTGCGGTTGTTTTGGGTATGGTTTACAACTTCTTGCCATATATGATTTTACCTATTTACACAGTTATTTTAAAAATGGACCGTTCTCTTATTGAGGCAGCTCAGGACCTCGGCTGTAATAAATTACAGGTATTTAAAAATATAACAATTCCGTTAAGTCTTCCCGGTGTTGTTTCGGGCTTTACAATGGTATTCGTGCCATCTGTAAGTACTTTTTATATTTCTCAGAAGCTCGGCGGTACAGGTACAACACTCATTGGTGACATTATTGAAACACAGTTCCAGACTGCAAACAATTTCCACTTAGGCGCATCTCTTTCATTTGTGCTTATGATTTTAATTTTCATTTGCCTTGCAGTTATGAATAAGTTTTCAGACGAAGATGGGGAGGTTATTATATGAAGAAAAAATCTCTCTTTGCAAAAATTTACCCCGTTCTCGTTTTCGGTTTTCTTTATGCACCAATTGCTGTGCTTATTCTTTTCAGCTTTAACTCAGGCAAAAGTACAGCAATTTTTGAGGGCTTTTCATTCCGTTGGTATGAAGAAGTTTTCAGAGATACCGCGACCTTAGAGGCATTTAAAAACACAGTAATTGTTGCAGTTGTTTCTGCACTCGTTTCTACCGTTATGGGTACTGCGGCGGCTATTGCAATTAATAATTACAAATTAAAGTGGTTTAAACAAGCAACACTTACTACAACAAATATTCCAATGATGAATCCTGACATTGTAACAGGTATTTCAATGATGCTTTTGTTTGTGTTTATAAGCGCACTTTTCGGCAAAACCGGTACTTTAGGCTTTACTACCCTTACAATAGCCCATGTTACATTCCAGTTGCCTTATGTAATTTTAAATGTTTTACCAAAACTCAGACAGACTGATATTCATCTTTCTGAAGCTGCTCAGGATTTAGGCTGTACACCAATTCAGTCATTCTTCAAGGTAGTGCTTCCGCAAATTATGCCCGGTATTCTTTCAGGTCTTATGATGGCGTTTACTCTTTCAGTTGATGATTTTATTATAAGCTATTTTGTAAGCGGTACAACATCGCAGACACTTCCTATAAGAATTTTCTCAATGACTAAAAAGCGTGTTACACCTGATATGTATGCGCTTTCAACCCTTATTTTCCTTGCAATTCTTGTTTTACTCGTAATTTCTAATGTAATTACTGCAAAGAGCGAAAACAAGAAGCAAAAGCAAGGCAGTAAAAAAGGGGGTGCTTTAAAATGAAGAGGTTTTTAGCAATCTCTTTTGTTTTAGCGATTCTTTTAAGCACATTAGCACCTACCTGCTTTGCAATAGAGCCTGAAAAGGATTATTCGCATTTAAGAGGCACATCAATAAATGTGTATAACTGGGGTGAATATATTTCTGACGGCTCAGAGGGTACTTTAGATGTAAATAAAGAATTTACAAAAAGATACGGAATAAAAGTAAATTACACCACATTTGAGAGTAATGAGAATATGTACAATAAGCTTCAGAGCGGTGGTGCCAATTACGATATTGTTATTCCGTCAGATTATATGATAGCAAAGCTTATGGAAGAAAATATGCTTGTTGAATTGGATTTTTCAAATATTCCGAATTACAAGTACATTCTTCCGCAATATAAAAATCTCTTTTATGACCCACAAAATAAATACACCGTTCCTTATACCGTTGGTATGGTAGGTCTTATTTACAACACTACTATGGTAGATGACGAGGTTGACAGCTGGTCAATTCTCTGGAACGAAAAGTACAAGGGCGAAATTTTAATGTTCAATAACCCTCGTGATGCTTTTGGTATTGCACAATTTCTTTTAGGTCAGAGCGTAAACACTCATGACACTAAAGATTGGGACAAAGCAATTGAACTTTTAAAGGAACAAAGACCACTCGTTTCTTCCTATGTTATGGATGAAGTTTATAACAAAATGGAGGGTGGCGAAGCAGCATTTGCCCCTTATTATGCAGGGGACTATCTTACAATGGCAGATGTAAACCCCGATTTAGCTTTTGTTTACCCGAAAGAGGGCGTTAACTACTTTGTTGATGCAATGTGCATTCCAAAAACTGCCGAAAACAAAGAAGCGGCAGAGCTTTACATTAACTTTATGTTAGAAGAGGATATTGCAGTTGCTAACGCTAACTACATCTGCTACGCTTCACCGCACGAGCTTGTTTTAGAGTCTGATGATTATGACTTAAAGGGTGAGCCGGTGCTTTACCCTGATGAAAGCGAAACGCCAAAAACTGAAAGCTTCCAGAATCTTAGCTATGATATTCAGAATTATATGTCACAGCTCTGGAGCGAATTAAAGGTTGAGGGCAACACAAATATTGATGCTTACATCGGTCTTTCGGTTACCTTGGTTTTAGTAATCGTCTTTGCAATATTTAAGTTTGTGCAGAAGAAAAAAAGAGAAAAATATTATGATTAAAAAACAACCCTTTGAATTTTCTGAAATTCAAAGGGCTGTTTTTGATTTTTTAATATATTCAATTTGTGTTGGTATCATATTTTCCGGGAGATTATCTAAATCAAAAAATGCTAATTCAGAGCTTTCGTTGTCAGGCTTTAACTCGCCACAGAATTCATTTATTATATAAACAACATCAGTATAATAAACCTCGTCTTTATTCGGGTAAACCATACGAATATTTGCTTTTATATCCAATAATTTCGGGTTTTTAATATCTAAATTAGTTTCTTCCTTAACCTCTCGTGCCAACGCCTCTTCTAATGATTCGTTTAATTCAAGAGCACCACCCGGCAAACACCAATTGTCGGAATCTGTTCTTCTTTCTAATAAAAGCCCTTTTTCTTCACTATATAAAATTCCTACGGTTGCTACCGCCATAATCGGTGTATGACCAACAATTTTTCTTAATTCACCAATGTAACTCATAAGCTTCCCACCTTTTTAATATTATATCAAATTTCTTTAATATTACACGAAAAGAGTATTTTGAAGAAAGCTATGTTGAATAAATTAAACATATATGTTATAATTAATTTATCAGGCAATACAAATGGGAGTGAGATAATGAAATATTGCAAACTGTGTGGCATAATGTTAGAGGATGAAGCAACTATTTGCCCATCTTGCAAGACAATTTGTGATTCTGAATATATCAATGCAAATAATTTACAAGGCATAAATCAATATTATTGGAACAATCAGGAATTTCAAGGAAAAAAGAAAAAGTCAATTTTTTCAATAATAGGGACTATTTTAATGTCTGCAGGAATATTTGCTGTAGCAGGAGTATTTTTTGTTATTGTTTGTGTATTCTTGTTTTTGTTTGGGTGGGCAGCTGGCGATGGACAAGTTTTCTAAAACAGACGGAATAATTCTTGCAGTTAATGAATCATATAAAAATAAATTAAAATTGGGGAGAAAGCAATGACACAAGCAGAATTATTAAATTACATATTAGAAAAAGAAAAGCTTAAAAAAGAAGATTTGGCAAAGCTCTTGGGAATCAGACGAAAAAACATAGAAAAAATCTTTAACGGTGAAATGGAGCTTACCAAAAGGCAAATTAAATATGCTTCGGAATTTACTCTTCTTCCACAAGAGGTAATTAAAAGCGGAGAAGTGGTTTTACCGGATTTAGAAAACACAGGTGTAGTGTTTATTGATGAAGAGTGGGTAAAAAATCAGAACACAAAAAGATTTGAAGATTTTATAAAAAGTAGATTTAAAATTCCTTTTATAAGTTTATTTTTATTAAAATTATCTATTTATTTTATTTTAATCTTTCTTTCAATTTTTGCTGGTAGTGCATTTTATTCAGCATTTAGCGAGAATATTGAGAAGAGCACCGCATTTTCAGCATTTTTCACGCTAATTCCGTATCTGCTAGGGTTTGCATCAATTGTGCCAATGTTTAAAGTAATCAAAAAGGCTAATTTCAATGAAGTTAAACGAGTGAAGATATATTATTACTTTATAATTGTTGCTAATTTAATTTCTTTAATGGGCCTTGTTGCTTTAAATGCAAATCATTGGGTATTTTTTGTTATGGGATTATTTTGCACACTAATTCCTTTAGTGTTTTTAATTTTAGAAAACAACAGAAAATCAAATGAAAAGCGAATGAAAATATTATCGACAGTTTTGATTTTTATTTCTTCTCTCGCTTTACAGATTGTACCAGAATATATAAAGTACTTAGAAACAGACCGTGAGTTTTATTTTGGGATTATTTTCATAGGTTTGAATTTAGTTTTGGTTGTTGCTCATATTTGCTACTGGGGGATTAAAGATTTATCTGAATTTTCAAATAAATTCCAGATGCTCAATGACAAAAAATGCTTTAAAAAGAGAAAAGTATTGAGGTCTCTTGTTTCGGTTTTGCTTGTAACAACAATTGTTGCAGGGAGTGTGCATTTCAGCTTTTTGTATATAATAAAAACAGCAATGACAGAAGTATTCCTTGCAGAATATGAATATAAACCGTATTCCGAGTACACAAAGCAGAATGTTGTATTCACAGATGAAGACAAAACAGTAACTTTAGAAAACGGTAACTTTACTTATAAAATTCCTGAGGGATTGTTAAATACAACAAAAGATGAAGGAATTTATATTACATACAGAAACGAAGAAGGAACTATAATGATTTCATCAAACTATGCTCATATTGAGGAACCCTTTGGCAAAGATATGATGGATAAAATGCTAACAGACAATGCAGACGATATTGAATTTCCTGAATCACTTAAAATAATGTTAAATAAGCTCCCAACTGTAACAGAAGAGGTATTTTTAGAAAAGTATGGGATTTGTCCGGATAGTCTTTACAAGTTTTATAAATTAGAAGAAATTATAAATCAGCAAGAAATAAATTATTGGGATAAAACAGAAAGCTTTTGCCATATCATGCCGATAATTATGTATATAAATATAATACCAAACTTTGAACAATTACAGGCAAAATACCTTTTTGAAACAGAAGAAACTGTAGGGCTTCTTTATTGCACAAGTCGAAAAAATGATGAAACCGGTAAAACACAATATAATTATATCTATGAATTCAGCAAAAGTAGCGACGCATGGTTTGATGGTCAATTGATGATTTTTTTACCCGAAGAACTCGCCTCAACCGACCTTGCTTATAAAATTATAAATTCTGTAGAAATGAAATAGTAGTCAGGAAGTAGGAAGCAGGAAACAGAAAACAGGAAATAGGAAACAGGAAACAGGAAACAGGAAACAGGAAATAGGAAACAGGAAACAGAACAAATTAATTTATCCTATCATTTTTAGTTGATTGTAACACCAACTTTAAATGATAGGATATTTTAATATTAGCGAAGCCAAGCCTCCTTTGAAAAGGAGGGGGACCGCGCGTAAGCGTGGTGGAGAATTGATATTAAAATGCACGATAGTGCAAGGCGAAAAATGCAAAAACCCCAAAATCGTTTTTTAATTATAATTCCTTTCACTCTACGCCAAAGCGTATTTAAAAATCAATTTTCCACCATTCCGTTTTGATTTGTTGTAAAATTAAATTTACTACTCGCTTGAAAACTTAATACATTTGTAAAATTGTGAAATGAATGGTCCCCCTTCTTTTCAAAGAAGGCAAGGCTTCGCTACAATTTAATGTGTTTCTATTATAAAATTAAATGCGAAGCTCTGTTTTCTGCTTCCTGCTTCCTATTTCCTGTTTCCTGAAACCCTTGACAAACCCAAAAATAACCTATATATTATATACCATCGAAAACTGAGGAAAGAAGAAAATAAATGACATACTACATAGGCCAGGCACTCGGAATTTTAGCAATTGTTATGACAATTCTGATGTTTCAGTTAAAAAATAAAACACATATGCTTTTTGTAAATATAATATCAAATGCGGCAGTTGCTATAAATGTTTTATTTATAAAAAACGAATTTAATTCAGGTGTAATAATTTGTTTAATAGCTATTGTGCAAATAATAGTTTCTTACATTCACGACAAAAAGGGTGTGGAAGTAACACTTGCAGAAAAAATAATCTTTTTAGCTCTTTATATTGTCGGCGGTTTAGTTGGTTTAACTGGACCTAAAGAAATATTACCAATAATTGCAGCAATATTCTATATGCTTGCAATGTTCCAGAAAAATCCGCAGAGAATAAGATATATCTTACTCGGTAATATGTCCGCGTGGGTAATTTATTTTATTTCACCATTCTCAACTTCAATTTTTGCACAAATCGCTGGAATAATTTCATCAGTTATAGGTATTTTAAGATACAGAAAAAAAGCAAATGAATAATATTATCACCCGAAAAAGAAACTGAGCTTCTTTTTCGGGTGATGTTTTTTAGTTTATTATGTTACCTATAAGATTTACAAATTTTGCAGAAACCTTTTGTAAAAAAGTATCTGCCCAGGTTTCATCTGCTATGAATTTTACATCATCAGTAGTTTCAGATGGTGCAAAGCGTATATGGTCAAGAGAAAGCTCAGAAGCACCATTTCCTGTAAAGCAGAATTCTATATTTTTTATTTCGTTCAATTTTTCATTTCCGTAAACAATGCCACATTCATTTCCACGGAAATTGAGCTTTGTTAAATCAAGAGTTATTTTATGCCACTTATTATCTGCAGGAATTATAAAATCATTATCTCCGCTGTCAAGAATTTGAGGCGTGTAGCTTGTAAAAGAGTTTTTAATAAAGCTTACACCTTCAAAAGTAATTTCTTCATCACCATTATTTTTTACATAAAAACTAATAATTCCGTAGTTACTGTAATTGGTTTCTACATCTTTAAAGCTAACTTCTTTTTTCTCATCCTCGTATGTTAAAAGTGGTTTTACCGAAAACTTTTCGTTTTGTGATTTTATAGTCAGTCCGTTTTCGCTTGAAAATGCACTTTCACCTGAAAAAGAAATCTCGGCATTTTCACTTGCCCAGGAATCATAAAATCCTGAAAATGCATCACTGTCATTATGCCACACAGTTTTACTGTCGCAGTTAGTCCAGGAGGCTTCTTTCCAATATTTTGTTGAGTAGCTTTTATCGGTAACAAACGGAGAAACAGGGAAAAGCTTTTTACCATTTTCACTTGAATAAAGATTTGCTGTTTCTGATGTTACACTGTAAGCGTATGAAACAGCTTCAGGCGCTTTAACAAGGTCGCTGAATACTGCAACAGTATTTTTATTTACAATTTTTGCTTCTGCTTCAACGAAAACTCCGGTTTCGTCACAAATGGCAAATCCAAAAAGATTTTTACCATCACACAAAAGTCCGTCACCGACATTTTTTAGTGTTACATAAACTGTATTCTCTTTAATTTCAGTTGAATCTATGTACGGAAGAGTGTAAGTCTCTCGTTTTCCGTAAACAAGTCCTAAAGCCGCTATACCCATTCTTTCGCCGATATCTTTTTTAGGTTCAGGATGAATACAACCCACCTCAGCGAAAAATGTCGGGGTTACATCATAGGCAGTCACAACTGCTCTGCTTGCAGGGTCTTTTTCCTGAAATTCTGTAAAGCCAATATTTCTTTCGGTTAAATCCGGAGTACCCTCTGCGTAAATGTATGGTGCTAACTGTGTGCAAACAATTGGCATAAGTTCATCTTTAAATCCGAAATATTCACTGTAGGTTTTCTGAAGAGTATCTAAAGAATCAAAATAGAATTCAGAATCCAGATTGAGCATTATGTCAGATTCGCCCTGATACCAGATTAAGCCTGAAACAGCAAAATTATTAAGCGGAGCAATTCTGAGGTTATAGTTAAGTGTCAAATCTCTGTAAATATCCTGCGTAGTGCCCCAGCTTGCTTTATCTATATAAAATCCGGTTTCTGTAAGCACATTTTTAATTTTCTCATTTTTCTCTATTGCTTCTCTTGAAAGCCAGGTCGCAATAGGTGTGCCACCTAATGGTGCATTGATAATACCAACAGGCACATTTAATTCATTAAGCATTTTATTTGCAAAAAAGTAGCCGACAGCAGACATACCAGCTACATTTTCGCTGTCACCTGTTATCCATACGGCTCCCTTTATATCCTTTTGCGGATTGTAGGGGAGAGTTTCGTAATAGCTTTTACCATCGGTTGCAGCATCAAAAGTTGGCATAATCATTGAACGGATATATGGTGACGCCTTAAAGTTGTCTATAGTTCTTATAGTTTTTTCCTGACCTAAAGGATAGTGCATATTACTTTGGCCACTTGCAATCCATAATTCACCAAAAAGTACATTTTTAAGTGTTTTGAACTCTTTTCCGTTTTCCTTAACTATAATTGAATAGCTTTCAAAGCTTCCTTTAGGAGCTAAAAACTCAACAGAAAAGCTATTATTTTCAGCCTTTTCAGAGGCGGTCAGGATTTTTTCGTTTTTACTGTTATAAATTTCAATTTCAATTTTACTTCCGCTGGTAGCAGTACCCGAAATTTTAGATATTGCATTTTGCTGGAAAAGCATATTATCTGAATACATATCGTAAAGAGCTGCTTTAGTGTTGGAAGCGTAAGCAGGAGTACCAATACACCCAAGTAAAATTGGTGCAATAAGAAGTGAAATTAAGCGTTTTTTCATAATCAGGACTCCTCCTTGAATAAATGCGAAGTGTCATTTATAAATTCAAAAACAATGTCACCAAATTTATTAGTACCTTTTTTATAAATAGTAACCTTTGTAACACCTGTGTTTTTAAAGTCTAAATCGAACAAAGGGCAAGCCTCTTTGTAACCCATTAAAGAGAATACTAAATAAGTAATAAACGCCGCGTGACTTACAATTGCGATTTTTTCGCCTTCTCGCTGGTGAGTGCGAATGTAATCAAGGGCTTTTTCAGCTCTTTCAAATAAATCACTTTCATCGCTCATTTTGTTGTAATAAAATAAAGATTTTTCCGGGTCAATTCCCTCTGCCAGATAAGCTTTTTTGTTTATTTTATTTATTTCAGTAAATGACGAGTGACTGTATTCGGGCGAAATACCCGCTTCTGTTAAATATGGCAAAACCTTTAAGCATTTTTCAGTCGGCTGTTTTTTTATTATTTCAGTCGCAGTTTCTACGGCTCTTAAAAGTGCGCTCGAATAAATTGCGTCAAATTCTACATTTTTAAATCTTTCACCACAAAGCATTGCTTGATTTTTGCCGAGCTCAGTAAGGCGAGGGTCGTGCAAATCTTCGTGAGAGAGTCCGTCTGTATCTCTCTTAATATTTCCGTTGCTCTGCCCGTGGCGGATTATAAAAAGCTCAAGCTCAATAATTGGTTTTTCGTTAGACATTATTTTTATCTCCTGACAATTTTAACAGTTTTAATTTCCCAAGGGTGAAATTCTAATTTGCCATCAGTAACAGCTTTTAATTCATTACCGAGTAAATCAGTTTCGGCAGTAATTTCGCCAAATTCAGAAAATATTTCAGCGCTGGAATTATTGTCAGAATAATTACAGAATCTTGCTAAAATATAATCGTTTTCAGGGTAAAGGGCAGTTAAAATTATTTCTTTTGAATTTTCTTTTAATTCAACAAATGAAGCCTCACTCAATTCGCCATTACCTTTTGGTGCAGTAACTATAACAGGCGGTTGAACATAGCAAAGCGCTTCTTTGTGCAAGTCAATATTTGACATTTCAGAAGAAAATGGCATAATTGCAAATTCGTTTTCAAAAATGCCCTCTATAATTCTTGTACCACACATATATTCATTTGAATAAATAAGCGGAATTAAAAGGTGATTGCCGTTAAGTGCAGCACCCATACAGCCTTTATTGAATACAGCAAGACCGTTTTCATTGTCACGAAGACAAAGCCAATAAATGCCGTGGAAATATGTAGTATTGCTGAATGATTCTTCAGGTGAAACTTCTGTATCAATAAGAATATCGTCATCAGGATACCAGTATTTTTCTGTTTTTCTTAAAGCACCATTCCATTCAGAAATTGAGTACGGTAAATCTCTGAACATTTTACGGTCTTTACTCAAATTCACATTAAGTGAAAGGCAAAGCTTATCTTCGTGGTGGTGACCATTAAGAGTAAAAGGAACAGGTCTGCCCTGAGTTACATCTGTTCTGCCGACAAGCTCGTTATTCATTGTAAAGCGTGATTTACAGTCGATTCTCTTTGATTTTCCGGAGAAATTCATTGTGAATTCAAACGGAATACCACCAATTTCACCTTTTTGTGTTGCAACGGCACTGTTATTGTAAACTTCAACTTTCCATTCGCCTTTTGAAACAGAATCAACACCATTTACATTACCTGTGAAAAGCTCGCCTGTGTTATTACCGAAAATCATTTTTTCTGTAGCAATATCTTTAATATACGCAATACCATTTTCGGTTAATTTAATTTTATAGCAAGGGGTTGTGAGTTCGCCTGTTTCGTTATTAAAGAAGAATTGTTCATTTGATTTTTTAGTTGCTTCTTTTAAACGGAAACACTTAACACTGAATGGTGCAAGCTCAGTGCGAACTCTGAGCGTCTTTTTGTTATTTTTCTCGATTATTTCGCATTCGAGCTCTTTATCGCCATCAAATGCAACAACATCTTTTTCTGTTGGAATTTCTAACCATTCATCAATATTGAATGAATGATGATTTATAACAACAACAGAATCATTGTTTTTATCTGCAAATTTTTCTTTGATTACCTTTAAAGAATTTTCTTTTACAAAGCTTGACGCATTTAATGAGGTAGGAATAAATCTGCGTGAAAGGTCTAAAAGACCGCAGATTGTAACATCGTGGTGCTCTGCCGCGAGAACATATTTCCACGCCTCTTCTGATTTTTCTTCAAAGGATTTACCACCAAGCATTACAGAAAGAGCATTAAGTCTTTCTGCTTCTACTGCATTAACTTCACCCTGACGGCAACCGTTAAAAATTTCGTTACCGCAGTAGCCCCAAGGCATTTGAACGCGGAAATCGTTGTCAGTTGTGCGGTATTCGTCCTGAGGCACACCGTAAATAGACGGAATATCTTCAAGAAGCGCATATTCATAATCGTCATGTTTTTCAATTTCTGCAGTGATTTCCTCAATAGGCTGTGTCAAATCGTCATATCTTGAAGCTAAAAGCGGAGAATATTGCTTGAACATTTCTCTGAAATCTTCAAGTGAATAAAGCTCAGAGTCAACAGGCCAACGCGACAAAATCCAGTTGTCAACGGTTGTGCAGTTGTAGCCCCTGCCTTGCTTGTCATAGGTAGGCACTGCAGGAATCTCTGTTCCGTCTTTACCTATCCATTTACCCCAGGCACTGTCATAGGTTTTAGGGTAGCCGTAGCCCATAACATGAGAACGAAGAATTGCCGCCTTGTAACCGCAAAGCGAAATAAGCTGAGGTGTCTGGTTGTTTAAAGCAAATTCAGAAATTGCATAAACATCAGGCGTTTTATTAAAATATTTAAGATTTGTTCTTACGGCATATAAAAGCTGACGGGCATTTGACTCGTCATTGATTGTAAGTGACAATGGTTGACCATAAGTAGTAGCACCAAGACCAACTCTGTCGGGGTATTTTTCAAGTAATTTTTGAGTTAATTCAACAACTTCCTTGTCGCATTTTGAAAATTCGTCAAATGTGAAAGATTCATAGTCAAGTCCGATTCTTAATTTCGGATATTTTTCGAGCCAGTCAAAAATCTTCAAAAGACGAGGCTTGACTTCGTCCTTCCAAAGAACATAGCCACCGTGGTCATAAGTTAAAATGTAGAGTTTTTTGTCACACATAAAATCACCCCAGCAATAAATATAAATAATTATACAATAGAATTTCAAACTATTCAATTAAGTATATTGTATAAAAATAGCAGTAAAAATTTGTTAAATGAAAAAAGCCCCGTGAGCACCAATCAAAATGCTCACGGGAAAATTTTTAATTAAATGACGGTGGTGTGCTTTTGAATTCTTCAAAGCTACTGTCCTTTGGCGACGGCTCTGACATACTGAAATACATTTTAGCGGCTTTAGTTGTGCCAAAGTCCTGGTTAGAACCGCTGTTCTGAATTTTGTTAAAGGCTTCGCGGAACATTGCGTTGTGTGCCTCTTCTCTGTTCAAAAGAAAATCTATTGTTTCTTTTACCTTTTTGTCGTCAATTTGTCTGTAAAGATATTCATAAACAACCTTTGCACGCTGTTCAGACGCAATGTTAGAAAGTAAATCTGCACAAAGGTCACCTGTTACAGAAACATAGTCACCGGTCCACGAGTAGCCCGAAGCATTAATAAGGCCCGGGTTAAGTCCTAAAAGAACATGAGTCTGAATTTCACCTGCAGGTACTTTTGAAGCATCGACATCGTGACCATTTAAAAGGTTAATAGTCTGAGCAATCATTTCCATGTGGCCTAATTCCTCAGCGGCAATGTCTAAAAATAAATCTTTTATTTCAGGGTCTTTAATTCTGAAGCTCTGTGACATATACTGCATTGCGGCTTTGAGTTCACCATTTGCACCACCTAATTGCTCTTGCAAAAGTGCCGCATATTGCGGATTTGGTCTTTCAATTTCAACGGGATGAAAAAGCTGTTTTTCGTGCTTAAACATAATAATACACTCCTTTAAGTAGTAGTGTAATTATTATTGCCAGAAAATAGGGCAATATTAAAAAGGACTTGAAAATCAAGTCCTTTTTGGTTTGAATTTTTTAATTATAATTATTCCACCAACAATGAAAGCAATGCCTATAAGAATCTGAAAGATTGAAAGAATCAGAGCAAAACCCGATATTGAATCAAAGAAATTAAACTCTAAAAAAGGTGCTATGGTAAAAATGTTTATAACAATTCTGTAAATGCCAAAAAGTATTAAAACAATGCCAGAAAGCCAGCCGTATTTTTTAAAGAATGTGCCTGACTTACTTGAAATATTATCAACACAATTGTCAATTTTGTCGGCGTATCTATCAAGCATAGTAACGCTTGGTTGTTCGTTTTGCTTTAAAAATTCTGTTTTTTCTTCATCTAAAAGAAAATCAACAGTTACATTAAAAGTGTCAGCCAATGCTTTGAGTTTTGTGACTTCAGGCAAAGCATCACCAGTTTCCCATTTGCTGACTGCTTGACGAGAAACACCGATTTTTTCTGCCAATTCTTCTTGTGAAAGACCATTCTTTTTGCGATACAAAGAAATTTTTTCATGTAATTTCATAAATCATTCCCCCTGTTTTTCTAAAATATAGCATATCTGTGGCGCGTTTTCAATAAAGTTTAGTTTGAATTTCAGCAACTATTGGTTGCACAGAAAGAGAAATAAATTATTTTATTATGAAAATGTTAAAAAACCGATTTATCACAATATTTATAATCGTTATCAGAAAACAACAAGATTTTTGTCTTGTTAATCTGTAATCAAGTAAGAAGCGATATATTCTGTGTCAGAGTCAACTGTAATTTCAGGCTTGTTGTCAGAAAAAGCAATGCTTAAACCACTCTCTTTTGCAGCAAGAGCAAAGTGACAAAGTGCTATACCCATATCAATTTTTTGCATATCAAGTGCTGACCCTGCAGAAAAGCCTTTGCCTCTTTTTAAATAGAAATGCACGGCGTTTTCTGTAACAATAATCCTCCACGGTTGCTTGTTTACAGCAGATGGCGCTAAGCGCACCATATTGAGAGGAAAGGAAAGTCTGCCGGCTTTTTGCTCGATAAGAGGTGCTTTAAAATTGCCGTCAAAAAACAATTCCTCAAACGGAAGTCTGTCGTTAGCCTTGATTGCTTTTCGCATCATAGTCTCGCGCACACTCATCTTTTTTGCTTCATATCCCAAAGCACTGGCACACGGCATTATTTCATCTGCACCGAGCTCCATTGCGGCTTCATATGCTGGGCGGTTCATTGTTCCGCCGAGCCAGACGGTGCCAATTCCGAGCGATTGAGCATAAAGCACAAGCATCTCGAAAGAATAGCCGAATGCCACTTCAGCGAATGGTGTTCGCTTCATTTTACCGCCTACATATAAATCCGTACCACTGACAACAGGGCAGGTAAGCCCTTTTTCTTTTGCATCCATCAATTTGAAATCTACAGGCAAATTATATGGATTTTCTATATTTGCCATAAATGCAATTAAATTTTCCTTATGCTCCTGACTTAATTCTCTGCCGTCATAAGTTCTGACACTTCTTCTTTTACGAATGAGTTCTGCAATGTTATTCATTTTGCTCTCCTTTTCAGCAATTTCTATTTTCTTAATCCCTTAGGATAATGATTTTTTGCTTTTTTATTTACGACCTTTGCTCCGCCGAGTGCAACGCCATCTACCATAACTACTGCCCAACCGTTATCACAATCGGCATCAATTTCTTCGCCGTGCAGATATTTTAAAAGACTGTCGCTATCGAGTGTAAGATTTATTTTTCTTTTAAAATTTTTACCTAAAGCCATAAAAAACTGGTGGTGAGGCATAATGTAATTTTTTCTTATTTCACCAATAGTTATTCCGCAACAAAAAGCCTGGCCGTCTTTTATGGGTAATCTGTTATTATAATACACAGGGTTGCCGTTATATTGTTGCACATAAGCTGAATTATACTCTGTTAAAGTATCATCGAGAAAATCGGTTATTATTTTATCTGTTTTCTTGTGTGAAGCAGGCGGGGTGAATTTATTAGCACTTTCTCCTTTGTGGTGGAGTACAGCCATAAACTGCCCCTCGCCCTTTGCTTTATGTGGATAAAATCTGCGTGCAAAATGAATATTGTCACATTTGCAACCGTCAAAACGAATTCCGTCACAAGTGTATTTCTGAACTCTTTCGTTTACAGGGATAATTTCAAAATCAGGGTGATTATCTAAAAAAGAGTCAACAATTTTCTCGTTTTCTTCTAATGAAAATGTGCAGGTAGCGTATATTATATATCCGCCACTTTTCAAAGCAGAAACGGCATTTTCTAAAATTTCCCTTTGCCGTTTTGCACACATAGCTACATTGTTTTCGCTCCAGTCGTCAATAGCTACCTCTTCTTTACGGAACATACCCTCGCCTGAGCAGGGGGCGTCAACCATTATTAAATCAAAGCAGTCACGGAAAATTGAAGCTAATTTATTAGTATCCATACAGGTTGTGACAGTGTTATGTAAGCCAAGTCGCTCAATGTTGCCTGTAAGAATTTTACAACGCGAGGCAACATATTCGTTAGAAACGAGAACACCTGTGTCATTAAGCTTGTTTTTAAGCTGAGTGCTTTTACCTCCGGGAGCGGCACACATATCAAGCACGCACCAATCAGGCTCAATATCAATACATTCGGCAGGTGCCATTGCGGCAGGCTCCTGCACATAAATCAGCCCTGCGTGGTGGTAAGGGTGGTTACCTATTTTTTCATATTCAAGATAATAACCGTTCTCCACATAAGGTATTTTTTTATCTGAAATATTATTGATTTTTGTAAAGTCATCAAGACTGATTTTGTCAGTATTAACCCTGAATGCTTTTACAGGCGGATTTTGTAATTCTTTAATATAATCTGCAAATTCATCACCGAGCAGGGCTTTCATTCTGTTTTCAAAAGCTATGGGAAGTTGTTTCATTTTTCAGTACCCTCTGACATTTCAAGCTTAAGCATACACATACCAACTGCAGTAATTGCCGCAGTTTCTGTTCGCAAAATTCTTTTTCCTAATGAAATTATTTTTGCATCGCAATTAAGCGCTTTTTCAATCTCTGCTTTATCAAAGCCGCCTTCGGGACCAATAAAAATACCTACAGTTTTAACGCCCCTGAGCTTATCAAGTGCTTCAATAGTAGAGCTCATACCGTCTTTGTTTTCATAAGGCACTAAAATCAAATCGAGCGTTTTTGCAAACTCCAGTGCCTGACCAAAAGAACAAACCTCAAGAATTTCGGGAATAATGTTTCGTTTGCTTTGTTTTGCTGCACTTTCGCAAATAGCTTGCCAACGAGCTTGTTTTGATTTAGCCTTTTTGTCATCAAGCTTAACAACACAGTGGCTCATCTGAATAGGTACAATTCCAAAAACGCCAAGCTCAACAGTTTTTTGTATTATATATTCCATTTTATCGCCTTTTGGTAGCCCCTGGAATAAATATATTTTAACTGGAAGCTCTGTATCCATATAATTTTCTTCAACAATTTCTAAAGACACAGCGTCACCTAAAAATGCATCTATACGACACAGGTCACTCTTGCCCTCACAGCTGATAAGGCAAGTGTCACCAATCTCCATCCGCAAAACATTTTTTATGTGATTGTAATCCGCACCATCTATTATGTAGTGTGAATTTTGCTTGTTATTTTCGTCAGCAAAAAAGTTAAACATATAAACCAACCTTTATATAAAAGTTCAAATAAGGAAATTCTGACCGATAATGATAATTACTCGTTTCTGAAATCGTAGGTATCTTTGGTTACATCTAATTCAATACCATTTATTGTTACGATATCTTTATCATTCCATTCAATGTTAGCTTCGGCACAATGATAATTCCAATATATATTCTTTTCTTTTTCGGTTTGATTGTTTTTTACCGAACATAATACGGCATAATCTGTTGTTGCGCCACCATTATTTAAATATGCTGAAATTGTATATTTTCCATCCGGTGATGTTACTTCATTTATCAATTCTTGTCCATCTATTCTTCGAATATCAAAGAAAGCCCAATGGATAGCATAAGCACCTAAAACAATAACAAGTAAAACCGGAATAATAACTTTAAGGTACTTCTTCAATAAAATCGCATCCTTATTATTTATGAAAATATTATAACATTATGCTATGCAAAAAACAACCCACCTGACATCCTTGCAGTAAAAACTGAAAGTGTCATAGTGGGTTGCATATTTTGGTGTTGCTTTCAAGGAACAAAGTCCTGAAGAAAAGCAAAATAAATTTTATTACACTTCTTCAAAAACTCAAAACTAATTCCCTAAAAATGCCTGAATTCAAAACGAAAAGTTGCTCTTTTTCGTTATGTTTTATGAGATTATCTATGCGAGAGATGGATGCGGGGAAGTTGGGGAATATGGGCAAAAAAGCCCCACTCGTGATGAGTGGGGGGGAGAAATTTTATTCGGTTTCTAAATCCTTCTTGGCTTCAATAAAATTTACTAAAGGAAGAACAACCTTACCTTCAGCTAAAGTTTGAGAAGATATGTTAGTTACACAACCTCTGGCAATTGAATACAAAGCAGCGACACCATTAAGTTTAAGTTTTTCTTCAAACTCATCATTGGGGGTATCTGCCAAATCTTTAAATATACCCGTTATTATCAATTGCATTTCAAATTTTTTGGGGTTTTCTGTATTTTTTTCTTCAATTAATGTAATTATTTCTACATCTAATCCCGCTGATTTATACTCTTCGTGTTCTTCAATATATAAATCTTTTACATTTATAGAAAAACTTCTATGTAAATCTTGTGTGTTTGAAATATTATTTATTGTGTTTACAACATTAATTTTGGCAATTGTATTTGCAATCATTTGAAAAGCTGGTTCAAATTTTTTGGTTTCCATAGTATGTCCTTTCTTATGCGATTCGCAATTGTATTTCATTCTGTTGACAATAAGAGTTATCAAAAATAAAAACTCCAGATGAGAAGTACTCAATACCTTTTACTTTAGTGGATGAATTATTAACACAAACTTTTTCATCTATTTCTATCTTGTACTTAATATCCAAATCTTCAAATAATTCTATTAGTTTATCAACACTAATATTGTTTTCTGAACTTTCTAATTTTGAAACCATACCTTGAGTAATTCCGAGGTATTCTGCAAATTGTTTTTGGGTCATTCCTAATTCATAGCGTTTGTTTTCAATAGCTGCAGAAATCATTCCTCGTAATTTACCTTGTTTTTTTTCTGTTTCGCTTAAACAATTGAATAAACTTTTTCCTTTCATTTTGTTTTCCTCCTATATATTTTTATTTAAATTACTATCAAATTAATTCTAAATTTTTTAATCTTCTATACGCTCTCTCGTTAGCATTATCATAGTCTGATTTATTTTTTTCATCAAATGCAGTTAATAAAATGATGTTATCGTCTTTCATATAAAAATATAATACTCTAGTATTTTTCTGTGATCTTTTTCTTATAGAATATAAAGTAATATCTTTGTAGTTAATAGGTTCTTCTCGTTGTATTGTTTCTCTTCTGTTATCAATTTTATGCAATTCAGCAAATAAAAATTTCAAATATTTCTTTTTTTCAGGTATGCTTTTAGAAAATAATTTATTTAACTCGTCTTCAAAAATATCTAAACACTTTATTCTGTTAAAATCATCAAGATGAACTACTTCCAATAGTATGCCCCCTTTCTACAAAAGTTATACATATATCAACACAATAATATTACATATAAGTAATATTTTCAAGTTTTTTTGAAAACTTTGTGAAAATTTTACATATTTATATTAAAAATTTGCTGTTGTTCACAAAACTTGACCATTGTTTTATACAAATAACCCGTAACATTCATAACGAGTGTTACGGGTTATTTTTCTTCATTTGTATATTCAATTATATCTGAAATTTCACATTCTAAAGCTGAACATATACGGTCTAAAACATAACTATCATAACGGGTTACATTGTTTTTGTAATAGTTATCTATAATTTGATACTGTATTCCTGTTATCTTTGCTAATCCATAGCGTTTTATATTTCTTTTTTCTAAAGCTTTGTCAAGCGTTAATTTAACCATAAGTATATCACCAACTATATTTTATTAGATATATATCTTGTTGACAATTTACTTAAATAAATGTATATTTATATAGATATATACTTGTATAAGTATATATCTATATAGTAAAAATATTCATTTGTAGTAGATTGGAATTTGATTTATGGCAGGAAATACATCTTTGAGAAAAGCAGATAAGGCAAAGAATGATGAGTTTTATACTCAACTTGCTGATATAGAATTAGAATTAAAACATTACAGAAAGCATTTTATGGGTAAAACCGTATTTTGTAATTGTGATGACCCTTACGAAAGCAACTTTTTCAAATACTTTGCAATGAACTTTAATTATTTAGGTCTTAAAAAGTTAATTGCCACTTGCTATACGGGTTCTCCCGTTGCTGGACAACAACTTGATATGTTGTCTCTGTTTGAAATATTACCGAGTGAGGAAGAACTCCCAAAAAAGCACCCATATAAAATTGAGATAACCGAAATTATAGATGTCAACGGGGACGGTGCAGTTGATTTGACAGATGTTGAATATCTATTGAAGAATAATAAAAACTCCCTTTCACTCTTGGATGGGGACGGGGATTTTCGTTCTCCCGAATGTGTTGAGATTTTGAAACAAGCGGATATTGTTGTTACAAACCCACCATTTTCTCTGTTTCGTGAGTATATCGCACAACTTATGGAATATGATAAAAAGTTTCTTGTAATAGGAAGTCAAAATGCGATAACCTATAAGGAAATTTTTCCGTTGCTCAAAGATAATAAAATGTGGCAGGGTTTTCGTTGTGGTGATATGGCATTTACTGTTCCCGAATATTACGAAGAAAGAGAAACTCGCTTTTGGATTGATGATAACGGACAAAAATGGAGAAGTTTAGGAAATATTTGTTGGTTCACAAATTTAGACCATAAAAAGCGACACGAAGAATTGGAGTTATATAAAAAATACACCTCCGACGAGTTCCCAAAGTATGATAATTTTAACGCTATCAATGTAAATAAAACCGCCGATATTCCCGAAGATTATAACGGAGAAATGGGTGTGCCTATTACTTTTCTTGATAAGTATAACCCTGACCAATTTGAAATTGTTGATGCTCTTAATAGATATGCACTTTTAGATACCCAAAACACAAACGAGTATGTTCGTTCGGTTCACTCTCATACTTGCAATATAAACGGTGTACCAACCTATTTTAGAATAGTGATTAAAAAGAAATAATTGAATATAATTTAGGAGTTTTCTTATGGCAGGAAATAGCGATTTAAGAAAAGCAAACAAAGCAAAGAAAGACGAGTTTTATACTCAACTTGCTGATATAGAATTGGAAATGAAAAGGTATAGAAACCACTTTAAGGATAAAGTGGTTTTCTGTAATTGCGATGACCCGTATGAAAGCAACTTTTTCAAATACTTTGCTATGAACTTTAACTTTTTAGGTCTTAAAAAGTTGGTTGCTACTTGCTATAAAGGTTCGCCAATAATATATACACAGTTAAATGAGTTTGGGGACAAAGAAACCGTTTCTGTTATCCAAAATGAGAAAAGACCTTATAGAATTGAGATAACCGAAATTGTAGATGTCAACGGGGATGGTGCAGTTGATTTGACAGATGTTGAATATCTATTGAAGAATAATAAAAACTCTCTTTCGCTCTTGGATGGGGACGGGGATTTTCGTTCCCCCGAATGTATTGATGTTTTGAAACAAGCAGATATTGTTGTTACTAATCCACCCTTTTCTCTGTTCCGTGAATTTGTTGCTCAATTAGTTGAATATGACAAGCAGTTTATTATTATCGGTAATGTTAATGCAATAACTTATAAAGAAATTTTTGCACTAATTAAAGATAATAAGTTGTGGATGGGATATTCCATACATAGTGGAGATAGAGAATTTAGAGTTCCTGATGATTACCCCTTAAATGCTTCTGGTTATCGCATTGATGAACAAGGGCGAAAATACATACGGGTTAAGGGTGTTCGGTGGTTTACTAATATGGACTATATTGAAAGACACACCGACCTTGATTTGTATAAAAAATATAACCCCGAAGAATATCCAAAATACGAAAATTACAATGCAATCAATGTTGATAAAACTGCCGATATTCCCGAAGATTACGACGGAGAAATGGGTGTTCCTATTACTTTCCTTGATAAGTATAATCCCGACCAATTTGAAATCGTTGGTCTTGGTATTTCTAATTCGGGAATTGAAATCGGTGTGCAACCGTATAAACCCGAACATAAAAAATATCGTAAAGAAATTCAAAAACGGGGTGCAGTTGACGGGGATTTATATATGATGATAGATGATGTTGTTACTGTTCCTTATGCACGAATAATAATTAAAAAAAGGTAGGTTCTCATTATGGATATACAATTACACGAAATAACCGTTAGAGAGGTTTTTAACGGATATTATAACGATGAAGAAAGTGGACAAGTTGTTGCTTATGGTGGTAAATTAAATGTTAGACCGGCATATCAACGTGAATTTGTCTATGACGATAAAAAGAAAGTTGCTGTTATGAACTCCATTCTCCACGAGTTTCCGCTAAATGTAATGTACTGGTCGGAAAATGAAGATGGTACATACGAAATGCTCGATGGTCAACAGAGAACAATCTCAATCTGTGATTGGTTGGATAATGGATATTCTATATTTGCAAATCCAGCTTCACCAACTACTCCGTATTATGCCCATACATCAAAAGAAATTACCGATAAAGTTCTTGACTATAAATTGATGATTTATATTTGTAAGGGTACAGACACAGAAAAACTGGATTGGTTTAAAATAATTAATATTGCCGGAGAGAAGCTAACAGACCAAGAGCTTCGTAATGCTATTTATACAGGCGAATGGTTAAGTGATGCAAAAAGGTATTTTAGCAAAAATCAATGTATTGCTTATAAAATCGGCGAAAAATATATGAGCGGTACAACAATCAGACAAGACTATTTGCAAACTGTTTTAAGTTGGATATCTACAAAAGAAAGTAAGACTATTGAGCAGTATATGGCAGAACATCAACACGATACACACGCAACCCCATTGAAACAATATTACAAAACAATTATTGATTGGGTCGAGTTAACTTTCCCGAAATACAGGGGGAAACTTATGAAAGGTTTAAATTGGGGTGTGCTTTACAATGAATATGGAAATAATATTTATGATCCGAATGAATTGGAAAAAGAAATAAATTTACTTTTACAAGATGATGACATAACAAAGCAAAAAGGTATATATGAATATCTGTTAAGCGGAAAGTCAAAAGAAAAAGTGTTATCAATTCGTGCATTTACCGATAATGAAAAACGGACTTTGTACGAAAGACAACACGGAATTTGCCCAATGTGTAAGGCAGAGGGTAAAGATATAAAATGGGATTTTGAGGATATGCACGCGGACCATAAAATTCCATGGAGCAAAGGCGGACACACTACTTTGGAAAACGGACAAATGCTTTGCAGAGACCATAATCTTGAAAAGTCTGATATGTAAAAAAAGCTCGCACAGATTGTGCGGGCTTTTGTCTTAAATAATACATTCTTATTTTCTTTTTTTGTCAGTATTAAGACCTTTTTCTTTCTTTATTAAATTATAATATGAGATAATATCGCTTTTATGTTTGTATTTTATTATTGTTTTTATGTTTTTATTAAGCATTGTTAAGCCTGATTCGTTTTTTATCATTTCTTTTACAGTTTTACTTGTTTCACTCAAATCTGTTAAATACTCTTTACAACTACTGATTGAGTAGTCTTCGGGACCCATTAATGAAGCACCGCAATGAACACATAGTTCTTCTGAAAAGAAAAGTGAATTTTCATCCAAAAGGTGCAAAAGTGGTTCAACAATCTGAAAATGATATTCTTCGGGAGTAATATTAGCCGGAAAAGTTTCTTCAATTATACTTTCAATATAAGTATGAATTTCTTCATAGGTATTATTCCACAAATAATACAGTTCACAAAACATATCTAATCGTTTATTAAAAATTTGTGCATTGAAAGTTTCTGCACGATTCGAGCGACGAATCAGTTCTGATATGATAAAGCCAGCAAAAAAAGTAATTAAACTTATAATGTATTCCATAATTTCTCCTTAGAATCAATTACATACACGCTCCGCGTGATTACATTCGCCTAACGATGATTACATACCAATCCTTCAGATTGGATAAAAAAAGAGCCTCGCTATTGCGAAGCTCTTTTTTTGGTGCGAGAGACGGGACTTGAACCCGTACGGGATTACCACACGCCCCTCAAACGTGCGCGTCTGCCGATTCCGCCACTCTCGCAAGTGCTTAAATAATATAACACCAATTTCTGCATTTGTCAACACTTTTTTTGAAAATTTTTAAAACAATTTGCGTGGAAAAATTCCAAGTAATTTGTTTACATTATTGACATTACTATATTTTAGTTATATACTCTCTCTGTTATTTTAAAATCAACTCTCAAAAGGAGCTTTTTATGAAAACAAAACGAATTTTAATGTCCGTTATGGGTGTTATTGTTGGCGGTATAAGTGTCGGCTTTTTTAAACTTGCGGCATTTGGTGTTGACCCTTTCCAGTCATTTATGAGTGGTATGGAACAGTTGATTCCTATTGATTTTGGAACGCTTTATGTTATAGTTAACGCCTGTCTTTTGCTCTTCGCACTTATATTTGATAAGCACTACATAAATATTGCAACAATGGTGAATTTATTTTTATTAGGTTATGTTGTGGATTTTTCTCACAATACTTTGCTTACGGTTTTCCCGGAAGCGACAATGGTGGTAAGAATTGTCTGCTTCATTTTTGGGTTTGTTGTTTTATGCTTTGCATCTTCTCTTTATATGACTGCAGACCTTGGTGTTTCTACTTACGATGCGATAGCACTTATTCTTACAAATAAATGGAAACTTGGTAAATTCAAATACATAAGAATTGCAACTGATTTAGTCTGCGTTATTTTAGGTGCGGTGCTCTTTATAGCGGGTAAAGGTGCAATAAAAGATATACCGACATTTATTGGTGTAGGTACAATTCTGACCGCATTCTTTATGGGACCTTTAATAGACTTCTTCAACCGCAAAGTCGCAATTCCGATGCTTGAAAAGAATAAGAAATAATAAAAGAGTGGGTTTTCTGTTGTGAAAACTCACTCTTTTTTGGTGCAGAGAATGGGACTTGAACCCACAAGGTATTGCTACCATTAGAATCTGAATCTAACGCGTCTGCCAATTCCGCCACCCCTGCAAATTTAATGCGGAATTCGTAATTCGGAATGCGTAATTAACGAATTCGTCATACATTTTATCACAATAAAATTTTATCGTCAATTGAATATTGTAAATTTATGTAATATTTATTATAATAAAATATAATATGCTGTGTAAAGGTGGTGGCGGAATGAGTAACAAAAAAGCGAAAAATATAAGCTTAATTGCTCTTTTCAGTGCGATTATTGTCATTTGCTCACTCATCACTATCCCCTCCGGCGTTCCGTTTACTTTACAGACATTCGCAATATTTTTGTGCCTGAATTTATTAGGTGCTGAAAAAGGGATTTTTTCTATTTTAATTTACATTCTTTTAGGTGTTGTGGGGTTGCCTGTTTTTTCAGGATTTAACAGTGGAATTGGTGTATTATTTAATGTAACCGGCGGTTATATAATCGGCTTTATTTTTTCTGCGCTTACATACTGGTTAATTACTTCAATATTTAACAAAAAAACGAGAAAAATAATAAATTTAATTGCATCGTTTGCAGGGCTTTTAGTCTGCTACATATTCGGTACGCTATGGTATTTTTTATTATTTATAAATAATGGCGATAAAATAAGTTTTGTTTCTGCTCTTACTGTTTGTGTTTTGCCGTTTACTATTCCTGATATTTTGAAAATTCTTTTAAGTATTACAGTAAGCGAAAAAATCAAAAAGTATATATAAAAGCAAATTCATCTATCGACAGTAAAATAAATTTATGATATTATAATAAAAATAAAATTTTCAGGAGTGTTGTTATGAAAAAATATACTCTTAATTTTGGTAAGTTTTTGCAGTATGACAAAAAATTTATTACAGAAATTGATGGCGGTAGTGTTACTTCTGTTGCATTTTCAGGCGAAGCACTTTATATTGCTACAACTGAAAATACTTTTGAATACAGTGACGGGAATTTAAAGAAGCTTTCTTTCAAAGCAGAAAAATTATTTTCTCAGAATAGCAAACTTTATGCGTCAATGGGTAAGGTTCTTGCTGAAATTAAAAATGGCAAGGCTAAAAAGCAGGCAGAATTCGACAGTCCTATTACAGATATTTCAACAGGTCTTGATGGTTCTTTCTGGCTTATTACTGAAGAAAATCTTTATCTTAAAGAAGACGGAGAGTTTAAAGAAATAGTTGGTCTTCCATCAGAAGTAGTTGCACTTGCGGCACTTGACAACAAGGCAAAGTATGCCGAAACTGTTTATGTAGGTTCTTCAGTTGAAGGTCTTTTATCTATGAAAGGCAAGCGTCGCCACTGGGCAGAGCTTCTTCCTGAAAATACAGGAGTTATGTCAAGAAAAATAAACTGCCTTAAAATAGATGCACTCGGTCATTTGTGGGTTGGTACAGATGACGGTCTTAATATTTACGATGGCAGAAGCTACTGGTTTAAAGGTGACGATTTCTACTCAATTCCGAGTGGCTCTTTTAACGATATGTATTTTGCAAAAGACGGTAAAAAATATTTTGCTACAAATACAGGTGTCGTAACTCTTATTGAGGGTAAAATTTCTTACTTTTCTTATGGTGCGTGGCTTATGCACCCGACTGTTACAAAAATTGCAGTTTCAGAAAGCGGTACAATTGCGGCGGTAACTCCACGAGGTATAAGTGTTATTACTTCACAATATATGACACTCGGAGAAAAGGCAAAGCATTTTGACGAGTTTTCTGTTAAGTACAACACCAGAAACGAAGGCTACCATGTTGACAGAGTTCTCAGAAAATATGGTGATTTAGAGTCAGGTTGGCTTCCTAATTCTGATAACGATGGACTTTTTACAGGTCTTTATTGTGCAAGTCAGTGTTTCCGCTTTGCAGCAACCGGTGAAAAAGAAGCAAAAGAAAATGCAAAAAGAGCAGTAGAAGCAATGATTAAGCTTACAGAGGTTACAGGAAAATCAGGCTTTACTGCAAGAGCAACAAGATATTCTGACGATGAATATTTTGGTACCGGTAACAGAGAAGAGTGGCACATTTGCAAAGATAACCCTGACTGTGAATGGTTAGGCGAAACTTCAAGTGACGAAATGACAGGTCACTACTTCGCTTATGGGATTTATTTTGATTTAGTAGCGGATAAAAAAGAAAAGAAGAAAATTGCTGAAGTTGTAAAGAAAATTACAGACCATATTATAGAAAACAACTTCCATCTTTGCGATGTTGACGGTGTTCCTACCACCTGGGCAAATTGGGAACCGGACCTTCTTAATAATGACGACCGCTGGTATTTTGAGAAAGGTACAAACTCTTTAGAAATTCTTTCATTCTTAAAAACTACATATCATGTAACAGGTGATGAAAAATACAACAAAGTATTTGATATGCTTATTTCTAAACATCACTACGCTATGAACTGTATGCAATATAAATGTGAAGATGCTCACATAGCACATATTGACGACCAGCTTGATTTTACAAACATTTACCCACTTATTGTTTATACAGACAGTGAAGCACAAAAAGAAATTTTCAAAATGGGTCTTACTCACCATTATGAGTATGAAAGAATTGAGCGTTCACCATTCTTTAATATAGTTTATGGTGCTCTTACAAATCGTCCTTGTGATATTGAAAATGCGGCAAAGTCACTTTCTGAAATGAATCTTGACCTTATTGTATGGCCTACTTATAATAGTTACAGAAAAGATATTGAAATTGATTATGCTCCGGAAGCATACGGGTGTGCTCCGCAATTAAAAGTACCGGTTGAATATTCTTCAAGAGTATTGATGAATTACGACGGTAACCAGTTCGTTTGTGATTCAGGAGTTGAAGAATTTGTCAGCATCAATACTAAAAACGCTAACAGAGCGGCGGCATTACCTTGTACATCAGGTGCAAATGGTATGAGAACCGCAATGCCATATATCTATCTTCTTCCATACTGGATGGGTAGATTCTATGGGCTTTTAGGCGATTAAGCACAACAAAAAACCAGTAATAAAGGCAAAAAAACACCGACAAATTGATTTTTACAATTTATCGGTGTTTATTCTTTTACAAATTTAATAATATCCTGCACTTCGCAATCGAGGGCGTAGCAAAGAGCATCAAGCGTTTTGGTGTTTATTGCTTCGCCTTTCTTCATTCTGTGAAAAGTGTTAGCAGAAAAACCTTGTTTAAAAATAAGATTGTATTCCGTAACACCTTTTTTAAAAAGCGTTTCATAAAATGGCTCATAACTAATCATTTTTTATCACCATTTTAATATTATCATACTTAATATCTTGACTATACTTAAAATATTGAGTATAATTATAGAAACAGAAAATATAAGGGGGGGGTTATGTTTTGCAAAAATTGTGGTAATGTAATAGATGAAAAATCCTTGTATTGTAGTAATTGCGGAACAAGATTTGAAACTGTTCAAAAGCAAAATTTTCCCGATGACCGTTCGAGTTTTGGATTTGCTATCTTGGGATTTTTTATTCCGATTGTTGGTTTAATCCTCTTTCTCATATATGAAGGAAAGAAACCTAAACGAGCAAAGTCGGCAGGCAAAGGTGCCTTGACCGGATTCGTAACCAGAATAACGCTCAGTATTATTCTTGTGGTTTTATATGTTGTTTTCGCCGCATCGTTGCTTGGAGATGTAACAAACGCCATAGATTCAAACGAACCAGTGATTAGTGGGCAGTTTAATCAGGAAACAACGGCTGAAATTTTAGAAAAATATGTTGATGTTTCTTTTGGAGAATTCAAAGTAATTAATAATGGGTACTTCTCCGAAACATCACTCAATATTACAGTAAAAAACAAAGCTGAAAAGCAATGCAGTTATTACATAACAATTGAAGCAGTAGATGCAAACGGTGCAAGAATTGAAACTGATATGATTTATGTCGATAAATTGAATGCAGGGCAGGAAATTTATTTATCTGCATTTGAATATATAGAGCAAGATAAAATCAATCAATTGCAAAATGCAACTTTCAGGGTTTTAGAAATAAATAAATACGATTTTTAGAACAGTCAATTCTCCACCAAGCAGAGCTTGGTCCCCCTCTTTTTCAAACGAGGTCGGGCTTCGCTGCAACTAATTCAATACTTGAGTGTAGCGAAGCCCTGTTTCCTATTTCCTGCTTCCTGTTTCCTGAAATAAAAAAAGCAGTCTTTCGACTGCCTTTTTTTATTTCGCAACAATATTAATAATCTTACCTGGAACATAGATTTCTTTAATAATCTGTTTTCCGTCTAACATTTCCTGAACCTTTTCGTCTGCCTTTGCAGCGGCGATTGCGGTTGCTGAGTCAGCGTCTTTAGCAATAGTAACTGTTGCACGGAGCTTACCGCAAATCTGAACAGGAACTTCAATAGTTGAATCAACTGTTTTTGCTTCGTCGTAAGAAACCCAAGGAGCAACTGCTAACATTCCGCCGTAATTCATAATTTCCCAGAGTTCTTCTGAAACGTGAGGAGCGAATGGGTTAACTAATGTAAGGAATGTTTTAAGCTCGCCCTTTGTAATAGCACCTTTTTCATAAATTTCATTAAGAAGTGCCATAAGTGAAGCAATTGCAGTGTTATACTTCATATTTTCAATATCGTCTGAAACCTTTTTGATTGTCTTGTGGAATGATACCTCTAATTCTTTTGAGTAGTCATCGCCATCAGTAACAATTTCCTGAAGATTCCAAATTCTGTCAACGAATCGTTTACAGCCTTTAACACTTGCTTCAGACCAAGGTGCTGCCTTTTCATAGTCACCCATAAAGAGTACATAAGAACGAAGAACATCTGCACCGAACTGGTCAACAACTTCGTTAGGGTCAACAACATTACCTTTAGATTTACTCATTTTTTCACCGTCAGGACCTAAAATAAGACCTTGAGCAGTTCTTTTTGCGTATGGTTCAGCTGTAGGAACAACGCCTAAATCGTAAAGGAATTTGTGCCAGAAACGAGAGTAGATTAAGTGACGGGTAACATGCTCCATACCGCCGTTGTACCAGTCAACCTGACCCCAATATTTAAGTTTTTCTTCACTTGCAAGTGCTTCTGTATTTTTAGGGTCAATATATCTTAAGAAATACCAGGAAGAGCCTGCCCATTGTGGCATTGTGTCAGTTTCTCTTTTTGCTTTGCCACCGCATTTTGGACAAGTGCAATTAACAAATTCTTCAATTTCAGCAAGTGGGCTTTCGCCGTCAGAACCCGGCTGGAAGTTGTCAATTTCAGGTAATCTTAATGGTAATTCGCTGTACGGTACAGGAACGATTCCGCATTTTTCACAGTGAACAATCGGAATTGGCTCGCCCCAATATCTTTGTCTGTTAAATGCCCAGTCCTTCATTTTGTACTGAACACCTTTTTTACCAATGCCTTTTTCTTCTAAGAATTCAAGCATTTTAGCAATAGAATCTTTTTTGTTTGTAAAGCCATTAAGGAATTCAGAGTTCACCATATCGCCGTCGCCTGTGTAAGCAGCTTCAGAAATATCTCCGCCCTTGATAACTTCAATAATATCAATGCCGAATTTCTTAGCAAAGTCGTAGTCGCGTTCGTCGTGTGCAGGTACCGCCATAATAGCACCTGTACCGTAACCCATCATAACATAGTCAGATATGTAAATCGGGATTTCTTTGTTATTAACAGGGTTAATTGCACTAAAGCCTGAAAGACGAACACCTGTTTTATCTTTAACAAGCTGAGTTCTTTCAAATTCTGTTTTCTTTGCACATTCTGCTCTGTAAGCAACAACTTCATCCATATTGCCGATTTTAGAAGCGTACTTATCAATAAGCGGATGCTCAGGTGCCATAACCATAAATGTAACACCGAATAATGTGTCAGGACGGGTTGTGTAAATCTCTAATTTTTCGTCTGTATCTTTAATTGAGAAATTAACAAATGCACCTGTTGATTTACCAATCCAGTTTACTTGCTGAAGCTTGATGTTCGGGAGATAATCAACACCGTCAAGACCTTCTAAGAGCTTGTCAGCATATTCTGTAATTCTTAAATACCATACATCCTTAGACTTCTGAACAATGTCACTGTGACAAATGTCGCACTTACCACCCTGAGAGTCTTCATTTGAAAGAACTACCTTACAGGATGGGCAGTAGTTAACGAGAGTTTTATCACGGAAAACAAGTCCCTTTTCAAACATTTTTAAGAAAATCCATTGAGTCCACTTGTAGTAGTCCTCCTGAGTTGTGTCAACAACTCTGTTCCAGTCAAATGAGAATCCAACTCTTTTTAACTGACTTGAGAATTTCTCAATGTTCATATCTGTAACTTTTCTTGGGTGAATACCTGTTTTAATAGCATAGTTTTCAGTAGGAAGACCATAAGCGTCAAAACCGATAGGGAATAAAACATTGTAGCCCTGCATTCTTCTTTTTCTTGAAACAACCTCAAGACCTGAATATGCTTTGATATGACCAACATGCATACCTGCACCACTTGGGTAAGGGAATTCTACAAGTGCGTAAAATTTAGGTTTTTCGCTTCCGTCTTCTGCGTGGAAAACACCTGCTTCTTCCCATTTTTTCTGCCATTTTTGTTCAACAGCGGAAAAATCATACTTCATTTTAATCATTTCCTTTCTTCTTATACAAATCAATCAATAAATTGAGAAATATCTATTTTAGATGCATCGTCCCAGAGTCTTTCAAGATTATAATATTGTCTTGAATCCTCAAGGAAGATGTGAACAACAACACCGCCGTATTGCATAAGCACCCAGCCGGTTGCTCTGCCTTCAACATGGTCAGGGCGAATGTCTTCTTGTTCTAATTGATATTCTATTTCATCTGCCAATGCTCTTACATGAGTGTTTGAGTTAGCAGTAGCAATAACAAAATAATCTGCAACAATTGTTACCTCTTCTGTTTTAATAACCTCAATATCTCTTGCTAATTTATCATCGAGAGCCTTAACGATTTTTTTAGTTAAATCTAAACTCATATTAAATTCTCTCCTTTTTCTTTTTTCATATTAATAAGTGCGGCATTATAAGCCCCCATAGTATCAGGATGAACCAATCTTTCTTTTTTAATTAAGTCAATTATTGTAAAGCTTAAACCCTCAACAATTGCTTCATCGAGCGAGCGAAACGCCTTTTCCCTCATAATTTCAACGCCGTCATAATTACGCTCTTTGCCTATAAAGTCGGCAATAAATATAACCTTTTCCAAAAGTGTCATATTACTTCTGCCTGTGGTGTGGTAACGCACCGCGGTTATAATTTCTTCGTCAGTACAGCCTAATTCCTTTTCTGCAAAAACTGCACCACAAATTGCGTGGAAAAGCTTAGGCGCTGCTAATTCATATTCTGAAAGCTCAATATTATTTTCAAGTAAATATTGTAACTGAGCACTTGGCTCAAGATTTTTACAGGAATCGTGAATAAGCCCTGCTGTGTATGCTTTTTCGGGGTCTGCACCAAATTTAATTGCAAGCTCTTTTGCACAGTCTGCAACATTTAAAGAATGAATAAATCGTTGTTCTGTAAGTCTGCCTTTAATAATTTCAATGCATTCTGAATTGGTTTTCATAAATAAAGCCCCCTTTTTTTGATATAACTTATAGTATCATAAGTAAGGTATTTACTTGTGTCCAATCTGTTTTTAAGCATAGTTCTTAAAAGTGTAGAGCTTACCTCAAGCGGTTTTTCTTTTGAAAGAATATAGTCGCCCTCGTGTAAACCTAGTTTTGTTATTGCATAGGTTTTTATTTCACTTAAATACCGTAAATCTTCAGTTCTTGCGGCGGTAACTATTGTGCAGAGTGAAAGCAACTCCTTGTACTTGTACCAGTTAGCAAGAGACAGGAACATATCATCACCCATAAACAAAAACAGCTTGTCATCAGGGTAGTACTTTTTCAAATCTCTCAGAGTGTCAACCGTGTAGCTTTTTTCCTCGCGGTTAATTTCAATTGAAGAAATTTCAAATATCGGGTCAGTAAAGGTGTGACGGCACATAGCAAGTCTGTCAGTTCCCTCAGCAACAGTGCCATCTTTAAAGGGGGAAGAGTAGGCAGGAATAATTATAACCTTGTCGGCATTACATTCCTTTGCTAAATTTTCTGCGAGCAATTTGTGCCCCTTGTGCGGTGGGTCAAAAGAGCCACCATAAATTGCTATGTTTCCCATAAAACCACTCAAATTCTGTTAAAATTTGTTTATTAAAATATTTTATCTAAAACAGAAATTATTGTCAATATAATACTATATATAATTTTAATATTATTTTTTGATTTCTGCGAGTTTTGCTTCAATTTCCTTTGAGAATTCGTCTTTTTTGAAGTATCTGAAGGCTTCACTACATTTCTGACAGTGTAAAAGGAAATTGTTATTGATTTCGCCGTCATAATCCATCAATGCAAAATATGCAGAATTAAGGCAATTATTTATCATTTCTTCATCATTTGTTTTCTCAAAAAGATGTGAAAGATTACAGAAAATAACTGCCATTTCTGAATCGTTGCCTTTATAAAGTGAAAGAATATTTAACGCTTTTCTGAAATATCTTAATGCTTCATCATAATTTTCACTTTCATATAAAGCTAAAGCATAGTTGTTGTAGAAGCCTGCGAAACGATAGTCGTTTTGTGGAATTGTATTGATATATGCTTCAAAAGCCCTTACGAAAAGCGGTAAAGCTTCAGCAGTTCTGCGGAAGAAATTAAGAGTAGTAGCACAGTTAAGATACATATTTGCACCTAAAACTGAATTTTCAAGTCCGAATTTTTCGAGTAGCTCTAAAATTTCATTTATAGCACCAACAGCCTTCTTCTGCTCGCCGGTTCTTCTGTGGAATGAAACAACCTCGTTATGTAAAGTCATTTCAGTAAAAGCATCTGCTCGTTCTTTTGCTTTTAAAATTTCTGCTTCTAAATATTCGCCTGCTTCTTTAACCTGGTTTTTATTTAAAAGCTCGTCATATTCATTTAAAATTACTGCAACATCGTCATCGTGCTTTTTGCTGAAATCTGTTGTGGTAATTCTTTCAACTTCGAGAGTTTTTGTTTCTATTATTTCAGGATTATTTTCATCAAGAACAATAAGTCTGCCGCCACGCTCTTTGCCATAAGTAAAATAACCGCAACCAAGAGTCTGGTAAAGGCTTATGCCGTCAACCTTAATGTGAAAATCGTTTACATGGTCGTGACCGAAGAAAGCGGCTTTAATGTCGCCCATCTTTTTCCAGCTTTTAAATTGTGCAGTGTGGTCTTGCTTCATAAATGGGGGGCAAGGGAATTCTCTTAATCTGCCTGAGATAAGCTTTTCACCGTAGGAGTAGAATTTGCCGTCTTTTTCAACAACATTTTCACCTATTTCTGTTACTTCCTGTAGCTCGTGAATTTCCTGCTGAACAGGAATATGCTGGAAGAGAATTGCAGGAACAGGGTTGCCACCGTTTTCATCAGCTAATTCTTTACTTCTCTTTTCGTACCACGCAATCTGGTCCTTGTGAACATAAGCATAGCCAGAGTCGCCGTCTTCATCATTCATATAGTCGTTTGAGTCCATAAGCCAGATTGAGTAAGCATTTTTTGTGCCGTCTGAGCTTTTAATAGTCAGGTTACAGTTACCGCAACCGAAAACATCCTCGTCATTAAGAGTAGAGCGACAGTTGTCGTAGTCGCTGTACATAATCATCTGAATATCGGTGTAAAAACCAACCTCGCCGTCGTGATTACCAAAAACGAGTGCTAAAGGAATGTTTCTTCTTTTAATTGGCTCAACAATTTTTGTAATTGTCTTGTGAATTAAATCATAGTTGAACTCTTCCCAATAGCCACTTATATTGTCGCCACCGAAAACAACTAAATCAGGTTTTGCTTCTTCAAGACATTTTTCAATAACATTAAGAGTTTCCTTGTCTTTGTTTTCAGGAATTTCTCTGTTATTGTCGTCATCCATTTCAGGCATAACCTCGTGAATATCTGTAAGATGTAAAATTCTGAATTTGCCATCCTCTGAAAACTTTAATGGTTCTTTTGTTGCTCTTAAAAAATTATCTGTTTTCCATTTATTTGGTTTTCCCATTGCCATAATATATCACCTGTATTTTTAGATTTGTTTTTTATCAGAATGCCCAGTTGCCGTTTACAAATATCGGGTATGCTTTACCGTTTTTATAGCCTGTAATGGTAAGGTCATCGGCACCAATCATAAAGTCAACATGAATCATACTGTCGTTAACTCCGAGAGCCTGACACTCTTCGAGAGTTTTATTCTGAAAATCGTCAATTGTGTCGCAGAAGCCTCTGCCTAATGCAACATGACAGCTTGCATTTTCATCAAAAAGTGTGTTGTAGAAAAGAATGCCTGTGTTTGCAATAGGGCTGTTTTGCGGAATGAGAGCTAATTCGCCTAAATACGGAGCACCCTCGTCCATAGAAAGCATTTTGTCTAATAAATCTTTGTTTTCTTTTGCATCCCAGGAAACTGCCTTGCCGTTTTTAAAAGTGATTTTAAAATCTTCAATTAACTGTCCCTGATAAGAAAGTGGCTTTGTAGAAACCAGAGTGCCCTCTGCAAAGCCCTTTTTGGGAGAAGTAAAAACTTCTTGTGTCGGTAAATTAGGGTTAAAGAAATTACCCGAAAGAGTTTCTTCACCGCCACCGCACCAATGTGCCTCCGGAATTAAATCTGCTCTGAAATTTGTGCCGTTTGAGCTTTTGTATTCTAAATAATCAAACTTTTTCTCGTTGAGCCATTTTGTACGCTCTTTTAAATTTTTGTTGTGATTTTCCCATTCTTTAACGGGGTCGTTGTCTTTAGTAACATAAACAGTTTCTAAAATAGCGTCCCAGAGCTTGTTGTAGGCATTTCTTTTTGTTTCATTAGGGAACACCTTTTTAGCCCAGGCGTAAGAGGGAACAGCGGCAATAGTCCACTGGTCCTTGTTTTCAAGTGCATCGCTGTATTTTTTAGTTACCTTATACCTTGCCATTTGTGATTTTTGCATTTTCTCACGGTTTACACCCTTAAGTCCGTCAGGGTCTTCGCTTTCAATGTAAATTCTGCAAGGAATCTCTTCAACCATCAGCTTTAATTTTTCTTCTTTCCAGAGTGGTACCTCTGAAAGAGATTTTAAGCTTCTGTACTTATAATCAGTCTTTGTAATTGGCTGATAAGTCCAGTCAATATCAACTCTTGAAGCACCCAATTTATAGCACTCTGTAACGAGTAAATTAACAAACTCGAACTGGTCGGCTTCTGCAATAATTCTTACAGGCTGACCTTTTTTAATATTTGCACCAACTCTTGCTATGAGATGTGCATATTTTTTCATAATTGTTTTAGTCATAAAGAACTCCTATAAAAAGAATAGAATATTTATAATATTCTAACACAAATATTCTGTTTTTACAATTAAACTGTGAAAATAATATTAAAAATTTACAATATTGTTATTTCCATTGAATAATGAAAAAAAGTATTATATAATATAACAGGTCGAAAAGAGTCGAACTGAGTTATTCAGTTTAAGTGGTAAAAAAGAGAGAAGATGTTTTATGAAAAAGAAAATAGTAATAAGCGTTATAAGTTTATGTATAGTGCTTTTAGCTACAAGCATTTTAGCGTTTGCAAATTACACACAGGAAACAGTGTTTGATATTCACGAAAACGGAGTTATCTGTTCGCTTAAAACCTATGATGAAACAGCAACGGGTAAGGTTAAAATTCCTGAAAATCACGAAGGAATTATGGTTACAGCTATTTCTGAAAATGCATTTTTAAAATGTAAGGATGTTACAGAGGTAATCGTACCTAAAACTGTTGTGAATATTGGTGAATTTTCTTTAGGCTACATATATAACGAAAATGGCGAAAAAGTAAAAAAAGAAAATTTTGTTATTTGGGGAAGAGCGAATTCAGAAGCACAGAAATATGCAACAGAGAATGGCTTTACCTTTAAGGTTTATTTAACAACACCGAAATTAACCTCTGCTAAAAATGCTGTTGGTGGCGTAGCGGTTAACTGGGTTTCAACAGAGAATGCGGCAGGCTACAATGTTTACAGAAAAACTGCTAAAAGCGGTTGGCAAAAAATCGCTTACACTGAGGGTGAGCACACAAAGAAATATTTGGACAAAACCGCCAAAAACGGAACGGATTATATCTATACAGTAAAAGCAGTTTACAATAATGCATTAAGCGGTTACGACAAGGTGGGCGTCAGTGTTCATTATGTAGCCACTCCTACTGTAGCATTAACAAATACAAATAAGGGTGTTCAGGTAACCTGGACTAAAAACCCAAAGGCTACTACATACAGAGTTTATAAAAAAGCACCTACAGATAAAGAATGGACAAGAATTAAAATTGTAAAATCAAATGTCCTTTCTTATTTAGATACTTCTGCTAAAAGCGGAAAAAATTCATATTACTGTGTTATAGCCCTTGAGGGTGAAATCAAAAGTAGCTTCGAAACAAACAAAAGCATTATGTTTTTAAATGAGCCAAATGTTACAGAAGCGAAGAATTCCGTAAATGGTATTAAGGTTTTCTGGAATAAGGTCAGCGGTGCCCAGAAATACAGAGTTTACCGAAAAGTAAACGGTGGTAAATGGGTTGTATTAGGCGATGTTTCAAGCTCTGCATCAACATATACAGATACAAATGTGAAAGCTGGTGTAAAGTATTATTACACAGTAAAGGCTGTTTCTGGTAAATATATGAGTAGCTATAAGAAAGGTGTTTACACATATTGTGTACCTCATCCGGAATTAGTTGGTGTGAAAGCGGCAACAAGCGGTTTGACTGTTTCGTGGAAAAAAGTTGCTGTTGCAGAATATTACACAGTTTACCGAAGAATAGATAATGGTGCATGGCAAAAGATAGGCACTACAAAAAATGGTGCAACTCTTTCATATACCGATAAAAATGTTGCTTCAGGTGTTAACTATAATTACACCGTAATTGCCTGGCACAAAAAAGCCAAGAGCTCTTTTGATGCAAATGGTGTAACGGGAGTATATTTTTCATCGCCGAAAATAACCTCTGCAAGATGCTTTAAAAGTCAGAAAATTGTAGTTGAGTGGGATAGGGTCGGCGGTGCTCAGACCTACACAATATTCAGAAAAGAAAATTCGGGAAAATATCAGGCAATAAAAACAGTTGATGCAAACACACTTTCATATACCGATACTGCAATTAAAGTCGGTAGTCAATATTCATATATTGTAAGAGCAACATCTTATTATGGAATAGTGAGTGGGAATTCAAATGTGAAATGTGCGAGAGTTTTAGATTTAACAAAGCCAATGGTGGCGTTGACTTATGATGACGGTCCGTCAAACAGTGCGACAACAAGAATTTTAAATACACTTGAAAAGTATAATTCAAGAGCAACATTTTTTGTTGTTGGCTCAAGAGTCAATAGCTATAAATCTCAGATTAAGCGTGCGTATGATTTGAATTGCGAAATAGGAAATCATACAAATAATCACGCTACACTTACTTCACTTTCAGGCTCAGGCATTAAGAATGAACTCAGCAATACTGATTCAAAGGTTAAGGCAATAACAGGCGAAAATCCTGTTTTAATGCGACCGCCGGGTGGCTCATTTAATAATAGTACAGTGAAAAATAATACTGCTTACCCGATTATTATGTGGTCGGTTGACACTCGTGACTGGGAAAGCAGAAACGCTTCTAAAATTGTTTCTAATATTAAAAACAATGTTCGTGACGGCTCAATAGTTTTAATGCACGACTTATATGATTCAACTGCAAGTGCTACCGAAACAATAGTGCCGTGGCTTATTAAAAACGGTTATCAGATAGTTACCGTTACAGAGCTTATGGACGCAAAGGGCGTTACTATGAAGAATGGCAGTGCGTACTACTCTGCGAAGTAATTCAGGAAACAGGAAGCAGGAAACAGGAAGCAGGAAACAGGAAACAGGAAACAGGAAGCAGGAAACAGGAAGCAGGAAACAGGAAACAGGAAACAGGGCTTCGCCTTGATTATAATCACAAGTGAATTAAAAACACTTTATCCTATCATTTAAAGCTGGTTTTACAATCAACTTAAAATGATAGGATAATTTAATTTGTTCTATTTCCTGCTTCCTGTTTTCTGTTTCCTGATCCTAAAAAACTTCGACTTTCGCCCTCAGCTTTCCTTTCCTTGTTTCCTGTAAAATTCCGAGGAAGTTAAATCGACCGAAGCCTCTGACGGAGATGGTATCACCTGTTTTAATTTTATGTGAATTATTTTCTGTAAGCTTATTGTTAACAAAAACCTTTTTTGCAAGAAAAAGCGAGTTGCTTTCGCTTCTTGAAAGATTATAAACCTCTGCAATGATTGCATCTAATCGTTCTGAAGCAATAACAATTATTTTCTCTTCTAATTCCGGGTTTACTTCATCGGGGATTTCGGTAGCAATTTCACATTTAACCGAGGTGTGACGCACCTTTTTCAGATTTTCTTTAATATAATCTGCAACTGTATCAAGGCAGAAGATGTAGCCGGTATTATTTTTTATTATTATATCCCCGACAGTTTCTCTTTTTATTCCAAGTCCTAACACAGAGCCTAAAAAATCACGGTGAGTTAAATCATCTGCAAATTTTTGCATTAATGGTGAAACTAAAATGCAAGAAACAGGGTAAGTCGGAGAATACCCCAGCTCTTCTTCGCTCCCGAATATTGCAATTTGTCTTTCAGCACCCGAAAAACCACCAAAAAGAGAAAATGGTGTGTTTACATTAGAAAAAAGCAAATCCTGCTCATACATATTAAGAAAATCTGAATAGACAAAAATTCCGCGGTTGTAGGAGCGAGTTGATAGCTCTTTAAATCTTTTTATTAAAAGTGCTTCTTCCTTTTCCAGAATTGTCACCACTCTTTCAATATTTTCATATAATATGTAAGAATATACCATATAATCAAGGATTTTAAAAGAGGTGAATGAAAAATAATACAAATTCTGTAGTTATTTTGCACAAGTTATTTTAATTGAGTTTAGTAACATTTATAACAAGTTTAGAACTTTTTTCAGAGTGTAAATTTTTTGTTGCTAAAAAAAATAAATAGTGGTAGTATATCGTACATAGTTATTTTATTTAAGGGGTACATATTATGGTTAAAGTTGTAAAATTCGGTGGTAGCTCACTTGCTGATGCCAACCAATTCAGAAAGGTAGCAGACATTATTAAATCTGACGATGCAAGAAGATTTGTTGTTGCTTCTGCTCCCGGTAAAAGATACGATGAAGACATTAAAGTAACAGATATGTTATATTCCTGTTATAAATTAGTTAAGGAAAATAAGGATATTGACGAAGCATTCAAGTTGATTGAGGACAGATATAACGGAATCATTGAAGAATTAGGTCTTGATTTCTGCTTGCAGTCTGAATTTGACAGAATTAAAAATGCTATTGTTCACCACGCAGGTCGTGACTATATTGCTTCTCGTGGCGAATACCTTAACTCAATGATTTTAGCTGAATTCTTAGGCTATGATTTTATTGATGCGGAGGATGGCATTTTCTTCACAGAAAACGGTGAGCTCGATACAGAAAAAACTAACGAAGAGCTTACAAAAATTCTTAAGGAGCATACACACGCAGTTGTTCCAGGTTTCTATGGTGTTATGCCAAACGGAACAATTAAAACCTTCTCCCGTGGTGGTTCAGATATTACAGGCTCAATCGTTGCAAGAGCAATCAGTGCAGATATTTATGAAAACTGGACTGATGTTTCAGGTATGCTTATGGCAGACCCAAGATGCGTTAAAAATCCAAAGGTTATTAACACAATTACTTATCGTGAGCTTCGTGAGCTTTCATATATGGGTGCAACTGTAATGCACGAGGATGCAATTTTCCCTGTAAGAGAAAAGGGTATTCCGATAAACATCCGTAATACAAACAAGCCTGAGGATGCAGGCACAATGATTGTTTCAACTGTAGAATCAAACAAGGTTGACACAGTTATTACAGGTATCGCAGGTAAAAAGGGCTTTTCAGTTATTGCTATTGAAAAGGATATGATGAATTCAGAAATCGGCTTTGGCAGAAAAGTTCTTGAAACTCTTGAAAATCATAAGATTTGCTTTGAGCATCTTCCATCAGGTATTGACACAATGTCAGTTGTTGTTAACGATAACGACTTTTTACCTGTTAAAGATACAGTCGTTGCTGAAATTCAAAGAAAAACAAAGCCTGATAATATCACAATTTACAACGGTATTGCACTCGTTGCAGTTGTTGGCAGAGGAATGGCAGGCTCAAAGGGTACTGCAAGCAGACTCTTCAAGGCTATTGCAAACAGCGATATCAACATCAGAATGATTGACCAGGGCTCAAGTGAGCTTAACATTATTGTTGGTGTTGCAGAAGAAGATTATGTTGCAACCTTAGAAGCGATTTATAATGAGTTTGTGAAGTAATCAGTGGACAGAAAAATGCAGAATGCAGAGAGCAGAATGCAGAATTAAGGGTCTGCGACGCAATTATAATTGAAAATTGAAAATGGAAAATTGAAAATTTCGGGGCTACGCCGTAATTATAATAATTGGTTATAGCGGTAATTTGACTTTTTCATTTATACTAATTACAAATATTAAGACTTAAATATAAAAATTCTATCATTTTTAGTTTATACAAACTTCAAATGATAGAATTTCTTGTTTTTATGGATAACTATTATAATCGCCGACCGCAGGTCCCACAATTTTCAATTTTCAATTTTCAATTTTCCATTTTCAATTTCTTGCCACTTGCACACTTGCAACTAAATTGCAACTAATTTTTTATAAAATATTGCAAAACGAGGAAAAATATGCTATAATATCTTTGATTATATTATCAAATGAAATTTTGATTAAAGGGGTAGATAGAAATGAAAATTTCTAAAAAGATTATAGCATTAGTTTTATCAGTAGTTATGCTCTCTACTACATTTATTGTTGCGGCAAATGCGGTAAATACTAATGATGTAATTCCAAGTATTATTGTTCCCGGTCTTTTCCAGAGCGAAACAAAATATTATGAAGACGGAAAAGCAACTGATTTAGAGGCACCATTCTTTATGAGTGACACTACCGAAATTGTTGGCGCAGCTCTCACAGAGGTTCTTGTTCCGATAACAAAATTACTTATTACTCAGCAGGATAAGGACCAACAAGCAGCCAAGGCACTTTCAGGTGTTTTAGGCGATGTGCTTATGGGCAAATTAAAGAGTGATGAAAACGGTAAATTCATAAAAGACATAAGAGCAACAAAGTATTATGATTCATTTAAAGATTTAAGCGATTATGACAAAGATTTCATACTTGATCAATTACCGCTTAATAAATATATTGAGTTAGCGGGTGAAGAGAATCTTTATGTTTTCTCTTATGCATCCTTAGGCAATATGAAAGCTACTGCACAGGAGCTTTATGATTTCATTCAGTTTGTAAAAGAGGATTCAGGCTCAGACAAGGTTAACTTAGCACCTGTAAGCCAGGGCGGATCTGTTATGAATGCTGTAATGCAGCTTTATAAAGATAATGGCAGAGCATTCTCAGAAGATATTAACAGAATAGTTTATGTTATTCCTGCTCTCGATGGCTCAATTTTAGTTGGCGAGATTTATCAGAACGGACTTCTTGATGATGACGACGCACTTTATAGCAAAATGTTGCCTGCTCTTATGGGCGTAGATGAAATGGCAGGCTACCTTGTAAATATCGTTCTTCGTATTATGCCGAATGCAGATTTGAATGCTATTCTTGATACAGTAGCATTTGACCTCGTTAACGATTATATGAAATATTCAACTCTTATGTGGGGCTTAGTTCCATCAGGCAACTACGAAGCATGCAGAGATATGTATCTTAACGATGAAGCAAGTGCGGTTATTCGTGAAGAGGCAGATTGGTATTACAATGCACAATGTAATTCTGATGCTTATATTTCAGAAGCAAAAGCACAGGGCGTTGAAATTTTCGATATTGTTGATTACAATATTTCACTTTATGAAATTGTTGATTCCTGGGACGATGTAAACGCTGATGGTATTATTCAGCTTGATTCAACATCAATGGGCGCATACAGCGTTGGCGTAGGCAAAAAGCTTCCGGCGGATTATGTTCGTACACATAACAACTGCACAAATCCAAACCACGACCATAGTGACCCAAGAAAAATAGTTGATGCAAACACAGGACTTCTTCCTTGCACAACATTCTATTTCTATAATCAGGACCACGAAAAAACAGGCTCTAACGATGTAATTATGAAGCTTGTTTCAGAGCTTTTGGTTGATGAAAATTTCAAGGATGTTTACAGCTATCCTGACAGATTCCCGCAATTTAATGTTGGTCGTAATTCAAAGGGCTTAATGAATGACCTTGAAGAAGCAAAACAGATGGATACAAGTAATCTTTCTGTTGACCAATTTGCAAGATATCAACATGCTATTTCTCGTGCAGAAGAAGCTCTTGAACAAACAAATGTTGATTTAGTAGAATTTGAAGCAGCTAAAGCTTATTTCTATGACACAATAGATGAAGTAATTTATGGTGAAGAAAAAGAATATACAGGCGGTCTTGAGTTCAACGATTTCCTTACAACAATTTTCAGAATCATCAGCGACTTGCTTTATTACTTCTTTGGCGGTGCAGGATTTAATGATATGTAATTCAGTATCATAACCGTTAAAGTCTGAAAGGTTTGAAATTATATGGTATCTGCAAAAGGTAGATATGCTCTTAGAATATTTATAGATCTCGCGCAAAATCAGGGCGATGGCTTTGTGGCTCTTTCTGAGGTTTCAAAGCGCCAGGATGTGTCGCTGAAATATCTTGAAACAATAGTTGCAACTCTTGTAAGAAGTGGTCTTTTAAGAAGCCAGAGAGGTATCTCAGGCGGTTACAGACTTTCAAGAGATGCAAAGGATATTTCGATTTATGAAATATTTAATTCAACAGAGGGAAGTCTTTCACCGGTTGCGTGTATTAACTGCGGTGAAAATTTCTGCAACAGAGCAAACAACTGTTACACTAAAGAGATGTGGACCAGTGTTGATAATTTAATCAATAATTATTTTAAAAGCATTTCGGTTCAAGATCTTGTAGAAAAAAATGTTGAAATTATTGAAGCAATATAAATAAAAAATTAAAACGGCTTGGTTTAATCTTCTGATTAAACCAAGCCGTTTTTAGTTGTCTTTATTGAGCTTCAACTCTTGCTTTTGCTTCGTCGTACATCTTAAAGATTTCTTCAAGATGGCTGTAGTTTTCGTTTTGTTTAATGAGCTTTTCAGCATCAAGGTAAACCTTTGCAGCACGGTTGAAGTAAGCGTGTTTGTCTGTTTCTTCTTTTGTTGCTTTTTTGAAGGCTCTCTTTTTGCCTTGAAGAGTCTTTATTTCTGCTTTTAAATCTTTTGATTTATTGGAATCTTTTTCTTTTTTAGATTTTTGTAAATCAAGATAAAGTGCCTTGAGCTTATCATCACACTCGTCCTCGTTGTTAAAGCAAGCTTCAAGAACATTGAAATCAGGAGCGACAAGGTCGCCTGTGCCGGTAAAGTATTTTTTGATTGTTTTATAAGATGACATTTTCTTCTTTGCAATTTCAACAGCAAGCTTTCTTGTTTCTTTTTCTTCTGCTGTTGCTTTTGACATAGCCCTTGCAGCACTGATTTCTGATTTGATTGTAGCTTTATCAAAGCTTAAAAGACTATTAAGACCGGCAGAGTAAACCTTGTTGTTTTCTGCTACTGCTAACTGGTAAGCAGGGGTTGAGAATTTATTAAGCTCGTCACAAACAAATTGAGCAATTTCAATTTCGTTGTTGTACTTAATATCTTCTTTAAGAGCTTTTTTGCCCTCTTTACCTTTATAATCTTTTTTGTTGATTACTTTAGGTGTTTGTGTAGCCATTTCTTGTGAATTACGGATAATGTCAATTCCTTCAACAAGCTTTTCGTCATCAAGAATACCATTACCATAGTCTTCAAACATGGCACGAATTCTGAGCACACGAATAACAGATTCCTGCTTCTTTTCGTTGAAATCGTACCAGATGTACGGAATAACATTCATTAAAGCACCAACTGCCGCAACAACAATAAGAACTTTAATAAGTGATAAAAGAACAGCAGGGTCATAAAGTGCAGAAAGTGCATTGTTGTAGTTATCCTGACCGTTTGCTAATTGTTCAGAAAGAAGTTGACCAACTGTTTTACCTTCACCTAAAACTCTGTCAAGAACTTCAGGGTTTGATGTAACAATAGCGGCATTTTCTTTTGTAAGACCATTTTTCTCGTAAATCATTGGTAACGCGGATGATGTGATAAGAGTAAGAACAGTACCTATAGTTGTAACAACTGCAAAAGCACCATCAATTCTTTCGCCTGTTTTGTATTGCTGATAGTCACGGATATCTGCCTGAATAGCAGGGTTGAGAATGTGAGCAAATGACCCCATAAATGCATTGAGATAAAGACAACCTAAAATAAGCCAGATTGTTAAGTTGTGAATTTCGTTTGTGAAAGGCAACATCATTAAAATGAAGATGATGTTAAATATATTAGTAACAACTAAAACACTCTTTTTACCCCATTTTCTTATACAGAAAGGTGCTAAAAGCATACCCCAGAGTGAAGCGTTACCATAAAGTGTTTGTATAAGGGCAAATGCATTACCATTACAAGCGCCACCGTAGTTATAGAGCCAGAACATTACATTCTGATAAGCGCTTTCAAGGAATCCAATCCAACCGGCAAGTGAAATAATCCAGAAATATTTGTTTTTAGCAACAGCTTTAATTGCATCAATAAATTTAATCTGAACAACGTGAGTTCTTGCCTGAACAATTTTTTCTTCAGTATGCTTGTAAACAACCATACAAAGAAGTAGGCCGCCTACAGCAAGAATCGGGTACATAAATCTGTAAACACGAATATCGGTTGTGTTTGTGTGGAATAAATTTGAAGCAATTATAGGTGTTACAGCATTGACAATTGAAGGTGCAAGTGAGTAAACTACACTCTTTATAGCTGCAACGTCACTTCTTTCATAAGAGTTAGGTGAAAGCACGTGAATAAGGTTTTCATAAGCATCGTAGAAGAAGTAGTAGAAGAAATGCAATAATAGGTTAAGGAACATAATAATTGCACATTTTGCAACATAGGCTTTGGTTTCGCCAAAAATCATTCCGTCGCCTACCCAGTCTGAAAGCTTCGCATAAGGGAACCAGACCAAAAGGTTACATACAATAGCGGCAGGAAGAGCCATTGTAACTATGTAAGGGCGATATTTACCTGCTTTGTTACGGGTGTTATCAATAATACTTGCACGGATACCTGTAAGCGGAATGTTTGCAATTACTGCAAGAACATACATTACATACATATCCATAGGGTCAACACCTAAGGTGCTTGAAAGAAGTGTACTACTTGTTGCAAGAAGACAAGCAGAACCCATAGTTATAATCATATAAGCACCAATACCACCGCCGGAATAAGCGGCAATTTCTTTAAAAGGCATATATCTGCCTTTAGCAGGGGTTTTCCAATGTGCTTTTACATCAGAAATAAGCCCCAAAGCTTTTTCTTTTAAATTCATTTTTTGCACTCCTTATAAAAGTTCATAGATATACTACCTAATTATACCATAAATATGCAGTCTTTTACAATGATAAATGGTGAGTTATGATACACAAAAAAACAAACTAAGACTTGGTGCAGTTGCACAAAGTGAATTTGTGTCAAAGAAGCTTAATTACAGTATTTCACAAATTATTTAATAAACTATAAAATTTTTGATTTACTATAGCAAAATGCAAAGCTTTATGATAAAATAAATGACTAGTGAATTAAAAATATTGAAAGGTGGTGTTTTTATGGTAGATATTAACGGCGAAGAAGAAATAAAGGCCGAAAAGCTTCAGAATAATTCATTTGAAGCCAGAAGAGCGAGAACTGTTCAGGCTCTTGGCAGAAATGCATTTGAAGAAACAAGCATTTCTTCACAGGCTGTAAACCGAAACATTTCTACTAACAGAACACCCCCGCCTGTAAATAGAAATAATACAGAAAGAACTGCTGTAACCCGAAGCACTCAACAAAACAGCGTGCAGCGAAATCAGACAAGATCTCAGGAAAGACGCTCCACAAGTCAAGGGCAGACTCAATCAAGAAAAACACCTACTGCAGAGGAAATCAAGCGTTCAAGAAAAGAGAAAGAAAAAGAAGCAAAAATGAATAAGCTTATAAAGGCTTTAACCGCTTGCGTTATTGTGGTTTCACTTTTTGTTTCAATGTATGCGTTAGTTATTTTCGGCAATGTTCCGTTTATTACAAAGTGGCGTAACATCTGGATTGAAACGGCCATGACAACTGACCAGCACAAATGGCTTGCAACTTGTTTCTTCCCGAAATACTTAATAGATGAAATTATGGATGCGCAGGTCGATGTTACTGATATTGGTAAAACAGATATAAATAAAGAAGAGGAAAATAACGATATTTTAGGTCAGAAAGACCTTGTAGTCGGCGAACCCGATTCTCACGGCAACGAAGTTTTAATAAATGATATTGAACAGGGAATTGTTGTTCTGAAAGTTAAAACTTCAAACTATGTCGGCAGACTTGTGTTAATAGATGACCCGTCAAGAGTTTACATTACCGCAACTGATTACAAAAATTCACGAGGCGAATTTATTTGTGATTACCTTGAGAAAGAGGACGCGGTAATCGGTATGAATGCTTCGGGCTTTCATGACCCGGGCGGAACAAGTGTCGGCGGTGTTGTTACTGCTCAATGCATAGCTCAGGGTGAATATTGGGGAACATATTCCTCTAAATATATTACAGTCGGCTTCGATAAAGATGACCGCCTCGTAGTCGGCGAATTTTCTGACTGGGAAGAACATAATATGCGTGACGCCTTTCAATATCATCCCGCGCTCATAATCAATGGCGACAAGGTGATTGAGGGCTCTTCAGGCTGGGGACTTCAACCCCGTTCTGTAATCGGTCAGGCAGAAAACGGCGTTGTTATGTTTTTTGTAGTCGATGGCAGACAGGTCGGCTATTCTCTCGGCGCTACTATGGGTGACTGTGCCGATGTTTTAGAAGAATATGGTGCAGTCAACGCAGGTGCGTGTGACGGTGGTTCATCTTCAGTTTTAGCCTATGAGGGTGAAATTTTAAATGAGCCGTCTACAAATATGCCTACCGGCAGATTTTTACCTAATGCGTGGGTAGTAGCAAGAAAACCAAGTGATTCAACAAAAACAATAAATTAAGGGGTGCTTTGTTTGAAAAAGCTTTTAAGCAAATTAAGCTTTACACCTGCTGGTTGGTGTACAACTAATAAAGAAAGAAAAAGTTATTATCTTTACTTGTCAGGTCAGAATATGATTTACACAATGATTACATCATTTCTGACTACATACCTTTTGTTCCAGGGTGTTGACCCTGTAAAGTCCGGTACAGTAATGCTCATAGTTAAAATATGGGACGCAATAAACGATGCTGTATTTGGTTGTATTTTTGACAAAGCAAAATTCAAAAGCAAACAGAAATTTTTACCGTGGCTTAAAATTTCTTTGCCTGTAATTCCACTTGCAACAGCACTTTTATATATGATTCCAAATGGTGCTGGCGAAACGGTTAAGCTTCTCTGGTTTGCTATTTTTTATCTTATCTGGGATACTGTTTACACTCTTTGTGATGTGCCGATTCACGGTATGGTTACTGTTATGACAGATAATCTTGATGAAAGAACATCAATCATTTCATATAAGAGCATCTGGTCAGGTGCAGGCAGTGCTATAGCAACAGTTATACCTACAATCATCACAGGTCAGGCAATAGGTCTTAGCTTTGGCGTTGCTGCAGCGATTGTAAGTGTTGTTGCTCTCGCTACAATGATTCCTGTGTGTGTTAATGGTAAAGAACGCTTTACAAATGTTGATGACGAAGAACAATTTACAGTAAGAAAAATGCTCAAATACTTATTCTCAAATAAATATTTGCTCATTTATTATGCTGGTTATTTCTTCCAGAGCGGATTCAATGTTATGATTTCAATGAATCTTCTCGCATCTTACTACTTATTCCACAACGAAGGCTTCAGCCTTTTAGTCGGTGCGTTAGCAGTTGCTCCAATGCTTGTGGCATCACTGCTTGTACCTAAAATGGTTGAAAAATATGGAAAACGCAAAATTTTCCTTATAAGCAACTGGGCAGCGGTGATTTTCGGCACAATAAGCTGGCTCTGTGGTTATCAGAATGTAGTTTTGTTTATAATTTTAACAGTGCTCCGTGCTATTCCTTTGGGAATTCAGGGTATTATGATATTTATGTTCACTCCTGACTGTGCAGAGTATGGTAGATTTAAAACAGGTATTGATGCAAAAGGAATTACTTTTGCGATTCAGACATTCGTTACAAAAATGGCGTCTGCTCTTGCCGGTACTCTTGGTATGTTCCTGCTTGGTTTCTTCGGTTGGCAGGAAGTTAATGCAGAAAGCTTTAAAGATTTAGCTACACAGAATATTCAGCAATCAGAATTCACCCTTGACGGCTTGTGGTTCATATTTATAATGATACCAACCATTGGTCTTATTCTTGCAGGTATTTTCTGGCAATTCTACAAACTTAAAGACGAAGATGTTAAATTGATGATTGATTGCAACAACGGCAAAATTTCACGCGAAGAAGCGCTCGAAAAAATCTCTATAAGAAATGAATTTTAAAAAATAAATTTCAAAGCGACTATCGAAAATGCTCGGTAGTCGCTTTTTTGCACATATTAAGACGCTTAAATTCGGTCAATATTATCGTTGATTTTTTACAGAAATTGTTATATACTTTTGTATTATAATCAAATAGTTATCTTTAGATTTTGTTCTATTTTAAAAAGGAGTGTTTTATATGAAAAAGGCAAAGAAATTTATTGCTGTTTTTATGGCTGCTTGTCTTTTGATGGTAAGCTACTCAACTCTCGCTTTTGCAGGCGATAGTGATACAGGTGTTGATTATACAATTATCGACCCTTATGAAGAGGTAAACTGGCTTACCTGGAAGCAATACAAGGCAGACCTTCACAATCACACCACAGCAAGTGATGGTACTGACACTTTAAAGGATATGTTAGAGGAACAGTATGCTTACGGCTTTGATATTGCCGCTGTTACAGACCACGGTGTTGTTGATTACGGCTGGAATCGTCAATCAGTAATTCCTGCAATGGAAATCTTTATTGATTTATTCAAAGGCAGAGCAGGAAATATAGTTCCGCTTGAATCTAAGGGCGGCGAGGCTTCAAACGGTAATAAATATACACTTGAAACAAGAAAAACAGGTGATTTCTACACTCAGAAAACACCTGAGGGGGTTTCTCTTCACAGTATGATGAGAGTGCCTTGCGGTATTGAATTAAACCCAAGCTCACTCAATAACGCTCATGTTAACAGCTGGTTTGTAGATTACGGTCACGGTTTATTAGGCGGTACAAGTGACTACGAAACACCAATTAAAAATGTTGACAAAATGGGCGGTCTTTCAGTAATTAACCACCCTGGCGAATATACAAATGCCCGTGATGAAGAAGAAACTGCCGACGCTTATGATTATAGCGATACAATGTATAAATATTACATTGACAAGTTTGCAAATCTTCTTATTAATTACGATTCTTGTATTGGTATTGATATTAACAGTAAGGGTGACTCAAGAACCCGATACGACAGAAAGCTCTGGGATATTCTTCTTACAAAGGTTACCCCAACAGGCAGAAATGTTTTGGCAATTGCTACCTCTGACGCTCACTCAGTTGATGCAGTTTACACAGGCTACACCGAAATGGTAATGCCATCAAATACAGTTGCAAATCTTAAGGAATGTATGGAAAACGGTGCATTCTTTGCTTGCAGTAAAAACTTAGGTAACCCTGAAGAAATTACAGAAATTGCAAATTATTTAACCGAAAGCATAGACCCGACTGCAGTAGCTCTCGGCAAACAGCTTAAAGCAATTCAGGCAGAAGATCCAAAGGGCAAATATGAAGCACCAAAGGATGTTGACGCCCCTGTTGTAACAGCTATTTCTGTTGACCAGGATGCAGATGCTATTACTTTAGTAACAACAGGTGCTAAAAATATCCGCTGGATTGCTAACGGCAAAACTATTGCAACAGGTAATAAAATTGACCTTGATGAGCACAGTGATTTAATCGGTAACTATGTCAGAGCAGAAATCTTCGGCGTTGGTGGTATTGTTTACACCCAACCATTTATGCTTGACTATGAGGGTGCTGAAGAATCAGATGGCGGTAGCTTTACTGACCTCTGGAAATTAGCAAGCCTTATTCCTGACACACTTGTAAGACTTTTAGGTAGTCTTTCGATATTCGATATGATTTACGGCTGGATAGCATAAAATTGTTGATTTTGGCGAATGTGTCGTTTTTTCACCCACTCGGCGTATCTTTATACGCCTTCGGGGATTCAAAAACACCACATTCATCCAAACTTAACAATTTTATAAGAAGAGGTTGATTTTGGCGAATGTGTCGTCTTTTCACCCACTCGGCGTATCTTTATACGCCTTCGGGGATTCAAAAACACCACATTCATCCAAACTTAACAATTTTATATGAAAGGTTGATTTTGACGAATGTGTCAGATTAACTTGGTGAAATGTTTTTAATAATTATTGGGTACACTTTAAATTTTAAAGTGTACCCTATTTTATTGTTGTAATAATTTTAAAAATATGCTAAAATTATTTTGTATTTTATAAAAGCGAGGTTTTATTATGAACGCTATTGTTACAGTAATCGGTAAGGATAAAGTCGGAATTATGGCAGGTGTCTGCGTTGCATTTGAAAGGACAAATGTAAATGTTTTAGATATAAGCCAGACAATTCTTAAAGATATGTTTACTATGAATATGTTGGTAGATGTGAAAGAAGCAAATGTCAGCTTTTCAGAGCTTGTTGATATTCTCAACAAAGAGGGCGAAAGACTCGGTGTCAGCATCCGTATTCAACGAGAAGATATTTTTGATGCTATGCATAGAATCTGAGGTGTGAAAAATGCTTAATCAACACGAAATTATTGAAACCTTAAATATGATTGACAATCAGCATCTTGATATCCGAACAATTACTATGGGTATTTCTTTAAGAAACTGCGGTCACCCTGACGCAAAGGTTGCGGCAACAAAGATGTATGATAAAATCACAAAATATGCAGAGAACCTTGTTAAAACAGGTGAAGAAATTGAAAAGGAAATGGGAATTCCGATTATAAATAAAAGAATTTCTGTTACACCTATGGCTATTGCGGCTGAGTCAAGTGAAACTGAGGATTACACAATCTTTGCAAAGGCTATGGATAACGCCGCAAAAGAGTGTGGCGTAAACTTTATTGGTGGATTTTCTGCTCTCGTACAAAAAGGCTTTACAATTGGTGACAGACGACTTATAAATTCAATCCCGTCAGCACTTGCAGAAACCGATTTTGTTTGCTCTTCAGTAAATGTCGGCTCAACAAAAGCGGGTATAAATATGGATGCTGTAAAGCTTATGGGTAACATAATAAAAGATACTGCAGAAAAGACAAAAGAAAATGACGGCCTGGGCTGTGCAAAGCTCGTTGTGTTCTGTAATGCGGTTGAAGACAATCCGTTTATGGCAGGTGCATTTCACGGTGTAGGTGAGCCTGAATGTGCCATAAATGTAGGTGTTTCCGGCCCCGGCGTTGTTTACAATGCTTTAAAAGGCGTTAAAGGTGCACCGTTTGATGTTGTAGCAGAAACAGTTAAAAAGACTGCATTTAAAATTACAAGAATGGGTCAGCTTATTGCTAAAGAAGCATCAAGTAGACTTAATGCAGAGTTCGGCATTGTTGACCTGAGCCTTGCACCAACTCCTGCAGTTGGTGACTCTGTTGCGAGAATTTTAGAAGAAATGGGGCTTGAAACCTGCGGTACTCATGGTACAACTGCCGCTTTAGCACTTCTTAACGATGCAGTAAAAAAAGGTGGAGTTATGGCATCTTCTTCTGTTGGCGGTCTTTCAGGTGCATTTATTCCTGTTTCAGAAGACGAGGGTATGATTGAAGCAGTTCACAAAGGTGTTCTTACATTAGATAAATTAGAAGCAATGACCTGCGTTTGTTCTGTTGGTCTTGATATGATTGCAGTGCCCGGCGATGTTTCAGCCGAAACAATTTCTGCAATTATTGCTGACGAAGCAGCAATTGGTATGATAAATCAGAAAACTACTGCAGTAAGAATTATTCCTGCTTTAAATAAAAAAGTAGGTGACGAAATTGAAATGGGTGGTCTTTTGGGTACTGCACCTGTTATGCCTGTTCACAAAGAAAGCAGCTACGATTTCATTATGCGTGGCGGCAGAATTCCGGCACCGCTTAACAGCCTTAAAAATTAAAAATTGAAAATGGAAAATTGAAAATTTCGGGGCTACGCCGATTATAATATTACATAGGCTAATTTATTATTTCATATACAATTTTTCAGATTTAATCAAAGCTTCGGTAAGGATTCGTGTGCTTAAGCTGAAACCTGTGCAAAACGCATCATCTATAAGTAGATTAAAATATTCTTCAACACATTCTGAATATTTTTGCAATAAATCTATTTGTTTTACAGATAGTTCTTCGTTGAGTTTATTAAGGTTTTTGCTGATGAGTTTTTCTAATTCAATAATTTCATCAGAGTTTTTGCCTATTTCTTCAAATGGTTTTATCTGACCATTTAAGAGTTGAGTTATTATGCTAATCATTGTAATCAGAACCCTTCAAGACATTCAATTGGATGTCTATAATATATCATACATTCGTTTGAATGTCAATATTTTTAAAGTAAAATTATTAAGCTTGTAAAAGGTGATATAAAAATGAGACATTTTACACATCAATTAAAAGAAATTAGATTACAGAAAACAAAATCACAAGAAGAAATTGGTAATGTTTTAGGGATAACTAAACAACAATATCAATTGTATGAAAGTGGTAAAAGAGAAATAAAGGTTAATCAAATAATAACACTATGTGAATATTACAACATTTCTCCTGAATATATATTAGGATTTACTGATGAACAAAAACCACTTAGGTGATGGATTGATAAATATGGATACGAGATTGAGAGAATTGCGAGAGGATAATGATTTAACGCAAGAACAATGTGCTAAAATTGCATACATTTCAAAAAATTCTTATATCAGATATGAAAATGGTGAAAGAATACCGCCATTGGATACAATATTGGCTTTTGCAAAATATTATGGTACATCAATAGATTACATAGCCAAATATACGGATGTTAAAATACCATATAAAAAGTAAATAAAAAAAGGATTGGTTGGAAAACTATTTCCTGTTTCCTGTTTCCTGCTTTCTGCTTTCTGCTTCCTGCTTTCTGCTTCCTGCTTCCTGAATTATTTCTTCCTCATCCGTAAATACTAATCTCGGGTGATTTTATGAATAAAAATGATAAAAAGAAAAATTTAAAGGAACAGGGCGTAGATGAATATCAGGTTGAAATGACACCATCTACTGCATTTATTGGTGATGCACCGGATGATTCGTTTCAGTTAATCAACAAATACGGCACTTATGAAATTCAACCAACTGCGGATACAGATAACAAGTTCCCGACAATTGCGCAAGGCTTTTCGAGAAAAGAGCAAGAACGAGAAAGACTTGACGAAAAAGGTGGGGAAAAATAATTGAAAATTGAGAATGGAAAATTGAAAATTTCGGGGCTACGCCGTAATTATAATTTTTAAGAGTAAATATATTGTTTCATTTATAGTTGTTTGATGTAAAATAATGTTCTTTATAGTATTATTATAAAATCAAACACGAAGTGTTTCCTAAATTTTCAATTTTCAACTTTCAATTCTCAATTAAGTTAAGAAATTATTTATTGTATTGCAAAAATGATATTCAGAAAGGGTGTTTCTGTGGGCAAGATTATCGCACTCGGTGGCGGAGTTTTTGAAAATGGCGAGGTATTGCCAATAATCGAAAAAATTTATGAAATCTGCGGTAAAAATAATCCGTCAGTTTTATATTTGCCAACGGCAGGCTTTGACGATATGGGTGACGCAGAAATTATTTTAAAGCCATTTAAAGAGCGTTCAACTACTGTAAATTCACTTCTTTTAACAGACGAAAGTTTAACCGAAGAAGAGGTTAAAAACGCTATTCTTTCAGCAGATATTATTTATGCAGGTGGCGGTAATCTTGAGTTTTTAATGAACACCTTTAAAAAGACTAAAGCAGATATTTATTTAAAACAAGCCTATGAAAATGGTACAGTTTTGTCGGGGCTTTCTTCTGGTGCAATGTGCTGGTTCGAGATGGGCTGGGACGACTGTGGCGAGGATCATTCATTTGTATTCATAGAGTGTCTTGGTATTTTAAAGGGTTGCTTCTGTCCACATTATGAGGGTAAAAACTGGAACAAATTTAAAGACGCAATTAAAACAATTGACTTTGACGGAATTGCGGCAGAAGACGGTGCCGCACTTACATATTGCGACGGCGTTTTTGGTACGGTTAATGGCACAGAAGATGGCGATGTTTATATGTTTAAAAACAGTAATGGCAAAAAAGAAGAATTGTTTAAATAAAGGAACAGCCTTTTAGAGTTTTTGACTCTAAAAGGCTGTTTTGTTATATATATCTACTTTCATTTCTTGCAATCATCAAAAGCCTTTGCTCTGCATACCGGAAAAATGCTTTTAAAGCGGGGCAGTAGTAATTATGAATTTCATCATTTTCTGTTATCCAGTCATTTTTACAACCGCCGTTGCAAAGAGCTCTGTATTTGCAGGAGTAACATTCCTTTGGCTTTTCTTGTCCCCATTCTAAGAATTTCTTTGCAGCTTCACTTTCAGCAATTTCTAAAAGTGGTTTTTCGCCTAATGAACCCATTTTCCATTCATCTAAAACGAAAAAGTCGCAAGGATAAATTCCGCCGTCGCCCTCGACTACAAAATAAGAGCCACATCTGCCACAGGTGGCACAAGTGCCGGCAGATTTTCCTAAAATCATATTTACATAATCGTCAAACGCTCTGACGCTTACATAATTTCCGCTACTGTAATCTTTAAACCAGAGGTCAAAGGTTTTACACAAAAAATCACGGTACAATTCAGGTGTGAGCGAAAAAGGTGTAGAGCCTTTTTCTGCTTCAATAGGGTCTAAGCAGGGGATAAATTGTATGTATTTTGCGCCGATTTTTTTAAGCTCGTTATAAACCCTTTCGCCCTTTTTAGCACAAGCAGAGGTCACAACGCAAAGAATGTTTGTGTTAACGCCTGTTTTCTCTAAAAGCTTAAAGGAATTTAACACTTTGTTATAAGTATCATTCTGCTTCGCATCAATTCTGTTCAGGTTGTGCAAATCCTTGCAGCCATCTAAAGAAATGCCAATTAAAAAGTTATTTTCTTTAAAAAATGTTGCCCAGCTCTCGTCAATTAAAATTCCGTTAGTCTGTAAAGCATAACTGACTTTAACATTTTCGGGCTTTAATTCTTTTGCTCTTTTTGTAAAATTTTTAAAAAAATCAAGCCCCGCGAGAGTCGGCTCGCCACCCTGAAAGCCAAAATGTACCTCGCCGGTTTCTTCTATTAAATTAAAGGCTTCTTTTAAAAGTAGTTCTACTGTTTCTTCTTTCATAAGCCCCATATTTTTAACTGCTCTGTTTTCTGCAATATCTTCATAAAAGCAATATTTACATCTTAAATTGCAGGAAGACGATGCAGGTTTAATTAAAAAGTTAATATATTTCATATCTGTTTCCTAAAACTTTGGTAAGATTGGTTTGCTGTTCATAATTTTAAGCATTATTTCAGTAAGCTCTTCAGGAGTTTCTTTACAATCCGTTTCAAGCCAGGTTACATAAACAAAAAATAAAGCACCAATCCTGTAGCTTTCATAATAATTCTTTATAGAATCATCTACCCTGAAAGAGCCTTTAATAAGCAAAAATGATTCGTAAAGTAAGGTCGAAAGATTTGCTGAAACCAAAATTTTTGTAATTTCACTGTATGAGCATAGGTGAGTGAAAACCGAGAGTATATAATCGTAATAGGAATTTATTTGCTTTTCGTTTAATTCTGCAATAAATTTTAAAGAAATATCATTCAAATAATTTTTTAAAATTAAATCCTTAGATTCAAAGTTTCGGTAAATGGCGTTTCTTGAAACGCCTGCCTTTTTAGCAATTTCGGTAAGTGTAATGCTTTCGTAGGTCTTTTCTTTTAAAAGATTTATAAGTGCTAAAAAAACACATTCCCTTGTAAAAGCTTTAGCCTCGCGGTTACAAGAGTTAGACATAACAAAACACCTCTTTTTGTTACAGCATATTTTATGAATATTGAAACTTCTAACTCATTTATATATAATGTTATAGTGATAAGTTGTGGTAACAAATGTTACACCTTATAGTAACATAATATTTATCCGATTTCAAGGAGGCTAATTATGAAAAAAGTACTTTCAGTTTTTTTAGCAATGTTATTTTGCCTTTTAACAGTTTCACTTGCTGTTTCTGCAGCAGATGGGGTTTATCCTGTTGAAGAAAAATTCTCACAGAACGGACCAAATGAAGTTGAAACAATGACTTTTGACAGTGGCGAAGCAGCATACACCTATTATAAAATCTGGTACCCAAAAAATATTACTGCAAGCAGTGGTACATATCCTGTTGTTGTTTACTGCAACGGTACAGGTATGACAGATGCAGACGCAACTACAGTAAATTTAATGACTGCACTTGCATCTTGGGGTTATATTGCAATAAGCAATGACCACGAATCATCAGGTAATGCTGACTCTGCTTCAAAGGGTCTTGATTTATTACTCGCACTCAATGAAGATCCAAGCAGTATTTTCTATAATAAAGTAAATGTAGATGCAATTGGTATTTGTGGCTTTTCTCAGGGTGGCTCAGGTGCAATAAACGGCGCTTCTGAGGGTAAGCAACCAAACAGCGATAAATTCAAATCAATTTGTGCATTAAGTGCACCTCATAAGGGCTTAGCGGCTTCAATTTTACAGAATACACCTTACGATGCTTCAAAGGTTTCGGTTCCTGCATTTTTAGTTGCAGGTACAGGCTCAACAGATGCCGGCAGTGCTGCTTCAAGCGGTATTTGCCCATTAGGCACAGGTCTTATTGAAAATATGAAGCAAATCAATAATGATAATGTAGTTATCGGCAGATATACAGGTGCAGACCACGGAACAATTCAGGCTTCTGCTCAACCGTATGTTATTGCATGGTTTAACTGGACTCTTTTAAATGACAGCTTCTCAGCAACAGCTTTTGTAGGCGAGGATGCTGAGCTTTACAGAAATGGTAATTGGCAGGATGTTTACAACAAGCAGTCAGAAGATTTACCTGAAAATCCTGACCCATATAACCCAAACTCAGGTGAGAATATGGCAGCTACAAAGGTGCTCTTAAAGGTTGCTAAGCTTTTAGCTAAGTTCTTAGCAATATTAGGAAAGTTATTCTCAATCGGATTATAAGTTAAAATTTTTCAAGCCGTCATATCTTTTGATATGACGGCTTGATTTGTTTATTATAAGCTTGTGTAGCTTACTGAGAATTCGCCCTTTTCGTTTCTTAAGCCAACTAAAATTTCATATTGGTAAGAAAGTGCATTTGCCTTGTATTTATGGTAACACATTTTACCAATAAGCTTTTGTTTTTTGTTTTCATTGGAATTGCTGAGTTGTTTTTTTAGAAGGCTTACGCAATACCAGTGATACTCAATTCTTAAATAAAGTGTTTTTCTTAATAACATTTTTTTCGCTCCTTAAAATAAATTTATTAAGATTTAATATCCGATGTCTAACACCTGACACCTTAATCTTGTTTTTATTATACACAAAAGCAATGTCGAAAAAGGTCACTATATGTAGGAGAAAACAACTTTTTATAAAAATTTATAAAATTTTAGTCAAAACACAATATTTTGGGGGTTTTTATAAGAAAAAACGGAATAATTGTCATATATAGAAAGACGGATTTTGTTTTTTTGAACATCGGAATTTAACGAAAAATGAATAATTCTTCTATAAAGAATTATTCGACAAAATTAAATATTGCAATGTTTTCTGATTTTTAGTATAATAAATGTAATATATTTGAAACAGGGGGCATTTTTGTGACAACAAAAAAACTTATTTCTGTTATATTGGTGTTGTTTACATTATTAAATGTTTTATCAGTTTCTGCATTTGCAGCTAATAGTGTATCATATACTATTAAAAATCCTTACGAAACTGTTGATTGGGATACCTTTAATCAATACAAGGCACAGCTTCACGCACACACTCTTTACAGTGATGGCGGAATGGATGTCAAAGATGTAGTTGAGGAGTATTACAGACAGGATTATGATATTTTAGCAATTACTGACCACGGTGTTGTAAATAAGGGCTGGGACGAAATGCCCGAAATGTTGCCTATTATTGGCTACAACAAATTTTTATATGATTTAAGCCCTGTTTCAAAGGAACGCTATGAAGAAATAACAACAGGTGTAGGCAGAGATGGCAGACCAATGCTCGATGTTAACCAGGGTATTGAAATGAATGGCGTTGTTATGAGAAAAAACCATGTTAACGGTTTCTTCTGTGGTGCCTTTCAGGGTGACTGGGGCGAGGAAGAAGACTATGTTTCACCAATTAAAGCAACAGAAGAAGCAGGTGGAATTTCATTCATTGACCACCCAGGTGATTTCTACGCAGCACACCATGACTATGAACGAGCAAAAGACCTTAATAATTTAAAGATTTTTATTGAACCGCTTTTAGAGTATGAATCCTGCGTTGGTATGGAAATTTTCAACGAGAGAGATACTGTAGCACAGGCAGACAGAATTCTTTGGGATAATGTTTTGATGTACATAGTACCACGCGGTAAGGTTGCATGGGGCTTTTCAAACGATGACTCTCACACCATTGAAAATATAGGTGTTACAGCAGAAATTATGCTTATGCCTGAGCTTTCAAACGATGCTTTAAGAACTGCTATGGAAAATGGTACTTTCTTCGCTTGTTCACGAATTGCAAGACCTGAATTGGGTGAAGAGTTTGAGGGTACAGGAGAATATTCAAAAATCGAAAAAATAACAGTTGATGAAGAACAAGATATTATTACAGTTACAGCGAATAATTATGATGTAATTGAATGGGTTTCTGACGGCAAAATTATAGCAACAGGCAATGCATTCAATTTAAGAGAAAACAGCAAAAAATTAGGCTCTTATGTCCGCTTCCAGATTAAAAACGAGGGTGGTATTGTAATGTCACAGCCTTTCGTTTGTGATGATGGAAATATGGAAGCAAAAATGATTGACTTCCCTGAGCAAGAGCCATTAAGCTTTTTAGAAAACGCTTTTGCAACAGTAGTTGAAAAGATTAAAAGAACAATTTTAGGCGAATTGGTTTACAGAATGTTCTGCCTTTAATTGACGGAGCTTTGATTATTCATAACGCACCTGTAACTAAATGGCTACAGGTGCGTTTGTTTTTTAACAGAATATTAAATTTCTATAACATTTTATTAACCTCAATTGACTATGCATATACATATTTTATATAATAAAAATAACGATTAGCAAAATATAGCAAAATCATATTAAAGGAAGTGATACTATGAGTTTTCAGGACTTTATAAATTACGCAAAGAGCAAAGAGGCAACCGTAAGAGAAAATGATAAAATTGCACCGGAATTGTATGTTAAGCATTCAGTAAACAAAGGACTCAGAGATATAAACGGCAACGGTGTTGTAACAGGACTTACAAATATTTCAAAAATAGTAGCAAATAAAACTGTAGATGGCGTAAAAACACCTTGCGACGGTGAGCTCTGGTACAGAGGCCACAGGGTACAGGATTTAATAAATGGTTTAGGTGAAGGTGAATTAGGCTTTGAAAAAATTTCTTATTTACTTCTTTTGGGTGAAATGCCTACAAAAGAGCAAGAAAAAGAATTCAGTAAGCATATTGGCGATTTAAGATGCTTACCGCAGAATTTTACCCGTGATGTTATTATGAAAGCACCATCTGCTGACATTATGAATTCAATTACAAGAAGTATTTTAACACTTGCGTCTTATGATAAACAGGCACTTGACACTTCAGTAGATAATGTTTTAAGACAATGTATTCAGTTAATAGCAGAATTTCCGCTTCTTGCAATTTATGCTTACCACGCTTACAATTATTCAGAGCGTCAGGACAGTATGATTATTCACCGACCTGACCCGGAGCTTTCAACTGCAGAAAATCTTCTTATGATGCTTCGTCCTGATAAAAAATATACAAAAACAGAGGCAAAGGTTTTAGATACTGCTTTAATTCTTCATATGGAGCACGGTGGCGGTAACAATTCAACCTTTACCACAAGAGTTGTAACATCCTCAGGCTCAGACACTTATTCGACAATTGCGGCGGCTATGTCTTCCCTTAAAGGTCCAAAGCACGGTGGTGCTAACATAAAGGTTATGGAAATGATGGACGACATAAGAGCCAATGTCAAAGATATTACTGATAAAGAAGAAGTAAAAGCATACCTTACAAAGATTATTGATAAAGAGGCGTTTGACAAAAAAGGTCTTGTTTACGGTATGGGTCACGCTGTTTACTCGCTTTCAGACCCAAGAGAAAGAGTGTTCAGAAGCTATGTTGAAGCCCTCGCTAAAGAAAAGGGCAGGGACAGAGATTTAACTCTTTATGAAAACATTGAAGAATTAGCACCGGTTTTAATTTCTCAGAAACGCAAGATTTATAAAGGTGTCAGCCCGAATGTAGATTTTTATAGCGGTTTTGTTTACGATATGTTAGGTATTCCGGGCGAGCTTTATACTGCAATTTTTGCAATTGCAAGAATTGTAGGCTGGTCTGCACACAGAATTGAAGAAATAATCTGTGCCGACAAAATTATAAGACCGTCATATTTAAGTATTATGGAAGAAAATTAAACAAATTGAGGTAGTGATTTTTGGTCACTATCTCAATTTTATTTTTTGAAATATTGTAGAAAAAACAGTGTGGATATGATAAAATTTAACTACTATGTTTATATTATAAGGTGGTTAAAGCTATGCTTTATAAAAAGAATCAGGAAAAAACATTAAGCAAAGATCTCTTTAAAAATCCTACCAGTGAGTTCAGGGGAACTCCTTTCTGGGCTTGGAATGATTATTTAACAAAAGATGAGCTTTCCCGTCAGATTGAAGTTTTTAACGAAATGGGACTCGGCGGTTTTCATATGCATGTAAGAACAGGTCTTAAAAATCAATATTTAAGTGAAGAATATATGGGACTTGTAAAGCATTGCGTTGAAAAAGCAAGGGAAGAAAAAATGCTTGCGTGGCTTTATGACGAGGACCGTTGGCCATCAGGTGCGGCAGGCGGACTTGTTACTAAAGACGAAAAATACCGTGCGAGATGCCTTCTTTTTACAACCGAAAAAGATGGCGAAGTAACAGAAAATAATGATTCTCGTGCAGAGGGTGGCAGAACAGGTAACGGTAAGCTTATTGCCTGCTATGATGTTATTTTAGACGAAAACGGCTATTTGGAATCTTATAAAAGAATAGATGAAAACGAAGAAGCAAAGGGTACAAAATGGTATGCACTTTTAGAAATTCACGGTAAAAGCTCGTGGTATAACGACCAGGCATATTTAGATACATTAAGCGTAGATGCTGTTAAAAAATTCGTAGAGGTTACCCACGAAAAATATAAAAATACAGTAGGCGACGAGTTTGACAAAACAGTTCCTGCAATTTTTACAGACGAGCCACAGTTTACAAGAAAAGAGGTTTTTGACAACTCTTTTGATACAGAAGATGTTTGTATGCCATGGACCGACAAGGTAGAAGAGCTTTATAAAAAGGCTTACGGTGCAGATATTTTAGACACCTTACCTGAAATTTTCTGGGATTTAAAGGATAGTAAACCATCAATTCACCGTTACCGTTATCACGATTTTATTGCAGAGCTTTTTGCAAATGCTTTTGCAGATACAGTTGGTAACTGGTGTAATGAAAATAATATTGCTCTTACAGGTCATATGATGGAAGAGCCTACATTAGAAAGTCAGACTGCCGCTTTAGGCGAAGCAATGCGTTCTTACAGAGGATTCCGTCTTCCCGGTATTGATATGCTTTGCAATTCAAGAGAATTTACAACTGCAAAGCAAGCACAGTCTGCTGCACACCAATTCGGCTATGAGGGCGTTCTTTCAGAGCTTTATGGTGTTACAGGCTGGGATTGCGATTTCAGAACATATAAATATCAGGGCGACTGGCAAGCAGCTCTTGGTGTTACAATCAGAGTACCACACCTTTCATGGTATGCTATGGCAGGTGAGGCAAAGCGTGACTATCCTGCATCTATTTCATACCAATCACCTTGGTATAAGGAATATTCTGCAGTTGAGGACCATTTTGCAAGAGTTAACACTGCTCTTACAAGAGGTAAGCCTATTGTTAAGGTTGGTGTAATTCACCCTGTTGAAAGCTTCTGGCTTCACTGGGGCCCCAATGACAAATCCGCTATATTCCGTGATAGCTGTGACGAAAAATTCCAACAGCTCACCGATTGGCTTATTGAAGGCAGTATTGATTTTAACTTCATTTCAGAGTCACTTTTACCAACTCTTTGTAAAAAAGGCGGGAATCCTCTTAAGGTGGGTCAGATGGAATATGATGCTATTGTTGTACCGGCTTGCGAAACCTTGAGAAGCACAACATTAGAAAGACTTGAAGAGTTTAAGAAAAACGGTGGTAAGCTTATATTTATGGGCTCTGCACCTACACTTTGTGATGCAGTAGAGTCAAATCGTGGTAAAGAGCTTTATGAAAAAAGCGAAAGCGTTGAATATTCCCGTTCTGCTGTGCTTACTGCACTCGAAAAGAACAGAACTGTAACACTTCGCTTTGCTAATGGTAATTTAACCGATAATCTTCTTTATCAGCTCCGTCAGGATAACGATTGCAAATGGCTCTTTGTAGCTCACTCAAGAGAACCACACAACAAAGATATTGACAACGGCAAGGATGTCAGAATTACACTTGAGGGTGAATACAAGGTAACTGTATTTGACACAGCTAACGGTGAAGAGCGTTCAGCAGATGTGACCTACAATAACGGTAAAACCATTATAAAAGAACATATTTATGGATATGATTCAATTCTTTATAAATTAGTTGATGGTAAAGCTGAAGCTAAAAAGGCAGAAGCAAAGGAATTAACAGAAGAATTTAAAACACCGTCTTGTGTTGAATATACTCTTTCTGAAGAAAATGTGCTTCTTCTTGATATGGCAGAGTACAAATTAGAGGAAGATGAAGCTTTCAGCGAGAAAGAAGAAATTTTAAGACTTGATAATGTTTTAAGAGAGCGACTCCACTTGAGCGAACGAGGTGGCGCAGTTGTTCAACCTTGGGTTTATGGCGAAAAAGCACCAATTACAAAGGTTACTCTTAAATACACATTTGAGAGCGACATAGATTACAGTGGTGCATTTTTGGCACTTGAGGATGCTGACAAGGCAGAAATCATCTTTAATGGTAATCCTGTGAAAAATGAAATTGTCGGCAATTTTGTGGATATTTCTATATTCAAAGTGAAGCTTCCTGATATTGTGAAAGGTACTAATATTTTGCTTGTGACACTTCCTTTTGGTGAAACACAGAATTTAGAGTCACTTTATCTTTTAGGTAACTTCGGTGTTAAGGTAGTAGGTAGCGTGGCTTCTATAATTCCGTTACCTGAAAAGCTTTATTTTGGCGATATTGTAAATCAGGGCTTACCATTCTTCGGAGGTAATATTACATATAAAATTCCTGTTACAGTTAAAAATAATAAGCTCTCAGCAGAAACTTCTTTCTATCGTGGTGCGTTAATTACTGCCGCGCTCGATAAAAAGGAATTCGGCAAAATTATTTACCCGCCATACAGAGCGGAAATTGAAGCAGAAAATGGTGAGCACGAGCTTTATCTTACTGTTTTCACAAATCGTTTCAATTCATTCGGCTCAGTGCATCTTGTAAACGAGAAAGAGCACTGGCAAGGTCCCGGCTCATGGCGAAGCGAGGGCAATAACTGGTCTTATGAATATATTCTTAAAAAGAGTGGTATCTTAAAAGCACCAAAAATTAAGATATAATAAGGATTTATACTATGGAAACTACAGTTTTATTTATCCTTTTTGGAGTAATTATAGTTTTGCTCGGTGTATGTGTTTTCTTGCTTATTTCTTTAAAAAGAAACGGTAACGGCGGTGCAATTTTTGAAGAATTACGCTACAATCGTGAAGAGATGGCGAGTGCAAGCAGGTTATCCCGTGAGGATGTAACTAAGGGTCTTGAAAAGGTTGATTTAAGACTTAACGCATTAAGAGAAGAAAACTACAAAAGTCGTATTGATATGACTGAAAAAATAACAGAATCACTTAATGTAATAAGACAAAATAATATTGAGCAAAATGACCGACAAACCCGTTTTATTATTGAGTCTGTTGCAAAGCTTCAGGAGAGTAACGAGAAAAAGCTTGAAGAAATGCGAGTTACAGTTGATGAAAAATTGACCTCTACGCTCACAACAAGGCTTAATTCTTCATTCAAGACAGTTTCTGAACAGCTTGAGAATGTTTATAAATCTTTAGGCGAAATGAAAGAGCTTTCACAAGGTGTTACTAACAATGTTACCTCTTTGAATCGTGTGCTTACTAATGTTAAAGCAAGAGGTACCTGGGCAGAGGTGCAGTTAGAATCACTTTTAGACCAGACCATTCCGGGTATGTATATTAAAAACTACTCACCAAAAACTAATGGTGAAAGAGTAGAATTCGCAGTTAAAATTCCGAGTGGTGAAAAGAAAGACGAAATTATTTATTTACCAATCGACTCAAAATTCCCAATGGAAGATTATGTAAGGCTTTGCAATGCTGCTGAATCTGCTGACCCCGATCTTTTAAAGGCTGCAAGAAAAGCACTTGAGGACAGAGTTTTAGCAGAGGCTAAGGATGTTAAAAAATACATTGAGCCACCAAAGACCACACCGTTTGCAATTCTTTACCTTGCGACAGAGGGACTTTATGCAGAAATAGTTTCATCTAAAAACGGAATTGTTGAAAAAATGCAGGCTGAAAATATAATGATTGCAGGGCCTACCACAATTACCGCACTACTCAATTCTTTCGCTATGGGCTTTAAGGCTATTGCAATTAACGAAAAAGCAGATGAAGTCAGAATGCTGCTTTCTGTTGCAAAGTCGCAATATAATACATTCGGAACAGTGCTAGAAAAAGCAAAACGAAAAATTGATGAAGCAGGCAAAACCCTTGACGAAGCACAAAAAAGAAATGATATTATTCAGAAAAAGCTTAAAGGCGTTGAAGTTATAGAGGGTGCCGAGGCAGATGAGCTTTTATTAGTTGAAAGTTAAAAACTTAAAACTTAAAATGAATAAAATACACAACCCAACAGTTAAAAACTGTTGGGTTGACATTTTTTTTGATTGTGTTATAATATAAATGAAATAAGGCAAACCAAATAGACGGTTAGCCTCATTAATTAGTGAAAATAACCGCTAACTTTCTGAGGGTTGGGCGGTTATTTTTTTATGCTGATTATGTAACCAGTAGCTACAACAAGAACAATAACGAGAATAGTTAAATATTCCATAGCATCACCCCCTTAAATTTAAGAGGGCAAATGCCCTCTCAAAAGAGAAAGGGCTAACCGCCTACCGTAAAGGCTCACCTTATTCCAGACATTATTATACTATAAAAAAACAAAATAATCAATAAAACCTTGTCAGAAAAGTTTTCTGGCAAGGTTTTATTCATATTAACTTTCAATAGTAAACAAATCTTCAACCGTTGTTTTTAAATATCGCGCCATTTTCATTGCTAATTCAAGGGTGGGGTTATATTTATTGTTTTCAATAGCAATAATTGTTTGTCGGGAAACTCCCAATGCTTCTGCAAGGTCTTCTTGACGATAGCCTTGTGCTTTACGCAACTCTTTGATTTTGTTTGTCATTTTTTCACCTCGAAATGATAATAGCACTCCCGATAGATGCTATTATAGCGAAAGTGATTAAAATTGGCAAGACTATTTTCATCACTTTAGAAAAAGTTGCGGGTTCTTCATCTTTCACTGCTTTATGAGTTAAAATGAGCTGTGAAACTGACTGTATTACCGAAGCTGCAGCAAGAAGCATGCAGGGATAAGGGTTTAAATCACTATGATAAACATAAACTTTATAGCTTTCGTACATTGTCCAGGATAAAAGAGCAACTAACAAAAATATAAATGCATTTCGTTGTGCCTTAAAGGCAATTTGTTGTTCCATTTCATCCATTCTGTGAAAACCTAATTTTTTAAAGAACTTTTTCATAATATCGCCTCCAAAATGTAAAGAAGTTTTTACATTTATATTATAGGCGTGAACTTGAAAAATGTCAAGAGTTTTTTACATTTTCTTCAGAAATGATAGGACAATTTCTTTTTTATAACCCTTCCAACTTGCACACTTGCATACTTGCAACTGACCACCGACTCACTGACCACTAATTTCCTGCTCTTTTATCTTATCCTGCTCCTCGTAATATTCAATCGCTTTCTTATTAGAATCTTTAACTCTTTCCATTAAATCATTTTCATAAATATCGCTATAAAGGAAGTTCAGTACTTCAATTCGTGGGGGGTCTTTTGGCACACTGCCATCTGCACTTGCTTCTGGTTTTGACTTTTCAAGTACACAATCAATAGCATAGAAAGTTACACCGGATTTATCAAAAACAGATTTAATATTTAAAAGTATTTCTGCAAGGTTTTCTTCCGTTACATCATTATCATAGATATAAACTGTAAGTTTTCCAGCCTTTTTACCCAGCTCGTCTATATCATAAATACCATCTATTTCAAGAGTTTCTTTATATATTGCATAGTCAGGTCTTGAAGAGTCTTCCCCGTATTCTTCTGATGTGAATTCTATATCACCATAAGAAATGTGCATAAAAAACGGGAACTCATTGTTTTCAAAGACTTTATCAACCTCTTTTCTGTACTCTTCACCGATTCTATAAGCGGTATTCCAACCACTTGTAACATCGTCATAGCAATCAATTATAAGGTTACCCATTAAATCAAATGACAATGAAAAATGACTGTCTATGCTTGTAGGTGAAGTTACTCTTGCGTAATATCCACCGGTTTTAAAATCGTATGTCACTTCTTCGATTATAAAATCTTTATCGCTGTAATTCTTTTCTAAATGTTCTTTTGCACTTTTTGTTGCTAAATATTTTGAAACAGGGTTGCCGACCAATGCATTTGCAAAAACACCAATGCCAATTATTAAAATTATTGCTAATACTAATGCTAAAACCTTTAAAATCTTCTTTTTCATATTTATTTCTCCTTTCTGAAAGCAAAGTGAATTAAAAATGCGATTATAATTCCTGCGTCAACAAATGCAGTAAATATTGCAGTCCAGAAGAATATATCTATAAATTCCACATCTGCAAGGTTTAAAAGACACGCTAGTAGGTTTATTACCAAAAGTAAAACAGGTAATTTATAAAATGCTTTAAATCTGAAAATTATATAGCCGAAAACACCGACAATAGGCATAATTAAACTGTTGTAAAAAACATCACCACTATCCATTGAAAGAAAACCAAAAAATATAAAGAATATAATTAAAAGGTAAGAAATACTGTGAACCTGCATATTCATTTTTTTCATTACTTTTTTGAATGGTTTAATGTCTTCAGCTTCTGTTTTTGCTTCTTCTTTAAAAACTTCTTTTAAATCAGCCCCACTTTTAAGTTCTTCAAAATCCTCTCGGCAATTCTCACACTCTGACAAATGATTTTTAATAAATTCCTCGGTTTCTTTGCATACCAAATTTTCTAAATATAAAGGTAAAAGGTCAGAAATTATTTTACATTCGTTTTTCATCTCTCTTTTTCCTCCAGTCTTTCTTTTATAAGCTTTCTTGCACGGTGATAAGTGACACACGCCCAGTTTTCGTTTTTGTTAAAGATACCGGCAATCTTTTTGAAGCTCAAATCAGCATAAACACGCCACATAAAAACTTCTCTGTACGGTTCATCTATCTCGTGCAGTACCTTTTGTATTTCAAATGCCTGTAATTTGCTTGTAACTTCATCAGCAACATTGCTTTTGCTGTCGGGTAGATTTATAAGCTCAGTTTCTTTTGCATTTTGAATTTTAGAGTTTTTCTTTATATAAGTGTAGTAACTGTTTTTTGCTATCTGGCACAGCCACACTCTTATTTCACATTCGCCACGGAAATTATCGATTGACTTCAGTGCTTTAAAAAATGTTTCGCTCGTTATTTCTTCCGCTATGTGTTCATCACCCGAAAGTCGTTTTATGTAAAGATAAACATCATTAAAATATTCTTTATAAACTTTCTCGAAATCGGTCACTTTATCACCCCTTTCGTCTCTTTTCACTTATAAGACTTAGTAAAAATGAAAATCTTACAAACTTTTTTAAATTTTTTTAATTATAGCATATTCTTCAGGAAATTAAAAATTAAGAATGAAAAATTAAAAATTTCGGAAGTACTACGGACTTGATAAAATTTAATATGAATAAAAAAGACTACATTCTCTCATTGAAAGATTATCCATAAATCTAAAATGAAAGAATGTAGTTTTTTTATAATTTTATAATGCCGACCGCAGGTCCCGAAATTCTTAATTCTTCATTCTCAATTCTTAATTTGAGCGAAGCGAAATATTAGTCTCTTCTTGGTCTTCTGTCTCTGTTGAAGTTTCTTCTTGGTCTTTCTTCTTCAACATCGTTTTCCGGAACAAGACCTTCAACCTCAATAAGAGCGTCACGGCGAGAAAGATTGATTCTGCCTTGGTCGTCAATTTCTGAAACCTTAACGATAACCTCGTCACCAACATTTACGCAATCTTCAACTTTTTCAACACGCTTCACATCGAGCTTTGAAATGTGAACAAGACCTTCTTTACCAGGAGCAATTTCAACGAATGCGCCGAATGCCATAAGGCGAGTAACAACACCCTTATAAATTGCGCCAACCTCAGGGTCATTTGCGATTGTGTTGATAATGTCGAGTGCACGATGTGCATCATCAATATCAATAGCTGTAACATAAACTGTACCGTCTTCTTCAACATCAACCTTACAGTTACATTCAGCACAAATCTTCTGAATAACTTTACCTTGTTTACCGATAACATCGCCAATCTTTTCAACATCAATCTTAGTTGAAAGAAGCTTAGGAGCATATTTTGAAAGCTCTTTTCTTGGCTCTGCAATGCAAGGAAGCATAATTTCATCAAGAATATAGCAACGAGCTTTATATGTCTTCTCGAATGCTTCTTTAATGATTTCCGGAGTAAGACCGTGAACCTTTAAGTCCATCTGAATTGCTGTAATACCTTTTTTAGTACCTGCAACCTTAAAGTCCATATCGCCGAAGAAGTCTTCAAGACCCTGAATGTCAACCATTGTCATAAAACGGTCGCCCTCAGTAACAAGACCGCAAGAAATACCTGCAACAGGAGCTTTAATCGGAACGCCTGCAGCCATAAGTGCAAGAGTAGAGCCACAAACTGAGCCTTGTGATGTTGAACCATTTGAAGAAAGAACCTCTGAAACAACACGGATTGTGTATGGGAATTCTTCTACTGATGGAATAACAGGAATAAGTGAACGCTCTGCTAAAGCACCGTGACCGATTTCGCGTCTGCCAGGGCCACGAGATGGCTTTGTTTCACCAACTGAATATGATGGGAAGTTGTAGTGGTGGATATATCTCTTTTCAACCTCTTCGTCAATACCGTCAAGAATCTGAGCATCACGAGCAGTACCGAGTGTTGCAATTGAAAGAACCTGAGTCTGACCACGGGTAAACATACCTGAACCGTGAACTCTGTTAAGAAGGTCAACCTGTGCATTAAGAGGACGAATTTCGTCAATGCCTCTGCCGTCAACGCGTTTGCCATCATCAAGAAGCCAACGACGAACGATGAATTTCTGAAGCTTGTAAAGACAATCGTCAATTTTGTTTGCTTCTTCAGGGAATTTTTCGTCGAATTCAGCGTGAACTCTGTCATAGATTGGTTGGAGTCTTTCGTCACGGATTCTCTTGTCGTCTGTATCAAGAGCAACCTTAACATCATCAATAGCGAATGCTTTGATTGCTTCGTAAAGCTCTTCTGATGGGTCATTTGATTCGAAAGCGATTTTTTCTTTACCGATTTCTTTTACGATGCCCTTAATAAATTCAACAACCTTTTTGTTTTCCTCGTGAGCAAACATAATACCGTCAAACATAACTTCGTTAGAAATCTCGTTTGCACCTGCTTCAATCATAGCAACGAGAGAGTCTGTAGAAGCAACTGTAACAGTCATTTCTGTTTTTGCTCTTTCCTCTAAGGTTGGGTTAATAACATATTTGCCGTCAACAAGACCAAGAGAAACGCTTGAAACAGGGCCGTCCCACGGAATTTCTGAAATAGCAATAGCAGTAGAAACACCCCACATTGCTGCGATTTCCGGTGAGCAATCCTGGTCAACTGACATAACTGTTGCAACAACAGAAACATCATTTCTCATATCCTTTGGGAAAAGTGGGCGGATTGGTCTGTCAATAACACGGGAAGTAAGAACTGCTTTGTCAGAAGCCTTACCCTCGCGTCTGCCGAAAGAGCCAGGGATTCTACCAACTGAGTAAAGTTTTTCTTCAAAGTCAACTGAAAGTGGGAAGAAGTCAACGCCCTCTCTTGGCTTTGGAGCCATAGTAGCTGTGCAAAGAACCTCTGTTTCGCCGTAACGAACAAGGCATGAGCCATTAGCAAGCTGAGCCATTTTGCCGGTTTCAATTACTAACTTTCTGCCGGCAACTTCTGTTTCGAATGTTCTGAATTCATTAAACATAATTTTTACCTCTTTTAATTTATTTTATCCTACTTGTTTTTTGAGGTTTAGCAACAAAGAAAAATTCAAATAAAACTAAAAATATTTAAACTTTTCTTTATCGCTAATACCCAAAACAGCAGGTATTAAACTTGATTTTTAAACTTTAAAAAACTACGAACGGGACAAACGGAAAACCGTTTGCCCCGAATAGTGCAATTATTTACGAAGACCAAGGCGTGCAATGATAGCACGGTAACGCTCAATGTCGTTCTTCTGAAGGTAAGCAAGAAGGTTTCTTCTGTGACCTACCATTTTGAGAAGACCGCGACGAGAGTGGTGGTCCTTGTGGTTAGCTTTAAGATGCTCGTTTAAATCGTTAATTCTTTTTGTAAGAACAGCGATTTGTACTTCAGGAGAACCTGTATCTCCTTCGTGAGTAGCATACTCTTTAATAATTGCTTGTTTTTCTGCTTGTGTCATTTTTTTCACCTCATTATTTTTTTACCAATCGACTCAGTGTAAGGTAGGTGAAGCACTCAAAAAGAGTTTACTCCCTGCACCGTGTCAAAAGGACTTTGATATCTTATCACAAAACTTTCGTTTTGTAAAGAGTTAATTTAAAATTAGTCTTCGTCATCACAGCAATCGCAACCGCAGTCACAATCACAATCTTCAAAATCAATGTCGAGTTCTAATTTTTCGCCACATTCAGGGCATTCGATGTATTCTTCATCGAACATGCTTTCATCAAGATAAATTGCTTCGCCGCAAGATGGACATTCAACCTCGTAAAGCTCATCGTCATCATCACAGCAATCGCAATCACAGAAATCATCGTCATCTTCATAAATGAATGCTTCAAGCTCGTCAAGGTCTTCGTCAATGCAATCAACATATTCCTCAACAGCTGCAAGGTCCTCGTCTATGTCGTTAACTGTAAGAGCCATATCTTCTAAAATGTCGAACATAGCCTCAAAAAGTTTTGTTTCTTTTGCGTCCTTATCAAGATTTAAGCCTTCTGCAAGACCTTTAAGGTAAGCAACTTTTTCTGTAAGTGTCATAGTAAAAACCTCCTTGAATATACAATATTAATTATACTATATAAGTATTATTGTAAGCCAAATTAAAATTATGCTCTTGAAAGGTATTCGCCTGTTCTTGTGTCGATGTTGATGCTTTCGCCCTCATCAATGAAGAGAGGAACTTTAATTTCAGCACCTGTTTCAAGAGTAGCTGGTTTTGTAGCGTTAGTAGCTGTATCGCCCTTAAAGCCCGGGTCAGTTTGTGTAACCTGAAGAGTTACGAATGTTGGTGGTTCAACACCGAAAACATTACCCTTGTAAGAAAGGATTTTACAAACCATATTTTCTTTAACGAATTTGAAGTTATCGTCAAGGTTTGCTGCATCAACAGGAACCATATCATAAGTTTCCTGATCCATAAAGTAGTAAAGACCGCCGTCTTCATAAGAATATTCCATTTCTTTTCTTTCAATGAAAGCAGTTGGGAATTTGTCAGTAGGGCTG
>SVPR01000026.1 GCA_015065785.1 Oscillospiraceae bacterium | reverse complement strand
CCAAAAAGAAGACGTGTATAACATATAGGAGGAACGAATTATGGCAAGATACACAGGTGCCGTATGTAAACTCTGCCGCCGTGAAGGTCAAAAGCTCTTCTTAAAGGGTAGCAGATGTTATACAGGCAAATGCGCAATAGAGCGTCGTTCATACGCTCCTGGTCAACATGGTCAGGCTCGTAAAAAGATTTCTGGTTACGGTCTTCAGCTTCGTGAAAAACAAAAAGCAAGACGTTATTACGGAATTCTTGAAGGACAATTCCACAAATATTTCCTTATGGCTGAAAAGAAGCCAGGTCAAGCAGGTGAAAACCTTCTTAGAATCTGCGAAAGCCGTTTGGACAACATTGTTTATCTTCTCGGTTGGGCTGATTCCCGTGCAGAAGCTAGACAACTCGTTACACATGGTCATTTCTGTGTAAACGGTTCAAAAGTTGACATCCCATCTTACCTCTGTAAGCCAGGCGATGCAATTTCAATCAAAGAAAAATCTGCTTCTACAGATTCTTTCAAAAATATTCTCGAAGCAAATGGTTCACGTCCTGTTCCAACATGGCTTGAGAGAAATAGTGATGCTAATACAGCAAAGGTTATCAACCTTCCTGATAGAGAGCAAATCGAAGCTCCTATCGAAGAGCACCTTATCGTTGAGTTCTACTCAAAATAATAAAGCTCTTTAGCCTTATCTTTTGCTTTGGCAAAAAACTAACAAAAACATAGTTGAACTGTGTAAAATTTAGGAGGGTTTGGTATGATCGGTATTGAGAAACCAAGAATTGAGTTCTCTGATTCAATGGAAGAAACAGCACATGGTGTGTTTGTAGTAGAACCACTTGAAAGAGGCTTTGGTACTACATTAGGTAACAGCCTTCGTCGTGTACTTCTTTCTTCATTACCGGGTTATGCAATTACATCTGTAAAAATTGATGGTGTTCTTCACGAATTCTCAACAATTCCTAACGTTAAAGAAGACGTTACAGAAATAGTTCTTAACCTTAAGGGCGTTATTCTTAAAATTCACGGAGACGGTCCGAAGATTATGTATATCGAGGCTAACGGCTCTGGCGAAATTACTGCTGGTGATATTAAAACAGACTCTGAGGTTGAAATTCTTAACCCAGACCATCATATAGCTACACTTGATAACGGTGCTCATGTTTCAATGGAGCTTACTGCTGACAAGGGCAGAGGTTATGTTTCTTCAGACAGAAACAAGCAGCTTCTTGCTCCTGAAATTGGTGTAATTGCTATTGACTCTATTTATTCACCAGTATTAAAAGTTAACTATACAGTTGACAATACTCGTGTTGGTCAAATCACTGACTACGACAAGCTTTCAATTGAAGTTTGGACTGACGGTACAATTTCTGCAAAAGAAGCAGTTTCTTTCGCAGCAAAAATCCTTACAGAGCATCTTAATCTCTTCGTTGACCTTTCTGATGAGGTTTCAAATACAGAGATTATGGTTGTTAAGGATGACAGTGCAAAAGAAAAAGTTCTTGAAATGACAATTGAAGAACTCGACCTTTCAGTGCGTTCATTCAACTGCCTCAAGAGAGCAGGAATCAACACTGTTGAAGATTTGATTAACAAAACAGAAGACGATATGATGAAAGTTAGAAACCTTGGTAGAAAATCTCTTGATGAGGTTGTAAACAAGTTAGCTTCTCTCGGATTTACTCTTAAAGACGAGGACGAATAAGTCCATATTTTCGGCAAAGGAGTGTTATAGATGCCCGGAACAAGAAAACTTGGCAGAGCAAGTGACCATAGAAATGCTATGCTTCGTAACATGGTTACATCTCTTATCGAAAACGGTAAGATGACAACTACTGTTACTCGTGCTAAAGAAGTACGCGCAATGGCAGAAAAAATGATTACTATTGCTAAGGAAGATAGTCTTCACAACAGAAGACAAGTAGCATCTTATATTACTAAGAGTGATGTTGTTAAAAAGCTCTTTAACGAAGTAGCTCCAAAATATAAAGATGTTAATGGCGGTTATTGCCGTATTATTAAAACAGAAGCACGCCGCGGTGACGCAGCAGAAATGTGCATTCTCGAATTAATCTGACAGATTAAATAGTTTCGCCCCGACAATAGTCGGGGCGTTAGTTTTTTTATAAAAAAACAACTCCCGATTTTTCGGGAGTTGCTTTTTGTTTATTCTGCAATTTCTTCTTCAGTTCCGTCTAAGTCTAAAACCTCATCTTCACTGAACAAGTCAACATATTCTTCTTCAGGTTCAGGGAGGTCGTTATATGCGTTGTAAGCACCAGCAATCATATTATAGTTTTTAATGATGATAAAGCTTGAAATCGGTATACCGGCACCGAGAGCAATAAGACCTAATGTGCTGAAAAGAGCAATTTCTGTTCCGCCTTCTGGAATCATAAGCTCGTAGCGTTCTGCATTAACTTTAAGTCTTTCAGCAAGCTTTACTTTCCATATAATTCCATAAATACCAAATGTGATAACACTAAGGAAGAAAGCAAAGCCATATTTCATTGTTTTCTTTCCATCGCCCTCACAAAGAGCGTTAACATTTCTGCCTAACTTATGCCAGAAAACAATAGCATAAATGCCGAGTGTTATAATTGATAATAAAAAGAACTTAAATACACTTTTCTTAGGAATTCTTGCGTCCATAATAAAACCCCTTTATTTACCATATTTAGTAACTGAAGTTCATTATATATCATAATCACAAAAAAATCAAGGTGTAATCTGAATTATAATATTAAGAATTATTCTGATTTAAAACGATATTTTTTATTGACAATTTCTCTCTAATATGGGATAATTAAGAGAATTTTAAATTGAACTATAATATAAGGAGGAGTTTCTTTTGAAAAAAGAACTCGCAAAGCAATACGACCCGAAAAATGTTGAAGATCGTATTTATAAATCTTGGCTTGATGGTAAATACTTCCACGCTAAAAGGGAAGAGGGTAAGGAAACTTACACAATAGTTATCCCACCACCGAACATTACAGGTCAGCTTCATATGGGACATGCTCTCGATAATACTTTGCAGGATATTCTTATCCGTTGGAAGAGAATGTCCGGCTACGATACATTATGGCTTCCTGGTACTGACCACGCTTCAATTGCAACAGAAGCAAAAATTGTTGAAGCAATGCGTCAGGAGGGTGTCACAAAAGAAGATTTAGGTCGTGAAAAATTCTTAGAAAGAGCTTGGGACTGGAAAGCAAAATACGGCGGTAGAATTGTTGAACAGCTCAAGAAAATGGGCTCTTCTTGCGACTGGGACAGAGAGCGCTTTACACTTGATGAAGGCTGTAACAAAGCAGTTAACGAGGTTTTCTGCCGTCTTTATGAAAAAGACCTTATCTATCGTGGAAATCGTATGGTTAACTGGTGTCCTTGCTGTAATACATCAATTTCTGATGCAGAGGTTGAGTATGAAGAAAAAGATGGTAGCTTCTGGCATCTTTTATATACAGTTAAAGAAACTGGCGAAAAGTTAGAGCTTGCAACAACTCGTCCTGAAACAATGCTTGGTGATACTGCAGTAGCAATAAATGCAGAAGATGAGCGTTATAAGCATCTTCACGGTTGCCATGTAATTCTTCCGTTATTAAATAAAGAAATTCCTATTGTTTGTGATGAACACGCAGATATGACAAAGGGTACAGGTGTTGTTAAAATTACTCCTGCACATGACCCTAATGACTTTGAGGTTGGTAAACGCAATAACTTGCCTGTAGTTCGCACCTTCACATACGATGGTCGTCTTACAGGTGCAGAAGATAAGCGTATTGCAGATGAGCTTATTAAGAGTGGCAAAGCCGCAGCAGATGAACCTGAGGTTCTTGATTGTGGTAAATACGCAGGTATGACAACTTTAGAAGCTCGTAAGGCTATTCTTGAAGATTTAAAGGCTGGTGGCTATATTAAAGAAATTGAGCCATTAAAGCACGAGGTTGGTACTTGTTACCGTTGTCACTCAACAATTGAGCCAATGGTTTCTAAACAATGGTTTGTTCGTATGGTTCCACTTGCTGAGCCTGCAATCGAATCTGTAGAAAAAGGCGAAATCACCTTTGTTCCTGAAAGATTTACCAAAAACTACCTTAACTGGATGCGTGGTACTCGTGACTGGTGTATTTCCCGTCAGTTATGGTGGGGTCACAGAATTCCTGCCTGGTACTGTGAAGATTGCGGTAATATGGATGTTTCAAGAGAAGCAGTAGAGAAATGTTCAAAGTGCGGAAGCACAAATCTTAAACAAGATGAAGATACACTTGATACTTGGTTCAGCTCTGCTCTCTGGCCATTCTCAACACTTGGCTGGCCTGAGGATACAGAAGATTTACGCCATTATTATCCTACCAATACACTTGTTACAGGTTATGATATTATCGGTTTCTGGGTTAGCCGTATGATTTTCTCAGCGTTAGAATATACAGGCAAAGCACCTTTTGATACCGTCCTTATTCACGGTCTTGTTCGTGATGCCCAGGGTAGAAAAATGTCAAAATCTTTAGGTAATGGTATTGACCCACTTGAGATTATTGATACTTTCGGTGCAGATGCTTTGAGATTTGCACTCGCAACAGGTAACAGCCCTGGTAATGATATGCGTTTCTCAGATGAAAAGATTGAGGCGAGCCGTAACTTTGCTAATAAGCTCTGGAACGCTAACCGTTTCATTCTTATGAATCTTGATGAAGATGAACCGGCACCACACATTCCGGAAAATCTCGCAACAGAAGATAAATGGATTTTAAGCACATTCAATAACCTTGTTAAAACAGTTACAAATTCGCTCAATAACTTTGAGTTGGGTATTGCAGTACAAAATCTCTATGACTTTATCTGGGATGTATTCTGCGACTGGTATATTGAAATTGCAAAAATCCGTCTTAATGGTGAAGATGTCCAGGCTAAAAAGACAGCAAAAGCAGTTTTGGTTTTCGTTATGTCAAATACTCTTAAATTACTTCACCCATTTATGCCATTCATAACAGAAGAAATCTGGCAGGCGCTTCCTCACGAGGGCGAAACAATTATGCTCTCTGAGTGGTGCAAATATGATGAAGCTCTCAACTTCACAGAAGAGGTTGAAGCAATGGAACGCATTATGACTGCTATTAAGGCTATTCGTAACCGCCGTGCAGAAATGAATGTTCCACCATCAAAGAAAGCAAAACTTTATATTGAGACAAAATATACAGGAGATTTCAAAAACGGCTCTGCTTTCTTCACAAGACTTGCATCTGCATCAGATGTTCAGGTAGAAGAAAAATATGACCACGAAATCGAAGGTGCAGTTTCAGTTATTACAGAGGCAGCAAGAATTTACATTCCACTTAATGAGCTTGTTGACTTTGAAGCTGAAAAAGCGCGTCTTAACAAAGAATTAGAAGCAGTTAAAAAGGACCTTGAGTTTGTTGAAAATAAACTCAATAACCCTGGCTTTATGGCAAAAGCTCCTGAAAAGGTTGTTGCAGCACAACGCGAATCTCAGGAGAAATATAAAGCAAAAATTCAGATGCTTCAAGAAAGTCTTTCTAAGCTTCAATGACATTCACTGAAGCGTTAGAGTATATTCATTCTCTACTAAAATTTGGTATCCATCCAGGTCTTACTCGGATGGATACCTTGTTGCAAATTTTAGGTAATCCACATAAAAATATTAAATGCGTTCATGTTGCAGGTACAAACGGCAAAGGCTCAACCACTACTGCAATTTCAAACATTTTAATTGAAGCAGGCTACAATGTAGGTCTTTATACCTCACCTTATGTAACCGATTTTCTTGAAAGAGTGCAATATAACGGTGAGCCAATAGATAAAAAACTGTTCTCTGAATGTGTAGAAATTATAAAACCCGAAGTTGAAAAAATGGCTGAAAAAGGCTTGCAAATAACAGAATTTGAAGCACTTACAGCCACAGCATTTTTGTGCTTTGAAAGGCTTAATGTAGATATTCTTGTTTTAGAGGTAGGCTTAGGTGGCAGACTTGATGCTACAAATGTAATTGATACACCACTCGTGAATGTTATCACATCTCTTTCTTTAGACCATACCGCTGTTCTGGGTGATACAATTGAGCAAATTGCATTTGAAAAATGTGGTACAATCAAGCCAGGTGGTACGCTTGTTTGTTCTTATGGTCAACCCGAAAGTGCTGTGAATGTCATTAAAACTATCTGTGACGAAAAAAGCAACTCACTTATCGTACCGGATGTGTCATCTGTAACAATTAAAGCTCAAAGTGTTTTGGGCACTCATTTTATTTACAACAAACAAGAGTACCATATTTCGATGTCCGGTGAACATCAGATTCAGAATATGACTACAGCTATTGAAGCAGTAAATGTTTTAATTGAAAAAGGCTTCAGTATAACAGAGCAAAATATAAAGAACGGAATTAAAAAAACAATTCTTCCTGCAAGGGTAGAGGTTATAAGCAAAAAGCCTCTGGTAATTCTTGACGGTGGTCATAATGAAGATGGTGCAAAGGCATTTTATGAAGCTGTTAAAGGGTGCTTTGACAAAAATAAAAAGCTTTATGTAGTTGCCGGTATGATGAATGATAAAGCAGTAGAAAATTCCTTGAAGCCCTTAATTTCAAAGGCAGATACATTCATTGCGGTTACACCCGAAAATCCTCGTGCTATGAAAGCAGAGAGTTTAGGTGAAATTGCCAAGAAATATTGTAAGAGAGTAATTGTCTGCGACGATGCAAATAAGGCTGTTGATATAGTAAAAGAAAAAATCACAGAAGATGATATTTTCTTTACAGTAGGCTCACTTTATTTAGCAGGGGAAGTAAGAACAAGGCTTATTGAAAAATTCAGAAATGTTGACTGAATGAATTATTTGTGTTAAAATTGTCAATATCAGATTATAAGAAAGGAGTGTTTTAATTGGTAGAATTCGATGCTTTTGCAGGGGATATAGTTCTCGGCGGACTCCGTAATATGTTAGAGATTAAAATTCTTGTTTGCTATATGCTTTCAAGAGTGAATGAGCCTATGAGCAGAAAACAGCTTTGTGACTGTCTGCAGGAAACAGGTCTTGTTAATTTCTTTGATTTGAATGAAGCAATTGATGATTTGTTAAAGCAAAAAATGATACAAGAAGAAGAGTATCTTGAGGAAAAATGCTTAACAGCAACAGAAGCAGGTAAAGAAAACGCACAAACGCTCGAAACAACTCTTACCACTACTTTAAGAGAACGCTCCGTAAATGCTGCTTTAAGATTATTAGCAAGAGCAAAGGCAGAAAGAGAAACTAAGGTAGATATAATAAAAACCGAAACGGGCTACAATGTAACCTTTGCAATTGACGGTCTTGGCGAAAATCTTTTAACACTCTCTTTGTATGCGGCTGATATTTTACAAGCGGAAAAGCTCCGCGAAAATTTCCTTAATAATCCGTCAGAGGTTTATTCGAAGATTATTGATTTATTGACTATTGGACAGTAAGTCAGTGAAGAGGTTGTAAAAAGTATGATTTGTGATATGTGTCAGAATTATTGCTATGACGAAGAGTTTGAAGAATATTACTGCGACATTAATCTTGATGAAGATGAATATATGCGTTTTTTAAGTACAGTAACTGAAACAAATTGTCCGTACTTTAAGAATGGAGACGAGTACAGTATTGTAAGAAAACAAAACTGATTCGCTACGCGAAAATGCAGAATTCAGAATTCATAATGCAGAATTTTGGACTTGATTATAATTAATTATCAATAAAAACAGCAAGTTCTATCATTTGAAGTTTACAAAACTTTAAATGATAGAACTTTTCTATTTCCTGCTGTCTGCTTCCTGCTTCCTGCTTTCTATTTCCTGCTTTCTATTTCCTGCTTTCTATTTCCTGCTTTTTATTTCCTGCTTTCTATTTCCTGCTTTCTATTTCCTGCTTCCTGTTTCTTGTTTTCTGTTTCCTGATTATTTATGATACTTCCCATTATTATTTATCTGAAATGCTCTGTAAATCTGCTCTAAAAGCATAACTCTCATAAGCTGGTGGGGGAATGTCATTTTAGAAAATGAAAGCTTTAAATCACTTTGTTTTTTTACTCTGTCAGAAAGCCCGAAAGAGCTGCCGATAATAAAAACAATATTGCTTTTACCCGAAAGTGAAATCTCGTTGAATTTACTTGCTAATTCTTCGCTTGATTTTAAAGTTCCCTCAACACACAATGGAATAATAAAAGAGTTTGAAGGAATCTTTTTTAAAATCTCCTCTGCCTCTTTTTCCAATGCACTGTTAATTTGCGTGTCTGATGGATTTTCAGGCAATTTAACAGGTGAAAGCTCAATTATATTTAATTTGCCGTAAGCCGAAATTCTTTTAGAATATTCTGAAATAGCATCTCTTAAATAGCTTTCTTTTAATTTACCTAAACATATAACTGTAATATTCATTATTCTAATCCTATATACCAGGCAGGGTTAACTCTGGTACCATTTATTCTTACCTCAAAATGTAAGTGAGCACCGAATGAGTAGCCTGTGTTACCAACTCTGCCTATTGCGTAGCCCTTTGTTACATGGTCACCAACACTTACCATAAGTGAATTGTCAAGCATATGAGCGTAAAGCGTTTCAACCCCGTTGCCGTGGTCAATCATAACATAGTTACCGTAACCGCCTGTGCTCCAGCCTGCCTCTGTTACAACACCCGAAGCACCTGCAACAACAAGTGAGCCGGATGCATTAGCACCCGAAATATCAATACCCTTGTGGTTACCAAGACTTCGCCAACCAAAAGGAGAGGTAACAGTGTGAAGTCCTACAACAGGCCAGCAGAAATAACCGCTTGTCTGTGTAACTGTGTAACCGCCCATTGAAATGCTTTCGGCTCTCATACCACGCTCAATAACCTGAGAAACAGGGTCTTTAATTGAAAGACTTGTAAGGTTTTGTGAAAGCACCTTTTTGTTGTCAATATATGTAACAAGGTCAATTACATACTCAGAGCCTTTTTCGCCCTTTCTTCTGACTCTTGAGTCACCAATGAAAAGGGTGTTTGTTTCAATATCAACAGTTTCGTAATCAACAGTTGAAATTTTTGTTTCGCATTCAACATGCTGCGGAGTTAAAAGCTCAAAGGTTCTTATTGCAAGTGCGAGTCTGTCACCGGTCCATATATTTTCATCACTGCTTTTGTAATAAGCATATTTATAAGTGATTTTTTCACTGAATGAAACAGAAGCCTTCGGAAATTCTTTTTTTGCAGCTTCAAGAACAGAATTAATAGCATTGTGTGCTGCCATCTGGTCATTAACAGCACAAATCAAATTGTCATCAATATAAACCTCGCAGACCTTAATGTAGTCAGGTGCAATAACCTTAACTAAATTGTCGCTTAACTCGTCATTTGAAATTATGTTGTAAGCTTCGGTTTTTGTGTTTTTTAATTTGATTTCAAAATCTTTATTTGTGTTAAGCTTTTTAAGTGTATTAGCCTTTATTTTTTCGGCATCCTCTTCATTCTGAATGTAGCCGACAGTTTCACCATCAAAAATGACCTCTGTTGCAGAAACCTTAGTGCTTGTCTTGTTGGCAATAACAGCTACGCCTGTAATAATGGAGGCAATAAGCAAGAAAACAACTGCCCTTACAATAAAGGTTTTTGCAGATTTAAACGAATCTTTATTATAAATAATAATTTTCGCAATAGTGTTCTTAATGCCGAATAAAATATATCTTTTATAAAAACGGATAGCACCTGTTACTAAATTTGTAACAAGTGTGCCTAAAGCATATATTAAATTGTAAATCGGGTTATTCATAAAATCACCATATCTACAAAATTCCGCAGTTCAAATTATAACATAAATTTCACATTTAAACAAGACGGAAAACACGCAAGTTTTATTAAATTTGTGTAAACTATTGTTTATTTAAGTAAAATATGTTAAAATAAAGTGATTTAGTATTGATTTATTTTCAATTTAATATTGATTGAGAGATGTTTATGCAAACAGAAACACAAAAATATTACAGAACTTATGCTTCGGTAGATTTATCAGCTATCGAAAATAATATAAACGAGTTGAAGAAAAAACTCAAAAAAGGTGTGCTTACTTTAGCTACTGTTAAAGCAGATGCTTACGGCCACGGTGCTGTGGGTGTTGCTGTTCATATTCAGAATATGGTTGACTATTTCGGCATTGCAGAGCTTGGCGAGGCAGTAGAATTAAGAGAGGCAGGTGTTGAAAAGCCAATTCTGGTTTTATCCTACACTTCACCTTATCAGTACGAAACTCTTATTGAGAACGAGTTGACTCAGACAATTTTTAACTATGATGACGCCGTAGCACTTTCTTCTGCTGCAGTAAAGCTTAACAAAATTGCAAGAGTTCACATTGCAATTGATACAGGTATGTCACGAATCGGCTTTTTCTGTAATGATGAAAGCGTAGAGGTCGTTAAAAGAATAAACGATTTACCTAATATTTATATCGAGGGCATTTTCAGCCATTACGCTTGTGCTGACTGCCCTGATAAATCAACAACTGAAAAACAGACAAGGCTTTTTAAAGAATTTAACGAAAAGCTTCTTAACAGAGGAATAAAAATCCCTATAAAGCATATTTGCAACAGTGCAGGCTCGCTCACACTCGAAGAGCAGTTCGATATGGTGCGTTTAGGGCTTGTTATGTATGGTCTTTACCCTGATGAATGCGTGAATGACGGAACGGTTAATTTAAAACCCGCAATGAAAATTATAAGTCATGTAATCCATGTTAAAGAAGTGCCTGAGGGTAGTGGTGTAAGCTATGGTCATACATTCTTTTCAAAAAGACCTACTAAAATCGCAACAGTTTGCATTGGCTATGCTGACGGCTATTCAAGGCAGTTTTCAAATAAAGGCAAAGTGCTTATAAACGGCGAATTTGCTGATGTAATTGGCAGAGTGTGTATGGATCAGCTGATGGTAGATGTTACCGATTTAAAAAATGTTAATGTCGGTGACGAGGTAGTAATTTTAGGTCGTGATGGCGAAAACGAAATTACTGCCGAAGAATTAGCAAAAGAAACAGGTACTATAAATTATGAAATTATTTGTCAGTTTCAGAAGAGAGTGACAATAGTACAACATAAGTAAAGGATAAATTTATGAGTTATTTTAAGCTTATAGCAGAAAATTTAAAAGAGCATAAAGATAATTATGTTCAGGTTTTAAGGCTTTCTATTGCCGATTTAAAAAAGACTTATCACGGTGCAGCGCTTGGTTGGTTCTGGGCAATAGTAAAACCTGTTGTTTCAATTTTTGTTTATTGGTTTGCCATTGAAGTCGGACTCAGAAAAGGCGGAGATATTGAGGGCTTTCCGTTCATTCTCTGGCTTATTGCAGGTATGGTGCCGTGGTTTTATATGAATGAGCTTATCGTCGGCGGTACTGAATGTATAAGAAAATACAGTTATCTTGTTACGAAAATGAAATACCCTATAATGACAATTCCGACATTTACCAATATTTCTAAATTCCTGGTTAATTTAATATTGGTTGTAGTTGTAGTTGTTATCTTCTGGGTTTGCGGTTATCCTCCTACAATTTACCTTTTGCAGTTACCTGTTTATATGCTTATGATGTTTATGTTCTTTAACGCATGGGGACTTTTCGCAGGTATGATTTCTGCAATCGGCAAAGATTTTTCAAATCTCGTAAAATCCTTTGTTACCGCAGTTTTCTGGCTTTCAGGCGTTTTGTGGGATGTTGATAAATTGGTAGAAACAAATATGTTTTTCAAAATTTTCTTTATGGTAAACCCGGTTACATATTTCAGCTATGGTTTCAGAAATTGTTTCGTTTATCAAAAATGGTTCTTTGAGGAGCCGGAAAAATTAGGTTGCTTCTTAGGGCTTTATGTAATTTTAGCATTTCTTTCGCTCTGGGCTTACAAAAAACTCAGAAAAGAAATTCCTGATGTACTTTAAGAAAGGTTGCACTTTTGTGCTTTAGATATGAAAGACGAAGTAGTAATTAGTTTTAATAAGGTTTCAAAAGAATATAAGTTGTATTCAAGTAACCGTGCAAGACTTTTAGGGATATTCGTAAAAAAGGTTCCTTATAAAAAGAAGAAAGCCGTTAATGATGTCAGTTTTTCAATAAATCGTGGCGAGTCTGTTGCATTGTTTGGTAAAAACGGTGCAGGTAAATCTACAATTTTAAAAATGATTACAGGTGTTACTTTCCCGACCTCCGGCGATATAAAGGTTGAGGGTAGGGTAAGTGCATTGTTAGAGCTTACAAGTGGCTTCGACCAGGAGTTTTCAGGCAGAGAAAACATTTATTTAAAAGGTCATATTTTAGGTCTTAAGGATAGTGAAATTAAAGCACTCGAAAGCACAATTATTGAGTTTTCAGAGCTTGAGGATTACATAGACCAGCCGGTAAGAACTTATTCAAGTGGTATGAAATCCCGTTTAGGCTTTGCAATAAATGTTAATATCAAGCCTGAGATTCTTATTGTTGACGAAGCGTTAAGCGTTGGTGACGCCGCATTTAAAAATAAGTGTAAAGAAAAAGTCAATGATATAATAAAAAATGACAATGTCACACTTCTTTTTGTTACTCACCAGACTGCAGTAGCAGAAGAATTCTGCAAACGCGGAATTGTTATGAAAGACGGCAAATTAGTCTTTGATGGCGAAGTAGCAGATGCGTCTAAAAAATATGACGAGCTTTATAAGAAGAAAAAGAAATAGGAAACAGGAAACAGGAAACAGGAAACAGGAAACAGGGGGCAGTATGTCCCTTGTTTTATTTAGGAGCTGATTTTATGAAAAAGATTATTTTAATTATAACAAGCATTATTTTGTCACTCGCTTTAGTTGTGGCAATTGCTTTAGCTGGCAACACATTTTTCTATTATCCACACTACAAAGAAAACAAAAAAGCGGTGGATATTAAAATTGAAGAAACAAACCAAATAAAAATGATGAGCTACAATCTTCGTTGCATCAGTCCTACCGATTTCGGTAAAAAAGCGTGGTTCTACAGAGCAGATTTGGTTGTTAAAGATATTGAAGAACAAAAACCGGGGATTATCGGCTTTCAGGAAGCAACAAAATGGCATTATTCATATCTTGTAGATTGTTTAAAGGGTTACGACTCAATTATCACTTATCGTGATGAAGCTTTCAACTCAGAGGGTTGCCCGATTTTTTATAATACCGAGCTTTATACTTTAGTTGATAAAGGCTCATTCTGGCTTTCAGAAACCCCCGATGTTATGAGTAAATCCTGGGGTGCACAATATAACCGAGTTTGTGGTTATGTAATATTAACTGATAACGAAACAAATGAAAACTTTGTTGTGTTCAACACACATTTAAGCCATGTCAGTGACGAAGCAAGAATTAACGGTATAAAAGTTGTGCTCGAAAAAATCACAGAATTCGGCGGTTACCCAGCAGTAATAATGGGTGATTTCAACGCTCTTGAAGGCTCTGAAACTTATAACAGCGTAACAGAGAATTTTATTGATGCTCAAAAGGTAGCGTTAAAAACAAGCGATTCTCACACCTATCAGAATTGGGGAGATGAAGCAAGCTTTAAACGAATTGACTACTTTATGGTTTCAAAAACAGGCTTTGAAATTAAAGAATATAATGTGCTTTCAGGACTTCGTGACGGTGTTTACACCAGTGACCATTGTCCTATAACATTAGTAGTTGAGTTAGAAAAATAAAAGGAGAAATATTATGCAGGAATTAAAATGCCCTAATTGTGGCGAGGTTTTTCAGGTTGATGAGTCTGGCTACGCACAAATCGTCAGTCAGATTCGTGACAAAGAATTTGAAACAGAATTAAAACGCCGTGAAGAAGAGCTTAATAAAAACAGAGAACGCGATTTAGAATTAGTAAGACTTGAGCAAGAGAAAAAGCAAGAAGCAGTTTTAAATAAAAAGAATAGTGAACTCAGTGAGAAAGATAAAGAGATACTTGAGCTTAAAACAAAGCTTACTAATGCAGAGTCTGAAAAGAAAATAGCAGTTATGGAAGCGGTTGCCGAAAAAGAAAAGGAAGTAACCGCGAAAAATAATGTTATAAACGAACTCAACGGCAAGTTGAGTCTCAGCGAAAAAGAAACAGAATTAAATATAAAAACATTAAAAGAAAGCTACGAAACAAAGCTTAAGGATAAAGATGAGCAAATTGAATATTATAAAGATTTTAAAGCTCGTCAATCGACAAAAATGATTGGAGAAAGCCTTGAACAGCATTGTCTTAACGAGTTTAATACTATAAGAATGACCGCATTCCCGACTGCATATTTTGAAAAGGATAACGATGCAAAAACAGGCAGTAAGGGTGACTTTATTTTCAGAGAAAATACTGAAGACGGCATTGAACTCGTTTCAATTATGTTCGAGATGAAAAACGAAGCAGACGAAACAAAAACAAAGCATAAAAACGAAGATTTCTTTAAAGAGTTAGATAAAGACAGACGCGAGAAAAATTGTGAATATGCAGTTCTTGTTTCTACTTTAGAAATGGATAATGAATATTACAACACAGGGATTGTAGATGTTTCTTACAAATACCCTAAAATGTATGTTATCCGCCCACAGCTCTTTATTCCAATGATAACTTTAATAAGAAATGCGTCACTCAACTCGCTTCAGTACAAGCGTGAAATTAAAGTTATGAAAGAGGAGCAGCTTGATATTTTCAATTTTCAGGAAAATTTAGAGGCATTCAAAACGGGCTTTAATAAGAATTTTAAAGATGCAAGCGAACGCTTCCAGGATGCAATTAACGGTATTGATAAAACAATTGACCAGCTTGAAAAAATTAAAAAGGCATTGCTTACATCAGAAAAGCATCTTAATGCCGCAAACAACAAAATTGAAGATGTTACAATTAAAAAATTGACAAAAAATGCCCCGTCAGTGAGAGCAATGCTTGAAGAAAAGAATAACGAGGTTTAAAAACAGTTAAATACTGTATTTATTTTAATCTTGGTGATGAAATGAAAAGTAAAATCGAATTTAAAAATGGGAAACCTTTAATATCAGTAAGTGGTGAGTTGCATTATCCACTTGCCTATACAACATACTTTGACGAGTGTGGCGAATACTCCGATTTTATCAGTAGTGGATATAAAATGTTTTTTGTGAATGTTTCGTTTACAGACTTGCCAATAAATAATGTCTCCGGTTTTACGCCGTTCAGAACAGGCGTATTTGAAAGCGAAACACCCGACTATTCTGAATTTGACTGCAATGTTCGTCGTATTATTGCAGAATGTCCCGATGCAATGATTTTCCCAAGAATCAATATTGCAATGCCACGAAAATGGATTGCAGAAAATCTTTATGAAACTGTTGAAACAAAAAACGGTGGCAGAAGAGAGTCGCTTTATTCAGATGCATTTTTGAAAGATGGCGCAGAGCTTTTGAAAATACTCATTTCTCACATTCGTTCTGCCGATTATGCCGACAGAATTGCAGGCTATCAGATTTGTGGCGGAACAACACAGGAATGGATGCACCATGACTGCTTTGGCTCGTTTTCTCAAATGGGTCTTGAAAAATTCAAGGAGTGGATGCTCAATAAATACGGGATTGCAGATTTTAAAATTCCCAAAAAAAAGGATTTTGAAAACGGTATATTAAGCGACACTACAAGCAAGTTCGGAGAATTCTGCTGTGAAAAGGTAGCAAAAGTTATAGACCATTTTGCCGGAATAACAAAAGAATATATAAATGGTGAGCAGCTTGTAGGTGCGTTTTACGGCTACAATGCATTTGTCAACGATTATCTTCTTGGTTTGCACGGTCTAAGACATATTATTGATTCGCCTTATATTGACTTTTTCTCTTCACCTTGCTGCTATGATGACAACAGAAACCTGGGGCTTGACTGGGGAGATATGATACCCGTTGATTCTGTTAAATTACACAAAAAGCTCTGCTTTATTGAGTGCGACATAAGAACTCATCTTACAAAGAAAATGCAGCTTTCACGACCGGGCGAATACCCTGACAATATTCTGCTTTTAACCGACAATAACGGTAATAAAACCGTCTGGAGTGGACCTGAAACAAAAGAATTTTCGCTTTCTGCTATCCGCAAGGCTTTTGCTCATCAGCTCACAAAAGGGTCGGGTATATGGTGGTTCGATATGTGGGGCGGATGGTATCACGACACTGAAATTATGGCAGAGCTTGAGCAGATGAAGAATATTGCAGAGAATGCCCGGAATAAAAACAGTAGTGAATTTCCGTCTGCCGAAGTAGTAGTGTTTGTTGATGAACTGGCGTACACAAATATTGCGAGGGGCAATCCTCTGAACGATTCTGTAAGCGGAATAAGAGTTGCAATGGGTAACACGGGGATTCCTTTTGATTTGTGTATGGTCGAGGATGCTGAAAAAATTCTTCACAAATATCGTGTGGCAATATTTACTGCACCAATTCCGTCAGAGAGTGGCAGGGCTGCCGCAAGTATGTGTGAAAAGTTAAATATTCCGTATATTCAGGCAAGTGAAGAAAAACCGCTTTATAATACGGCAGAGCTTCGCAAGCTTCTTGCTTCTATGGGTGTGCATTGCTATAATTCCGACAATTCTGTTGTTTATGTCGGCGGTGGATATCTCGGAATTCACTGTACTAAGAATGGAGAAATCAACATAAATCTGCCGAAAAAATATAAGGTTAAATCCCTGCTCGGCACAAACCTACCCGAATGCGAAACAGACAGTCTTTTATTGAATATGAAGAAATACGATACTGTAATTTTTGAGCTTGGAGTATAATTATATAAACAAAAAACGGAGTGGAAAATATGAAAAGAATAATCAGTTTAATTCTTGCTTTAGCAATGTTGTTCGTCATATCCTTTGAGGTTGTGGCGGTAGATACATCTGCTAAAGACGCTGATTTCAAGGCTTTACCTGCAAAAACGGACGAACCTACGAAATTAAGAACACGCAAACAGGTTGACGGGCTTCGTCTTTATGTAGATGAAGAAAATCCGCTGTTTATGATAAGAAACTGCCCTATATGGAACGGTCCGCAAACTGGCGAGGCATTTGCTGAATATGCTATTAAAACATATAACGCATTGCCGGAGGATATAAGAAACTTTACGGTTATTTATATTGATGAGGGCACAACCGATATGACACCTGCAAGACAGCTTGAATTCTGGGATGAGCTTCTCACAATTACAGATAAAGAGGGTGTGCCGATTGTTTGTCAGTCAGAGTGCTACAGCACAAACAAAAAGCGTGACCCGTTCACTAAAGAAGAACTCTCGCAAGTGTTTAAAGAACATAAATCACTAATGGGTTTTGTTCAGGTTGAGCTTTCCACAAACGGCGTAACAAATGAAAAACTCGCTTACGATACCGTTACGGTAGATGAAGGTGTAAATAAAAATATCCTGAAAAGACTCAAGTCCTGTATTAGCGCGTGTGCCGAAAATGGTGGCTTGTTTATCTGGCAGGATATGGAATATATCTACTACAAAAAAGCAAATTACATAAACCAGATTTTAAAGGATGAAGAGCTTTATAATCTTCTCAAAAGCAACACTGAGAATATTATAATTATGGATAAACACAACGGTCACGGCAGACATTTTGCAAGTCAGTCAAATATTCTTGGTTGTTGGCTTGATGATGTATGCGGAAACTGGGGTGTAAACTTAGAAAACTTCCTTTGGTACGAAGAAGGCTTTATTGAATATGATGATTTGGGTGTTCACCCCAATGAGCCTGACCCGCTTACAACAGTAAAATATCCGCCTGCACTCTTCGGTATAGATATGATTGCAGATATGGTCGGCGGTGCAACTGTTTATGCAATTGAGGGTATGTACTCAAGAGGCGGTCTTTATCATTTTGTTGATGGTGAAGTTATTCTCACGCCTACATTCTACGATGTTCTTTACCCGATTTATCAGATGATTCTGAAAGGTTCAGTTCCCTCTAAAGATGAAGTAAAAGAAAATATTAAGGTTGCATACAAAATGACCCGTCCTACTCGTTCACCTGCATTAAGCGGTAACGACGCACATCTTCTCCAGGGGCTTTATTGCGACACATACACCTGGTTCCAGGAGAAGATAAATAATATCTATTTCGACTGCACAAAAACCTGGGTGCCATCAACCGGCAGATATTATATAGTCCCGATTCTTCCGCTTTATTCAGAGCCGGAGAAGCTTCTCCCAAATAGCGAAATTCTCGACGATTACTCATATTTATTCAAATTCCTTTTCATCAATTCTAAAAAAGTAGAGTTCTTCAACGAGCATTACCAAGAAACCTATAAGGGCAATGGCGTACTGTTCGATATAAATGATTATGTCTATATTTTCAACAGCAACGAAAATAAGACAATTGACAGTGAGCAGACTGTAAGCTACACACTGAAGAGCGGAAAGAAAATCAATACAGAATTCGTTGCTCACACCTACGCAATCATAAATGAAGCTGAAAACAAAATTAACATTGATATGTGTAATCTCCGCCTTAATGCAGATTTGATAATGTCAGGGCAGGAGAACGAAGACCAGTTTATGAGAGCGTATGCGAGAGGCGAAAGAATGGATAACCCGAAAGATTTCAGAACATCGGTTATTGAGCTTTCAGGCTTCAAGACTGAACCAACCGTCACAGCAACAGGCTCAAACGGTGCCAAAATGAGCACACAATGGAACCCTGACGGCACCCTCACTCTCACAATAATCTCCAACGGCGAAGTAAGAATTACAATTGAATAAAATGTAACAAAAAAGCACTTTCAGTTTTTAAAACCTAAAAACCGGGAGTGCTTTTTTTGTTGTGCATTATGCATTGCGAATTGTGTATTGATATGTGCAACCTGTAGAATTTCAGCGAAAACTGCAAAAACTTATGTAACTTTCGTCGCTTTTTGTCATATATAAGTAGAGGGCGTAATTTTATACCTTCTTTGAAAAGAAGAGTGGGACCGCTTGCGGTGTAAAATTGATTTTAAATCAGCAATAACAGAGTAAAACGCCGAAGGCATATCGCACACGAACAGAGTGAAGTGTATATCGTATCGAAGATATATCGCATTTGCCATAGCAAATATATCGCTCATTATTCTTGCGGTAGAAAATTGATTTCCTTGTAACTTTCACAAAGTCCGTTTCATAGTATTGGTTTTTATTGAAAAATGTAAAAAAATGTATTATAATGTAATTTGATAAATTGTAATTTCTGTTAGGAGAACTAAAATGGCTGATATAAAAATAAATCAAGAACGTGAAGAGTTGTTTCGCAAAATATATAAAATAGCAACTGACCTTGTTCATGCAGGGCATGTATCTGAATGGGACTTTAAATCTTATGTTCTCGGAACAATGTTTTATCGTTATATTTCTGAAAATTTTGCTGCATATATCAATAAAGGTGAGCATGCTGCCGGTAATAAAGATTTTGACTATGCGAAAATGTCTGATGCTGAAGCCGAAAGTGCCCGTGAAGGATTGATTCAGGAAAAAGGCTTTTTTATTCTTCCTTCTGAACTCTTTTGTAATGTTCGTGAGCGTGCGGATAAAGATGAAAACCTTAACGAAACACTTGAAAGAGTATTTAAGAATATTGAAAGCAGTGCAGCTACAGGTGCAGCAGAAAGTGATTTTGCTGGTTTGTTTGATGACTTTGATGTTAATGCGAAAGCTATTGGCGAAACTGTTGCAAAGCGTAATAAGGTGCTTGTCGCTCTTCTTAATGGGGTTGCAGAAATGCCACTCTTCTCAAACGATGGTATAAATGCCGATATGTTTGGCGATGCCTATGAATATTTGATGGGTATGTATGCTGCAAATGCAGGTAAAAAAGGTGGACAATATTTCACTCCTGCCGATGTTTCTGAGTTGCTTTCTCGCCTTGGTACAATTGGCAAAACAAAAATCAATAAGGTATACGACCCTGCGTGTGGTTCAGGTTCACTTTTGCTTAAAGCGGAAAAAGTGCTTGGTAAAGAAAATATTGAGCAAGGCTTTTACGGTCAGGAAATCGACCTTACTACATATAACCTTTGTCGTATCAATATGTTTTTGCACAATATTCCTTTTGATAAATTCAATATTGTTCGTGAGGATACTTTGCTTTCTCCTATGCACTGGGATGACCAGCCATTTGATTTAATAGTTTCCAATCCACCTTTCTCTGTTCCATGGGAGGGGGATAAAAACCCACTTTTAATAAATGACCCGCGTTTTGCACCTGCAGGTGTTTTAGCACCAGCTGGCAAAGGAGATATGGCATTTATTTTGCATGCTCTTTCATGGCTTTCTGCGAGCGGTACTGCTGCAATAGTTTGTTTCCCCGGTATTATGCAACGTCCCGGCGCAGAACAGAAAATTCGCAAATACCTTGTTGATAACAACTTCGTGGATGCTATTATTCAGTTGCCGGCAAACCTTTTCCTTAATGTTGGTATTTCTGTTGACATTATGCTCTTGAAGAAAAATAAAACTGACAACTCTATTTTGTTTGTGGATGCTTCAAATGAATTTGTAAAGGTAACAAAAAACAATCGTTTTTCAGAAGAAAATATTGCTCGCATTGTTTCTGCTGTTGTAGAAAGAAAAAATGAAAAATATTTCTGCCGTGTGGTTTTAAATGACGAAGTTGGTAATAAAGACAACAACTATAACCTTTCAGTTTCTACTTATGTTGAAGTAGAGGATACAAGAGAAGTTATTGATATTGTAAAGCTTAATGCCGAGATTGAAGAAATTGTAGCTCGTGAAAATGCACTTCGTGATGAGATTAATAAAATTATTGCGGAGATAGAAGGATGATTAGCGTTAATATGGCTACCTTGTGGAGCGACGAAACAGATTTAATTGTACAAGGGATTACCGAAACAACACAAAATATCTTTCAATACAGAAATAATGAAAAATCTTCTCAGGAATCACTTTTAATACTCGGAGAGGATATTGGAGATGTTTGTGATTTTTGGACTGGAAAAACCTACGTAGGAAGTCCCAAAACAAAAGTTATAAGAGAAGCTTTTCAAGGTTTCTTTACGGAATTAATGAACCTACTTCTAACAATGAAAGACAGTAAAAAAGATTACGAGGTACGAGTTGCTGAAGCGATGCTTTATCAAGGAACAATTTATCGTTATTTAGGTCATAATCATCCAAGCAAAAAGGTGGTTGTTCCTAAGTATAATGAGATTTATGTTTCTTGGAGCAAAGAACCGGAAAATAACTATATTGAAAGCAAGTTGTATGGTCCTGTTACTTGGATGTCGTGCGAAATTGCCGAACCATTATATGGAATAGACTTGGATGTTATTGGTAGTTCTCGTGCATCTGAACATGAGGTTGTATTCCCAACAATAGAAGAATATATTACCGAGATTAAATACATTTCGGAGGAAAATGATGACTAAACTTGAAAAAATGATAAAAGAACTTTGCCCGGATGGAGTTAAATATTTTTCTGTTGGAGAGCTTATAAAAAGTAAAAGCGTTGAAACTGTAACCCCGTCGTTCAAAATAAAAAGAAATGATTATAAAGAAGAAGGTAGTACTCCCATTATTTCACAAGAAGCTGAGTATATTTCAGGTTATAGTGATTCAATTGATAAAAATATACCTCAAAGAAAATATGTATGTTTTGGCGACCATAGCGAACATATAAAATATGTTGATTTTGCATTTGTTCAAGGTGCTGATGGTTTGAAAATAATGTATACAGACGAAAGTGTTCTACACCCTCGATATTTTTATTATTCCATCTCCAATTTTTATAAAAACCATAACAACTACGAAAGACACTTTAAATATTTAAATGATACATATATCCCTGTACCTCCTTTGAAGGTGCAGCGTGAAATTGTTCGTATTTTGGACAATTTCACAGAGCTTACAGCAGAACTTATGTCCGAGCTTGAACTAAGGAAAAAACAGTATAGCGAGTTATCATATCAACTTTTAATTAAGAAAAACAATTCAAAATTACACTTTGTTAAAGATTTATGCGAATTAAGTAAAGGAAAAACACCAATTCAAAAAGCTGAACCTGGTGATTATCCATTAGTTGTAACAACAAGTGAGCGTAAAAGTTGTAAGACATATCAGTATGATACTGCGGCGGTTTGTATTCCTCTTGTTTCTTCACGTGGTCACGGTGTAGCAAGTCTTAATCATGTATATTATCAAGAAGGTAAATTTGCATTAGGGAATATACTCTGTGCCGTGGTTCCAACAGATGAAAATGTACTCTCTGCAAAATATTTATACTTCTATTTTGAATGCACAAAAGACTATACTCTCGTCCCTTTAATGAAGGGTGGAGCAAATGTTTCCATGCATATCCCAGATATTGAAAAGGTAAAAATACCTGTTCCTGATATTGAAACACAGCATAGCATTGTTTCTAAACTGGAAATTCTTGATGAATACTGCAATATTACTTTGCCTGCAGAAATTGAAGCTCGTCAAAAACAATATGAATATTACAGAGATGAATTATTAACTTTTAAGGAGTTAAGTGTATGAGTAAGTATAACATCATAGTTTCAGCTGCTGAAGCTACTGTTGTAACTGAATATAAGCCGGAGAAAAAACGTTCTGAAGCTTACCAAAGCGAAGCTGCACTTGAATCTGCTTTTATAAAAATGCTTAGTGAACAAGGCTATGAAGATAAGGTCATTCATAGCAATGATGAGTTGATAAGTAACTTACGCAAACAGTTGGAAAAACTTAATAATTATAAGTTTACAGACAGTGAATGGGAAAGATTTTTTCAACATAATATAGCAAACTCAAAGTTTGGTATTGTTGAAAAAACTCGCATTATTCAGGAAGATAATGTACAAGTATTAAAGCGTGATGACGGTACTACTAAAAACATCACAATTATTGACAAAAAGAATATTCATAATAACTTTTTGCAAGTTATAAACCAATATGTTGTTTCTACCGGTGATGGTGCGAAGCACGATAACCGCTATGATGTTACTATTCTCGTTAATGGTTTACCTCTTGTTCATGTTGAACTTAAGCGTCGTGGTGTGCCAATTCGTGAAGCATTTAACCAGATTAACCGTTACCAGAGAGATAGCTTCTGGGCTGGTAGTGGGCTTTATGAATATGTGCAGATATTCGTTATCTCCAACGGTACAAATACAAAATACTACTCAAACTCTACTCGTTTTAACCACGTTAAAGATGCAACTGCTCAAAAATCAGCTAAAGCTAAAACAAGCAACAGCTTTGAGTTTACATCATTTTGGGCAGATGCCAACAACAAAATAATCCCCGACCTTGTTGACTTTACAAAAACGTTTTTCGCAAAGCATACACTCCTTAATATTTTAACAAAATATTGTGTTTTTACATCTGAAGGTATGCTTCTTGTAATGCGTCCATATCAGATTGTTGCAACTGAACGCATTATTAATCGAATTGAAATCGCAAATAACTATAAGAAATATGGTACTGTACAGGGTGGTGGCTATATCTGGCACACTACCGGTTCAGGTAAAACACTTACATCATTCAAAACTGCACAAATTGCTTCACGCCTTGACTATATTGATAAGGTGTTATTTGTCGTTGACAGAAAAGACCTTGACTATCAGACAATGAAGGAATATGACCGTTTTGAAAAAGGTGCTGCTAACAGCAACACATCTACAGCAGTTCTTAAAAGACAACTTGAAGATGATAATTCAAAAATTATTATTACAACGATTCAGAAGCTTGCAACCTTCATAAAGAAGAATACAGGACATGCTGTTTTTGATAAAAGAATTGTAATAATCTTTGATGAGTGTCACCGTTCTCAATTCGGTGATATGCATCAGGCTATTACAAAGTATTTTAAGAGATATCATCTCTTTGGTTTTACTGGAACACCTATTTTTGCTGTAAATGCAGGCACTGGCAAAAATCCAAACTTGCGAACAACCGAGCAGGCTTTTGGTGACCAGCTTCATACATATACAATAGTTGATGCTATTAACGATAAAAATGTTCTTCCTTTTAGGGTTGATTATATTAAGACTATGGATATTGACGATGATATTGACGATAAAGAAGTCTGGGATATTAATCGTGAAAAGGCTTTTATGGCTCCTGAGCGTATCAAGCTTGTAACAAAGTACATCCTTGACCACTTCGACCAAAAGACGTATCGTGGAGATAAAACATATACATTTAATGTTTTGCAGAATATTGCTGACGTTGCTTCTAACAACGGAAAGAAATCTATTGAAGAAGTAAAGCAAAAACAAAGAGTCAGTGGATTTAACTCAATATTTGCAGTTTCTTCAGTTGATGCGGCAAAGCTTTATTACAATGAATTTAAAAAGCAGATGGAAGCAGACCCTACAAAAAAACTCCGTATTGCTACAATTTATAGCTATGGTGCAAACGAAGAGGAGTCTGATGGAATTCTTGACGAGGAAAATTCAGAAGATACTTCTGCACTTGATGTTGGCTCTCGTGATTTCTTGGAAGAAGCAATTAAAGATTATAACGAGATGTTTCATACCAACTATGATACTTCTTCTGATAAATTCCAGAATTATTACAAAGATGTTTCGCTTCGTATGAAGAACAAAGAACTTGATTTGCTTATTGTTGTAAATATGTTCCTTACTGGTTTTGATGCTACCACTCTTAATACCTTGTGGGTTGATAAGAATCTTAAAATGCATGGTCTTATTCAGGCGTATTCCCGTACTAATCGTATTCTTAACTCTATTAAGACTTTTGGTAATATTGTTTGCTTCAGAAACCTCCAAAAGAGAACAGACGATGCAATTTCACTTTTTGGTGACAAAGAAGCAGGTGGTATAGTTCTTCTTCGTGGCTATAAAGATTATTACTATGGCTACAAGGACGATAAAGATAAATATCATCCCGGCTTTGTGGATTTAATTGAAGAATTGACCGAAAAATATCCGCTTACTGATGAGAGAATTACAGGCGAGCAGAATCAGAAAAACTTTATTGCTTTGTTTGGTGCAATTCTTCGTATGAGAAACCTTCTTACTTCTTTTGATGAATTCCAAGGAAATGAAATACTTTCAGACAGAGATTTGCAAGACTATCTTGGCAGATATCAGGATTTAAGAGATGAATGGAAGAATAAGAAACCCGGCGGAGATAAAGAAGATATTACAGATGATATTGTTTTTGAAATTGAATTGATAAAACAAATTGAAATCAATATCGACTATATCCTTATGTTAGTGAAGAAATATCACGATTCTCACTGTGATGATAAAGAAGTTCTTATCACTATTCAAAAGGCTGTTGATGCAAGCCCTGAGCTTCGTAGCAAAAAAGCACTTATTGAAAACTTCATTGCTGGTATTAACGATGTAGAAGATATTATGGCAGAATGGCACAGCTATGTTTCAGAGCAAAGAGAAAAAGAGCTGGTTGCTATTATTACAGAAGAAGGTCTTAAAGAGGAAGAAACAAGAAAATTCATTTCTAAATCTTTCCGTGATGGTGAAATAAAAACAGTAGGTACTGATATTGATGAAATCCTTCCGGCTATGTCTCGCTTCGGCGGCGGTAACAGAGCTGAAAAGAAAGAAACAGTTATTGAAAAGCTCAAAATTTTCTTTGAAAGATTTTTTGGGATAAGCTAAGTGTTGTAAGTATTAAAAAAAGAAAAAGTCTTTATAATTTTACAAGGAGTAATTATGCTTGATATTAATTTGGAGTTTACACCTAAATTTACTATTCAGCGGAAATGTAAAGTAGATGTGTTGACTATTTCTAGTTGCGCAGTTCATTATTTTGCTGATGGTAGATTATGGTCGCAGTTTGATGAAACCTCATATTGCTATTTGAATAGTAATGATTTTGATTGTGGCGTTATTGATTTTGAAATAGGTTTTATGGGATATACAGGACAGCCGTATCCTAAGTTGTATACTAAATGTTTTAGATTATTAACGGAAGATAAGACGCTGATAAAACCAGTGAAGAGGAGTAACGAGACATTTGCTTCAAAAGTGAATAATAAAGGCGAATTGATTGTTAGTTTAAGATACTATTTTCATGATGAAGATGAAATAAACAGATTAATAAATTGCAAGAAACTGTTAATAGAAAGCTTTGTGGCTTTTGATAAACCAACAAATACATATGGTTTTGCAATTCAATTAGAGCGAGGCGAAGATGATAAATGGGTGTCCAAAATGGCTAACACATATAGGATACGAAAGCAAGATAATATTAAGTATTTGATAGATTGATATGATATAATAGGAGTGTGGAGTATGGGGAAACAGACTAAAATTAGTGGTAGTCATTTTGGTGGAGAGTGGACAAATGAAAAATTAACAATAATTGATGATTATTTGAAATTCTACACCACTGCTATGAGCAAACAAAGAGTTAAACTAGTTTATATTGATGCATTTGCAGGAAGCGGACAAACAATACTTCCAGACGGAACTGAAGTAGATGGCTCCGCACTTATATCATTGCAATATAATTTTGATGAGTATTATTTCATTGAAATTGATAAAGATAGAAAAGAAACTTTGCAAAAACGTATTATGGATAAATATCCAGACAAAATATCAAAAATACATATAATAAATGATAATTGTAACAATAGTTTGATTGATATTTTAAATAGATTGACAGTTTATCAAAGAGGGGTTATGTTTTTAGACCCTTATGCATTAGAACTTGATTGGAATGTTTTAGAAGCAGCTAATAAAACTAATGTCTTAGATGTATGGTATCTTTTTCCACTTAATGCACTTGTACGTAATTTACCTAAAGATAAGAATTATAGTGAAACAACATCAAAAAAAATAGATAAGATATTGGGAACGCATGATTGGGAGGTTGCCTTATATAGAGAAAGTCAACAATTGTCATTGTTTGATATGGACAATTATGAACGTGTTGAGTTAGGCGAGTTGGTTGACTTTTTGTCTAATCGATTAAAAAGTGTGTTTGCATATGTATCCCCTAAATCCAGAGTTTTAAAAAATAGTAAAAATAGTCCGTTGTTCATCTTGTATTTTATGATGACAAATAATAGCCCTAAAGCTATTGGATTAGGCAGTAAAGTTGTTAATCAAATATTTGAGAAGATTGATTCGATAACCAAAGGAAGTAAGTAATGGATATAATAGAACGAAAGAGCATGCTTTATAAAACTGGTGTAGAGTATGGTGATTACACTATCAACCATGTTCAGGGATGTGCTCATGGTTGCAAGTTTCCATGTTATGCTATGATGATGGCAAAACGCTTTGGAAAAGCAAAAACGTATGAAGAATGGTGCGAACCGAAAATTGCAATAAACGCTCTTGAAATATTAGATAAAGAGATACCAAAATTAAAAGATAGAATTAAATCTGTACATTTATGTTTTTCTACAGATCCATTTATGTATGGGTACGAAGAAATATCAAAAATGAGTATTGCAATTATAAAAAAATTAAATAATGCTGGTATTAAATGCACTGTACTTACGAAAGGTGTTTTACCAATCGAATTGGCAACATTATCACCTGAAAATGAATATGGTATAACTTTGGTATCTCTAAATGAAGAATTTAGAAACGATATGGAACCAAATACGGCTCCATATCAGGAAAGACTTGAATCGTTGCGAGCATTACATGATGCGGGTTGTAAAACTTGGGTTAGCATGGAACCTTACCCAACTCCCAATTTTATTGAACAAGATTTGAACGAAATTTTAGAAACTATAAGTTTTTGTGATAAAATTATTTTTGGACGTTTGAACTATAATAAAAAGGTTTCTGAGTATATTGATGCTAAAACTTTTTTCAATAATTCAGCAAGAGAAGTAATAACTTTCTGTGAAAGACATAATAAATTATACCATATAAAAGAAGGTACCATAAGAGAGTAAATAATTCTCTGGACTATCCAAATCTCTATTAAGTCATAAATACAATAAACCACCCACTTATCAAAATCTTGACAAGTGGGTGGGGTTTTTATTACCTAACCTTTTTTCTTTTTATAACTATCGCAACAACTATCGCAGCAACAATTATTCCAATCAAAACTCCGAGTATGCAGAAAATGTGATTTTGTGTGATTTGAAGCTCAACATAAGCTTTATAAACATCATTTGTAGTGTCGCCACTTATTTCAATATTGTCTATAGTTCCGTTTCCGCCTGATTCTTTGACATTAAGAACAATATTTTGGCAATCATCGGTAAATCCTGCTTTAAAGTTTGTGAGAGTTGCATTGAATCGCTCTTCTGTTCTGAATGCTGTGTAGTCGGAGTGTTTATTGAAATACCATTCGCAATACCGCTACCGTCAATAATACCACCCTCAAGGGAATAATTACTGCCGTTTGTCGCAGTGTCGTTTGCAGGGTCTTTGCCACCTAACTGAACAATCGCTTCACCCGGCTTGAAGCTATCTGTTGCCTTGAGCACTGCATAATCCGAAAGTTCCAACGAAACACTTTTTGTAGGCTCAGCAGGGGTGTAAATCGGATTGCTCAAAAGGTATTCACCATCAGGGAAATAAATGGTTCTGTTCGGGTTTTCGTCAATGATTTTAAATGCTTTTGCTGCCGGATTGAAAATGGGTTGCTTGATAAAACAAGCAACCCATTTATCGCACCACTCTTGTGGCAGGTGGTGGTTTAATGTTACATTTTCTTATTACAATGCTTATCAAAGCTTGGGTTGAACGCATAAAAATTCTTTGAATCCAACTTGTCAGTCGCAATTCTCAATCCTTCCCCTTGAAGTAAATCCTGAAAAAAACGACACACTAAGCCGATTTCAGACAAATTTAAAAAATTTAATCCAAAAAGGGACACGTGCGTCGATAAATTCAAATTTATATAGGAAAAGCAATTTAAAACATTTCCTTGTTATGTACATATATTAACATTATAAAAACACTTTGTCAACACAAAATAAGTAAAAAAATTTTTAACGCATAAAACAAAGAATAGCACTCTCATTTTGAACGAGAGTGCTTATTTTTATTGCAGATTCAGAGTGAGTGTT
>SVPR01000037.1 GCA_015065785.1 Oscillospiraceae bacterium | reverse complement strand
GATATGGATACCCAAATATTGTCGCTGCAAAATATCTTGAAGAAAATCACAATGAATATCAATTTATAAATAAAGGCATAAGCGGAAACAGAATTGTTGACCTTTATGCAAGAATTAAAATAGACCTCATTAACTTAAAGCCTGACTATTTAAGTATATTAATTGGTATAAACGACGTGTGGCACGAAATACAGTCACAGAACGGCGTTGATAATAAAAAATTTAAAAAGGTTCTTTCAATGCTTATTGAAGAAGTAAAGGAAGCCTTGCCTGATATTAAAATTATTATGCTCGAGCCATTTGTACTTAAAGGCCCTGCAACAGAAGAAAACTGGGATGAATTTTACAGTGAAACAAAATTAAGAGCACAATCTGTTAAAGAGGTTGCTGCTGAATATGGCTTGAGCTTTGTTCCGTTACAAGATAAATTCAATGAAGCAACAAATGATACTGAAACTACATATTGGCTCGCTGACGGCGTTCACCCTACCCCTGCCGGTCACAATCTTATAGCAAAGGCATTAACTGCTGAGTTTGAGAAGATAAAATAGTTGTTTGGTGTTGGGTGTTAGATGTTAGATGTTGGGTGTTAGGCAATAGAAATTAGGTTACAATTAATAAATTCTATCATTTTAAGTTTATCGTAAACTAAAAATGATAGAATTTGTTTTTTATTTTTAATTTTAATCCCAATAGGTTATGTGCTCCACGATGCCATTTTCCGTAATCCACACACTCTGCTCACCATACTCACTGCCACCATTTTTCAAAAATATGACTTCATATTGCTTTGGTGTCCAGCCTTCACCAAAATATTCAACAGATATTTCATCATATTCAACGGTACAAAGCTTTTTGGCAATTTCTATAGCAGCTGCTTCGCTCTCTACCAAGCATTCACTTGCTGTTTTACCCAACAATTTTTCTTGTGCTTTGATTTCACATTTTGTCTGAAGCGTACCCCTGATTTCACCCTCATTATGCATTAAGTAATTCCAAAGATATGACGGGAATTTTTCATGAATATCTTCCCAGTAAACCTCACCATCTCCCGGATACCAGAACTCTATCAATTCGTAATTGCCATCAGAATATTCTGCAGTAATAGCACTCACTCCACCATATACACTTCTGTGATTGCACTCTACAACACCATTATTAACAGCATATCCATTTGAACGAGAAACCATATAAAATGTAGTCAAATCGTTTTTCTCTCTGACTTCTAAAACCGTAAAAGCAGTACAATAATAATCAATATTAATTCTGTCATTACTGCATTTTGCTCTTTCTAACAATTCTTTTTCAATAAACTTATATTGTTCCTCTGTTATTTCTGATTTATATTCCTGATATCCAACAAAAGATGAATTACCTGAAAATGACACAAAAGACATTGAAAAGCAAACAACTACACCAACCAGAGCAAGCCACACCTTTGGTTTCTTATAGTTTAAAATAGATTTAATTCTACTCTCTACTGCATTTTCACTGAATGCAAGTGGACAAGTAACAATTCTTTTTTTAGCACTACTACAATTTATAAGTGCCTTTGAATAAAACTTTTTATAAAAATCAGTAGTTCTTTTTAAAACTTTTGCATCGCAAGCTAATTCTATATCTTTGCAAAAAAGATTAAACGCCAACCACATAACAGGGTTAAACCAATAAATACTTAATAATAAATAACCAATCAACTTCCAGATGTGGTCGCCACGCTTTATATGAGCTTTTTCGTGAGCTATCACACATTCCATATCACCACCATTTAAATTTGATGGAATGTAAATTTTAGGTCTTATTATTCCTAAAACAAAGGCTGTGTCAATGCGGTCACAAATCATTACATTATTCTTTAACGGTGTTGCTTCTTTTATTTTTATACGAAGTATTATAAAACTTATAATTGCATATAAAAACATAGCAATTACACCAATAAACCATACAACAATTGCAACATCAAAAAATTTCTGCATAGGTGTTACAAGTGCATCTGGTTCAGGTGTAAAATTCTTCTCGATAATTGGATTCAGTACAGAATTAACCGTTTGAAAACCTGTATCTATTCCAGGAACTTTGGTTTCTGTAATGTTTACAGGAACAACACCGAGATTTGGGACAATACTCAATTTACTTGACGGCAAATAATATTGACTCACCAACCTTAAAGCAACAAATAACCACATAAAAAGACGTTGTGATTTTGGTGCTTTTTGCATTAACCATCTTAAAATAACTACCGCTAAAACAATCCACGATGCAGCATAGCTTAAATCCATTATAAGAATTAACTGTTCTTCTAAATTCATTATTATTCCCCCTTATAAGAATCAACTATCTGACGAAGTTTTTCAACTTCTTTCTCTGTCAGCTTTTTACGCGATGTAAAAGCCGTTAAAAATGCAGGCAAAGAACCAGAAAAAGTTTCATCAATAAACCTTTCACTCTGAACTGAATAAAACTCATCTTTTGAAACAAGAGAAGTTACTATACCTTTATTGTTCTGAAAAAGACCTTTATCACAAAGTCTTTTTAAAACTGTGTAGGTGGTTGACTTTTTCCACTTCAGAATTTCTTCACTTTTCTTTGCAAGCTCGGGTGAAGCTATTGGCTCATTCTCCCATATAATATCAGCAAATTTTGCTTCAACAACGCCCATCTGATAGTCGCTCATTTTTTCTCACTCTCCATTCTACACTTGTAGATTAACTTCATTCTACAATATGTAGAATGAAAAGTCAAGCACTTTAATTGCAAATATGCAATTAAAGTGCTTTTTACTATACCAATATTGGTTTATTTTGATTTTCTGGCTCGGCAACTCTCAACTGATAATCTCTGTTAACAAGTGCCCCCATCTCTAAAAGTGCATTTATTGACGTATCGTACGCTAAATGCGGTGTGTTATTTTCTTCGCTTAAATGTGCAAGAACAAATTGTGTAGTGCCTTTATTTACCAAAGTTCTTAACACTTCTGCACAAGCGTCATTTGAAAGATGCCCTTTGTCTGATAAAATTCTCTTTTTTAATTCAAAATGATAATTGCCGTTTTTAAGCATATTAACATCGTGATTTGATTCAATATAAACAAGATTACAGCCTGTAATTGAATTTATAATTTCTGGTGTCACAATGCCAGTATCTGTAGCAACGGCTACCTTTGAGCTACCATCACTATTAGTTACAGTGTAGCCTCTGCCATCTGCACAGTCGTGAGAAGTTTTAAATGGCTTTATAAACATTCCGTTTATTTCTACACCTTCGTCATTCAAAGTAAAATCTGTATGACAATCTGTTAAAACACCTTTTTTTCTTAAACTTAAAAGTGTACCCGCAGAAGCGTAAACTGGTATATTATTTCTTTTTAAAAATACTGAAAGTCCTGCAACGTGGTCAGCGTGTTCGTGGGTTAAAAAAACTGCTTTAACTGCACTTTCTTCTACGCCGATTTTACTTAGCATTTCTCTCGTTTGCTTGGCACTTCTGCCTACATCAATCAAAATCCCGCTCTTACTTTCGCCTATGTAAACAGAATTGCCGCTACTTGATGAAAATAGCGGGCAAAATCTTATCATATTAAATTACTCCTCGTCGAATACTTCACGCTCAATATCAACGCCAACAGCCTTGAGCTTTTCGACAATTTTTTCGTAACCTCGGTCAATTAAATTAACGTTGGTAACTGTTGTTGTACCTTTAGCCATCATACCAGCAATAACCATTGCTGCACCAGCTCTTAAGTCATCTGCTTCAACAGGTGCACCTTTAAGATTTTCAACACCTGTGACAATTGCAGTTTTACCATCAACAATTATATTTGCACCCATTCTCTTTAACTGTTGGGTGTATTTGAAACGATTATCCCAAACGCTTTCTACAACATAGCTTGTACCTTGGCAAGTTGTGAGTAAAACAGCTATTTGTGGTTGCATATCTGTAGGGAAGCCTGGGTGTGGTCTTGTTTTAACTCTGCAAGGATTTACTCTCTGCAAATCTGAAATAACACGAACACTCTCGTCGCCCTCAATAACAGTAACACCACATTCCTCTAACTTGCTTGTAATTG
>SVPR01000025.1 GCA_015065785.1 Oscillospiraceae bacterium | reverse complement strand
TTCCCGATGTAAACTCGTTGTAAATAAGCGTAAGCTATTTATATAATTAATTAATAATTTTTAATTCGGAGGTAATTAAAATGTCAGTAAAAATTCGTCTTCGCCGTATGGGCGCAAAAAAAGCACCTTTCTATCGTGTAGTAGTAGCAGATTCACGTTACCCTCGTGACGGTAGATTTATTGAAGAAGTTGGTTACTATAACCCACTTACAGAGCCTGCAGAAGTTAAGCTTGATGCAGAAAAAATTTCAAAATGGATTGAAAACGGTGCTCAACCAACTGATACAGTTCGTGCACTTCTCAAAAAACAAAACATCATTAAATAATTAAAAGGTGATACCAATGAAAGATTTGCTCGTAACAGTCGTAAAGGGTCTTGTAGAGGCTCCCGACGCAGTCGAGGTCACAGTTGACGAACCCAACGAAGAGGGCATCGTTGTTTATCATCTTCATGTAGCGGCTGAAGATATGGGCCGTGTTATCGGCAAACAGGGCAGAATTGCTAAGGCAATCCGTACAGTTATGCGTGCTGCTGCTGTTCGCAAAGATGAGAAAATACAAGTTGACATCGATTAAACTTAAACTGTTTTTAGCGCAGAACAAAAAGCCCGAAACTCAAAAGTTTCAGGCTTTTTTAGTCATTTTTTCACCCGCTCGCAGTATCTTTATACAGCTTCGGAGTGAAGAAAATGACTTCTGCATCTGAAAACAATTTAAGTTAATTTTTAGTAGGTTTATTATGATTAAAAATTATCTTGAAATAGGTCAGATAGTAAGCACTCACGGAATTCGTGGTGAAGTGCGGATAAACCCGTGGTGCAACGGACCTGAATTTATAAAAAAATTTAAGACATTATATAAAGATGCAAACGGAAATAGCAGCTTCAGGGTTGTTTCCTGCCGTCCTCATAAAAATGTTGCAATAGCAAAATTTGAGGGTGTTGATACTGTTGAAATGGCACAGTCTTTAAAAAATACCGTTCTTTATATAAAGAGAGAAGACGCACATCTTCCTGAGGGTGAATGGTTTATAAGTGAGCTTCTGGGCTGTAAGGTTATTGACTGTGACGATGAAAGCATTTGCTATGGTGAAATAACCGATGTTGCAGAAACAGGCGCTAATGATGTGTGGTATGTAAAAACACAAGGTGGCGAAGAGGTTTTAATACCAGCTATTCCTGATGTTGTAGTAAAATGTGATGTTAAAGCAGAAAAGGTTTACATTCACGCATTAAGGGGGCTTTTCAGTGAGGATTGATATTTTAACATTATTCCCTGAAATGTGTGACGCGGTAATGAGTGAAAGTGTTATAGGCAGAGCAAGGAAAAAAGGTGCAGTAGAAATAAACTTTCACCAGATAAGAGATTTTGCAGTCAATAAGCATAATCAGGTTGATGACACCCCTTATGGTGGCGGTGAAGGTATGCTTATGATGGCACAGCCTATTTACGATTGCTTCAATAAGGTGTGCAGTGAAACAAAAGAAAGACCACATTTTATTTATATGTCACCCGTTGGAAAAACTCTCACCCAGGAAAGAGTCAAGGAATTGTCAGAAATGACTAATATTGCAATTCTTTGTGGCAGATATGAGGGCGTTGACCAAAGAGTAATTGACGAAATTGTTGATGAAGAAATTTCTATTGGAGATTATGTTGTAACAGGTGGTGAGCTACCAGCTATGATTTTAGCAGATGCTGTGTCACGAATGTTACCTGGTGTGCTTTCAGATTCACAGGGCTTTATTGGTGAAAGTCACTATTCTTCACTTTTAGAATATCCACAATACACAAAGCCTGTTTCGTGGCACGAAAGAGAAGTTCCGGAAGTTTTATATTCCGGTCATCATGCAAAAATTGAAGAATGGCAACGCGAACAGTCACTTTTAAGAACATTCTTAAGAAGACCTGAGCTTTTAGAAAAGGCGGAGCTTTCAGAAAAAGATAAAAAAATCTTAGCAAAAATCCGTGAAAGTCATAGTATGAAGTAGGCATTTTTATGCATACTATTTACTAAAGATGCACTCACTTTTCAGGTGAATTTCTATTCAATAACTTGTTGAAGTTTGATATTATGGGTTGAAAATTGTAGTAAACTTGCACAAATCAAAAAGTTGAAAAATGGTACAGTTTAGCATTCCGTATGAACTTTCAAAATATCGTTGACTTTAAGCGATTTAGTGATATAATAAACCGTGTTAAGAAAACTTAGCAAAATTCCCTGTACCTGAATTTTTACACAAAATGTTGTGTGACGAGTTCAAGAGTACAACCAAATATTCGAAATAGTAATTATGACAAAATATTAGAATTTAGGAGTAAATTGGTATGTTCGTTAAAGATGTTACAGTTCAGAATCAAGTAGGTCTTCACGCTCGTCCGGCTACATTTTTTATTCAGAAAGCAAATGAATTCAAGTCATCAATCTGGCTTGAGAAAGAAGAAAGAAGAGTAAATGCAAAAAGTCTTCTTGGTGTTCTCTCTCTCGGCATTATGGGTGGCACAGATATTCGCATCATCGCAGGTGGCGTTGATGAAGAGCAAGCAGTTACTGCACTTGCTGCATTAGTTGACAGCGGTTTCCAAGAATAAAATAGTTTGCTTACTTTAGCGTAGAACAAACCCCCGAAGTCACGGACTTCGGGGGTTTTAGTCATTTTTTCACCCACTCGCAGTATCTATATACAGCTTCGGGGTGAAGAAAATGCCTTCTACATCTAAATTAAGCAAACTCTTTATTTTTGAATACAAATAGTGTATAATGTTATAAGATATATTTTTGAAATTAGGTGAGAATTATGCAAGACCAACGATTAAAAAGATTAAAAGACAAAGCGAACAAATTGCCACTTAACCCTGGCGTTTATATTATGCGTGATTCTCACAAGGAGATTATATATATCGGCAAAGCGAAGGCTTTGAAAAATCGTGTTACGCAATATTTCGGCTCACAGGAAAAGCATCTGCCTAAAGTTCGCAAAATGGTTGAAAATGTTCAGGATTTTGACTATATTCTTACTGACAGTGAATTTGAAGCACTTGTTTTAGAGTGCAGTCTTATAAAACAGAATATGCCAAAATACAACATTCTTTTAAAGGATGACAAGGGTTACAGTTATATAAGAATTACTAAAAGACCGTGGCGGAATATTAAAGCGGTGTTTCAAAAAAATGATGATGGTGCAGAATATTTAGGTCCATACACAAGTGGCTATTCCGTGAAAAATGCAGTAGATGAAGCAAAGAAAATTTATAAGCTCCCTACCTGCAACAAAGTGTTTCCGCGGGATATAAAAAAAGAACGCCCTTGTCTTAATTCACATCTTGATTTGTGCTGTGCTGTGTGTGCAGGTGAAATCTCAGAAAGCGAATATGATGAAAGGGTAACTGAGGCTATTGAGTTTTTAAAATTAGGCACTCAGGATACTATTAAAAATCTCAAAAAAGAGATGGAAAAAGCGGCAGAAGAATTGAACTTTGAAAAAGCGGCAAAGCTTCGTGATACTATAAGAGGCATTGAAAAAGTAAAGTCGAAGCAAAAGGTTGTTTCTTCTACTTATAAGGAGCAGGATGTTTTTGCTCTCAGCGTTGTTGAAAATAAAGTATGTATTGCAGTTCTCCGCTTTTCAGATAATCAGCTTTGTGACACTGAGCATTTTATTTTTGAAGAAAATGGCACACCCGAAAATATGAGAGCAGAGTTTCTTACCTCTTACTACTCTTTAAACAGAGCAATTCCACCAAGAATTGAAATTGATGGTGAGGTTGAAGACAGAGAAGCAATAGAAAAATGGCTCTCTGAAAAACGAAGCACAAATGTGCAGATTGTGATTCCGCAAAAGGGCGACCAATTAAAGCTTATTACAATGTGCAAAAATAATGCTACGCAAAAGCTTTTAGAAAAACTTTCAAGTAGCGAAAAAACTAAAAATGCACTTGAAGAATTGGCACTTATGCTTGGAATGAAAAATATTCCTGAGTACATTGAGTCTTACGATATTTCTCACACAGGCGGTAGCGATAATGTTGCAGGTATGGTTGTATTTAAAGATGGCAGACCGTACAAAAAAGCATACAGGCGTTTTGCTATTAAAGGTTTTTCGGGACAAGATGATTACGCATCTATGGAAGAGGTTTTAAGACGCAGATTTACCGAATATTTTAATAACAAAGACAGTAATGAAGAATACGGCTTCGGTAAGTTGCCTGATTTGATTTTGCTTGACGGTGGCAAAGGTCAGGTCAATGCAGTTTTACCGCTTTTACAGGAATATAATTTAAATATACCAATCTTTGGTATGGTTAAAGACAACAAGCACCGCACCTCTGCAATTTCTACAAGCGGTGGCAGAATTGAGTTTAACTCAAAGCGAAAAGCGTTTTCTCTTGTTACTCAGATTCAGGACGAAGTTCACAGATTTTCGGTTGAATATCACAGAAAGAAGCATACAAAATCTGCTTTGGAAAATTCGCTTACACAAATAAAAGGTATAGGCGAGAAAAAAGCAAAAACGCTTATAGTGAAATTCAGAACGATTGATAATATAAGAAATGCAAGTGCCGAAGAATTAGAAAAAGTGCAGGGGATTTCAAAAGCGGATGCATTAGAAATTTACAAAACATTTCACGGCGAATAACAGTAGGGGCAGACCTTCGGTCGCCCGCAAGGGATAGGTTTTAATTATGTCAAAAGTAGAATTAACAAATATGATTATGATACAAAATCCTGAAACACAGGAGGTTGTTGTGCAGAAAAGAGTAAAATACTGGTGTGGGTGTACTTTCCCCGGTGGTCATGTTGAGAATGGCGAGAGCATCTATGACAGTGCAGTAAGAGAAGCAAAGGAAGAAACGGGCCTCACTGTAAGCAATTTGAAATATTGTGGTATGATGCACTGGCACAACACTGACACTAACGACAAATATTTTGTTCATTTTTATAAAACGACTGATTACACTGGTGAATTGATAGACAAAACCGATGAGGGTGAAGTTTTCTTCTCAAGTATTGAAGAATTAAAGAAAATGGAGCTTTCACCAAATTTCAGTAAGTATCTCACTATGTTTTTAGGTGACGAGCATTTTGAAATATTCTGTAACTGGAATGAAGATATGAAAAAAGACGGAGAGCCGGAGTGGAACTTTCAGTTCCACTGAATGAAGAATTAAGAGTTAAGAATGAAGAATTTCGGAAACGCTTCGCGTTTGATTATAATTTTTTTGAATAAAATAATATTGTTTTTATTCAAAAAATTATTCTGCAACTTAAATGATGAAATCTAGTTGTTTTTATAATATTATAATTGCCGACCGCAGGTCCCACAATTCTTAATTCTTCATTCTTAATTTTTAATTTAAAATGCAAGTTCCACTCAAATTCGCTTTATAGGGGATGTGAATTTTGGGTGGATTTTTTATAATAAAAATATAAGTTTTGGGGGTGTTTTAATGAACCAACAGGCTATTGGTAATTTTATTTCATTAAAGCGTAAAGAGAAAAATTTAACTCAAGAACAGCTTGCAGAAAAAATCGGGGTATCTAATAAAACTATTTCGAAATGGGAGAACGGAAAATGTATGCCCGACTATTCTGTAATAGAAATTCTTTGTAAAGAACTTAATATTACAGTTTCAGAATTATTAGACGGTGAAGAAAACGAAAAAAGTATTCGTATTTATGATGAAAAAGAAATACTTGGAATGCTTAAAGATATACAAGAACTGAAAAAATCCAAAGATTCAAGTACAAGCTTCTTTCTTATTATAATGGGAATATCGTTGTTAGCACTTTCTTTTTGTATTGATGGTTCAGATTTCAAAGAATTTGTTTCAGGGTTTTTATTGGGTATTTCTGTTGTAGAAATGCTTTTGGGGGTTTACTTATTGGGAAGAACAATAAATCACAATAAAATGATTTATAAATTAAAGGTTTTAGGAAATCAGATTTTTAAACGCTGATAGTGGTTTTTGGGGGAGTACATAATGAAAAAGAAGTTGAATATTTTAGTAATATCATTTGTGTTAATTATTGTAACATCTGTTGGTGTAATAATCTTTAATTATCCTGCAAATAAATCTGAGTGGACGCTTGAAAAGTTGATAGCAGAATCTGATTGTTGCGTGGTTTTAAGAGATGTTAGAGGATATTTTTGTTATACAGGTCCTTATGTTGAAACTAAAGAGAATGAGGGATCAAACAGAGAAGAAATTCTGGTTGTAGATGAGCGTGACGAATTGTATTTTCCTGATAAGCACTTTATTCTTGTGCAGGAGTTTAAAGATTATAAACCTACATTGGAATACATACCCGGAGATTCAGGCTCGGACAGACCACCATATATTTTGTTTCTGACAAAAGCTGATGACGGTGATTATTATTACATAACTGGTGGGAAAAGTGGTGCAATAAAAATAATAGATGATAGATTAGAGGCGCTTGATGAGAATTTGAAATTTGAAGTATGGTTGAAGTTTAAAAACGATTACAAGAATTTTGAACAATGGAGAATAAATGAATATGAGTTTTCAGATAAAATGATACCAATTGAAAAACCAACTCGCATTGAGTTTGATATTAACAATACAACCATTCCACAGATAGTTTACAGTAACATAGAAACAACTGCACCTTGGAATGAATAGTTGTAGTCAAGTTTAATGTTTTTATTTAAATGAAAGTGGGAAGTATAATGAAAAGGATGTTAATTGTTCGTGTATCTGTAGTTGTATTTAGTGCCATAGTAGGTATAGTTCTTTTTATTTGTTCTAGAAATCAGTCGGAACAATTGCTTGAAAAAATAATTACAGAATCAGATTGTTGCGTTTGCCTTAGTTCAATAGGTGGGGCTACACTGTCATCTGATAGCGATATTGAAATTACAGATGATTTGAAATTTATGGAAACAAAAGATACTGTTGAAACAAGCGTTGAGGAAATTATAGGGTTGAGTGATGAAGAGATTTATTTTCCAGACTACGAAGTAACACTTGCGAAACAGTATGAAGATGGTAAACCAATTATTGAGTATGCAGATGAGTATGTTTGTGAAAAACCATCTGCTGTGAGACCCCTGTACATTTTGTTTTTGTCTAAAGCAGATGATGGCGATTATTACTATATAACAGGCGGAAAAAGTGGAGCTATAGAATTAGGATATAGTGTATTTAAACCACTTGATAAAAAATTATCGCTTGGTGTTTTGTTTAAGTTCAAAAGTGATATTAAAGTATTTTGTGAATGGTATGAAAACGAGTATGAGTTCTCAGAAAATATGATTCCAGTTAAATCAGTCAATTCTGCCTTTTACAGTTAAGATTATCTTACTTGAAAATTTTAAAACCAAAAGAATATAGAATAAATAATAAAGAATAAATTAAAACAGGAAACGGAGCAAACTTGTTCTGTTTCCTGTTTCCTGTTTCCTGTTTCCTATTTCCTAATCCCTAGTCCCTAGTCCCTAGTCCCTAGTCCCTGAATATAAAACTTGACAAACCACCCCAAAAAATGCAATAATATAGTGATTATATATATTTGTAGAATGCGAAACTATGTAGTTTTGTATGCAGAGGTGTTTTTGTGCGAGTAATTACAGGCTCACAGCGTGGCAGAAAGCTTATAACCCTTGAGGGTGATAGTGTAAGACCTACCACAGATAAGGTTAAAGAGTCAATATTTAATATAATCCAGTTCGATGTACCAAATGCAAAGGTTATTGACCTTTTTGCAGGCTCAGGTCAGTTAGGAATTGAAGCTTTAAGCCGAGGTGCCGAGTCTTGTGTTTTTGTGGATTCTTCTTCAAAATCTATTGTAGTTGTTGAAGAAAATCTTAAAATTACAAGCTTTCGTGAAAAAGCAAAAACAGTCCGTTCAGACTCTTTAAGCTATTTAGACAGAGTTATTGAAGAATATGATATTGCACTTTTAGACCCACCATATAAAGCAGGTCTTATGGAAGATGCAATAGAACGAGTTGCACCGCACATAAGTGAAAATGGTGTAATCGTTTGTGAAACAGGTAGTGAAGAGGTTTTGCCTGAGAATATAGAAGGCTTTACTTCTAAAAGATATAAATATGGCAAAATTGCTTTGACGGTTTACAGAAAGGGTGAGTGATTTGGGTAAAACTGTAATTTGTCCAGGTAGCTTTGACCCACTTACAATAGGTCATTTAGATATTATTAAAAGGTCATCAAAGTTATTTGATAATGTCATTGTTGTAGTAATGAGAAACTATAATAAAAATACAGGTAGCTTTACTATTGAAGAAAGAATGGATTTTATAAAACGCTGTACTGAAGATTTGCCTAATGTAACTGTTGACAGTCATTTGGGACTTTTAGCAGATTATGCAAAAGAAAAAGGCGCTTCGGCAGTAGTTAAAGGACTTCGGGCTATTTCTGACTATGACGATGAATTCCGTCAGGCATTAACAAACCAGAAATTAAACTCTGAGCTTGAAACAATATTTATGGTAACAAGCGCTGATTATATGTTCTTGAGCTCAAGCGTTGTAAAAGAGGTTTGTAAATTAGGCGGAGATGTTTCAACTTTTGTTCCTGAGCAAATCCGTGATGATATAATCGCAAGATTATCTAAATAAGCTAATAATAAAATTTATATATATTTATTATTGAAAGGTTGGTAAAAATATGAGTATTGATACATTGCTTAATGATATGGATACCGTAATTGAGGAAGGTAGAAGTGTTCCTCTCGTTCCAAACAAGCTTTTAGTTGATGTTGAAGAGCTTCGCAGAATTATTGAAGACATCAGACTCAATATGCCTGTTGAAATCACACAAGCAAAGAAAATTGCCGCTGAAAGACGCGACATTCTCAATGCAGCAGATGCAGCAGCAGAAGAGGTTATTATAAAAGCGCGTCAGAGAGCAGACCTTATGGTTGAAGAGCATCAGATTACTAAAGAAGCAAAAGAGGCAGCTTTAGCAATCATGCAACAGGCCAAAGACGAATCTAATGCACTTCTCAACGCATCAAAGGCTAAGGCTATGGATATAATGGATAAAGCAGAGCGTTGGTCAAATGATATGCGTAAAAACGCAAGTGCTTATGTTGAAAATGTAATTAAGGATACTGATGAAACACTCACAAGAAGCGTAAATGATATCAGAACATTAAGACAAAGTCTTCACGATGCACTTAATGCAGGTAACGAACCAAGACCTGATTTTGATTAATAAAGGGTGAGAAATCAATAATGGAAAAAGAGAAGCTTTGTTTACGCTGTATGAGAAAAATCGGCGACAACAATGTTTGTCCTTATTGCAAAGATGAAAGTGGTGAGGTGCAAAAAGCACCATATTTACCGCTTAAAGCAGTTGTCGGCGGAAAATATCTCGTTGGCAAAAGGGTTTCAACCAATGGCGGTGGCTCTACTTATTACGGCTTTGATTTAGAGAAAAAACAGGCTGTTATGATTCGTGAGTGCTTCCCTGAGGGTGAGGTTACCCGCGGTGATGATAACTACTGCCTTGTTAATGTTGGTAGAGCAGCAGCTTTCATTGATGCAAAGGCAAAATTCACAAAATTATGGAACACTCTTAAAAATATCACAGAGTGCTCTGCAATTGTGCCTGTTCTCGATGTTTTTGAGGATTTGGGCACCGCTTATGCTATCAGTGAATATACAGGCGAGGGTGAAACTCTCAGAGAATATTTACTCAAAAATGAGCAGGGTTATATTTTATGGGAAGAAGCAAGAGTACTTTTAATGCCTGTACTTTCTGCTTTGGGCGTTCTTCACGAAAACGGAATAATTCACGGTGCTATTTCACCTAACTCACTTATTGTTGACAAAGACGGTAAGGTTAAAATTACTGAGTACAGCATTGACGATGTAAGATTTAAAGGTGGTAAGCTTCCTTTAGAGTTATCTGAGGGCTATGCCGCAATTGAACAGTATGCAGAAGACGGCGACTTAGGCCCCTGGACTGATGTTTACGGCTTTGCAACTGTGCTTTACAGAGTTCTCGTTGGTAGTACACCTATGAGCTCTGTTTCAAGGGCTACTAACGATAAGCTTATGATTCCGGGCAAATTTGCAGAAATTATTCCGGCTTATGTAATAAATGCGTTGGTAAATGCGTTACAGATTCTTCCTGAAGACAGAACTGATAATGTCGAGCTTCTTCGTGATGACCTTTCTGCTTCACCGTCAGCGGCGGTCAGCGCTGCCGAAGGGTATTCTTCAATGGCTGCAGTTCGTCGTACTGTAAGAGATGATGAAGATGTTGCCGAAGAGCAGATTGATGAAGCTGAGGATTTTGAAGAAGAATATATCCCTGAAAAGAAAAGTGTCAAGAAAAGTACCTTGATTACTTTTGTTGTGAGCGTTTTAGTCTGTCTTGCAATTCTTATTGCCGTAATAATCGGTATTGGTGCTATGGGTGACGAAGATGAAGAGCCAACCTCAACAACAGAAGAAAATGTTTCAGGCGAAATAACAGAGTCAACTGATGATGACTTTATAAATGTTAATTTACCTGATTTCAGAGGTATGGATATTGAAGAGGTAAAAGCAAGCGAAACCTATAAAAAGGTGCTTATAATAAGTACAGTTTATGAAGACAGTGACAAAGAAAAGGGTACCGTTATAGGTCAGGATTTACCTGAGGGAACAGTTGTTTCTTCAATAAATAAGCGTTCAATAACTCTTAAGGTCAGTGACGGTTTATTAGTACCTGATTTAGTTGGTGAGGATGCTGCAAAGTCACTTAAATCACTTACTGACAAGGGCTTTAAATATGTTGAAACTGTTGTAAGCAGTGTGGCAAGTACACCTGAACAGTCAAATAAGGTTTCAAGCATTGTTTACTACCCTGATGATACAGGTAACTGGGAAGATTTACCTGATGACAGAAGAATAAGTGCAACACAAAAAATTGTTATCTACTGTTATGGTGAATACACACCACCTACAACAGAAGAAACTGTGCCACCGGCACCTGTTACAACTACTGAGGGTAATGTTAGTGATGACGATATTCTTGTAGATGATGGCAGTGATAATACGGATGATATAATTATTCAATAAATTTTTAAAAAAGTATTGACAAACTAAAAAGTTGTTGGTATTATATTTGAGCAACAAAGCAGAACATTTCCGTTCTCACCAAACGAGAATATTGTTTGGTACAATACCTTTTAGATATTTCAACAGTATTGTTGTGTCTTTTAGCGTGAACGGAAATTTCGTTCACGCTTTAATTATTTCAGGAGGTGTTTTGGTATCAGCAAGGAAGCAACCCAAATCAATGAAGAAATCAGAGATAAAGAAGTCAGAGTAATTTCTGCAGAAGGTGAGCAGGTTGGCATTATGTCAGCTAAAGATGCTCTTAAATTAGCAGAAAAAGCAAATCTTGACCTCGTAAAAATTGCACCGGGTGCAAATCCACCAGTGTGCAAAATTATGGACTATGGTAAATATCGCTTTGAACAAGCAAAACGCGAAAAAGAAGCGAAGAAAAACCAAAAGGTTATGGATATTAAAGAGGTTCGTTTATCTCTCAATATTGATGTCGGCGATTTTAACACAAAAGCTAACCATGCAAGACGCTTTTTAAGTGATGGAAACAAGGTTAAGGTTTCAATTCGCTTCAGAGGTAGAGAAATGGCACACGCTGAGAATGGTAACGGAATTATGGACAGATTTGCAGAGGCTTGTTCTGAAGTCGGAACTGTTGAAAAACCTGCAAAGCTTGAAGGCCGTTCAATGCTTATGTTCCTTGTGCCCAAGACAACTAAATGATTTAACTAAATGATTTATTATTAAGGAGGAAAAATCATGCCAAAGCTTAAAACACATTCAGGCGCTAAAAAGCGTTTCAAACTTTCAAAAAACGGTAAACCTGTACGTGGTCATGCAAATAAGTCTCACATTCTTACAAAGAAGACTACAAAGCGTAAAAGAGGTCTTCGTCAGACAGCAGTTGCAGACGCTACAAATACAAAGCAAATCAAGCGTCTTATTCCTTATAAATAAGATTAGATTGGAGGTAAATTTAAATGGCTCGTATTAAAGGTGCGACAATGACTCGCAAAAGAAGAAATAAAGTTCTTAAATTAGCTAAAGGCTACTATGGCTCAAAGAGCAAATTATTTAAAACAGCGAAACAAGCTGTTATGAAAAGCGGTAACTACGCTTACATCGGCAGAAAGCAAAAGAAAAGAGATTTCCGTCGTCTTTGGATTGCAAGAATCTCTGCTGCTTGCAAGATGAATGGTATCAACTACTCAACATTCATCAATGGTCTTAAGAAAGCAAACATTGACCTTAACAGAAAAATGCTTTCAGAAATTGCTATTGCTGACCCACAAGGCTTTACAGCACTTGTTGAAAAAGCAAAGGCAGCTCTTTAATAGTTAATTAAAATACGCTCGGTCAGGTTTCTGACCGAGCGTTAGGCGTTTATTTAGGGCGTTAAAAATCAGTCGTAAATGCTCGGAAATTATATAATTTTGAGTGCGAAATTTATTTCATAAAGTGATATAAAATAAATTTTGCATTCAACAGAACAGGTTTGAATTATGGAAGTTATTTCATCAAAAGCAAATGAAAAAATTAAATATGCAGTAAAATTACGCGATTCTGCTTCTTACAGAAAATCAGAAAAAAAGTTTTTCATTGAGAGTGCAAGACTCGTAAAAGATGCCGCTTTAAGCGGTGCTGAAATAGAAATGCTTTTTGTAACAGACGAGGCAAACGAAAAGTATTCTGATTATATAAAAGATATTTTAAAGGCAACAAAAAAAGCCTTTATTATTTCAAAAGATATTGCAGAAAAATTAGCTGATACTAAAAGCACTCAGGGTGTTTTTGCAGTTCTTTCTATGCTTGACAAATTTGCAAATATAAGTAAAATAAAATACTATGGCAAATATGTGGCTTTGGAAGAGATTTCTAATCCTTCCAATTTTGGTGCTATTTGTCGTACTGCAGAGGCAGTCGGACTTGACGGTATTATTATCAAAGGCGGTTGCGATGTTTATAACCCAAAGGTACAGCGTGCAGCAATGGGCGCACTTTTCCGTTTGAATGTTGTGGCAGTTGATGATTTATCTGAGCTTTTCAATGAGCTTAAAAGCAACGGTATGAAAATTTACGGCTCAGTTCCTGACAGCTCTGCACTTAAAATTACCGATATAGATAAAAATAGCGGTATGGTTTGCGTAATTGGTAATGAGGGTAACGGAATAAGTGATGAAGTGAAAAGTGCTTCAACACTCGTTACTATCCCTATGAATGGTTATGCCGAGTCACTTAATGCAGCCGCTGCCGCAACAATAATTATGTGGGAAATGGTAAGATGAGTATTTGTCCTGCTGAATATTGGATTTGGCTTCAATGTGCTTTAGGTGCAGGAGCTAAAACTGACGAATTATTATCATATTTTGGTGACCCTGAAAAAATGTATAATGCAGGGTCAAATGAATGGCGTTTATCAGGTCTTATGACTGCTAAGAAAATAAATGCTTTAAAAAGTATTTCACCCAGCGAAACGGGTGGTATATTCAGAGAGTGTAAGCAAAAGGGCTACACCATTATTACCCCTGACAGCGCTAATTACCCTGAACGCTTTAAACAGCTTCGTGATATGCCATTGGTTCTTTATGCTCTGGGAGATGCTTCGGTTTTAAAGGATACAGTTTCTATTGGTGTTGTCGGCACAAGAAATGCAAGTAATTATGGCATTGAAACTGCTCAGAAGCTTTCTTACTCTTTAGCTTTGTGCGGTGCTACCATTGTAAGTGGCGGTGCTTTGGGTATAGACAGTGAAGCACACGCAGGTGCAATGCTTGCTAAAGGCAGAACAGCCGCATTTTTAGGCTGTGGCTTGTCGGTAGATTATCTTAAGGAAAACGCTTCTTTAAGACGCGCAATTACAAGGTATGGTGCGGTAATTTCAGAATATGCACCATTCACCCCTGCCGGTAGAACAACCTTTCCTATAAGAAACCGACTTATTTCAGGCTTGACCTTAGGCACACTTGTTATTGAAGCTGGTGTAAAAAGCGGTTCGCTTATCACTGCAAACTTTGCTCTTGAACAGGGTAAGGATGTCTTTGCAGTACCGGGCGATATTGTCCGTTCATCTTTTGATGGTGCTAACCATTTAATTAAAAATGGTGCAAAGCCGGTTTTCTCTGCTATGGATATTTTATCTGAATATGAATATCTTTACGGAGATTTAATAGACTTTAGTAAAGCCGATACTTCGCTTTCGCAGATTCCTTATGTTGAATACAGGAAAACTAAGAAAGCTGTCGTTACTGAAAAGTTATCTGTAAAAGAAAAAACTATCGAACAAAAGACTGTTGAACAAGAAATCAAAAAGGAAAAGAAGAATGATTTGGATGACAGTTATTCTTCTGAAGCTAAAAAGGTCTATTCTGTTTTAAATGAAAATCCTACTCATATTGATGATATATTAAGGCAAACATCTTTAAAAATGAGTGATGTGCTTTCTGCACTTACAGAGCTTGAGCTTATGGGCGATGTAAAACAGACAGAGGGCAAAAAATATAGTATTTGAAAGGAACGTAACAAATGTCCAAGCTTGTTATAGTTGAGTCGCCTGCAAAGGCTAAAACAATAAAAAAATATTTAGGTAAGGATTTTGAGGTTACTGCCTCAATGGGTCATGTCAGAGATTTACCTGCTGCAAAATTAAGCGTTGATGTAAAGAATGACTTTACACCTAAATATGCAATTATCAAGAATAAAGAAAAGCTTGTCAAAGAGTTAAAGGAGCAGGTTGAAAAAAGCGAAAAGGTCTATCTCGCAACTGACCCTGACCGCGAAGGAGAAGCAATTTCATGGCATCTTGCTACAATTTTAGGTCTTGATTTGAACGAGAAGAACAGAGTTAAATTCAACGAAATTAACGAAACAAGTGTTAAAAAGGGTATTTCTAACCCTGAAACAGTTGATATGGGTCTTGTTGATGCTCAACAAGCAAGAAGAATTTTAGACAGATTAGTAGGCTACAGACTCAGTCCGTTTATTTCACAAAAAATCAGACGAGGCCTTTCAGCAGGTCGTGTTCAGAGTGTTGCAGTTCGTCTTATTGTTGACAGAGAAGAAGAAATTGCAAGGTTCAATCCTGAAGAATACTGGTCAATAGATGCAAAATTCATAGCAGAAAGAAAAACCTTTTCTGCGGCACTTACTTCTGATGAAAACGGCAAGGTGGAAATTAAAAATAAAGAAGAAGCAGACAAATATTTAGCTCGTTTAGACGGTGCGGATTTTGTTACAGAGTCAGTTAAAAAAGGCACAAGAAAAAAGCAACCGGCTCCACCATTCAGCACATCTTCAATGCAACAAGAGGCTTCAAGAAAATTAAACTTCCAGGCTCAGAAGACAATGAAAATTGCTCAGGAGCTTTACGAAGGTGTTGATGTAGAGGGTCTTGGCACAACAGGTCTTATTACTTATATGAGAACGGACTCTCTTCGTGTTTCAGAAGAGGCAAGAGCTGCTCACGCAGATTTCGTAAGAGGCGAGTACGGCGAAAAATATCTTCCTGAAAAGCCAAGATATTTTAAAACCCGTGCAGGTGCACAGGACGGTCACGAAGCAATTCGTCCTGCAAATGTCAATTTAACTCCTGCAAAAGTAAAAAGCAGTCTTTCAAATGACCAATATAAGTTATATAACTTAATCTGGTGCAGATATGTAGCAAGTCTTATGGCGGCTTGTGAGCAAGCAACAGTTAAAATTGAAATCAAAGGTAGCAAGAAAGAAAATGAGAATGAATTCTGCATTTTCTCTGCAAGTGGATATTCTGTAAAATTTGATGGTTTCACAGTTCTTTATGAGGAATCAACTGATGATGAAGAAAAAGAAAGTGTTCTTCCTGAAATCAAAGTAGGCGATATGCCAAAGCTTAAAGAAATTAAGGGTAATCAACACTTCACTCAGCCACCTGCACACTTTACAGAAGCTTCTTTAATTAAGACACTTGAAGAAACAGGTGTCGGCAGACCGAGTACCTATGCTTCAATCGTAAGTACAATTATTAAGCGTGAATATATTAAACGAGAGGGTAAAATTCTCAAAAATACCGAGTTAGGTAAAGTAACAACTGATTTGTTAAAAGAGCGTTTCCCTAAATTTGTTAACACAAAATTCACCGCTTCAATGGAAGCAAAGCTTGACGAAATTGACAACGGTGAGTGTAACTATGTAGAAATGCTCAGAGAATTTTATGATGACCTTGAAGAAACACTTTCAAAGGCAAAGGATGAAATGCAAGGTCAGAAAATTCAGTTGCAAGAAGATATTACCGATATAAAATGTGAAAAATGCGGTAGAAATATGGTTGTTAAGAGTGGCCGTTTTGGTAAGTTCCTTGCGTGTCCTGGTTACCCGGAATGTAAAACAACCAAGCCACTTATTGAAGAAACAACTGCCACTTGCCCTATTTGCGGTGGTAATGTTATCGGTAAAAAATCAAAAAGAGGTTATCAATTCTATGGTTGCAGCAACTACCCTGAATGCAACTTTATGACCTGGGATAAGCCAACAGGTGAAAATTGCCCTAAGTGTGGCAAGTCACTCTTTAAGGGCAAGGGCGGAATGATTACCTGCTCAAATACAGAGTGTGGACATTCATTTAAAGCACCAAGAAAAAATGCAAAGAAGTCACAGGAAAACGACGATGAATGATAAAAAAGTAACTGTAATCGGCGGTGGTCTTGCAGGTGTAGAAGCGGCAAATCAGCTTGCTAAAAGGGGAATAAAGGTAACGCTTTATGAAATGAAGCCTACAAAATATTCCCCGGCTCACAAAAACGAAAATTTAGCAGAGCTTGTTTGCTCAAATTCCTTGAAGGCTGAAAGAGTCGGCTCAGCCGCAGGTCTTTTAAAAGAAGAAATGCGTCGTTTTGGCTCTGTGTGCTTAGAGGCTGCAGACAAGGCAAAAGTACCTGCCGGTGGTGCTTTAGCAGTTGACCGTGATGTTTTTTCTTCACTTATAACTGAAAGTATTTTAAATAACGAAAATATTACAGTAATAAGAGAAGAGGTAACAAAAATACCGGACGGAAATGTTATTATTGCGGCAGGGCCACTTGTGTCTGATGCCTTAGCAAAAGACATAGGCTCATTTTTAGGTAAAGATTTTCTTTCCTTTTATGATGCCGCAGCACCTATTGTAACTGCTGACAGTATTGATATGGAAAATGCATTCACACAGTCACGCTATGACCGTGGCGGTGAAACAGATTATATAAACTGCCCTTTAAACAAGGAAGAATACGAAGCATTTTACGAAGCGATAATAAATGCAGAAAGTGCCGAGCTTCATTCCTTTGATAAGAAAAAAGAGGTTTACGAGGGGTGTATGCCTATTGAGGTTTTAGCTTCGCGTGGCAGAGATACTATGCGTTACGGTCCTTTAAAGCCGGTTGGTCTTGTGAATCCCAAAACAGGTCATCGTCCGTGGGCAAATCTTCAGTTAAGAAAAGAAAATGTTGAGGGTACAATGTATAACCTTGTTGGATTTCAGACAAATCTTAAATTCCCTGAGCAAAAGCGAGTTTTTTCAATGTTCCCTGCACTTAAAAATGCAGAATTTGTCCGCTACGGCGTAATGCACAGAAACACATTTATAAATTCGCCACAGCTTTTAGATAATGACTTTAGCTTAAGAAAAGACCCAAGAATATATTTTGCTGGTCAGATTTCAGGCGTTGAGGGTTATATGGAATCGGCGGCATCAGGCATATTAGCAGGCTATAATCTGGCACAAAAGCTTTTAGGTAAAGAAAAAATCACTCTTCCTAAAATCACAATGTTAGGTGCTCTGACCGATTACATTTCTGATGAAACCGTTAAAAGCTTTCAACCAATGGGTGCGGCATTCGGAATTGTTACACCATTAGAAGAAAAAATAAGAGATAAAAAAGAACGCTACGAGGCATTGGCAAAGCGTAGTCTTCAGTATTTTGATACACTCGACTTGAGGTGAAAATATGAACTTTACTGAGTTTGAAGAAAAATTAGGTTATTCTTTTAAAGATAAAAGTCTTTTGGAATTAGCACTTACTCATTCGTCTTACGCGAATGAAAATAAATTAAAAAAGAATAATGAACGCTTTGAATTTTTAGGCGACTCAGTTTTAGGCTTTGTTACCGCAGAGTATCTTTTTACTGAATATAAAAATCGCCCTGAGGGTGAAATGACAAAGCTTCGTGCGGCAGTTGTGTGTGAAAAATCTCTCTTTAAGTTTTCTGAACAGATTGATTTAGGTAAATATATACTTTTAGGTAGAGGTGAAGACAGCACAGGTGGCAGAAATCGCCCGTCTGTTGTATCAGATGCCTTTGAAGCAGTTGTTGCCGCTATTTATCTTGATGGTGGAATGGAAGCGGCGAAAGAATACATTTTGCGTTTTATAAAAGATGCAGTAAAAAGAGAAACAAGCTTCAAAGATAATAAATCACTTTTACAAGAAGAAATTCAAAAGGTTAAGGGTAATACATTAGCTTATGAAGAAGTAGGTCAAGAGGGTCCTGACCACGACAAAACCTTTGTATTCCGTGTAAAGCTCAATGGCGAGATAGTAGGCGAGGGCAAGGGTAAAAGCAAAAAAGAGGCAGAGCAGAACGCCGCAGGCAATGCTCTTAACAAATTACACGATGAAGCACTCTAATATTTCACTTTTTGTACCGCACGCAGGTTGCCCTAATCAATGCTCATTCTGTAATCAGAAGACAATTTCGGGCAGTGTTAAAGAGCTTACCAAGGAAGAGGTAAGAAGCACTTTACTTGAAGCGAAAAAGAGTAATTTATCATCCCAGAATACCGAAATAGCCTTTTTCGGCGGTAGCTTTACTGCTATTGAAAGAGAGTATATGATTTCTCTTTTAGAAGAGGCAAAGTTATTTTTAGATGACGGCACTTTTTCAGGTATAAGAATTTCAACCCGTCCCGATGCAATAGACAGAGAGGTTTTAAGTATTCTGAAAGAATACGGGGTAACAGCCATTGAATTAGGTGCCCAGAGCACGAATGATGAAGTCTTGTTATTTAACAGACGCGGACACACTAAGGAAGATATAATAAATGCTTCGTTACTTATAAAAGAATATGGCTTTTCATTAGGACTTCAGATGATGACAGGGCTTTATAAAAGCACTGATGAAAGAGATATTGAAACTGCAAGGGATATAATTTCTCTTTCACCTGACACTGTCAGAATTTATCCTACAATAGTTTTAGAAAATACTCATTTAGCAGAGCTTTTAAAGTCTGGTGAATATATTTCACCGACTCTCGAAGCTACAGTTTCACTTTGCGCAAAGCTTTTAGAAATGTTCAATGAGAATAACATTAAGGTTATCCGTTTAGGACTTCATTCGGGTGGTAATGTGGATGAGGGTTATTTGAGTGGCCCTTATCACCCCGCATTCGGTGAGCTTTGCGAGAGCGAAATATATTTAAAAAATATAAGAAAAAAGCTTTTGGAAATTTACAAAAATGAAAACAATTCAGAAATAAAAAATGTTACAATATATGTAAACGAAAAAGAAATTTCAAAAGCGACAGGTCAAAAAGGTAAAAATAAAGAAAGCCTTTTAAGTGATGGCTTTTCTGTTACAATAAAAGGCTTAGAAACAATAGAAAAATATCAGATTATAGTAGAAGAAAATTGAAACGGAGAATACAAAAATGTATTTGAAAGCAATTGAATTGCAAGGCTTCAAATCCTTTCCGGACAAGACCTTACTTGAATTCGGAAAAGGCATAACAGCAGTTGTCGGCCCTAACGGTAGTGGTAAGAGTAATATCTCTGACGCTATGCGTTGGGTTTTAGGTGAGCAAAGCACTAAAAATCTTCGTGGCTCAAAAATGGAAGATGTTATTTTCAGTGGTACAGATGCCCGCCGTGCAGTTGGCTTTGCAGAAGTAACTCTTAAATTAGATAATAAAGACAGAGCCTTAAATAACGATAATGACGAGGTAAGCGTTACAAGAAGATATTATCGTTCAGGCGAAAGTGAATATAAAATAAACGGACAACCATCAAGACTTAAGGACATCCACGAGTTATTTATGGATACTGGTCTTGGCAGAGATGGTTATTCAATGGTCAGCCAGGGTAAAATAGAAACTCTCATTTCAGGTAAGAGTGAAGAGCGACGCGATATGCTTGAAGAAGCGGCTGGTATTTCTCATTACAGATACCGCCGTGCAGATGCTATGCGCCGTCTTGACCAGGCAGAAGAAAATCTTCTTCGTCTTCGCGATATTTTAACAGAGCTTGAAACCCGTGTAGGCCCTTTAAAAGCTCAGAAAGAAAAAGCAGAAAAGTTCCTTGAATATTCCGAAGAGAAAAAGAGCCTTGATATTGGTCTTTGTCTTCACACACTTGAAAAAACAAAAAGTAATCTTCGTGAACAGGAAAAGAAAATTACTGTTGCCGATTCTCAATATAATGATGTTTGCCGTGTACTCGACGAAACTGCAAAGCAGATAGATAACGCTATTTCAGAAACTCAGAGAATTACTATTGAGATTGATGAAATTTATCGTGCATCTTCACAATTAGAAGAACAAGCGGCTTTAATCGAAAGTCAGGCGGCAGTTCACGAAAACAGTATTTTACATAACAACGAAACAATCGAGAGAATAGAACGCGATAAAGATAACGAAAATGAAACAGAAGCAGAAATCAATGAGCAGATTGCTTCTACAAATATAGCAATTAAGCTTCTTGAATCTGCAATTAAAGCTAAAAAAGAAGAACTCAAGGAATTCTCTGAAGAGATAGAGTTAATATCTAATAAAAATACAGAAAGTGCGGCAGAGAGCGTAGAGCTTTCTGATAAAATGTCACGCCTTTCACTTCTTATTGCAGACAAGCGTGTGCTTACTTCAACTGCGGCTTCATCTATTGAAGAAATTGAAAACAGAATTTCTGCTATTGATGAAAACGAAAAATCAAGAAAACCAATTTTAGATGAATTGGAAAACGAAAAAAACAAGGCACAGGCAGAGCTTGACGCAGTAATTGAAAAGAATAATGACTTAAACAATTCACTTTCCGGTATTGAATTATTAGCCGAAAAGCGTCTTGAAAAGTTAAACACCTTAAAAGAAAAAGAAAACTCATTAAGAAACGAGCTTCATATTAAAAATTCAAGAGTTGCTATGCTTTCCGATTTAGAGAAAAATATGGAGGGCTATCAGGGTAGTGTTAAAGCAGTTATGCGTGAAGTAAAGCACAATGTTTTAAAAGGTATTCACGCACCTGTTTCTCAGATTATTACTGTTAAAGATAAATATGCTTTAGCAATAGAAACTGCTTTAGGTGCTGCAATTCAGAATATTATTACAGATACTGAAAATGATGCTAAAAAAGCAATTAACTTCCTTAAAGAAAGCAAGGCTGGTCGTGCAACTTTCTTGCCACTTACCTCAGTTAAGGGCAATGAATTAAGCGAAAAAGGTCTTGATGATTGCTACGGTTATATAAATCTTGCGTCAGAGTTAGTTGATTGTGACAGTAAATATAAAAGTGTAATTGTTTCACTTTTAGGTAGAACTGCCGTAAGCGAAGACCTTGATTCAGCAGTAGAAATCGCAAAGAAATATTCTTATAAATTCAAGGTTGTTACACTTGATGGTCAGGTTGTTAACGCAGGCGGTTCAATGACAGGTGGTGCAAGACTTCAGAATGCAGGTATTTTGAGCCGTGCCAATGAAATTGAAAAGCTTACTAAAGAATGTAACGAAATTCAGGAAAAATTAGATATTGCAGTTAAAGATGTAGCAGAGCAACAAGAAAATTATTCTTCACTTTCTGCAGAGCTTGAGGGCTGTAAAGCAGAAATTGCGTTTACAGGCGAAGAGAAAATCAGATTAGAGGGTGTACTTGCACTCAAAAATGGTCAGTACGAAACAATTCTTGCACAGAAGAACGAAGCAGATGAAGAAAAAGAAAAACTTGTAAACAGAATAAGTGATATTAAAGATAATGCTTCTTCTGCTGAAACAGAGCTTGTTTCACTCCAGAAAGAGCTTTCAGATGTTGAAAATAAATTGTCTGCACTTACCGGTGACAGAGAAAATCTTCAACAAAAGAGAGAAGAGCTTACTGCTAAAGCAGCAGATATAAATCTCTTAATTGCTACAAATGAAAAAGAAATTGAAGCAAAGAATGAAGAGATTGAAAGACTTAAAGGCAGAAGCACAAGTCATAAAGACAGACTTACTCAGCTTAACAGTGAAATAGAAGAAATCGTTAAGAAAAATGAAGAGCTTACAAAGTTAATTGATGTTTTAAAAGAAGATGCAGGAAAGCTCAGAAGTCAGAGCGGTACTTCTAAAACTGATACTGAAAATCTCATAAAGCAACGCGAAATATTTGAAAAACAAAGTGCTGAGCTTCGTATTCTCGAAAGAGAAAAGACTGAAGAAAGAGAAAAACTCAGTGGCGAAATGGCTCGTCTTTCTGAAAGAAAAGAGTCAATGGCACAAGATCTTGAAAATATTTCAAACAGACTTTACGAGGAGTACGAATTAACTCGCCGTGAGGCTGAAGAATTAAATATCAGGATTGAAGATGTTGCTGAATCAAGAAAAAGACTTAATGAGCTTAAGGCGAAAATTAAAGGTCTTGGTACAGTTAACCTCAGTGCTATTGAAGAATACAGCGAGGTTTCTGAAAGATATGAGTTTATGCATGTTCAGGTTAATGATGTTGAAAAATCAAAGGCAGAGCTTATTAAACTTATTGGGGAACTCACCGGCAAAATGGGTGAGCAATTCAGAAATGAGTTCAATAAAATCAATATAAATTTCGGCGAAACTTTCTCAGAACTTTTCGGTGGCGGTAAAGCTTCATTAGTATTAAGTGATGAATTAGATGTTCTTGAAAGTGACATTGAAATTAAAGTTCAGCCACCAGGCAAGAATGTTCAGAATATTTCACTTCTTTCAGGTGGTGAAAAGGGTCTTTCTGCTATTGCACTTTTATTTGCAATTCTTAAGGTTAACCCTTGTCCGTTCTGTATATTTGACGAGGTTGAAGCAGCTCTTGACGATGTCAATGTTGCAAAATATGCTTCTTATGTAAGAAGAATGACAGATGATACACAATTTATTCTCATTACACACCGTCGTGGTACAATGGAAGAAGCAGATATGCTTTACGGTGTTACAATGCAGGAAAAAGGTGTTTCAAAGCTTCTTGAACTTAAAACTGCCGAAATGGCAAAACAACTCGGTTTAGAAGAGTAATATATATTTGTAGGTGTTATTATGGGAGTTTTTAAAAAGATTAACTTCGGTTTAAGAAAAACAAGAAATAATATGTCAGGCGCAATTGATAATGTTTTAGACAGCTACACATCAATTGACGAAGAACTTTTTGACGAGCTTGAAGAAGCACTTGTAATGGGTGATGTTGGTGTCACCACCGCTTCTGAAATTACAAAAAGACTTAATGAAAGAGTAAGAAAAAAAGGTCTTAAAAATCCGGCGGATGTTAAAACCGAAATTAAAGAAATTGTTGCCGAAATGCTTGAGGGTGGCGAGGATATGGGACTTATTACCATTCCGTCAGTTATTCTTGTTATCGGCGTAAACGGTGTTGGTAAAACAACAACTATCGGTAAAATGGCTTCTATGTACAAAGCAGAGGGCAAGAGCGTAATTCTTGCCGCTGCCGATACATTCCGTGCCGCTGCTATCGACCAGCTTACTGTCTGGGCAGAGCGAGCAGGGGTGGATATTATAAGTCACAAAGAGGGCGCAGACCCTGCCGCTGTTATTTTTGATACAATTTCTGCCGCAAAAGCAAGAGGTAATGATATTATTATCTGTGACACTGCTGGTCGTCTTCATAACAAGAAAAATCTTATGGAAGAGCTTGCAAAGATTTACAGAGTCATTGACAGAGAGCTTCCATATTCTGACCGAGAGGTGCTTTTAGTGCTTGACGCAACAACAGGTCAGAATGCAGTTAATCAGGCAAGAGAATTTGCAAAAATTGCAGAAATCACAGGTATTATTCTTACAAAGCTTGACGGTACTGCAAGAGGTGGCGTTGTTCTTTCAATCAAGAACGACCTTAAAGTGCCTGTAAAATTCGTTGGTGTTGGTGAGGGTATCGACGATTTACAGCCATTTAACCCACACGCATTTGCAGAGGGACTTTTTGAAGCATTGCCGGAAGATTTCAAAGAAGATGAAATACACGAAATGATTTCAGAAATAAAGGAAGATATAGTGGAAGAAGTTCAGGATATCAAAGAAGAATTCCAGGAAATTGTTGAAGAAGTGGTTGAAGCGTTCAATGAAATTAAAGAAGATGTAAAAGAAGAGATTGAAGAAACTGTTGAAGAAATTACTTCTGAAATAGACGAAGCTGTTGAAGAAATGCAGGAAACTGTTGACGAAATTGACGAAGTAGCTGAGAATTCGGAAGAAGCTTCTGAACCTGAAAACAAACCTGAAAAGAAAAAAGGCTTTTTCGGGAGGCTTTTTAAATAATGCAAAAAACATTTTTAATAGCAACTCATAACGAGAAAAAGAAAAACGAGCTTTTAAGAATACTTTCACCTTTAGGTGTAGATGTTAAAACTGATAAAGAATTAAATTTAACACTTACCGAAGCAGAAGAAAATGGCGAAACATTTTACGAGAACGCACTCATAAAAGCACAAAGTGGTTGCAAAGAAAGTGGTTTGCCTTGTGTTGCTGACGATTCAGGTCTTATGGTCGATTATTTAGCAGGTGCACCTGGTGTTTATTCTGCACGATTTGCGGGTGAACATGGCAACGACAAGAAAAATAACGAGAAGCTTTTAAAGCTTTTAAAGGATGTTCCTGAAAGCGAAAGAACTGCACGCTTTGTTTCGGTTGTTTGTTGTGTATTCCCAAATGGTGACATAATATCAGCAAGAGGCGAGTGCGAGGGTAAAATAGGCTACGAGGAAATAGGGAATGGCGGTTTTGGCTACGACCCGATTTTTATGGTAGATGGTAAAAGCTTTGGTGAATTATCTGCAGAAGAAAAAGACAAATTAAGTCACAGAGGCAAGGCGCTTTTGCAGCTTTCTGAAAAATTAAAGGATTATATGTCCTTATAAACACTGATAACAGTACCCAGAGTGGTAACATCAAGTAATAACTCGATGTTACCGCTTTTTATTGTTGCGGTTTCTTTACTATTTGAATTCAGAAGCTCTGAAAGTCCGCTGTTTTCAACTATTTCGGAATATATATCGTCATTCATTATAAAGGCGGAAAGCGAATTTTTAAAAAAAGTAAAGACTGCTTCATCGCTTTGGAAATCGTTACTTAAAATAATATTCATCTCGGTTAATCTGCCTTTGCTATCCTCACAAAAGCTAAGCAGAATTTCGCTTTCGTTTACGATAAAAAATTTATGAATACTGCTATTTTCTTCGGAATAAATAAACCCCTCAGCACTTAAATTATAGCTTTCATTCAGCTCGTTCATTTTTAAAACAAACCCTACCAGATCCTCACCATTTTTTGAAATTGAACAGCTACTCAAAAAAATGAGTAAAACTAACGGTAAAAATATAAACTTTTTCATAATCTGCTCCTAAAATTAACATTTTTTTAACATTTGTTCAATAGTATAGATGTATAATGAAAATGAGTTATTTTAAACTGTTATTGATAATTTATATGCATCAGAAATATTAGAAATAAGTGTGATATTATGAAATTCAAAAAATTGATATGTTTTACATTAGCCATAATATTGGCATTTTTCGCTACATCATCTAATATTGTGGTATTTGCCGGTAGTGCTTCATATCCCGACGGGGTTACTGAAAAACAAGCAGAAAATGCTTTTTATGGCACAGAAAAATTGCTTTCATATATATTGAAAAATTATTTAAAAATGGATTTGAAAGCACTTTTAGAGCCTATGCTTTATAGTGACGAGGCTGTTTCTCAGTTGCTTATTTCAATTTATGCCCCAATGGAGGAAAGCGCGTCCGATTTAAAGGGAATCGGGATTGATGTAACAGCAGAGGGCGTTGCGAAAGGACTTAAAAATTATCCTGAGGTGCAAAAAGCACTTTTAAATGCAGGTACATTCAAAGATATTGATTTAACAAATGTCAAATGGGGTGTAACCGATAAAAAAAGCTTTTCAAAGGCGGTAAGTGCCTCGCTTTATCCTTTTAATAATCTTTTATTTATGCTTCTTTGTTCGGGTAAATATAAAGTAGCTAACTTTACAACAATTGAGGGTGGCAATGGCTACGAAAACGCTGTTGTGCCAATGCTAAATGCTTTAGGTTGTGAGGCTTCTCTCACACAAGAGGAATTTAAAAATCAGGCAAAAGAAGATAAAAGCACAATGGTTTACAACATTCTTATGTCTGCATTATCAATTTTTGATAAATTAGAAAAAAAGCCGATTGATACATTGGTAACCATTTTGCCGGGCTTTGCTTATTTTTGTAAAAGCGGTCAGATGGATGCTTGCTTTAATAATCTTTTAGCACCAGTTAAAGAAAATGCGTACATTAGACTTGCCATTCTTTTAAAAATAATTGACCTCGACTCAATGACTCTTGATGTTGAAGCAATGTTAAACGATTCTCTCACGCAAATGACTGCTGAAAGCGGATTAGCACTTCCACCAATTGATTTTGAAGCTTTAAGTCAGTGTGGCGGTAGTGACGGCGTCAACTTTATACCCAATAAGCCACTTGCTTATACAGTGATTATGACCTGGCTTGTAGATGCCTTAAAGCTTAATAAGGATAATTTACCTGAGGCTTTAAAAGGCTTGAATATGGGTGGAAACCAAAATGATTTGTTATCCGGTGATACAATAAACAAGCTTTTAGAAACAGATACCAAAAATGTTGTGAAAACAATTATTTTGCTTTTTAATGACAGTCAGATAGGTAAGCCTACACCGTATAAATTCCCGTCTGTGACATTTTCACAAATTACCTACACACCTAATTTAACTGAAAAGGATTACAAAAAGGTGTTAGACGGAATCGATGACTTAATAGACGAATTCGTACAAGAATATTCCGATTACAGAAAATTAGAAGCTCTTTTAAAGGACACGATTTATACTAACGCTAATGTTGGTGAATTTGCAGTTGGTATTTACTCGGCACTCGAAAAAGAGGGGCTTATAGAAATGCTTTCTGTTATGGGGATTGATGCTTCACCAAAAGGTGTTGCCTCACTTTTAACAGAATCAAAATTTAGCGAAGCCAGAAATGCGTTATTAAGAGCTTCAGGCTGGTCAAAGGTTAATTTTAAATATGTAAGCTTTGGCTTTTACGATGGCAGAAGAACCGGCTTTGAAGATGCATTTGTAGCAATGCTTCGCCCGTTATTCCCGCTTTTAGAGGTTATGCTTCAGGGTAAGGATATTACCTTTATGAACAGCATTAAAATAAATGGTGGCGATGGCTATAACACAGCGGTCATTCCGATTTTAGAAGCATTAGGCTGTGACAGTAAGGATATTAAAACCTATAGCCAATATAAAAACGATAACAGCAAGGATGCAGTATTAAAAAATATTACAACACCTGTTTTCGATATACTTGATGATTTATTCTCAAAGCCTGTAAAAACAGCGTTGGATATTTTACCGAATGTACTATATTTTATTGATAGCGGTAATTTAGAAATTTGCATTACTAACCTGCTTCTTCCAATAACTGCGCTACTCCAGAAAATAGAGCCGATATATAAAGTTGAGCTTGATACAGCATCAATTTCTTCTTCAATGAATGCTACAGATATTCTGAAGTCGCTTGAAAGCGGAATGGGCTTAAAGCTTAAAGATTTAAACATTAAAGAGCTTTATTCTTACGGTGAAGCCGAAACCAGAACAAGTAAACAGCTTTCAGATGGCAAAAATACAACCTACACTTATATTAAGGCTGATAAAGAGGCACTTTTGTTAACAGTTTTAAGGTATCTTATAGATACAATCAAATTGCCCGAAAACAAAGGGGCCTTAACTGAAATGATGAGTGGTGGCGATGCCGAAAGCTTCGCGCTTTACACTTCTCAGATATTTGAGCAATTTGATGCAATGACAACCGATGAAATTATAGAATGGCTTCACAATCTTCTTTTTAAAGAGCGTGTAATTGTACCACTCGAAGAGGGCGAGAGCTATAACCCGACTATTATTTATGAAGAGCCACCTAAGGATTATACTGTGTTTTATATAATCGGCGGTGTAGTACTTTTTGGTGCAATAGTTGGACTTGTGTTTTATCTTAATCGTAAAAAACTTTATTATTGAGGTCAGAAATATGTTAGTTTTAAAGAATATAGTTAAAGATTATGTTACGGGCGACACTACCGTAAGAGCATTAAAGGGTGTTAGTATTAACTTCCGTGAAAATGAGTTTGTTTCAATTCTCGGTCCGTCAGGCTGTGGTAAAACAACAATGCTCAATATTATCGGCGGTCTTGACCGTTACACGAGCGGTGACTTAATAATTAACGGTAAATCTACCAAACGCTTTACCGATACTGATTGGGATGTTTACCGCAACCACTCAATAGGCTTTATATTCCAGAGTTATAATTTAATTCCGCACCAGACAGTGCTTTCAAATGTTGAATTAGCTTTAACTCTTTCAGGTGTTTCTAAAAAAGAAAGAAGATTAAGAGCCCAACAGGCTTTAAAGCAGGTTGGTCTTGAAAATCAGATGTATAAAAAGCCGAGCCAGATGTCTGGCGGTCAGATGCAGAGAGTTGCAATTGCCCGTGCGCTTATTAATGACCCTGATATTCTTCTTGCCGATGAGCCGACAGGTGCTTTAGATACCGAAACAAGCGTTCAGATTATGGAGCTTTTAAAAGAGATTTCTAAAGATAAACTCATTATTATGGTTACTCATAACCCTGATTTAGCAGAAGAGTATTCCAACAGAATAATAAGATGTCTTGACGGTGAGGTTATAGGTGACACAAATCCATTTGAGCCGACAGAAGAGGATTACGAGTTAGAAAAGGCTTTAGCAGAAAAAGAGCAACAAAAGGGCACTAAAACCTCAATGTCATTCGCTTCTGCTTTTTCACTCAGTATTAATAACTTAAGAACAAAAAAAGCAAGAACATTTTTGACCTCTTTTGCAGGTAGTATTGGTATTATCGGTATTGCCCTTGTTTTGTCGCTTTCTAACGGTATTCAGGGCTACATTGATAAGGTGCAGGAGGATATGCTCCTTTCGTACCCGATGTCCGTTGAAAAGCAGACAATGGATATAAGTAGCATTATGACCTCTGTAACAGGTCTTGGAATGGAAGCAATGCAGGGAATTGATGTCGAGGAAGATACAGTTTATGTTAATGAATCATTTATGAAAATGGTTAATGCATTCATCTCTCAGGCATCCTCCAATAATCTTAAAAACTTCAAGAAATATATTGAAGATAACAAAGCTGAATTTGACAAATACTGTAACGATGTTCAGTACAAATACAGTACAGATTTGAATATTTATAAAGCAGATACCGAAAATGGTATAGTCCAGGTAAATCCAAGCACAATGATGGAAAGTATGAGTATGGGTGCCGATATGGAGGCAATGGCTTCTATGGCGGGCTCAATGGCTCAGATGTCAGTCTGGATGGAGCTTATTGGTGACGATGAGCTTATGGAAAGCCAGTATGATGTTATTGCGGGTAAGCTTCCTGAAAGCTATAATGAGATAGTTTTAATTGTTGACGCTAACCATCAGATAAATGAGCTTGTGGTTTACGGCTTAGGTCTTAAGGACCAGGAGGAGTTTTCAAAGAATATTATGTCTGCACTTGCAAATGGTGAAGAGTTAGAAAGTGCTGATATTTCAAAGTATTCTTACGATGAAATTCTTCAGATGGAATTTAAGGTAGTTAACACAGGTGACTATTTTACAAAAAATAAGAAAACAGGTCTTTGGGAAGATAATCGTGAAAATGATTACTTTGTAAAACCGCTTGTGGACAATGGTTTAACACTTAAAATTGTTGGTATTTTAAGACCTGATGAGGATAACACTCTTTCAATCGGTACAGGTGGCATTGGTTACAGAACTGAACTTATGGACTATGTGGTAGCAGAAAATGCTAAAACCGATGTTGTAAAGGCACAGTTAGCAGACCAGACAACAGATGTCGTTACAGGCTTGGAATTCTCAAATCTTACAGTTAATGACTTTGATTTAAAAGATGTTGATTTAGGCAAAATTGATTTTAATTACCTCGATATAACTCCATTTCTTTCAATGGTTGAGCAGATGGAGGTTGATATGACTCAGGTCGATATGACTAATATGATGGCAATGTTCGGCTTTGATGATATGTCAAATCTTCAGAAGAAGCTTATGGAAGGCTTTTTAACAGAAGACCAGGTGTTAGCGTTAAAGCAGGCTTATGTTGACACTATGGCGGCAAACAATTCGCTTTCAGCAACACTTGAAGCATTAGGCTATTCAACCCCTGATTCACCATTTGCTATCTATTTTTATCCGAGTAGCTTTGAAGCAAAGGAAAACCTTAACGAGCTTATAAATTATTATAATACAAAGGTTACTGAAGAGGGCCACGACGAATATGCTGTTAAATGTACCGATTTAATCGGTGTACTTATGAGCAGTATTACAAGTATTATTGATATTGTTACTTATGTTTTAGTAGCATTCGTTGCAATTTCTCTCGTTGTTTCTTCAATAATGATTGGTATTATTACCTACATTTCTGTTCTTGAAAGAACAAAGGAAATCGGTATTTTAAGAAGTATTGGTGCTTCTAAAAAGGATATTGCACGCGTGTTCAATGCAGAAACTACGGTTATCGGGCTTGGTGCCGGTATAATCGGTATTGGAACAACGCTTCTTCTACAAATACCAATTAACCTGATATTAAAAGAAGTGCTGAATATTCCGGCTTCTGCATCATTACCGTTTATCGGTGGCTTAGCACTTGTAATTATAAGTGTGGGCTTAACACTTGTTGCAGGTCTTTTCCCATCAAGAATCGCAGCAAACAAAGACCCGGTTGAAGCTTTGAGAACTGAATAGAATTCAGTTCTCAAATGCAGAATGCAGAGTGCAGAATGCAGAATTCTATTTTGAATTGAAAATTGAAAATGGAAAATTGAAAATTGTGGGACCTGCGGTCGGCAATTATAATAGTTATCCATAAAAACAAAAAATTCTATCATTTGAAGTTTGATATACTAAAAATG
>SVPR01000024.1 GCA_015065785.1 Oscillospiraceae bacterium | reverse complement strand
AGCTTGGTACAATTTATAGTCACACCGTAAAAGCAGTGAATGGTAGTGTAGCAAGTAAATATACACCAACAAAAGGACTAACCTATAATGTAACTCCAACAGTGAGCGTAGCAAATGCTTCAAATGGTATTAAAGTTAGTTGGTCAACAGTAGCAAATGCAACAGGCTACAGAGTATATTCTTCAACCTACAACACAAAAACAAAGAAATGGTCAGGCTGGACTAACAGAGGTACAGCAAAAGCAACTGCAACTTCCTGGGTAGATAAGAGTACAAAGAGCGGAACTTATTATAAATACACAGTTCGTGCAGTAAATGGCACATTTTTAAGTAGCTATAATAAGACAGGTGTAAAGACACTTTATCTTTCTCAACCAACAGTAAAAATTGCAAATAATGCAAGTGGTATGAAAGTGACCTGGAATAAGATAGCGGGTTCAAAGGGCTACACAGTTTACAGAAGCGAATATGTAAATGGCACTTGGTCTGGCTGGAAGAATATGGGTACAATTAAAAATGGCTCAACAGTTTCATGGGTAGATAAATCTGTGAAATCGGGTGTAACATATCGTTATACAGTAAGAACTATAAATGGTAGCTACAAGAGCACATATAAAGCTTCATCAGGTCTTTTATACCTCGCACAACCAAAGACAACAGTAAAAGCGGTAAGTAATGGTATAAATGTTTCCTGGACACAAAGTGCAGGTTCAACCGGCTACACAATTTACAGAATGGAATACAACGCAAAGACTAAGAAATGGTCAGGCTGGAAAAAGATGGGCACAGCAGCTGCATCCAAAAAGACCTGGACAGATAAGTCAGCAAAGAAAGGCGTAACATATCGCTATACTGTAAAGGCTGTGAATGGTAGCGTAGCAAGTACCTATAAAGCAAGCGGTAATGTTAAAAGATAACTTTTAACAAATGCTGAATGCAGAGTGCTGAGCCAAAGTCGTGCTGAGTGCTGAATGCTGAGTGCTATTTTGAATTGAAAATTGAAAATGGAAAATTGAAAATTGTGGGACCTGCGGTCGGCAATTATAATAGTTATCCATAAAAATAAGAAATTCTATCATTTGAAGTTTGTGTAAACTAAAAATGATAGAATTCTTTTTTCAAGTCTTAAAATTTGTAATTAGTATAAATGAAAAAGTCAGTTTACCATTATAATTAATTATTATAATTACGGCGTAGCCCCGAAATTTTCAATTTTCAATTATAATAGCCAACGCAGTTCTGAAATTCTGCACTCTGCACTCTGCACTCTGCCTTCTGCATTTTCGCGAAGCGAACCCTGTTTCCTGTTTCCTGACCACTGACTCACTGGCACTAAACAAAAAAACAACCACCCTATTGGGTGGTTGTTTTTATTAGTGTCGGCATCGCCCTATCTTCCCAAGCGGCTTCCCACTAAGTATTTTCGGCACTGTTGAGCTTAACTACCGTGTTCGGAATGGGAACGGGTGGACCCTCAACGCCATCAACACCGACTACAGAGAACTTTGATATCCTCTGAAACAGTGCTTGTATTATAGCACAATGAAATGAAAAGTCAATACTTTTTTCACAAAAAATTTTTGAAAAAATATCTTTTTTGTCAAAAATGTGATTTTGATTAAAAAAATGATTTTTTTTGTGAAAAAGATGTTGATTATTTACAAAAAATATTGCATAATGATATAAGTGGTAATTTTGAACAAATCTTTTTTATTTGGAGAGATAGAAATGGATAAGAAATATGCTATTGCTTACGATATAGGCACAACAGGTGTTAAAACCTGTATTTTTGAATTAGCTGAAAACTTAAAATTAGTTGCAGCCGCTTCTGAGGGCTATAAGCTTTATGTTTTTCAGGATGGTGGCGCAGAGCAAGACCCGAATGAATGGTGGAGTGCAATGTGCAGTACTACAAAAAAGGTGTTAGAAAAAAGCGGTCTTGATACTGAAAAAATAGTAGGTATTTCTTTCTGCTCTCAGATGCAGGGCGTTGTTCTTGTAGATAAAGATGCTTTGCCTGTAAGACGCGCAATGAGCTATATGGACCAAAGAGCACGAGAAGAATTAAAAGAGGGTATTGCTCACGGCTTTAAAATTGCGGGTGCAAATGTGCCGAAGCTTTTGGTTTCTCTTAAAATCACAGGTGCAGTTGCGGCATCTGTAAAAGACCCTGTATGGAAATATAAATGGGTAGAAAAGCACGAGCCTGAAAACTTTAAAAGAGTACATAAATGGTTAGATGTAAAAGAATATTTTATTGCCCGTATGACAGGCGAATTTTGTATGACTCACGACTCTGCTTTTGCTACTGAGCTTTATGATATTAAGAAAAGATGCTTTAGCAAGACAATGTGCAAAATGTTAAAGGTAAATATGGACCATTTGCCTGAAATTAAGGCTTCAACTGAAAAAATTGGCACATTAACAAAAAAAGCGGCTGAAGAATTAGGTCTTAAAGAGGGAACTGCTGTTTTCGGTGGCGGTGGCGACGCATCACTTATCGGTGTAGGTGCAGGTTCTGTTTCATTAGGCGATACTCATGTTTACAGTGGTACATCAGGTTGGGTTTCAACAGTTGTGCCAAAGAGCATTGTTGACGCTTCTGCTATGATTGCCGCAGTTGTTGGCGCTGAAGAGGGTAAATATAATTACTTTGCAGAATTAGAAACTGCGGGTAAATGTCTTGAATGGGTCAAGGACCATTTAGCACTTGACGAAATTGATATTTATTTAGAAAAGAAAAATATTACAGATAGCTACGAGAAAAAATACACAAGCCTTTACGACTATATGACAGAGGTTGTAAGCGAAATTCCTGCAGGCTCAAATGGTGTAATTTTTACCCCTTGGCTTCACGGTAACCGTTGCCCGTTTGAAGACCCTAACTCTCGCGGTATGTTCTTCAATTTAAGTCTTGAAACCGGCAAAAGAGAAATGATTCGTGCCGTTTTAGAGGGCGTTTGCTATCACCTCAGATGGTTTATTGAAACAGAAGAAAAGAAAGTAAAAACATCTGAAAAAATCCGCTTCGTAGGTGGTGGAGCTCTTTCTGATTTAACCTGTCAGATTTTAGCTGATTGCACAGGCAAAACAGTTGAAACCGTAAGCGAGCCTCAGAATGTAGGTGCAATGGGTGCAACAGTTCTTGTTGCAGTTGGTCTTGGGATTTGCAGTTCTATTGAGGATGCAAAGAAAATGATTCCTGTAAGTAAGACATTTACACCTAATATTGAAACTAAAAAAGTTTATGACAAATATTATGAGGTTTACAAAAATTTATATTCTTCAAATAAAAAGAACTTTGCTCTTTTGAATTCCTGATTTTACAAAAACTTACAAAAGTTGAATATTTTGTATTGAAAAACAAGATATTTTGTGCTATAGTAGAAATATATTTTTAAGGTGTGTAAAGATATAAGGAGGGCGGATGTATGAATATTGCATTGATGGCACACGATTCAAAAAAAGAACTTATGACACAGTTTTGCATTGCTTATTGCGGAATTTTAAGCAAACATACACTTTGTGCAACAGGTACAACCGGTAAATTAGTTTCTGAAGCAACAGGCTTGGAAATTGAAAAATATTTAAGCGGTTCGCAAGGTGGCGACCAACAAATCGGCTCAAGAATTGCTTGTGATGAAATTGACGTGCTCCTTTTATTCAGAGATCCGATTTCACCAAACCCAGGTGAGCCAAGTGAAAATAATATTTTAAGACTTTGTGATGTGCATAACATTCCTGTTGCAACAAACATTGCAACTGCAGAAGCTCTTATTCACAGTCTTGAACGCGGCGATCTTGACTGGCGTGATATTGTTAATCCGAAAAAGAGATAATATAATAAATATTATTAAAATCGGGCGCTTTAAATTGCTCCCGATTTTTGAATTTTTATAAAGTTACTAATGAAAAATAAAGGTAGGATATAAAATGGCATTTAGTGTAAAAGCAATTAAGGGTACAAATGATGTTTTACCGTCAGAATCCCACAAATATCAATATATTGAACAGGCTGCACTTGATACTGCAAAAAGCTTCGGCTTTTTAGAGATGCGTACACCTGTTTTTGAATACACAGAGCTTTTTGACCGTTCAGTTGGTGAAACTACTGATGTTGTTCAGAAAGAAATGTACACCTTTAACGATAAAGGTGACCGTTCAATTACATTAAGACCTGAGGGCACAGCAGGTGCGGTAAGAGCATTTTTGGAGCACGGTCTTTTTAACGAGCCATTGCCTCAGAAAATTTGTTATTTAACATCTTGCTATCGTTACGAAAAACCACAAGCCGGCAGACTCAGAGAATTTCATCAGTTTGGTGTTGAGGCTTTCGGTGCAGGTACTGCAATTCAGGATGCTGAAATTATTTCACTTGCTTCAACATATCTCAATTATTTAGGTATTGAAGAGGTTGCACTTGAGATTAACTCAATCGGTTGCCCTGAGTGCAGAAAAAAATATACCGAGGCTTTAAAAGCATATTTTGAAAATGCAAAGGGTGAGCTTTGCGAAACCTGTCTTTCAAGACTTGACAGAAACCCAATGAGAATTCTCGACTGCAAAAGCCCTGTTTGTTCAAAAATTGCAGAGGGTGCACCTGTAGTTTTAGATTTTATTTGTGATGATTGCCGTGAGCATTTTACTGCTTTACAGAAATATCTTGATACAATGGGTATTAAATACACAGTTAACTCACAAATTGTTCGTGGACTTGATTATTACACAAGAACTGTTTTTGAGTTTGTTTCAAAATATGAAAAAACAGCAGGACTTGTTGTTTGTGGTGGCGGTCGTTACGATGGTCTTATTGAAGAATTAGGCGGTAACGCTTTACCTGCGTGTGGCTTCGGTATGGGGCTCGAAAGACTTGTTCTTATTATGGAGGGTGCAGGAATTCCATTCCCTGAAGCACCAAAATATAATCTTTCAATAGTAACTGCAGGTGAAAATGCAGTTTTAAAAGCACTCGAAATTGCTTCTGATTTAAGAAGTGAGGGCTACAGCGTTTCAGTTGATACTGTTGGCAGGTCAATTAAAGCACAAATGAAATACTCAAACAAAATCGGTGCTGAATATACTGTTGTTTTAGGTGATAATGAGTTAGCTGAAAACAAAGCAAAGCTTAAAAATATGAGTGATGGCACTGAAACAGAAATTTCTCTTGATGATTTTTCAGAAGAATTTTTCAAAGCTGTTGTAAAAGATAGTATGGACGGCATAGCTTCTGCTGATATTTCCGGTATGAGCCCGGAAGATATAAACAATTTGTTTAAATTATAATTTTAATGAAATTTCAAAATTGGTGGTGTAAAAATGGAAATAATAGATATTTCAAGAGATATTCTTAAAACCCCTGTTTATCCGGGTGACCCTGAAGGGTATTTAGATGAAATTAAATCTATGAAAAAGGGTGAAAAGTGTAATCTTAATGCTTTTTACACCTGCTTGCACACTGCAACTCATATTGATGCACCACTTCATTTTATAAATGGCGGTGACTCAATTGACAAAATGCCACTTGATATTTTTATTGGCGAGTGTGTAGTTGTCGAAGCGCCACCGGGACCTGTTACCGGTGCTTTTGCCGAAGATAACTTTCCGTTTGATGCTGAAAGAATTTTAATTAAAGGTAACGGTACTTCATATTTAATGGAAAGCAGTGCATATTGTTTTGCTGATACAAAAGTAAAATTATTTGGTACAGATTCGCAGTCAATCGGTTACGGTAGTTCAAATGAAGTTGTTCACCGTGCGTTGCTTTCAGAAAATATTGCAATTTTAGAGGGGCTTGATTTAAGTAAGGTTGAGCCCGGAAAATATTTCTTAATGGCACAGCCAATTAAAATAAGTGATGTTGAAGCTGCACCCTGCAGAGCAGTGCTTATAAAAGACCATTTATTCTGGACGGGCACAAGATGATTTGCGGAGCAAATCATCTTGTGAATTAAAAATTAAGAATGAAGAATGAAGAATGAAGAATTTCGGAAGGCTTCGCCTTGATTATATATCGTATAGGTTAATAAGTTAGTTTATTTAAACTTTTTTGGAAAAGATACAACTAAAATGAAAAGATGTATTAACTGGTTTGACTAATAATTATAATAGCGTCGCAGACCCGAAATTCAGCACTCAGCACTCAGCATTCAGCATTTTCATTAAACAAGGAGAATAAAAATGAGGCTCGATAAATATTTAAAGGTTTCAAGAATTATTAAAAGAAGAACAGTGGCGAATGAGGTTTGCGACGCAAAGCATGTTACTGTAAACGGTAAAATTGCCCGTGCTTCTTATGAGGTTAAAGAGGGCGATTTAATTGAAATTCAGATGGGTGAAAATCTTACAAAGTATAAAGTGATTTCAATTAACGAATATGCAAAAAAAGACGATGCCGCTGCGATGTATGAGGTAATGAATTAGGAAACAGGAAGCAGAAAGCAGGAAACAGAAAAAGTTCTATCATTTAAAGTTTGTGTTAACTAAAAATGATAGAACTTGTTGTTTTTAGCAAAGCTATACCTTCTTTGAAAAGAAGGGGGACCATTCTTCATATAAACTATATTCTATAATATTTTTCAAGTGTGTAGTGAATTTATTTTTAAAATTCAAGTTAAATCGGAATGGTGGAAAATTGATTTTAAAATGCACGGTAGTGCAAGGCAACGAGGTTAATATATTGACTAACTTCAATTCGTGTTCGTACGCTTACGCGTATTCTGATATCAATTCTCCACCAAGCAGAGCTTGGTCCCCCTCCTTTTCAAAGGAGGCTTGGCTTCGCAAACAATAAAAACATCCTATCATTTGAGTTGATATTAAAACCAACTTCAAATAATAGGATTTTTGTTTTCTATTTCCTGTTTCCTGCTTTCTGTTTTCTAATCCCTGAATTAACAAATTATTAACAATCAATTCACACGCACTTTATTAGTAGGGGTTAGAATGTAGTCAATGAAACAAAGATAAAATTTGTTTCAGACTAATTTAGAGTTTTTCATTTCCTATCTCCTTATTCAATATACCCCCACAAACACAAACGAAAATCCGTTCTCTTAAGAGGACGGATTTTCGTTTGTATTATTCATTTTTCATTATTCATCATTCTCTATTCATTAAAAAGAACGGATTTTCGTTTGTATTATTCATTTTTTACAACTTCTACTTTAATTCTACAACAAAAAAGCATCTGTTTATTGAAAAAGAGAATATATTAAAGTATAATTGAGCTATAAAGTATTGGGGGTGTTCCTATGGATAAATACACATTCGGTAACAAGCTTTATAAGTTAAGAACCGAAAGCAACTTAACACAGAAAGACCTTGCTAATATTCTGGGAGTTTCAGACAAAGCAGTTTCAAAGTGGGAGACAGGTGAAGCAATGCCAAGGGTGAAAACACTCAAAAATATTGCTGACTGCTTTTCTGTTACTTACGAAGATTTGCTTTCACAGACAGAAGAATTAAAAACTAACGAAAGCGAAAAATACGAAGCGTATGAGTCGTTTTACCAAAAGAGAGTTACAAAACTCAAAAAAGATATAAATGACCATTTAATTGTAGTTTTATTTGCTGCTGTATTGAATTTTATAATAAAAGCAGTGGTTTTTGTACAGGCGGGATTTGCAGGTGTTTCAATTAGTGGTAGTTACCTTTTTTTCAGCGATTTTCTACCGCTTGTACCCATGGTTTTGTTTTTTGTGGTTTTAAAAAAGTTTTTAAAGACAGGCAAGAAAACAACTTATAAACAATATGATTACTTATGGGATATGGTGATTGTATCTATAGGTTCACAATCATTGGCGACATTGTATAATTTAAATGAAGCGCATGTTTCCATATTATTGTGTGATTTTATTTTCTTAATCCTGATAGGAATCTCTGGATTTTTTCAATGGTTGAAATATAAAAAAGGAAAAAATATTACACTGCCAAAGCGTGAAATGTTTTTATGTTCAGGAACATTAGTGTTGTTACTTTTAGTTGGGTACGGAGTAGTGGCGGGTTCACTTTCTTTAGCTGTTATTACAAATATATTTAAAATTATTTTAGTTAATTTTTTCCCGATTTACATAATGTACGAAACAATGGAATATCAATCTTTACTTGAAGTGAAAAAAGAAACAGAAGTAAAACCGGAAAACAAAGTTAAAAGAAATGTTAAGAAAATAATTGCGGTCTGCCTGGTTGCAGTTTTAACACTCTCTGTTCTTGCTCTTTTTGTACCGGGTATTGTATATAAAATAGCTATGAAAAAATTTTCCACTGCCTATCAGGAAACATTGTTTTATAGTGAATTAGCTATTTCTTTTGATGAAGAAAATTTAGTGGAATATGAAGTGGAAGGTATAAAAATCTCTTTGCCTGAAAGTTATGTTATTTCTGAGGAAACCGAATACGAATATTCAACAACGATTAACTTTTCAAAATCTGGTTGTGATGACTTTTTATTTGGTGTATCAAAACGCGAAGAATATACAACTGAACCAACAGATATTCCAAGTGAAGTGTTTTCAACTGAAGGTGGTGTGTATTTCAGGCAAATGATAGAAGATACATTTGGCTACTACCCAAAAACAAATCAGGAATGGAATCGTTTAATATATACAATCAATCCAGACGATGTGAATGTATTTAATTTTAAGGAATGTGTAACATATACAGTGCTTCTTTTGTATAGGCAAATCGCAACAATGGATGGTTATTATGATTTTGAATATTTTGATAACGGAATTTTTCAGGCAGAGATTGCTAAATCAAAACAAATAAAGCTAAACGAAAATGGTAAAATAGAACACATTGAGGGCGAATATGACAGGTATAACGCATATATATGGTTTTACAGTGATAAGCACGAAGATGGTTACTATCAGATTCACTATAAGCCAGAGTCTGGTGACACCGCAGACCTTGAATTATTGTACAAGGTTTTAAATACAGTTGAAAAAGTTGAGTAAGGCTTTAGCCTTACTCTCTTTTGTTTAATTTGTTGGTTTTTATTTACTTAAATTAAATATTTTTCACATTGAAATAAAACTTTCAATATGTTATCATAAATATATAATTTTTATAGTATAATTCAGAGGTGCAAACTATGAAAAAATTTATGGATAAAGATTTTCTTCTTAAAACAGAAACTGCAAAAAAGCTTTTTGCCGCTTGTGAAAATGAGCCCATTTTTGACTGGCATTGTCACCTGTCACCAAAAGAAATTTATGAGAACAAAGAGCCGTCAGATATTGCATATTTATGGCTTTGGCGACCACTACAAATGGCGTGCAATGCGTTCCTGTGGTATAAGTGAAGATTATATAACAGGTGACAAGTCACCTTATGAAAAATTCAAGGCTTGGGCAAAAGCAATGCCGAATTTAATTGGCAATCCGCTTTACCATTGGACTCACCTTGAATTACAAAGATATTTTGATATTTATGAGCCATTATCAGAAAAAACTTGCGATGCTATATGGGAAAAAGCAAACAATTTAATTAAAAATGGTGGCTACACACCAAGAGAGCTTATTGAAAAAAGTAATGTAAAATATCTTTGCACAACAGACGACGCGGCAGATACATTAGAGTATCACAAACTGTTAAAAGAAGATGAAACTTTCAAGTGTCAGGTTTTACCTGCATTCAGACCAGACAAAGCACTCGGAATTGAGCTTGATGGTTATCTTGAATGGTTAGCTTCTCTTGAAAAGGTTTCTGCTACACAGATTAAAAGCTTTACAGAGCTTAAAAAAGTTCTTCTTACAAGAATTGATTTATTTAAAGAAATGGGTTGCTGTGCAAGTGACCATGCTTTGACTTACATTCCCTATGTAAGAGGCACAGAAGAAGAATTAAATGCACTTTTCACTAAAAAATTAAGCGGTGCAGAGCTTTCTACAGAGGAAATTGATTTATATAAAACAGAGCTTTTGATTTTCCTTGCTAATGAATATGCAAAGAATAACTGGGCTATGGAAATTCACATTGGTGCAATGAGAAATAATAACACCGAGATGTTCAATAAGTTAGGTGCTGATGCAGGTTATGACTCAATTGCTGACTATGAAATTGCTATAAATCTTTCAAAGCTTCTTAATGCTATGCATTCTGAATTCCGTCTTCCTAAAACTGTGCTTTTCACACTTAATCCGAAAGATAATCAGGTTTTAGGCACAATGCTCGGCAACTTCCAGACTGATGAGGCTGCTTCTAAAATTCAGTTTGGTACTGCGTGGTGGTTTAATGATAACTATGACGGTATGCGTGCTCAGATGAGTTCTTTAATGAACCTTGGTGCATTTGCTAAATTCATTGGTATGTTAACAGATTCTCGTAGCTTTTTATCTTACCCAAGACACGAATATTTCAGAAGAATTGTTTGTGAAATTATCGGTGATTTGGTTGAAGAGGGTAAGTACCCTGACGATATGGAATTTTTAAGCGAGGTTGTAAAAGATATCTCATTCAGAAATGCCGAAAGGTATTTTGGTGTTAAATAACCAAACCACAATATATAGATGTTCTTAAACTAAAAGTAAAACGACAGAAATGCTATTTTCTGTCGTTTTATTCACCTTAATTCCCTATGGGTTTATAGTAGATATTAACAAAAAGTTTATATTTTTTTTGAATAAAATAACCTAAAAGTATTGAATTAAATATTTGGATGTAATATAATATATTTAGTTGTGTATTAGAAAAAATGTTTTTTAGGAAAGAGACGGGGTGGAGACCATAGACTTTTTAGCAGTTGCACAGGTGGCAGAATCAATGTCAGTAGCAGAAACAATAGCAACAGCTGCAGCAGCGGACAAATTTGCGTGGTACGATATGGAAAATATTGTGGTGAACTGTTCGGCACTCCTTTTGCTTTTGTTCTTGAGAATTCAACACAAAAGTATTAGAAACAGTTTCCTTTTAGATCAGAAGCTGTTTACATTTATGTTAGACTTAGGAATGCTTATGTGCTTTGTGGAAGCAGGTGCTAACTCGTGGAATTACAGGGCATTGTTTTCGGCTATCTTGCCAAATGAAGTAATAGGTCTTTATATTGACCGTTCTGTGAATATGGTGCTTAATATATTCTACTTTGGTGTGAATATAATATTTGGCTATGTCTGGTGTCTGTATGCGGTGCACAAAATGTACGGAAGTTCACGAAGGGTTAGGCGTTACGCAAAAATCATTTGTGCCCCGGCAATAATTGCACTTGCGTCTCTTTTGACTAACCCAATTACAAAATGGGTTTTCTCTATTGATGAAAACAATAAGTATGTTCGTGGAGATTTAATGCTTCTCCCGGCAATTGCAATTTTGTCGTACTTGTTGTTTGGTGTCATTTACATTAACTCTAATCGTAGGCGCCTTAACAAGTATATGATTTTACCAATGACAGCAATTATTACCCCTATTTTTATAGGCGCTCTTGTATCATTCATGGTACCTGGTACAGCAATCATAGCAATGGTTTTAACTATTTCGCTTGTTGGTCTTTATGCAAGTACACAGTCAGAATATGCTTATATTGACCGTTTAAGTGGTGTTTATAACAGGCGTTATTTAGACGATTACCTTACATCGTTAAACGAAAATAAAAGGCATAAAGAAAAGGGTACAACCATTACAGGTATTATGGTTGATATGGATAAATTCAAGCAGATTAACGATAATTTCGGACACCATATGGGTGACGATGCTATTTCTCAGGTTGGTAGTATTTTGAGGAACAACTTAGGCAAAGGTACTTTTGCTGCTCGTTATGGTGGCGATGAATTTATTATTATAACATATATGCTCGATACTGATAGTATTGAAACTCTTATGCAGCATCTTACAGAGGTTGCAAAGGAAAGAAATGCTTCAGGCGATTACCCTTATGTTTTAGATTTCTCTTATGGTTATGCTCAGTTTACAGTAGGTAAAGAAGAGAACTGTGACGGCTTTATGAAGCGTATGGACGATAATATGTATAAATATAAGGTAGCAAAAAAAGCTCGTGAAGCTAAAGAAGCCGAAGAAAAGGCTAATGTTCAATAAATCAAATTCCCCAATGAAGAAAGCTTGTTTCTTCATTGGGGAATATTTTTTTGTGTTACCCGACAATATTGTTGACCCAGACCTTTTTCTTTATAAGTGTAAAGCCAACTATATCTTTTATTAAATCTGTACATTGAACAACAGGGAATATAATAAAAATAGAAAGGTGACCTATATAAAAAAGCATAAAGGCAAGCGGTACAACAAAGCCTAAAAGGAAGACACTGTCAAACAAGAATGTTACGAATGTTTTGCCACCACTTCGCAAAGTGAAATATGAAGCGTGAGCAAACGCATTTAACGGCACAATGAATGCAGTTGTTTTCATAAAGAAATCTGCATAATTTTTAGATTCTTCTGAAGTGTTGTAAAGAGTTAATATAGGATTACTTGCAATATAAATAGAAATTCCTACAAGTACACTTGCAAAAAGTGTAAACGCAAACATCTTTTTAACAGTAGAAACTGCTTCCTGAAATTTACCTGCACCTAAAAGCTTGCCGATAATTATGCTTATACTTGAGCCTAATGCCTGGAATGTAATACTCAAAAGATTTACAACAGTTGAGGAAATACTGAAGCCTGCGACAACTGCAATTCCGTGAAGACTGTAGCTCATACTTAAAACTGACATACCGGCTGCCCACAAAAATTCATTAAGCAGAAGTGGCATACCCTTAACTGTAATTCTTTTAAGTAAATCTTTCGGAATATAAAGGCTTTTAAATGCACCCTTAAAGAACGGGAATTGTTTTTTCTTTTTAATTACATAAATTATAAATACTGCACATTCAGTGAATCTTGCAATAACTGTTGCAACCGCGGCACCCTCTGCACCTAAAGCAGGTAAACCGAATTTGCCGAAAATAAGAATGTAGTTGAGAATACAGTTTACAAAAACTGCAACGAAGCCTGTAATCATCGGAATAACAGTTTGCCCTGTTTCTCTTAATGTGCTTGAAAAAATGTTTGAAATTGCAAACGGAAGCAAGCCAATAATAATTATATTAAGGTATTTTCTTGCAACAACTGCAGTAAGCTCTAAATCTGATGAATTGTCACCCTCGTGAAGAAATAATCCAATCAGAAAATCACCCCAAAATATGAAAATGAGTGAAGCGATTACTGCAAGTGCAATAACTGTTACCGTTTTAAATCTTACGGTATAGCGAATACCCTCTTCATCATTTTTACCGTGAAATTGAGAAGTGAAAATACCTGCACCGCTTACTGCACCGAAAAGTGCTAGGGTGAAAACAAAATACAACTGATTGACAATTGATACCGCAGACATATCTTCCGTGCCGAGAGCACCAACCATAAGGTTGTCTAAAAGGCTTACAAAATTTGAAATTAAATTTTGCACCATCATAGGCACTGCGATGCCGAGTGTCATTTTATAAAAGGCTTTATTGCCTATAAAATCTTTAATTTTCATATTATTTTATCATATCGTGCTCTTTGATAAAGCTTACAACTTCATCAACAGTAGTAAATGCAAGACCTACAACTGTGTCTGCACCGCCATAGTAAACGGCAATTCTGCCTGTGTCACCATCTGCTAAAGCAGCACAAGGAAAAACAACATTAGGTACATCGCCAACAAATTCGTAATTTTCGCGTGGGCTTAATAAGTAGCAATCTGCTCTGTGTAAAACCTTCCAGGGCTCGTTAATGTCAGTAATCATAGCGCCCATACTGTAAGTAAAGCCGTTACAGCTTGTTATAACACCGTGATAGAAGCAGAGCCAGCCCTCATCTGTTTCAATAGGTGTAGGACCTGCACCTACCTTTGTCATTTCCCAGTTGTTTTCAGGTTTAATAACAAAACGATGCTTGCCCCAATATGTAAGGTCCGGGCTATGGCTCAAGAAAATATCGCCATAAGGTGTGTGACCTTTATCGCAAGGACGAGTAAAAATCATATATTCGTTATTAATCTTTCGTGGAAATAAAACACCGTTTCTCGAAACAGGTAAAACAGCATTTTCTTTTCTGTCCCAGGTTATAAAATCCTCGGTTACAGCAATGCCGATTGATGTTCCTCTGTCAGTGTGGCAAACCCATGAAAGATAATATTTACCGTCAATTTCGCAAAGACGAGGGTCATAACCACGGAAGATTTTTTCATCATTTAATTTCCAGTGAATGCCGTCTTTACTGAAGCCTGTAACAAGATATTGCTCACGGGTTATGTCATCAAGTCTGAAAACTCCTGCAAAGTCATCTTCCTTATCGCGTCTTACAACAGCTGAATTGAAAATGCTGTTTGCATCCTTTACAAAGCTCCTGTCTATAATAGGGTTTTCTGTGTAGCGCCAGACAGGGCCAGTGCAGTTTTCGGGTTTCTCCTGCCAAGGAATATTTTTCACTTTTGAATTTAAAATTTTAGCCATAATAAAAATCCTTTACTTGTTTTATAGTCTTGCATTATCGTAATAGTTAGTTGTTTCCATTAAAATATTTGCAGAGTCAAATATGGTTTTTCTTGAAACAGTAGAAAGCAAATCTTTATTACTGAAGCATTTGTTTATATATTTTTTAGATGTACCGAGTGAACAGGATGCGAAGTGATGAACAGTAAATGGTGTGAAGCTCGAAGTGCCTATAATAGTGCTTTCTTTATGTATTTTAAGCCCTAAGTTGTCACACGCATCTGCCATAATATTTGCGGTGTCTTTACTGCCCTCGTTACCACTGCCGTCTTTGAAAAATACTGCTAAATGCTTTGAAGAGGTCAATTCTTCAACAGGAATAAACACTGTAGGTATATCTCGCATAAGCTTTTTGTATTTTGAAGCAAAAGCGTAAGCACCTGCGTGGTTTGAATATTCACTGCCTGTAATAAGACAGCAGAACTCGGTCTGGTTATATCTGAAATTATTTTCGCTCATCTGCTTCATAATGGCGGTGATTGTTGCGGCAGGAATTATGCTTGAGCTTAAACCACTTGATGCCTTTGAGGGATGAACTAAAAGAATAGATAATAAATAGAAAACAGAGAAAAAAAGTGAAATGGAAGAGAGAAATGAAAATGCGGTGTTGCTTTCGGGAGCACCTGCAAAAAGATACATTATGCAAGAGCAAAATGTAAAGGTGTTGCCTATTACGCAACAAGCAAGTAATACCGTTGTAAGATTAGTCCTGAAAAGAAAAAATCTTTGTCTTTTTGGTGCATCTGCACGGGCAACTAAAACAACTCTGTTTTGTGCTGTGAAATGAGCGTATCGCTTTGCGAAAATATTTAAAGAGGCTCTTCTTGGGAATAAAGCATCAAGAGCTTTTCCGTCAAAAAAGAATTTGTAAGCAAATATTGCAAAAATCAGAATGCTTAAAACAGTGCATACGCAAACAGGAATAACTGAGCCGTTTTTTTCTGCAAATTTAAAAATAAAAGCAGAAATTATTAAACCAAGACAAAGAATTTTTAACAGGTATGTACCAACCTTTAAATTGGTTGTAAAGGTTTCTTCTCTTGTTTCATCACAATAGTTTTTCAGCTCGTTCAAAATAAGACGGGCAGAATATGCTTCGCCTGAGGTTGAAGGTAATCTGTCAGAGCTTTCTGACAAAATTCTTCCCGCAACTGAAAAAACATAATCTATGTTTTCGGCAGATAATTTTGGTGTAATTGTCATTTTACGATAATCTCTTTAAATCTCTTGTAAGCTTCTTCCCATTTTTCGTTTTCAGTAGGGGTGTAGCAAGTGAGATTTTCACCTTCTGCAATAATTTTTCGTGCTTCCTTAATATCTTTAATTGCACCGTCAGAAATGAGCTGAACTGCAACATTACCTAAAGCAGTTGCTTCAATAGGACCACCATATACTTTTACATTACAACTTTCTGCAGTCATCTGTAAAAGTAATTTGTCTTTTGTACCGCCACCCATAACATGAATTCTGTCATATTCCTTGTTGGTGCATTCTTTAATACCGTCAAAAGTGTAGCGGTATTTTAAAGCGAGACTTTCATAAATGCAACGCATAATTTCGCCGGGTGTTTCCGGTATATATTGACCTGTTTTTTTGCAATATTCCTGAACGCGTTTCGGAATATTACCCATTGAGCCGAATTCAGGTGAATCAGGGTCGATAAAGCACTTGAACGGCTCACACTCTAACGCTAATTTTTCAAGGTCAGCGTAAGAATACTCAATATTTTCACGCTTCCATTGACGACGGCTTTCCTGAATAAGCCATAAGCCGATAATGTTCTTTAAAAATGCAGTTGTGAAATCGTAGCCACCCTCATTTGTAACATTGAGGCGTTTTGAGGCTTCGTTTATGATTGGCTCCTTAACCTCTGTGCCGAAAAGTGACCAGGTGCCACAGCTGATGAAAACAAAATCATCATCCTGGCAAGGTACAGCGGTTATAGCACTCTGTGTATCGTGAGCGGCAACTGCAATTACATTTGCTTTAGGTAAAGAAAGCTCTTCACAAATCTCGTCGCTTAACTGACCGATTACAGCACCGGTAGGAACAATTTTTGTTAAAAGTCTTTTTGGAAGCCCTAAGGCATTTATAATTTCATCTGACCAGTCGTTAGTTTTTAAATCAACCATCTGTGAGGTTGTTGCAATAGAATATTCTGTTGATTTTACGCCTGTGAGCATATAGTTCATAAGGTCAGGTGTGAAAAGCATTGTTTCTGCTTCATCTAAAATATAAGGACGATTTTCCTTTAATGAAAGAAGCTGAAATACAGTGTTGAAATCCATAAACTGAATTCCTGTTATGTCATACATTCTTTCTTTAGACATATATTCTTCAGCTTTTTCAATCATACCGCTGTTTCTTTTATCACGGTAATGAACAGGGTTTTCAACTAAAGTACCGTCTTTTCTTAAAAGCCCGAAGTCAACGCCCCAGGTGTCAATACCAATACTGTCAAAGCCACCGAATTCTTTTGCTTTAACCATACCCTGCTTGATTTCAAAGAAAAGTCTTTGAATATCCCAATAAACTGTGCCATTGATGGTTACCGGGTCATTTGAAAAACGGTGAACTTCATTAAGCTCTATTTTTTTACCATCAAAGGTAGCTAAAATTGCTCTACCGCTTGATGCACCAAAGTCGAATGCAAGAACTCTCTTTTCCAAAGGAATACCTCCTTAAAAATATATGTTATCTCAAGAAGCAGTTGATTATAATTTCTTCTGCTTCCTCTTCTGTTTTGCCTAAGGTCTGAAGCTTTAAAAGCTGGTCATTATTGATTTTGCCAATGGCAGCTTCGTGAACAATATTTGCGTCGCAATGATTTGCGGCAATTTCGGGAATTGAGCGAATGTGAGCGTTGCCCATAATAATTGAGTCGCATTGAACATGTGCTCTGCATTTTGCATTGCCGACTGCTTTCGGGTAGAAAACCTGTTCTGAATTATCCTTAGCAACTGAACGGGAAATAATCTGAGAAGAGGCGTCAACACCGTTTAATTCAATTGTCATATCAGAATGAGCAACCTGATTGTCGTGTGTCATAAGTTTTTCTAAAATGAGAAGATGTGCGCCGGACTCTAATTTTGCAATGGTGTTTCTTTTTGTAGAGTCAACGCCCTCAATTTGTACCATTTCCATTTCGCAATATGAATTTTCATCCATAAACACTTCGGTAACAGGGTTGAGCACATTCTCGCCTGTGCCGGTGCCCTCGCCATAATGCTTTTCAACATATTTGATACGGGCGTTTTTGCCTATATGAAAGCGGTGAATACCGTCGTGCTCACTCTTTTTGTCACCTGAGTTATGAATTCCGCACCCTGCAACAATAAGAACATCGGAGTCGTCACCAATGTAAAAATCATTGTAAACTAAATCGTCAACACCGGTTTCTGTAATAATAACAGGAATGTGAACACTTTCGTTTTTAGTGCCCGGTTTAACGGTTATATCAATTCCGGGTTTATCTTTTTTATTTTCGATTATAATATTTTCAGTTGAGGCACGACCTGCACTTTCACCATTTTTGCGGATGTTATATGCACCCTGAGGAACATCGTGCAAATCTGTGATTGTTTGTATCATATGTGAATCTAACTTCTGCATAACATTCCACCCCTTATCTGAAATCGCAAGCACTGTTGAATTCGTTCATTAAAAGAGGGAAAACCTCATCAACAGGACCCTTTTTGCTGACAGTGCCGTTTGCTATAATTGCTATTTCGTCGGCAATTTTCATAATTCTCTCCTGGTGAGAAATTATAATCATACTTTGCTTGTTCTGGCTTGAAATTCTTTTAAAGCTTTCAATGAGCATATTAAAGCTCCAGAGGTCAATACCTGCTTCAGGCTCATCGTAAATTGCAAGCTCTACATTTCTTGCCATAATTGTAGCAATTTCAATTCTTTTTATTTCACCACCGGAAAGTGTTGCATCAACCTCACGGTTCAGGTAGTCCTTTGAACAAAGACCAACATTTGTAAGGTAAGCACAGCACTGGTCCTCAGGAAGAGTATTGCCGTGAGAAAGGCTTAATAAATCTCTTACCGTAAGACCTTTAAAGCGAGGCGGTTGTTGAAAAGCATAGCCGATTCCTAATTTAGCTCTTTCTGTAATTGACATATCTGTAATATCAGTACCATTCCAGAGAATTTTACCGCCGGTTGGCTTTTCAATACCCATAATCAGCTTTGCCAAGGTAGATTTACCGCCACCATTCGGGCCTGTAATTACAAGGAACTTACCATCATCTAAGGTAAGAGAAACATCATTTAATATTTCTTTTTTTTCGCCGTCATCATTGACTTTGAATGATAAATTAACTAATTCTAACATATAAATTCACCAGTGAGTTTTTAGTATTTTTTTAGTATCTTATATAATGATATAATATAACAAATAGATTATATAAAATTTTAGTAATATATTCAAGTCTTTTCAAAAAAACCTTGTTAATTAAGGAAAAATGTGTTATAATCACAAATATATGTAATCTTGTTTAGAAAATTTGATAATTTTTGACAAAGGTGGGGCAACAGATGAAATATGGCGGAATGATGGAAAGTGAGCTTAAAAAAGTCGATCTTGAGATGATTTTAAGCGAAACTGTTGCAGGAATTGCTTTGGTTTCACCACATTCGGAAGGTGTTAAACTCGAATATACAAACGAAGGATTTTTTAATCTTTTTGGCTATACAAGAGATGAATATGAAACTCTTCCTCAAGAGGCCAGACTCAATCTTTTCCATTATAACGATTTTATGAATATTATTTCCCGTATTAACACAGATTATAAGCCGGGTGACATTCAGAAATTTGAATGTCGTATCAACAAGAAAAACGGTGAAGAGGCGTGGGCACTTTTCTCAGTAAGAAAGCCACATAATGCTAAAGAGGGCGAGCAACGCTTTATTTGTAATATTGTTGATATTACTGAAATGAAAAATCTTCAAATCAAAATTCAGGAAGAAAAAGAAAGATATGAGCTTATAGAAGAAATTTCTGACGATATTATGTTTAATTACGATGTTGCCGCTGATGTCTTAGAATGTTCACCAAAGATTTTAAGAACTCTTCGTACAGCAACAAGGGTTGAAGATGCTATTGAATATATTACTTACGGTAATGTGTTTGACCACAGAGATGTGCCTTTGTTTATTGAGGCTGTAAGTAATGCTCTTTCAGGTAAGAGAATCAATATTTTTGACGCGAGAATTATAAATCAGCGTAATGATATTGTCTGGCACAGAATTAAATTTGCTACCATTTTTGATGGTGACGGCAATGCAATTCGCTTTATTGGTACTATTTCAGATATTGATAAAGAAAAGAAAGAAAAATCAAGACTTATTGCTCAGGCTGAAACTGACCAGCTCACAGGCTTCCTTAATAAAGTTTCAACAGGGCTTAAAATCAATGAGCTTATCAAAGAATATCCTAACGAGCCGGGAACAATGTTCCTTGTAGATATTGACGACTTTAAGCTCCTCAATGATACCTACGGTCACCACGAGGGTGATAATTTCCTTCGCGAATTCACAAGTAAATTGGCACTCGCATTCCGTTCAACAGATATTTTAGGTCGTGTCGGCGGTGAGGAGTTTGTTATTTTCGTTAACGGCTTGGGCGATGTTAAAGAGCTCGTTGAAGAAAAGGCAAAGGAAATTGAAAAGATTTGTCATAGTGTAATACTTGAAAAAGCAAAGGATAAGGTTATGTCTTGCTCAATAGGTGTTGCAATTTATCCTGAAACAGGAATGGATTACAACGAGCTCTTTGAAAAGGCTGACGAAGCAATGTACTATGTTAAAAAGCATGGTAAAAATGGTTACGCTTTTGCTGAATAACAAAAAACTCCGCTTTTCATTGTACTCACATATAATGAAAAGCGGGACTTTAAATTTTAAACAGGCGAGAGTGGAGTTGTTTGATAATGTCACAAATAATCGAATATATAAAAGATAAAAAAATTCTTATTCTCGGCTATGGCAGAGAGGGTATTTCAACTTATAATTATATAAGAAAGCATCTCCCTACAAAGAAGCTTTCGATTGCAGATAAGAATTATCTGAAAATTGATGACAGCAATGTAGATTTGATTTGCGGTGACAATTACCTTTCTTGTTTAGGTGAATTTGACCTCGTTTTCAAAAGTCCGGGAATTGCTTTTTTAGATAATGTAAAATATCCTGCTACAACTGAAATTACTTGCCAGACAGATATGTTTCTGCGATTCTCAAAGCCTACCGTTGTAGGTATTACAGGCTCAAAGGGCAAGACTACAACCTCTACACTTATTTATGAGATGTTAAAAGCAGGCGGTAAAAATACCTGCCTTATAGGTAACATTGGCGTTCCTGTTTTTGAAAAGGCAGACGAGGGCGAGGATTTGATTGCTGTTATTGAAATGTCGTCACATCAGCTTGAATTCACAACCGCTTCGCCGGAAGTAGCAGTGCTTGTTAATATTTATGAAGAGCATCTGGACCATTATAAAACAGGCTTTGACGGTTACGCAAATTCAAAGCTCAATATAACAAGATTCCAGAATGAAGAAAACTACTTTGTTTATAATGATGAACAGGATGTGGGTCACGGCTTGAATGTTGAAGCTGCAATTAAGGGCAGACCCGTTAAGGTAGGATTCAGTAAAGCGCAGAATGATGAATTTGTAAATGAGCTTTGGAAAAGCACAGAGCATTTAAAGGGTGAGCATAACCGACAGGATATTGCTTACGCTTTGGCGGTAGCGAGAATTTTTAATGTTCCTGACGATAGTGTGAGAAATGCCATAAAGAATTTTAACGGTATTGAGCACAGAATGGAATTCGTCGGTAAATTTAAAGGTGTATCATATTACAACGATAGCATTGCGACAATTCCAACCGCTGTAATGGGTGCAGTTAAGGCTCTTGGAAATGTAGAAACATTGATTTTCGGCGGTCTTGACAGGGGAATTGATTACAAAGAATTTATTGAGTTCCTGAGTGATTCTCAGATAGAGAATTTAATTGGTTTGCCTGAAACAGGGCACGATATTTTAGATGATGTTAAATTGCTTAATACAAATGTTAATGCGGTTTATGCCGAAAATATGGAAGATGCAGTTATAAATGCAATAAATCTCACTAAAGAAAATGGTGTTTGTCTTTTTTCACCGGCAGCCGCAAGCTACAATTTCTACAAGAATTTTGAAGAAAAGGGTAGACACTTCAAAGAATTAGTAGTAAAATGTGCACAGTGATACTTTTGTATAGTGTGTTTTTTGAAAACTATATATTTATATTATAGTATAAGAAATTTTAAATCCAAGGAGATATTTATGAAAAAGGTAATTTCAATTTTACTTGTTGCTTCAATGTTGTTTTCACTTTCAATAACATCTTTTGCGGCAGGTGCTTCTGATGATGCTTTAAGATTTAACAAGAATGGTACTTTCAAAATTCTTGTTCTTGCTGATGTTCAGGATGGTTATCCAATGGAAGATGCAATGATTACTTTCGTTAATGAGGCTCTTGATTACGCAAAGCCTGATTTAGTTGTTTTCTGTGGCGATAACATTATGACAAACGATGTTCGTGCTTACGAGCAATTATTAACACCGATTGCTGACAGAGATATTCCGTTCTCATTAGTTTTCGGTAACCACGACCCGGAGGTTGAAAACTTCCCTCTTGAAGAGCAATTAGCAGAATATCAGAAATATAAGGGCTGTCTTGCTTTTGATGCTGACCCTGCACTTCACGGCTGTGCAACCCATAATCTTACTATTTTAGCAAGTAAGGGTAATGATGTTGCGTTTAACCTTTGGTTTATGGATTCAGGTTCATCACTCCATGAGGGTGGCGAGTGGCTTGGTTATGACTGGGTAAGAGAAGACCAGATTAACTGGTACAAAAACACCCGTGATGCACTTGCTCTTGAGAATGGTGGCGAGGTTGTTCCATCAATTATGTTCCAGCACATTATTCCAAAAGAAGCAGTTGAAGTGCTTTTCTATGAAAGTCCTGTTAGTATGGGTGAGCTTACATACAACTTCAATGATGGCGGAGTTTATTCATTTATTCCAAAGATAAATGAATTTGATGGTTATATTTTTGAAAAGAGCTGCTCGGGTAATGGTTCAGACGGTCAATGGGATGCAATGCTTGAGGGTGGCGATGTTCTCGCAGTTGTTGTAGGTCACGACCATGTTAATAGCTTCGTTGCAGATATCAACGGAATTGACCTCGTTCAGACTCCGGGTGCTACATATCACTCATATTATAACAGTATGCTTCAGGGTGCAAGAATCATTGAGCTTGATGAAGGTGACCTTGACAGCTACCACACATACGAATTAACTTCAAGCTTCCTTGCAACACAAGGCGGTTCTGATCTCGCAGACAGCGGTGGGAGAAGTGGCTTCAGTTACACATTCTCAAACATCTTCCTCCCGATATTTGATATGTTTATGGAATTCTTCAGAGATATACTTAAAAATCTTGCTGACGGCTTTATGGGATGATGCTGTTCGGTAGAATTGAAAATTGAAAGTTGAAAATTGAAAATTTCGGAACTGCGTTGGCAATTATAATTCGGAATGCGTAATGCGTAATTCGGAATTGAAGGGTCTGCGACGCTATTATAATTAGATAACAAAAAGTTAAGTTCTATCATTTAAAGTTTTTCGTAAACTAAAAATGATAGAACTTGTTGTTTTTATTGATAATTAATTATAATCAAGTCCGTAGGACTTCCGAAATTCAGCACTCAGCATTCAGCACTCAGCATTTAAAAGCCCCTTAATTCTGCCTTCTGCACTCTGCATTCTTATAATCGCGTCGCAGACCCTAAATTTTTCATTTTTAATTCTCAATTTTCAATTAAAAATGCAACCTGTTTATACATCGGGCTTTGTTTAATCGCGAGAAGTTCGGGCGAATTTTCCGGGAAAGCACTAAGCATTACTTTCAATTGCTCTGCCATAGCTACAAGCTCAGGTGAAGCATTTTTAATTTGTTCTTGCTTTTTGCTTTCTTCTTCCTTTTGTAATTCTTCGATTAAAAATTCAACTATCTGCTTTGCTTGTGGAACTTTATTCAAAGCTGTTCTTAAAGTTTTTATGTATTCCAAAGGATTTTCTTCTTTGAATTTATTTGCTTTTACTAAATACCAGGCGAAAGCGTGTGTTTCTGCAAGACAATCTATATACTTATCATCATTCAATAATTCAGGGTTATAGTGATAACCCAGATATTGTTCTGCAACATCAACGAATGCATTTAAGAAACTATTTTTCATTTCATTTTTTAATTTAATGTTTGTATTTAATAATATTGTAGTTAACAAATTAAATGAAAATGAAGCACGAGGGTAGTTGTTACAGAATTCTTTTGTGAAATACTTTTCACAAAGAGAATCCGAGAGTTCTTCTGCACACATACTTAAAGCATTTGTTAATTTTGAAAGGCGAGAAGGTGGAGTAATGAAAAATCTTAACGGGAAATCTGCCTTGAGAGAAAGAGCGTGTTTTACGGTTAAAGGCATAAATTCTTCCCAGTTTTCTATTTTTTCAAGAAGTTTTTCGGCATCTTTTTTTGTTTTGCAGTCGAGTATTTTTATTTGAGCATTAAAGTCATCAGAAACATTTTCAAACAACTTATAGTCTTCGTTGGATGGAGAAACAGAAAAAAGAGATGTGGCTATAGCAAGTAAACTTTCATAAGATTTTTGACAGTCGAGGTCTTGTGAATGATAACCCGATATAATTTTTTCAGTAACCTCTGCAATCATTTTTTTTGCGTCGCTCTTATTTTTGAAAAGTGAAGCTGCATAAAAAATATTCTGGATAACTTTTGGATTGCGTTCTGCATTTGCTTTTTTCGCAAAAGATGCACATTCGCTTTCTTTTCCTGTTTTTGCAAGTGCTACGCAGATAAGTCCGGTTATTTCACTTTCGTGTGACTCATTTGCATATAGTAAAGATGTAATGAAATCTTCTAAACTGTTATTTGTATGTTTTGTTTTGTAGTTTTTTATTGCGGATAAATAATTTTTACCAGCTACAATTGCATCTGAATATTTTTCAGTTTTAATTAAATGTTTTGTGTATATATAATTTGTATCTATGAGGGTGAAATTTGACTTAGGAAAGTTTTTGAAAATCCAGTTAAACATATTTTCTAAATCGGGATTTTCGTCATTGGTTGCATAAATTATTGCCTGACGCATACAAGGTGCGGCGACACTGTCCCATCTGGAATTGTTCTTTGAGGTGTTAAGCAATGTTTCGTAAGCGATTTTTGTGAATTGTTGTCTTTTAGCGATGTTTTTAGAAGATGATTCAAGACATTGAAGAATAACCTGAAGATTATCAGGCTCTTTTGCTAATTTGCTTTCTAATAATTCTAAATTGCGCTTTTCTTTGTTTTTAGCAAATTCTTCGGAAACATTGGCGTAACCATCATGGTCAAAAATTGTGTTTTTTAATGCATAAATTTCATTTATATCGTGGCAGGGGAGAGATTCGTGGATTTCACCTGAATAACGTCTGCCTGAATCCATACGGACGATTCTTAATGCATTAAAATCAGCGTATGTGGTATTCATTTCTTTGGATTGATGATTTCTTATTACAGTTGTTGCTAAAACATAGTTTTTGTTGGTGCTATTTAAAAATTGAACTAATTCAGTAACATCTGGTATCAAGTATTCGTCAGCATCAACAGTCATAAACCATTTACCTGTCGCTTTATCCATAACGGCATTTCTTGCTTTTGAAAAATCGTTTACCCAGGTAAAATCAAAAAGAATGTCGGCATATTTAGATGCTATTTCTTTTGTTTTATCTGTAGAGCCTGTGTCAGCAATAATAAGTTCGCAAGGAATTGCTTGTCTTAATGGTGCAAGCGCACTAAGGCATTTTTCTAAAGAACGCTCTTCATTTTTTACAATAAGACCAATTGAGAGTATAGGTTTAGCCATATTTTCACCTCGTTTATATACTATTATATATAATAACAGAAAATCGTTTTAGTTGCAAGTGGGTAGTAGGTCAGTGGTCAGTAGGTCAGTGGTCAGTAAGTCAGTGGTCACTGACTCACTAATAACAGTTGACAAGAATTAAAACCTATGATACTATAAAAACATAGAAACCAAGGAGGGAAGACTATGAGCAATTCTATTCACACTGATATTTCTGCTATGAATGCTGCAAGAAATATTAAGATTCACCAGAATAATATTCAGAGTAATATGGAAAAGCTTTCAAGCGGTTACAAAATCAATTCTGCAGCAGATGATGCCGCAGGTCTTGCTATAAGCGAAAAGCTCAAAGGTCAGTTGACAGGTCTTGAACAAGCAGAATTAAATGTGCAGGATGCAGTTTCTCTTTTGCAGACAGCTGAAGGTGGCATGAGTACCATTCATAATATGCTCAACAGAATGGTTGAGCTTACAACAAAGGCTTCTAATGGTATTTATGATACAGGTGTTGACAGAGTTGCTATTAAATCTGAATTAGACTCATTGATACAAGAAATCAACAGAGTTACTAAATCTATCAATTTTAATAATAAAACATTATTAGATGGTAGTTTTAATAATGTTCAGTTTCAAATTGGTTCCGAAGTGTCAGATACAATGATTATAAATATAGGTTCTTTAGATGCTGCTGCATTAGGTTTAGATAAACTGGATGTTTCTTCTCCTGAAAAGGCGGCGGAATCAATGAAGCTTGTTAAAGATGCAATAAATAAGGTTTCAACAGAACGCGCTAATGTGGGTGTTTCACAGAACAGACTTGAATATACATTAAATAATATAACTGAAACTTATATGAATCTTGCAGAAGCAAATTCAAGAATTCGTGATGTTGATTATGCAAAGATGATGATGGAATACACAAAGAACCAATTATTAGAGCAGGTGGCAACAACGATTCTTACCCATAGAATGAGCAATGCGCAGAATATACTACAGTTGTTTAATTGAAAATTGAAAGTTGAAAATTAAAAATTTCGGGGCTACGCCTTTTTAAAGTGCTGAGTGCTGAATGCTGAGTGCTGAGTTTCGGAAGTCCTGCGGACTTGATTATAATTATTAATTAATAAAAAATAGTTTATCCTATCATTTAAAGTTGGTTTTTACATCAACTATGAATGATAGGATAATTTCATCTTTATTGATATTTAATTATAATATCGTCGCAGACACACAATTCCGAATTACGCATTACGCATTCCGAATTATAATCGCCGACCGCAGGTCCCACAATTTTCAATTTTCAATTACAATTGCACCGCAGACCCACCGCATTCTTAATCCTGCTTCCTGTTTCCTATTTTCTTTGATTTTTATTGCAGATTCACCAAATGAACCGTGTGTTAAACTGTGCAAAAGTTACAAACATCAAACTTTTTTAAAAAAAATTCAAAAAAACACTTTAGTATTTTCAAAAGCGGAGAATAATCATAGGTGTAAGGACAACACAGTCACCCGCTGAGTTGAACACCTACAAAAAATAAAATTAAAAAACAGTGTTGCCAAACAAACCAGACAAGGATGTCAGGTAGGCGACGCAGATTTCAAGGAGGAAATTATTATGGGTATGGTAGTTAGAACAAACATTATGGGTATCAATGCTAACAGACAGTTAGGCATGAACAACAGTCAGGTTTCAAAGAGCCTCGAAAAACTTTCATCAGGTTACAGAATTAACCGTGCTGGTGACGACGCTTCTGGTCTTGCAATCAGCGAAAAAATGAAAGCTCAGATTAAAGGTCTTGAACAGGCTTCTTCAAACGCACAGGATGCTATCTCTCTTGTACAGACAGCTGAAGGTGCTACAACAGAAATCCACAATATGCTTAACAGAATGGTTGAATTAACAACTAAAGCTGCTAACGGTATCTATGATACAGGCGTTGACCGCCCTGCTATCAAAGCTGAACTTGATGCTCTTGCTACAGAAATTTCTCGTATCACAACATCAACAAAGTTCAACAGCACAGTATTACTTGATGGTAACCTTGATACTCAACTTCAGATTGGTACAGAAGGTACAGATACACTTGCAGTTACAGTTACTGCTCTTGACGCTGACTCTCTCGGCGTAAGTGGTCTTGATGTTTCTTCTGCAGCAGCTGCAAACAGTGCATTAGCTGATGTAAAAGCAGCTATCAACACAGTTTCAACAGCTCGTGCTAACCTCGGTGCTATCCAGAACCGTCTTGAGTACACAATCAACAACCTTGACACAACAGCAGAAAATATGTCAGCTGCTAACTCACGTATTCGTGATACTGATATGGCTAAAGAGATGATGAACTACACAAAGATGAACGTTCTCACTCAAGCTGCTCAGGCAATGCTTGCACAAGCAAATCAACAGCCACAAGCTGTTCTCCAGTTACTTCAATAATTTACTCCGTAATATATCCTACCGGTTGTACCCACAGCCGGTAGGGTGAGAGTAAAAGCCTATTGCAGGAAACGCAAATTACTTAGTTAATAATTCTTATTCCGAATTGGGTTTACCTTGGTTATTAAGGTAATGTTACAAACTGAAGTTGTGAATAGTTTGTAGCATTACCCCAGAGTAAGCTACATAAATTAGGTTTTTGATGCCACAGAGGCTGTTTTTGGGTAGCAGTCAGGCATTGGAAATAAATAATTTTTAAAATGTGTTACTTAAAAGAGAGGCAAGGAGCCTACTCGGTGACACAATTTTCAAGGAGGAAAAGATTTATGGGTATGGTAGTTAGAACAAACACAATGGGTATTAACGCAAACAGACAGTTAAACATGAACAACAGCCAGGTTTCAAAGAGCCTTGAGAAATTATCTTCAGGTTTCAGAATCAACCGTGCTGGTGACGATGCTTCTGGTCTTGCAATCAGCGAAAAAATGAAGGCTCAGATTAAGGGTCTTGAACAAGCTTCTGCAAACGCACAGGATGCTATCTCTCTTGTTCAAACAGCTGAAGGTGCTACAACTGAAATTCACAACATGCTTAACAGAATGGTTGAATTAACAACTAAAGCTGCTAACGGCATTTATGATTCAGGTGTTGACCGTCCAGCTATCAAAGCTGAACTTGATGCTCTTGCTACAGAAATTTCTCGTATCACAGAGTCAACAAACTTCAACAACACAACATTACTTGATGGTACTCTTAACACTCAACTTCAGATCGGTTCAGAAGGTACAGATACTCTTACAGTAACTGTTACTGCTCTTGACGCTGACTCTCTCGGCGTAAGCGGTCTTAGCGTTGATGACGCTGCTGCTGCAAACAGCGCTATGGCAACTGTAAAAGCTGCTATCAATACAGTTTCAACAGCTCGTGCTAACCTCGGTGCTATCCAGAACCGTCTTGAGTACACAATCAACAACCTTGATACAACAGCTGAAAACATGTCAGCAGCTAACTCACGTATTCGTGATACTGACATGGCTAAAGAGATGATGAACTACACAAAGATGAACGTTCTCACTCAGGCTGCTCAAGCAATGCTTGCACAAGCAAACCAACAACCTCAATCAGTTCTTCAGTTACTTCAGTAATCATTGAACAGAGGATAATAGTTATTTCCATTAATTTAGCTCTTGTAGCTAAGTAAAATGTCTGAGTAACTCGTAAGAGTTACCCAATAAATACCCAAACTAACAACCAAAAGGCCTCTTCGGGTTACCCGCCTGAAGAGGCTTTTCCTTTTTGTCCGCAGGACAAAAAGGAAAAGCCTCAATTAAGAATTAAAAATTAAAAATTGAAAATTTCGGAAGGCTTCGCCTTGATTATAATTAAATGTGAATGAAAAAGACCGTGCTTCTGTCATTTAAAGATTTATAGTAAATATAAAATGAAAAAATGCAGTTATCTTTCAATATGTTATAATTGCGTCGCAGACTCGTAATTTTTAATTTTTAATTCTTAATTTTTAATTTCAAAGGCAAATCAATTAGTTAAATGTTAAAGAAATATTAAATTTGCCTTTGACATCCGAATTGTATAAAATCACAAAAATAACCCTGTTTCCAATTTTTTCTTGTGCAATTCAGTTGACAAGATTGATTATTTGTGTTAATATGTGGTAGTAACCATAGTGCCCTTGTATCCTTTTGTGCTTTTTTAGAAAATAAAGGTGTGCAAAATCACTAAAAAGTTACGAAAAAAATACGAAAATTCATCATTTTTACCACAAGAGTTTTCTTGTTGAAAGGAGTGTTTTAGATGTTTATAGTACCTATTACACCTATGGAAAAAATGGATTTTTCCTCTACTGAAAAAATTAAGACTGCGGCAGAAGCTACGGAGGGCGGTTTCGCAAGTCTTTTAGATAATGCAATCAATGAATTCAAAAAGGCTGACGCACTTTCAGATATTGATGGTAATGTGCTTTCAATAGGCGACGCTGATGACTTAGCACAGATTCAAATCAATATGTTAAAGGCTGAAACAATGCTTCAGACAACTGTTCAGATAACTTCAAGAGCAGTTAATGCATACAAAGAAATTATGTCTATTCAGGTTTAATATACATATTATATATATTATTCGACAAAGACTTAAAAAAATCGAATTCGGGGTAGAGTCAAGTGGCGGAAAATAATAATGCTTTTGCGACTTTGAAAGCCAGGTTGTTTGATGAAAACACAGCACTTGGTAAAAGTCTTCTTTCAATTAAAAATTATTTTGCTGAAATGCCGAAGAAAAGGCGCAATACTGTCTTCGGTGTAGCAGGTGGTATTGTCGTACTTGCTGCGGTTTTAGCAATTGTATTAAATGTTACAGGCGATAAATATGTTGCGCTTTATCAAGGTCTTGAGCCTACAGAAGCGGCAGAAATTTATCAAGAATTACTTGCTGATGGAATTAATGCAGAAATGGATTCCACCGGCAATGTTGTCGTTCCTGTTGAGGTTTATGACGAGTGTCTTTTGAAGCTCGCGGCAGCAGGTTACCCGAAGAGTGCCCTTACATACGATATTTTTGAGTCATCTCAAGGGCTTACAGCCACTGAGTCTGACAGGAAACAAGCACTTATTCATCAGGCGCAGGATCGTTTGCAGGCTACCTTAATGAGAATTAATGGTATTATCTCTGCAGATGTTACTCTTGCTATACCTGAAACTACTGATTATGTATGGCAACAAACAGAAGAAGATGAAAAAACAACTGCAAGTGTTAATATTGAATTTAAAGATGATATTGAACTTGGTGATGAGCAGATTACTGCTATTAAAAACCTCGTTGCATCTGCAGTTCCGAAGCTTGAGCCTGAAGATGTTCACATTATAGATGCAACTAATATGGTTGAGTTGCTTTTAAGTGAAGATAAATACGGCGGTCTTACATATAATCAGAATCTTGATTTTGAAAGAATGGTTCAGAATCAGATTGAAGAAAATGTTAAAAGAATTTTAACTCCTAAATATGGCAAGGATGGCGTATTTGCAGTTGCTAAGGTAACTATCAACTACGACAAAATGATGACAGAAAAAATGGAGCTCATTCCTAATTCAAAGGAAGAAGGCTTCTTAACTCACGAAGAAGGTACATTCCAGGGTGGTCCAGAGGATGTTGCAGGCGGTATTGCAGGTGAAGAAAACAATACCGATATTCCGGATTATACATATAACGGCGGTACTGCTCTTGATGGCGAAACAATGATTGAAGGTCTTCGTGATTATGACTACGGCTACATAAAAACCCAGATTGAAAAGGGTAATGCAATCCTTGACAGAGCAACAGTTTCTGTTATGGTTAAGCAGGCAAACCTTTCAAATACAAATCGTGATGAGATAATTAACATTGTTTCTAAGAGTGTTGACATTGCTCCTGAAAACATCAGTGTTTCTTCATTTGTTGGTGAAGAACCGGGTGATGATGTTGTTGTTAATAAGACATTCTTTGAAAAACTCGCAGAGTTACCATTGTGGCAAGTTATTCTTATCTTTGGTATTGTTGTGCTTCTCATACTTCTTATTATTCTCATTCCTGTTATTATCATTGCAAGAAAGAGAAAGAAAAAGAAAAAGGACGGTATGGAAGAATACCTTCAACAAATCGAAGACGAGCGTGCAGCAGAGCAGCTTCAATTACAACAGGAAATCGACCGTTACAAGAAGGAGCTTGCAGATATTGCTATGGGTGACGCTGATCCGAAAGATGAAGCAATTCTTAAAGAGGTTCGTAACTTCGCAAAAGCAAATCCGAAGATTACAGCTAACTTGCTTCGTTCATGGATAAAGGATGGTGACGATTAATGGCAAGAAACGCTGCAAAAGGACTTTCACCAATTGGTAGAGCTGCTGCTGTTATCGTTGCTCTTGGTGCGGATGAAGCGGCATCAGTTTACAAGTACTTAACCGAAGATGAAATTGAAAGACTTTCTCTTGAGGTTGCTAAGTTAGAAAAGCTTACACCGTCTGATTTGCAAGAGGTTATAGATGATTTCTATGGCCTCTGCACAACTCAGAAAATTATTTCTGAGGGTGGTGTTTTATACGCTAAAGATATTCTTGAAAAAGCATTCGGACCTGAGCTTGCTCAGTCTTATATGGACAGAGTTGCAGGTGCAATGCAGACAAGAGCTTTTGAATTCCTGAGAAAAGCGAAATCAAGAAACCTTTTAATGATGTTACAGGGTGAACACCCACAGGCTATTGCGTTTATTCTTTCTTACGCACCACCTGAAGAAGCATCAAAAATTATTTCTGAACTCCCACCTAATACACAGCTTAGTGTTATTAAGAGAATTGCAACTCTCGACAGTGTTTCACCAAGTATTGTAAATACGGTTGAAACAATTCTCGAAAGACGCTTCTCCTCTGTTGTTTCTGTTGATATGACAGAAATCGGCGGTGTTAACCATGTTGCTGATATTATGAACCACACAGACAGAGCTACTGAAAAACGCATCTTTGATGAGCTTGGTGCTACTGACCCCGAACTTACAGACAGCATCAAAAAGCTTATGTTCGTTTTCGAAGATATTGTTCATTTGGATCCGTTTACTATTCAAAGAGTTCTTCGCGATGTCGATTACCAGGATCTTGCAATTGCTATCAAGGGTTCGACAGAAGAAATCAAAGAAGTATTGCTTTCAAATATCTCTGCCCGTGCTAAAGAAAACATTCTTTCTGACCTTGAATACCTCAGAAATGTTCGTATGCGTGATGTTGAAAAGGCTCAACAGAAAGTTGTTG
>SVPR01000036.1 GCA_015065785.1 Oscillospiraceae bacterium | reverse complement strand
ACAAAAAACTTTAAATGATAGAACTTAACTTTTTGTTATTTAATTATAATTGCCAACGCAGTTCCGAAATTTTTAATTTTTCATTTTTAACTTTTAATTAAAATCGCGTCGCAGACCCTTCAATTCCGAATTACGCATTACGCATTACGAATTATAATAGCCAACGCCGTTCCGAAATTCTGCACTCTGCATTTTCGCATAGCGAAACCTCTGTTTCCTGTTTCCTGTTTCCTGTTTCCTGTTTCCTAATTTCTGAACTCTATAAAATTATAACTCTCAAGAATCTGAAAATACTTCGCGAGTCTTTCATAAAGTGGCTCTGCTTTTTCGCCGAAGTGTTCTTTTACTAAAACACCTAACTCTAAAATAGTTTTTTCGCCATCTAATAGTGGCCACAAAAAGCTACCATTTTCATCAAGGTGGATATAAGAAACCTTTGGCTTTTTAAAAAGCTTTTGCGCAACAGTATTAAAAAAACCTATATTTTCAATTTCTAAAGTTACTTTATTTTCATCGTCCTGTTTCCAGGAAAGGCTTTGATTTCTTACAGGCTTTCTTTCAAGATAATTTTCATCTACAACTTGTTTCTTAGCCATTTTTAGCCTTCTTTTGCTTTTTAAATACTGTGAACATAAGAAGTGAAAGAATTACAAGTGCGAACACTACAAGGCTTAAAACCTGAGAAATTCCTGCAGGAAGTCCTAATTTACCTGAAAGGTCAATAATCTTATCCACACCGAAGATTGCAAGAATTGCAAGCACGATACCAACTAAGCCTTCACCTGCAATCATACCTGAGCAGAAGAGAATACCGTCGTTTGTAGCCTTTGATTTTTTCTTTTCGTCACCCTTCATCTTATCAAATGCAAGGCGGATAAGACCACCAACCATAATACAAGCATTAAGATGAACAGGGAGGTAAATACCAATTGCAAATGGAAGAACAGGAATTCCTACAATTTCAACAACTACTGCAATGAGAGCACCAATAATTATAAGAATCCAAGGAAGCTCGCCACCCATAACGCCTTCAACAATCATTTTCATAAGTGTTGCCTGTGGTGCTGCAATTTCTTCTGAGCCAAAGCCCCATGCACTGTCAAGAAGGTAAAGTGTACCGCCAATAGCAAGAGCAGAGGCTACAACGCCGAAAACTTCACCGATTTGTTGTTTTTTAGGTGTAGCGCCTAAAAGGTAGCCTGTTTTAAGGTCTTGTGAAGTATCACCTGCAATAGCGGCAACAATACAAATAATCGAGCCGATTGCAATAGCGCTTTCCATACCGCCTACAACACCTTGTGGTGTGTTATCTACTGTTAATTTGAGAATTAAGGTAGCAATAAGAAGTGTTGCAATAGCCATACCTGAAACAGGGTTATTACTACTACCAACGAGTCCTACCATTCTTGAAGAAACAGTTGCAAAGAAGAAGCCGAATACAACAACAATAATTGCACCGATTAAAGAAATCGGAATAGCAGGAACAAGCCATACAAGTAATGTTAATACAGCAATAACTATAAGAACTATTTTCATATTAAGGTCCTGCGCTGTACGAAGATTACTTGCAGAACCTGCACCCTTCATACTCTTTAAAGCACCTGTAAATGTGCTGATAATAAGAGGTAAGGATTTAATGAGACTGATAATACCACCGGCAGCTAAAGCACCTGCACCAATGTAACGGATGTAAGAGCCCCAGATTCCTGATGCACCGCTTTCAGCGAAAATTTCGCCGATAGTTTGTGTTGCAGACGGGTACATTACAATATTTTCACCGAAAAGCACAATAAGAGGAATTAAAACCATCCAGCTTAAAACACCGCCCGCGAACATATATGAAGAAATACGAGGACCGCAAATAAAACCAACACTCATAACTGCAGGGTAAATTTGTGTACCGATTTCACCTGCGAAGCCTTTGAATCTTAAAGCAACCTCGCCAGGAACAGCCTTTAAGCCGTCAATTATAAATTTGAAAGCAGCGGCAAAGCCCATACCTGCGAAAACAGTTGAAGCATTTGAGCCACCCTCTTCACCTGCTAAAAGAACCTCTGCACAAGCAGTTCCTTCAGGGTAAGGTAAAACATTGTGTTCTTTAACGATAAGTGCATTTCTTAAAGGAATCATAAAGAATACACCTAAAAGACCACCTAAAAGAGCAATAGTTGTGATTTCAAGCATATCCGGCTTGTCCATTTTACCCTCATTTGCCCAGAGGAAAAGAGCAGGTAAAGTGAAAATAGCACCAGCCGCTAATGATTCACCGGCTGAACCGATAGTCTGAACAATATTGCTTTCGAGAATAGAGTTTTTTCTTAAAATAACTCTGATAACACCCATAGCGATAACTGCCGCAGGAATTGATGCTGAAACAGTCATACCAACTCTGAGTCCTAAATAAGCATTTGCCGCACCGAATACAACTGCTAAAATAACACCCATAATAATTGAAGTTACAGTAATTTCAGGGGTGATTTTTGAAGCAGGAACATACGGTTTAAATTCTTTTTTGTTGTCCATAAAAAGCTCCTAACTAAATTTTATAAAAATACCTTTTTATTTTATCATTATTTTATTAGTATTGCAAGGTTTTTATTTAATTTACATTATTTAGCGTAGCAGGGCTACGCTAAAATGCTGAATGCAGAGTGCAGAATGCAGAATTTCGGAACTGCGTTGGCTATTATATATTTACTAAAAATAAAAAGTTCTATCATTTAAAGTTTTTCGTAAACTAAAAATGATAGAACTTATAAATATACAATCATCCTTTTGGCAAAGACATCGGAATATTTGTGAAACCTAAAATATAATCAGAAGAAACATCGTAAAATTTGCAAAGTGTCATTAAATGTTCAATCGGTAAAGGTCTTCGCCTGTTTTCGTATTGTGCATAATATGATTGCGATGTTTTTAATACCTTTGCAATATCTGCTTGCGTTAAATCTTTATCTTCTCTTAAATCTCGAATTCTTTGAGCGTAATCCATAAAATAAAAACCCTTCACATCTAATTATACACCCAGTTTATATCAGTTCAAAAATAAACTATTGACTTTAGTTCACAATTAAACTAAAATATATTTATCAAGATTTATTATTATTGTAAAAACTAAAATTATTATGGTGATATTATGAGATGCGAAAACAAATTCTGTTTTTATCAATCGCAAAATGAATGTATTTATAATGATGTAGAACTTGATTGCAATGGTACTTATAAAAGATGTATTAAAATAAAACTTAACGATGAAGAACTTAAAAATTTAAAAGAGGATTCAAAAAATGATTTGATTTATCTTGCAAAAGAATTTTCCAAGAAAAAGAACGAATCTATTTTTACTCTGAAATAGTAGGTAGAAGATGAATATAATAGATAGTTATTACTACTTAATTGCAAAAGAATTTCACACCGATATGGTTGGTGCAAAAGAAACCGTTTGTAGATATATCGAGGATTTAAAAGAAAAAATTGATAATTCTGATGATGAACAAGCAAAATTATTCTGGTTTGAAGAATTTAATGGTGTTTCGTACCCTGACCCCGATGAGTTTATTGCTTTATTATTTATGAGTGGCAAAAACCCATTTATCCCAAAAACAAAAAATTAACTCCCACTATTGTAGGGGCTGACCTGTGGTCGCCTGCCACAATAAAGTTGAATACAACAGCAAGCTTCAAATGACAGAACTTATTTGTTTTCAGCGAAGCAGATATAATAGCCAACGCAGTTCCGAAATTATTCATTATTCAACATTCATCAGCGTATGCGACTTCATTATTCATTAAAAAAATACACCGCCTTGCACTACCGTGCATTTTAATATCAATTCTCCACCAAGCAAGCTTGGTCCCCCTCCTTTTCAAACGAGGTCGAGCTTCGCTTTCAGTTTACGCGTTGCACTCGATTGGTTTGTTAAACTAAAAAACTACTCTCACTACTCGCGGGCGACCACAGGTCTGCCCCTACCATTTTTAAAATTAAAAATTAAGAATTAAAAATTAAAAATTTCGGAACTGCGTTGGCAATTATATATAATTGAAAATTGAAAGTTGAAAATTGAAAATTTAGGGGCTACGCCGTAATTATAATAATTGGTTATAGCGGTAAATTGACTTTTTCATTTTTACTAATTACAAATATAAAGACTAAAATATAAAAATTCTATCATTTTTAGTATATCAAACTTCAAATGATAGAATTTTTTGTTTTTATGGATAACTATTATAATTGCCGACCGCAGGTCCCACAATTTTCAATTTTCCATTTTCAATTTTC
>SVPR01000023.1 GCA_015065785.1 Oscillospiraceae bacterium | reverse complement strand
AATGGTGAACTAGAATCAGTAGATTGGCAAAAATGGTATTAAGTTATTTATGGAGGTAAATGGAATGTCAATAAATATGGATAAGGCAAACAACGAACTAATTTACAATACTTTGATGTATTTGATTTGCGATGACGATAAGGCAAAAAATATTTCAGACGGAGAAAATATATATTAAACTATGATTTTAATGGAAAAATTATAGAAGAAGAAAAAACGCCCTCGCAATTGTTGTTTCAACATAACGAGGGTGTTTTGATTTCTAATATCGTTTTTTCAACGCTATAAAATAAATGCTTCGGATAATTCCTTTCACCCTAGAGTGAGCGTATTTGAACCAGATATGGATTAATAAACTTACCCTACAGATAATTTACAGGGATAATTTTATCGTCGCCTTGTAATGTAATAAGTTTATCGTAAAGACAGATAACGCCACCGGGCCCACGTCTCATGTTAGAGATTTTATCGAGAACACTGAATGACTCAATATCTTTTTTTGAAGGATCGGCATGCTTTTTCATCTCAAGAGGATAAAGCGTTCCACTGTCTTCAATAAGAAGGTCAATTTCTCGCATATCCTTGTCGCGATAGAAATAAAGTGGCAATTCAAGGATACCTTTATTGTAATACGATTTTATTATTTCCGATACGACGAAAGTCTCAAAGAAAGCCCCTGCCATTGCACCATTTTTTAGAACATCTGGTGTGTTCCATTTTGTGAGATACGCCGCTAACCCAGTATCAAGGAAATACAGCTTCGGCGTTTTTATACTTCTTTTTACTACATTATTGGAGTAGGGTTGTAAAAGATACACAATATTGGATGCAACGAGAATCGACAACCAACGTTCGGCAGTAGGTTGACTGATTCCCACATCACGAGATAGTGATGCTAAATTAAGAAGCTGTCCTGTACAGGCTGCTACAGCTACCATGAACTTTGTGAATTTTACCGTATCGCCAATTTCGGAAAGTTCTCTTACATCACGGTCAATGTAGGTGCGTACGTATGCACCATAAAACATCTGCCAATCAAAATCTGGATTTTCTCTGAGTTCAGGCATAGAACCACGATGAATAATCTTCCAAATATCATTATAAGAAAGGTCTGCAAGCTCAGTTTTTCTTTCAACAAAGTACTCTGGCGTTGGGATAAAAGGAGTATCATTAGCTACGCTATAAGCTTCTCTCAAAGAAAGTCCTAGTAGTGTTACAAGTCCGATACGTCCCGCAAGAGTTTCACTGACACCCTTCATCATTTTAAATTGCTGAGAACCGCACATATAGAATTGACCTTTTTTATGGTCTCTGTCAAGAAAAATTTTGATTTGCTCAAATAATGCGGGAGTTTTTTGGATTTCGTCGACAAAAACAGGTGGCGGATTATCCTTGAAGAACGTTATACTTTCTTCTTCGGCACTTGCACGGAGGATGGGATCATCTAACGTAACTTTGCCTATGCCGCTCGTCAGTTTATCAAGCATGGTTGTTTTACCTACTTGTCGTGGTCCCGCAACAAGCACAGCTCCAAACATTTTCGATAATTGTTCAACTGTTTTTTCAGCATGTCTTTTAATATACATATAGCAACACCTTTTTCGGCTGATTTAATATCTGGTGTTATTATAGCCGAAAACATAACAAATATCAACCCTTTTATAAATTTTCTGCTCATTTAGTGCAAGAAACTTTTTCCTCAGGTATTTTTTAATGTGTTTTTATCATAATAAATAATGTTACCTAATTGTAAATTTAAGGAAATAGAGTAAAAACTTTTCAAAACCCCTTGATTTTTTACTTAAAAGGTATTATTATACTTTTAGCACTCAAATTAAGAGAGTGCTAAACACAAGAAAAGTAAATTTTATATTTCTCACAGGAGGTATTTTATATGACACTCAGACCACTTGGCGACAGAGTCGTTCTTAAATTCTGCGAAGCAGAAGAAACAACAAAAAGCGGTATTATTTTAGCAGCTGCTGCTCAGGAAAAACCACAGACTGCAGAGGTTATTGCAGTAGGCCCCGGTGCTATTGTTGACGGTAAAGAGGTTAAAATGGAAGTTAAACTTGGCGACAAGGTTATTTTAAGCAAATATTCCGGCACAGAAGTTAAAATCGACGGTGAAGATTTTGTTGTTGTTCGTCAGGGCGACATTCTTGCTATTGTTGAGTAATTAACTTTATATTACAATTTAATTTTAAGGAGTAACTTTTTATGGCTAAACAGATTATTTACGGTGAAGAAGCTCGTAAAGCTCTTCAGGGCGGTATTGATAAGCTCGCAAATACAGTTAAAATTACACTCGGCCCAAAAGGCAGAAATGTAGTTCTTGACAAAAAATATGGTGCACCACTTATCACCAATGACGGTGTTACTATTGCAAAAGAGGTTGAACTCGAAGACCCATTTGAAAATATGGGCGCTCAACTCGTAAAAGAGGTTGCAACAAAAACAAACGATGTTGCAGGTGACGGTACTACAACAGCTACTCTTTTAGCTCAGGCTTTAATCAGAGAGGGTATGAAAAATGTTGCTGCAGGTGCTAACCCAATGGTAGTTAAAAAGGGTATTAAAGGTGCAGTTGACAATGTTGTTGAAACAATCAAATCTAACTCACAGCCGGTTAAAAATTCAAGCGATATTGCAAGAATTGCAACAATTTCAGCAGCAGACCAGAATGTAGGTAAGCTTATTGCAGAAGCAATGGAAAAGGTTACTGCAGACGGTGTTATTACAGTTGAAGAAAGCAAAACTGCAGAAACAAGCTGTGATGTAGTTGAGGGTATGCAGTTTGACCGCGGTTACATTTCACCTTATATGGTAACTGATACAGACAAAATGGAAGCGGTTATTGATGATGCTTTCATTCTTATTACAGACAAGAAAATAACAAATATTCAGGAAATTCTTCCGCTTCTTGAGCAAATTGTTCAGGCTGGTAAAAAACTCGTTATTGTTGCAGAAGATATTGAGGGTGAAGCACTCGCAACACTTCTTGTTAACAAATTAAGAGGTACATTCACTTGCGTTGGTGTTAAAGCACCTGGTTTTGGTGACAGAAGAAAAGAAATGCTTCGTGATATTGCAATTCTCACAGGCGGTGAGGTTATCACAGAAGAATTAGGTCTTGAGCTTAAAGACGCTACAGTAGCTCAGCTTGGTCGTGCTCGTCAGGTTAAAATTCTTAAAGAAGATACAATCATTGTTGACGGTGCCGGTGATAACGATGCTATTAAAGCTCGTGTTGCACAAATCAAAGCACAGATTGAAACAACAACCTCTGATTTCGACAGAGAAAAGCTTCAGGAAAGACTTGCAAAGCTTTCTGGTGGTGTTGCAGTAATCCGCGTAGGTGCTGCTACTGAAACAGAAATGAAAGAAATGAAATTAAGAATTGAAGACGCTCTTGCAGCAACAAAAGCAGCTGTTGAAGAAGGCTATGTTGCAGGTGGTGGCGTTGCACTTCTTAATGCAATTCCTGCTCTTAAAGAATATATTGAAAAGATTGAAGACCTTGACGAGAAAACAGGTGCGAAAATTGTTCTTAAAGCAATTGAAGAACCAGTTCGCCAGATTGCAGCAAACGCAGGTCTTGAGGGCTCAGTAATTATTGACGGAATTCTTCGTTCAGGTAAAACAGGCTACGGCTACGACTTTGCTACTGAAACATTCACAGATATGGCAGAAGCTGGTATTCTTGACCCGACTAAGGTTACCCGTTCAGCTCTTCAGAATGCGTCATCAGTTGCGGCAATGGTACTCACAACAGAAAGTCTTGTAACAGACAAACCAGACCCGGCAGCAGATGCGGCTCAGGCAGCGGCTATGGCAGCACAAGGCGGCGGAATGTATTAATCATATAATTTTGCGCATAAGTCATTTTTTCACCCGCTCGCAGTATCTGTATACAGCTTCGGGGTGAAGAAAATGCCTTCTGCATCAAAATTTATTATGATTAATAATCGTTCATAGCAACTTCAAAAAAATAAACTCACCATAGATTCATTATGAGCCTATGGTGAGTTTTTCTATTTCCTGTTTCCTGTTTCCTGCTTCCTATCTTTTCTTTAATATCTGCTTCCTTACTATAAAGTAACAAACAAAAAGCACTACAAATGTAATCGTCCACGAAATCGGGTACGCGTAGTAAAGGTATATAAGTGTCGGGTTTTTGGGGAAAAATACGAAAATCCAGAGAAGACGAAGTCCGCAACCACCTAAAAGAGAAACTATCATAGGTAAGAAAGATTTACCCATACCTCTTAACTGACCTGCGCCTACATCCATAAGTGAACAGAAGAAATAGAATGGTAAAATAAGAGTTAATCTTTGGGCACCAATTTCAATAACTGCCGGGTCGGTTGAGAAAATTCCTACAAGAAAATCTTTAAACACAACACCTAAAGCACCCATCCCGCCACCAATTGCAATTGTGAGTACAACGCAACGGAAATAGATTTTGTTAAAATTCTCGTATTTTTTCGCACCATAGTTTTGTGAAGAGAAAGTCATAGTTGTCTGCGAAATTGCATTTGTACAGGTGTAAATGAAGCTATCAACATTTGAACCGGCGGCAATACCCGCCATAGCAACAGAGCCGAATGAATTGACAGTTGTCTGAATTATAACATTTGAAACTGAAAAAAGAGAGTTCTGAATACCTGCAGGAATGCCAACATAAAGAATTCTTTTAAGCTCTTCCTTATGAAAGCGTAATTTTTTAATATCTAATTTACAGGCATTTTTCATATTTAAAAGCACTATAACAATTATAGTTGCCGAGATGTATTGTGAAACTATCGTAGCAATAGCAACACCTGCAACGCTCATATTAAATTTAATGACAAGAATTAAATTAAGAACAATGTTTACAATACCTGAAAGCGAAAGAATTAAAAGTGGTTTTTTAGTGTCACCGGTTGCTCTTACTATACTTGCACCGAAGTTAAAGACCATACCCGCAGGGGCACCAAAAAAGAATATTTGCAAATAAAGCTTTGAAAGTGGCAAAACATCTTCGGGTGAATCCATCATAACAAGAAGCTCTTCTGAAAAAAGAAAACCAAAGATAGCAACAAAAATACCACTTAAAATACTTAAAAGCATTGCAGAGTGAACGCATCTTTTTACTGAATTTTCATCTCTAGCACCAATGTATTTTGCGGTCATAACGCCTGAGCCCATTGACATTCCTAAGAATATATTAAGAATTAAATTAACCAGGGAGCCTGTTGCACCAACTGCTGCGAGTGCAGTACCACCTGCAAAACGACCAACAACAATTACATCTGCGGTGTTATAAATCATCTGTAAAAGACCTGTTAACACGAGGGGCAAAGAAAATCTTAAAATCTTCTTAAAAAAGGGTCCTTTTGTCATATCTAAAGAATATTTTGATGCCATTTTTTGCCTTCTTTCCAAAATTATATCTAAATTATACTACCTGATTAAAGAATTGTCATTAGCCAAATTCATTGACTTTTAGTATGATTTAAGTTATAATTTTGTGGATTTTTAAAGTCGGAAAGATTGACGGAATAAGCGTTAAAACTGCTTATTCAAATGTGGTGACCAAATGATAGAAAAAGCGAAAAAAATGGTTGATTTTTTATCAGAAAATCATTATTTAAGTGAAGATGAATACTTGTTTCTGATTAAAAATCGTAATGGGGAAATAACTGAATACTTAAGGCAAAAAGCCGATAAGGCTCGTCGTGAAGTGTATTCAAATAAAATATTCATTCGCGGTTTAATTGAAATAAGCAATATTTGCAAAAACGATTGCTTCTACTGTGGAATAAGAAGCAGTAATAAAAATTGCGAAAGATATAAATTAAGCGAAGAAGAAATTTTAACTTGTTGTGAAAATGGCTATAAATTAGGCTTTCGTACCTTTGTTTTGCAAGGTGGCGAGGGTGTGTTTCCGGCAGATGAAATTTCAGATATAGTAAAAAAGATAAAAGAAAAATATCCTGATTGTGCCGTGACACTTTCACTTGGTGAATATCAAAAATCCGATTATGAAAAAATGAAAAATGCAGGTGCAGACCGCTATCTTTTAAGGCACGAAACTGTTTCAAAAGAGCATTACGAAAAGCTTCATCCACAAAATATGTCTTACGACAACAGAATGAGATGTTTAAAAGATTTAAAGGCTTTGAATTTTCAGGTAGGCTCAGGTTTTTTGGTTGGTTCACCGTATCAATCGCCTGAAATAATTGCAAAAGAGTTTAAATTTATAGAAGAATTTTCACCCGAAATGTGTGGGATTGGCCCGTTTATTCCGCAAAAGGACACGCCATTTAAAAATGAAAAATCGGGCACGGCAGAAGAAACAATATTTTATTTGTCGATTATAAGACTTATAAAGCCCAATATTTTATTACCTGCAACAACGGCACTCGGCACAATAAAAGACGGCGGACGAGAAGCAGGAATTTTAGCAGGTGCAAATGTTTTAATGCCGAATCTTTCACCCGAAAATACACGAAAAAAATATGCTCTTTACGACAACAAGCTTGCAACCGGTGTTGAGTCAGCAGAGCAAGTAGAAAAATTAAAAATACAAATGCAAAAAATCGGTTACGAAATTGTTTGTGACCGAGGAGATATAAAGCAAGTTGATTAAAAGGAAGTATTAAAATGTCAAACTATAATGTAAAATCTTTAAAAGCAGAAGAATTTATTTCAGACAGTGAAATTTTAGAAACAATAAAATATGCTGAAGAAAACAAAAATAATATTGAGTTAATTAATAGTATTTTAGAAAAAGCAAGACCAAGAAAAACAGAGAATGGTACAGTCTGTGCAGGGCTTAATCACAGAGAAGCATCAGTTTTACTTGCTTGTGAAAATGAGGAAATTATTGAGAAAATGTATGCATTAGCAAGAGAAATTAAGCAGACCTTTTATGGCAACAGAATTGTTATGTTTGCGCCGTTATATCTTTCTAATTATTGCGTAAATGGTTGTGTTTACTGCCCTTATCATATGCAGAATAAACACATTGCAAGAAAAAAATTAACTCAGGAAGAGGTTAAAGCAGAGGTTATCGCTTTACAGGATATGGGTCACAAAAGACTTGCTATTGAAGCAGGCGAAGACCCTAAAAACAACCCGATTGAGTACATTTTAGAGTGTATTGACACTATTTACTCAATCAAGCACAAAAATGGTGCAATTCGCAGGGTTAATGTAAATATTGCCGCAACTACAGTTGAGAATTACAAAAAACTCAAGGATGCGGGAATTGGTACTTATATTCTTTTCCAGGAAACATATCACAAAGAAAGCTATGAAGAATTGCACCCGACAGGGCCTAAGCACAATTATGCTTACCACACCGAAGCAATGGACAGAGCAATGGAGGGCGGAATTGACGATGTCGGTTTAGGTGTTCTTTTCGGTCTTGAAAAATATAAATATGAATTTGCAGGACTTTTAATGCACGCAGAGCATCTTGAAGCAGTTCACGGTGTGGGTCCGCACACAATAAGCGTTCCTCGTTTGAAAAGAGCAGATGACATTGACCCCGACCAATTTGATAATGGTCTTTCTGACGACATTTTTGAAAAAATCATTGCATGTATCAGAATTGCGGTTCCTTACACAGGGATGATTATTTCTACAAGAGAAAGTCAGGAGGTTCGTGAAAGAGTACTTGAACTCGGTGTTTCACAAATCAGCGGTGCGTCAAGAACTTCAGTTGGCGGTTACACAGAGGAAGAACGCCCACACGATTCTGAGCAGTTTGATGTTTCTGACCAAAGAACACTTGACGAGGTTGTTAATTGGCTTATGAAAAATGGTCACATTCCGTCATTCTGTACCGCTTGTTACAGAGAGGGCAGAACAGGTGACAGATTTATGAGCCTTTGCAAAACCGGTCAGATTATAAACTGCTGTCACCCTAACGCTTTAATGACTCTTACAGAATATCTTGTTGACTATGCAAGTGAAGATACAAAGAAAATAGGCTTCGAGCTTATTGATAAAGAGTTAGAAAAAGTGTCTAACCCCAAAGCAAAAGAATTAGCAAAGCAGAATGTTATTGATATAAAAGCATCTAACAGACGCGATTTCAGGTTTTAATCAGGAGAATTTAAAATGAGTTTAAATGAAAAAGTATCGGCAGAGAGAGTGCATATTGCATTTTTCGGGCTTCGTAATGCAGGTAAATCAAGCGTTGTAAATAAGATAACAAATCAGGAGCTTTCTGTAGTTTCAGATGTGAAAGGTACAACAACCGACCCCGTTAAAAAGGCGATGGAGCTTTTACCGATTGGTCCTGTTGTAATAATTGATACCGCGGGTATTGATGACACCGGTGAATTGGGAGAGCTTCGTGCCCAGAAAACGAGAAAAATACTAAATAAAACGGATATTGCGGTTTTAGTGGTTGATGCTACCAAAGGCAAGCAAAGGGAAGACATAGAGCTAATCAAGGATTTTGAAAAGCGTAATATTCCATATATTATTGCATTTAACAAATGTGATTTAATAGCAGAAAAGCAAGAGTTACCGCAGAATGAAATTTATATGAGTGCAAAAGAAAATATAAATATAAACGAACTGAAAAATTTAATTGGTGAGCTTAGCAACACAGAAAAAGAAGAAAAAACTCTTTTAGGCGATATTATAAAAAAGAATGACACAGTTGTTTTAGTAACACCGATTGATTCTTCTGCACCTAAAGGAAGACTTATTCTCCCACAGCAACAGACAATTCGCGAGCTTTTAGACATTGGTGCAACTGTTGTTGTAACCAAGGATACAGAATTAAAAGAAACACTTTCTAAGTTCAAAAATCCACCAAGACTTGTAATCACTGATTCACAAGCATTTAAAAAAGTGAATGAAATTGTACCGGAAAATATTGAGCTAACTTCATTTTCAATTCTTTTTGCCCGTTACAAAGGCGAATTGTGGGGTGCGGTAAATGGTGCTGACAAATTAGACGAATTACAGAACGGTGACTGTGTTTTAATTTCTGAAGGGTGTACCCATCACAGACAATGTGGCGATATAGGCACAGAAAAACTGCCAAACTGGATAAAAAACTACACAAAAAAAGATGTAAAATTTGATTTTACATCCGGCAGTGACTTTCCCGAAGATTTAAAAAAGTATAAGCTTATAATTCATTGTGGTGCGTGTATGCTTACTGAAAGAGAAATGAAAACAAGAATTTCTCTTTCAAACGAGCAACAAATCCCAATTTCAAATTACGGCATAGTAATTGCAAAAATCAACGGAATTCTTGACAGAGCGACAGCTTCACTACGCGCTTAATCGCTTCGCTCTTAAAATTGAGAATTGAAAATTGAAAATTGCGGGACCTGCGGTCGGCATTGTAAATTGAATAATAAAAAGATAAGTACTATCATTTAAAGTTTTTTGTAAACTGAAAATGATAGTACTTGTTTATTTAATTGACAAATAATTTTAATCGGCTTTGCCCCTCAATTTCTTGCAACTTAACACTTACAACTGAACTAATCACTGACTTACTGACCAATGGTACAAATGATAGAATGTAGTATTTTTTTAAAATAATTTAAACAGGAATCGTCGTTAATTGACACTATTTCCTATTTCCTGCTTTCTGTTTCCTTTAAAAAATTTGCTAAATGTAATATTCTTTTTTTGGAAAAAATGTGCATTGTCATATAAAAAAATGAGTTGTATAATAACATTGTATGGTACTGTGTGCCAGAATTTAAAAATGGAGATGATAAAGATGAAACGAAAGGTCTTGTGTTCAATACTTGCAATTTTAATTGTTCTTGCAAGTGTTCCTATGACTGCTTTTGCGGCAGATGAAGTTACAATTACAAAGGTTGATTTGACTGCCACAAAAAACCTTATTGAGGGTTATAATTGTCATATTGAATATGATGGTGAAAAAGATGAAACATTTAATTACTATTATCTTGATGACACATTACCAAATATGACACTTACTTTTTCGGATGGTTCTACAAAAGACATTACTTTTGACGAATACTGGGACTATTTTACAGACTCTATTTGGTGTGAGCAGGGTGCTGGAGACAAAGAATTAAAGCCCGGCACACATACAAAAACAGTTTGTCTTACTTACGGTTATAACGAAGAAACGCAACAAAGCGAAGGTGTTATGGCAGAATATACTTTTACCATAGAACCAAACCCTATTGAAAGCATTTCTGCAGTAGCAACAAAACCTTTAGTAGAAAATGTAGATGGCCGCTGGGAAGACAAAATAGAAACAGATGAAAACGGCAACGAAGTAGTAGTTGGTAAAACTTTCTTTTATTATGTTGCTGAAACAGCCCCAATTGTGACAGTAAATTATAAAAATGGTGATACAAAAACAATTCCTTACGATGTGTGGGGAGAATTTGACTATAGTGTGCAATTATACGACTCTAACACTTTAGGAATATATAAACTTGGTGAAGATAATATTGCAGAAGTTGAAGTTTTAGGTGTTAAAGCGGAGTTTACATTTGCAATAATTCCTGACCCGATAGAAAGCATTACTGTAACACCTACAACCGAGCTGCGCGAGTTCGTAGACGGTGTGCACATTTGGGCAGACGATGAAGACCCGTTTAAGGGAATTGGTTATTTCGATTATGACCTTTCGGCAACCTACCCTGTGGTTACGGTTACCTTTAATGACGGCAGAGACCCTGTAACCTGCGGCTGGGATGAGTGCTACGGTTTATTTGAGGATGAGCCAAGCTTTGACAGTGAGAACGCAAGGTTTAATGTCGGTGAAAATACAGTAAAGGTTGACTTCCTTGACCGTGAAATAGATTACACCTTCACGATTGAAGAGTCTCCCGTAGAGAATGTTTCTGTTAAAATTTTAAATAATCTTACAGTAGACGTTTCCGGTTATATGGATTATGAAAGCCGGTATGACGAGGAAACTGATGAGTATTACGATGTTCCTTACTTCAAATATGATATTGACGGAGATATAGAGGTTACAATTGAATACAAGGATGAATCTAAAGAGGCAGATACGTTTACTCTTAACAACATACACGATTATTTTGACGAATCGAGCCACGAAACCTACCTTGGTAAGCAGGACAGCGAAACAAAGCTGACCGTAGGCGAGCATAAGGGTATATTGGCAATTTTCGGCAAGGCAGTTGAATTTGATTATGAGATTATTGCTAATCCGGTAGAAAGCATTACTGTAACACCTACAACCGAGCTGCGCGAGTTCGTAGACGGTGTGCACATTTGGGCAGACGATGAAGACCCATTTAAGGGAATTGGTTATTTCGATTATGACCTTTCGGCAACCTACCCTGTGGTTACGGTTACCTTTAATGACGGCAGAGACCCTGTAACCTGCGGCTGGGATGAGTGCTACGATTTATTTGAGGATGAGCCAAGCTTTGACAGTGAGAACGCAAGGTTTAATGTCGGTGAAAATACAGTAAAGGTTGACTTCCTTGGCCGTGAAACAGATTACACCTTCACGATTGAAGAGTCTCCCGTAAAGAATGTTTCTGTTAAAATTTTAAATAATCTTACAGTAGACGTTTCCGGTTATATGGATTATGAAAGCCTGTATGACGAGGAAACTGATGAGTATTACGAGGTTCCTTACTTCAAATATGATATTAATACCGGTGATATAGAGGTTACAATTGAATACAAGGATGAATCTAAAGAGGCAGATACGTTTACTCTTAACAACATACACGATTATTTTGACGAAACGAGCTTCGTAACCTACCTTGGTAAGCAGGACAGCGAAACAAAGCTGACCGTAGGCGAGCATAAGGGTATATTGGCAATTTTCGGCAAGGCAGTTGAATTTGATTATGAGATTGCTACTAATCCGGTTAAAAAGGTAGAGGTTATTGTCAATAATGAGTTAATAGAGAATAGATACGGCTACTGGACAGAAACAGAAGATGGCGAAGAGTACTACTACTATTTCTTAGATGATTTGGACATAGACCTTAAGGTTACCTTTACAGACGGTACAGTTAAGGAATACAAAACTGATAAAGACCTTAACGAATGCAGCTATCCGTGGGAAATTGAAATAGACCAGGAATACAACCCGTTCAAAAAGGGCGAAAACAGCGCTAAGATAATCTTTAACGGTGTTGAGGCAGAGTTTACAATTAAAGTTGTTGAAGACCCGGTTGAGAGCGTTACCCTTACCCCTACAAAGGCAATAACTCAGTACGTAGACGGTTGGCTTGAATTTGACAACGAAGGTGAAACCTTCTACCACGACGTATATCTTACGTATCCTGACATTACCTTCAACTATAAGGATGGTACTAAAAAGACGTATTCCTATGCAGAATACGGAAGATTCTTTAACGGTGGTATTGATTTTGATACAGAGGAAACCCGTCAGAATCCTATGAAGCTTGGCGAAAACACTGTTAAAGCATACGTACACGGTTACCCCACAGAGTATACTTTCGTTTTAAAGAAGGCAGATAAGGAAGTAACAAAGTTTGAAATTGCTCCTGAAAAGCCACTTGTAGAAAATACCAGCGGCACTTTCCTCTTGAGCCCGGATGACAAACATTACCCTATATACTTCCCAAATCAAATTACCTACACAGTTAAGCTTACTTATTCAGACGGTACCACAAAAACGTATAAAAACGTTAAAGCAAATGATAAAATTGAAGGCTCATGCGTAGGCGTTGACTTCCATTGTTATGATTTCTCTCAGAGGTACGTAATTGGTGCAGAAAACACAGCAGTGGCTTGGTACAGAAACCATTCTTGTGAGTTTAAGGTTCCTGTGGCAGAAAACACCTATACGGCAGCAGCATTAAGCGGTGATACCGACCTTAAGCTTACTCTTACAAAGAAAGATGGCACAAAAGAGGTTTACACAGCAAAGTATTTTGAGCCGGGCGAGGGCGGAGACGGTTTCGTTGCCGGTACGCTTTACACAGACAAGGGTGAGTTAAGCATTGGAATCGAATTTGATTTTGATGAGAAAACCGCTACCTTTAAGAATTTTGAACTGCTTTATGGCAAAGCAGGCGGTTCAGATTCGTTCATTCGAAGCAACAAGCTTGAATCTAATAAATGGCTCAATAATTTACAGATGCACGATATATTGTCTACCGTAGGTTCAACGGCTGCAATGTTTGCTGACGGTTACGCAAAGTATTATTTCGGCACTGAATTCACAGGATTTGGCGGTACGTTTAAGGGTATAGCTGTAGACGAGGCTCTCGCAATGAGCGCAATGATGGTATACATAGAGGATTTTGAATACGTAGAAGAAGATGAAAAAGGTGCTTTTACAATACTTACCTTGGACGAGGCAAAAGACTTGGCAGGCCAAATTTTTGATGTATCAAAAATAGATTTTGCTTCTTCTCCTTCTTATGATGCAAAAACAAATACAATCAAGGTGCGCTTACAGGTTTATCCTGAAGGCTATTTGAATGACCAAAGCTTCAAATACCAGAACGGCAAGTACATTTTGACAATGAACTGGGAAGCAGAGTTCACAGAGACTGTTATGCCTGTAAGAATAGTTGTTTCAGAAGCAGGTATAATTGAATCAGTTTCATTTACAGAGGCTTCCTGCGGTGATATTAAAACAATCACAGCAGTAAATGCAAAGGGCGGCGTAAAGGTAACCTATTCAGCAGCAGACAACGCTACAGAGTACGAAATTTACAGAAGCACAAACGGTTCTGCAGCAGTAAAAATTGCTACAACAAGCAGCCTTGAATACTTAGATACAACGGCAAAATCCAACACAACCTATACGTACAAGGTTCGTGGTATAAACAGCTCCGTACAGGGTAACTTCAGCGGAGTTAAAACAGTTAAGTATTTAGCAATGCCTAAAACAACTGCAACAATCAGTAAAACAGGCTTTACTGTTAAATGGAATAAAATAGATGGTGCTTCAACTTACAGAATTTACCGTGCAGAATATGTAAATGGTAAATGGTCAGGTTGGACTAAATTAAGCGACCAGAAGGCTTCTGTAACATCTTTTGCTGATAAGAATGTAAAAGCAGGAGGCATTTATAAATACACAGTCAGAGCTTTAGCAAGTGGTGGAGTTGCAAGTGCTTATGAAGGTACCCCTACATTAGTTTATTTATTGACACCAACAGTGAAAATAGCAAATGCTAAGGGTGGCGTTAAAGCTACTTGGAATGCGGTTTCCGGTGCAAAGAGCTACGCAATTTACCGTTCAGAATATAATGCAACAACTAAAAAATGGTCCAATTGGACTAATTTAGGTACAACCAATTCTACAACTAAATCATTTACAGATAAAACTGCCGTTTCAGGTAAAACATACCGTTACACAGTCAGAGCGGTTAATGGCAACAATATGAGTCTTTATACTGCAAGTAATACTTTACTTTATTTAGCAGAGCCAACAGTAACAATAGCGAATGCAAAAGCAGGTATTACTGTTAAATGGACTAAATCAGGCGGTGCAACTGGCTATACAATTTATCGTTCCCAATATAATTCATCTACAAAGAAATGGTCCGGCTGGAGCACTATGGGTACAGCTAAAGGTACTGCTACCTCCTGGACAGATAAATCTGCAAAAGCAGGCGTTACTTACAAATATACTGTAAGAGCAGTTAATGACAAAGTGAAGAGTACTTATACTGCATCTGCATCACTTGTAAGACTTACAGAACCAACAGTAGCAATAGCAAATGCAAAAACAGGTATTACTGTTAAATGGAGTAAAGTAGCAGGAGCAACCGGCTACACAGTTTATCGTCAGGAATTTGTAAACGGCAAGTGGAGTAGCTGGGTGAACAGAGGTACTGCTAAAGCAAACAAGACTTCTTGGACAGATACAAAAGCAGAAAGTGGTAAAACTTATCGTTATACAGTAAGAGCGGTAAATGGTAAACATTTGAGTTCTTATACTCCGACAGGAAATCTTATATTCCTTGGTGAACCTACAGTTAAAATTGCAAATGCAGCTAATGGAGTTAAAGTTAGCTGGAGTGCAGTTGCAGGTGCAAAGGGTTACACAGTTTATCGTTCAGAATATAACGCAAAAACAAAGAAATGGTCAGGTTGGTCAAATCGTGGTACAGCAGCCGCTACAAAAACTTCCTGGACAGATAAGAAGGTTACAAGCGGTGTTTATTACAAATACACAGTAAGAGCAGTAAGCGGAAGTTATAGAAGCACATATACATCATCTGCAAAGCTTCTTTACTTAGCTACCCCAACTGTAACAGTAGCAAAAGTGGCAGCGGGAGTTTCAGTTAAATGGAATAAAACCGCTGGAGCTGCAAACTACATAGTTTACCGTCAGGAAAAAATAGATGGTGCATGGAGCAACTGGACTGTATTAGGCACTGTAAAAACAACCTCTTATTCAGACAAAACTGCACAAAGTGGTAAGGAATACCGTTACACAGTCCGTGCAGTTAATGGTAACTATAAGAGTGTTTATACAGCAAGCAGTACAGTAAACAGGTGAAAACCTGTTTACAAATGAAGAATGCAGAGTGCAGAATTTCGGAACTGCGTTGGCAATTTTAATTCGGAATTCGTAATGCGTAATTCGGAATTGAAGGGTCTGCGACGCAATTATAATTAAATAACAAAAAGATAAGTTCTATCATTTAAAGTTTTCGTAAACTAAAAATGATAGAACTTGCTGTTTTTAGAGATATTTGGTTATAATCAAGTCCGCAGGACTTCCGAAACTCAGCACTCAGCATTAAAAAATGGTCGCTTTCGCGACCATTTTTTATTTCCCTGCTTTTTTAGAGTACTTCATCTTATAAATTATTCTCATAAGATTTGCTTCAATTGCGTTAATTGCTTTAACACCACTGTAAAGATTTGCACCTACTAATGTTTTACAACCCTTATCCATAACAATTTCAATTGCCTCAGCGTCGTACTTTGTACCTGCAACGCAAACAGCACCGTTATCCTTTAAGAGAACTGCATTTTTGTTGCCGAGTGCTTTTGTAACCTTTTTTGCGGATTTTAATGTTGAGTTCACATCAAAAACAGCACATTTTACTGTCGGGCCAATAAGCTGAGCAAAGTCATCAAGAAGTGGCTTCATTTTTTTGCCCTGCTTTGAAATTGCCTTTACATATTCATTGTGAGAGTGGTGAATGAAGTTTACATCTTCTCTCTTTTTATAAATTGCTAAGTGCAAATCTGCACTTTCAGGAATTTCACCGCCACCGACTAAAGCACCTGACTTAATATCAATTTTAACAGGCTCTTTGTTTTCGGTGAAAATACTCATTGTGTCGCCGTTTCTTTCACTGTCAAATGGTGCAAATTCTTTTTCTGCCTTGTAAGAAGAATCAGATATAAATACTCCTGCAATGTAATCTTTTACACTTAAAAGTGTGTCAATCGCTTTGCCTGAAACCTCACTGCAACGGTCAGCTATGTATTTTTCGCAAACATCTTCTAAGGTACTTGCAACTTTAAAAGCGTCATCATAATCTGTACCAACACAAACTGCACCGTGGTGTGCTAAAATGATTGCTTTTGAAGTTGAACGATTGAGTGCATCAATAACACCTTGTCTTAATTTACCTGTACCCGGAAGACCATAAGCCGCACAAGGAACATCACTACCAATAATCTGAGAATGCTCTTCTGTGAGTGAGTTAATGTCATAGCCTAATGCACTTACTATTGAAGCGTTTGCCTGGTGAGTATGAATTACAAAATTACAGTCAGGTCTTAACTCATAGCAAGAAGCGTGAATACCTTTTTCGGAAGATGGCTTAACTTCACCATCATAAGAAAGGTCAGAAATATTAACAAGAACAATATCATCGGGAGTTAAATCCTCATAAGCTCTGCCACTTGGAGTAATAACAAACTGAGTGTCGCTCACTCTGCAACTGATGTTACCCCAGGTACGAACAATAAGACCAGCTTTTAACAATTCATGACCTGCTTTAATAACTATTTGTTTTGCTTCGAGAATATCCATATGTTTTTCTCCTTTATCTACTAATAAAGCACGGATATGTTCCGTGCTTTATAGATTATGTTAAATTATTAGCCTTCTTTTTTTGCAACATTTGCGAATACTCTGTCAAATCTTACGAGTGCTTCGTCAATAAGCTCAGGTGTATATTGAGCGTTAGTGTAAAGACGGCTACCTGCAAGAGTAACAAGTCCTTCTGCCATGTACGCTGCACCCATGTGAGTCATTTCTTTCTTTCTTTCGCTTGTAGCTGAAAGAACTGAAGGAATTTCCCAAGGCTTAGACCAGTTAATTGAGTAGTGCATTGTACCAACTGTGTCAATGTGACATACAGAGCCCTGGTTGAATGCAACGAATGGAAGATTGTATTTCTTAATGAGCTCCTGAAGACCCTTTGTGAGTCTGTCACCCATCTGACCAGCCTTCTGACAAGCATTTTGTCTGTCAATTTCTTCAAGTGTGTAGTAACCTGCGACACAAGAAAGAGGAGTAGCAGCCATTGTACCACCCATAAATGCTTTCTTAACCTTTTCGCCACTTGCGTCAAGACCAGCACCGAGATATTTCATATATTCTTTCTTACCACCGATACCGCCTGCGCCTGGGTAACCACCAGCAATAACCTTACCGAAGATTGTAAGGTCAGGTGAAACACCATAGTAGCCTTGGGCACCAGCCATACCGATTCTGAAGCCTGTAACAACCTCATCGAATATGAGAAGAGCGCCATATTTACGGCAAAGTCTTTCAACGCCTTTGTTGAAGTCTTTATCAAGTGGTCTTGTACCGCTTTCAGGACCGATTGGTTCCATAAATACAGCAGCAGTACCGCCTGTTAATTTGTTTTTACGAAGAACTCTTTCAAGTGAATCAAGGTCATTAGGGAAGAATTCCTGAGTATGCTTGAAGAGATAAAGCGGAACACCGTGTGCCTGTGTGAATTTTGAACCAGGAACACGAATACTGTAACCGAGCTGGTCACTCCAGCCGTGGTAAGCACCGCCCATTTTAACAATGTTCTTTTTCTTTGTAGCAAGTCTTGCAACACGGATTGCTGCCATACAAGCTTCAGTACCTGAACCGAGCATACGGAACATATCAACAGTTTCAACACTGTCAGAAATTTTCTTTGCTAATTTATATTCAAATTCGTGGAAAAGACCTGTTGAAGGGCCACATGTATTAAGGAGGTCAATAACCTGCTCTCTTACTTCCTTTGGGTTAGAGCCAAGAACAGTAGGACCACCTGCCTGGAGGAAGTCAAAGTATTCATTGCCGTCAATATCGTAAAGCTTCATACCCTCTGCCTTTGTGAAAACAAGCGGGAAAGGATAGTTAAACGCAAGGTTGTGCTGAACACCACCCGGAATAACTTGTTGAGCCTCTGTAATCATTTCCTTACTTTTAGCACATTTCTTATCAAAATATTCTTCTTCATATTTTTTAAGAACATCAGGCTTGATTGTGTAAATTGGTTGCTTGATAAGCTCGTCGAGTTGCTTTGTGATTGCCGCAGCATCATGATACTCTGTAATTGCGAATCGTGTATCCATTAAAAAGACCTCCTGAAAAAGTGAATTTATGTTCACTTATAATTATACTATTATAAAACGAAATGTCAAGTAAATTTCTATAAAAAAATTGCGTTTTCTGCTTAAAGATTTGTTGACTTTAATGGTGTAGTCTGTTAAAATAGAATGGTATATATTTACTCTTGAAGGAGGTTATTTTTTTGCAGAATTTAATGGATTCAAGAACACTTGCATATATCAATATGTTTGGTGTTTTAGGTACTTTAGAAAATCTTTGCGAATTAGTACCTGAAGCCAATGAAATTATTAAAGACCAGAAGCCGATTTCAATAGGCTTTGAAGTTAAAGGTGGCCCGTCAGCTACATTGTTCTTTAAAAATGGTAAATGCCGTATGGAGCAGGGATGTGGCGCTTGCGATGTTAAGCTTCCGTTTTCATCACCTGAAAAATTCAACGGACTTATTGACGGTACAGTTACACCAATTCCGTCAAAGGGCTTTACTCACATCAGCTTTTTACTTAAAAAATTCACGCCACTTACAGATGTGCTTTCTAAATATATGAGAGCTACTGAAGAAGATTTAAAAGACCCTGTATTTTTCGAGAGAAGTACCCGTCTTATGCTTTACACAATAGGCGTTGCAATTTCACAAATCGGTAATAACGATGAAATCGGTAAATTCAGTGCCTCACATATTATTGACGGAAGTATTTATGTTGGTATCAAAAATGACATAGGTGTTGAACTCATCTGTAAAGACAATCGTCTTGTTACAGTTAAAAAACCACCTGAAAAATACAGAGCGGCTATGATTTTTGATTCAATTGAAACGGCAAGAGCACTGTTTGATGGTAAAGTAAATGCTCTTACCTGCATTGGTACAGGTAAAATCGAAATGCACGGTATGGTTAATATGCTTGACAATGTCAACCGTATTTTAGACCGCGTTGCATTATACTTAGCATAAGGGGGGTAAACAAAAATGTCTTTTCCATTATATACAACAACAAAATCAGACGAATGGTATGAAAGAGCTTCTAAAGTCATTCCATCAGGCGTTTACGGGCATTTAGGTCCTGCAGAGGGTCAGTTTATTCCTGTTAACAGATGGCCTCGTTTTTCAGAAAAAGCACAAGGTACATACTTCTGGGATGTTGACGGCAACAAATATATTGACTATATGTGTGCTTACGGCCCTAATATTTTAGGTTACTGTGACGAAGATGTTGACAAGGCGGCTATTGAGCAGATAAAAAAGGGTAACTGCACTTCTTCACCTGACAAAATTATGGTTGAATGTGCAGAGCTTTTAGTGGATACAGTAAACACTGCAGACTGGGCATTCTTTGCTAAAAACGGTAACGATGCTACACAGGGTGCTATTTTAACTGCCCGTGCTTACACACACAGAAAGAAGCTCATTTTCTTTAACGGCTTCTACCACGGTGTTTCACCAATGGTGCAAAAGATTGACTACCCAGGTGTTATACCTGAGGATGTAGCAAATAATTTATATTGCAAATGGGACGATATTGAAGGTCTTAAAAAGACTTTAGAAGAAAATGAGGGTGAGGTTGCTGCTATTATTGCTCAGCCTTATAACCACGGCAACTTCTTTGACAATACTCTCCCTGCTGATGGCTTCTGGCAGGAAGTCAGAAAACTCTGTACAGAAAAAGACATTGTTCTTATTGTTGACGATGTTCGTGCAGGCTTCCGTCTTGATTTAGCAGGCTCTGACCATTTCTTTGGCTTTGAGGCAGATATTATCTGCTTCTGTAAAGCACTTGCAAATGGCTACAATATGTCTGCATTCTGCGGTAAAGAATTTTTAAGAAGTGCTGCTTCATCACTTTCATATACAGGCTCTTACTGGATGAGTGCAGTGCCATTTGCCGCTTGTATTGCTTGTATAAATAAGCTTAAAGCAATAAATGCACCAAAGCTCTTTAACGACCTTGGCACAGAGCTTTTAGAGGGTCTTAAAAAAGCAGGTGCAGAAAACGGATTTGACCTCGTAACATCAGGCCCACCGGCACTTTTCTATTTAAGAATTGCAAATGACGATTCAATGCTTCTTCACCAGGATTGGATTGCAGAGTGTGTTAATCGTGGTGTATTCTTTGCATCTCACCACAACCACTTTATAAATGCGGCTTTAACTCATGAGGATATTAACAGAACTATCGAAATTGCAGACGAAGCATTTAAGGTAGTAAGAAATAATCATCCTGAGCTTTTTAAATAATTGAAAATTAAAACAATCAAATATATTTCATCGGGAGGTAATTCTTATGGCACTTTCAAAACAAGAGTGGTTAAGTCTTGAAAAGAAAGCAAACGAACTTCGTAATCTCTGCCTTGATACAACTTATTGGGCAGGTAGCGGTCATATCGGCGGCGGTATGAGTGTTATGGATATTATGACTGTGTGCTATCACAAATATATGCACATTAAGGTTGAAGAGCCAAACTGGGAAGACCGCGACAGATTTATTTTAAGTAAAGGTCACGCAGGTATTGCTTATGCACCTGTTCTTTGTGATTTAGGCTTTAATGACAAGGAAATGCTTAAAACCTTTAATCTTTCAGGTTCGAAAATGGGTATGCACCTTGACTCTAACAAGGTTGTAGGTGTTGATGCTTCAACTGGCTCACTCGGTCACGGACTTTCAATCGGTGTTGGTACTGCACTCGCAGCCCGCCTTTTAAAGAAGGATTATAAAACATTCGTGGTGCTCGGTGACGGCGAATTAGACGAGGGCTCAAACTGGGAAGCAGCAATGTCTGCGGCTCACTATAAGCTTACAAATCTCATTACATTTGTTGACCGTAACCACAATATGATTGACGGACCTACAGAAGAGGTTATGGCTCTTGAGCCACTCGCTGACAAGTGGGAAGCATTCGGCTTTATTGTTAAAAAGGTTGACGGTAATAATATCAAAGAGCTTTGCGAAGCAATTGATTTTGCCTACGCTAACGAAACAGATAAACCTGTACTTATTCTTTGTGATACAGTAAAGGGCTGTGGTATTGATTTCATTGAGGGCGATTTCAGATGGCACTACGGTGCATTTGATGATGCTAAATATGAAAACGGTAAAAAGGCTCTTGAAGAAACATACAAAAAGCGTGTAGAACGCGTTGAAAAGGAGGCTGAATAATATGGCTGGCGGATTATCTTACACAGCAGAGCAATCAACATCTCTCTCAACTGCTGAAATTTACGGTCAGGCACTCGTTGAATTAGCAGAACAACATCCTGAAGTTGTAGCTTTAACAGCCGACCTTGCAAAATCAACTAAAATCGGTGATTTCCAGAAGAAATTCCCTGACAGATTTTTTAATGTAGGTATTGCAGAACAAAATATGTTCGGTATTGCTGCAGGTATGGCAAAGGCAGGTCTTGTACCATTCCTTTCAACATTCTCACAGTTTGCGTCATTCCGTTCAGCAGACCAGCTTCACACAGACCTTTGCTACCAGAATGTTAATGCAAAAGTTATTGCAACTCACTCAGGTACATCATTCGGTCAGGCTGGCTCAACTCACCACGCTATCTGTGATTTGGCTTTAACCCGTTCAATTCCTAATCTTACAGTTATCTGCCCTGCAGATGGTTATGAAACATATAACGCTGTTATGGCTGCTTACAACACACCGGGCCCATTCTATATAAGAATCAACCGTGGCTTTGACCGTGTTCTTTATAAAGATGCAAATTACGGCTTTGAGCTTGGCAAGGCAGTGGAAGTTCACGAGGGCAGTGACCTTACAATTATTGCTTGTGGCTCTTGCGTATTCCAGGCTTTACAGGCAGCAGAATTCCTTGATAATGCAGATGGTCTTAAGGTTCGTGTGTTAGATATGCACACAATTAAGCCTATTGATAAAGAAGCAATTCTTAAAGCAGTTACAGAAACCCGTCGTATTATTACTGTTGAGGACCATACAGTAATCGGCGGTCTTGGCTCAGCAGTTGCAGAGGTAGTTGTTGAATCAGGTAAAGGCTGTGCATTCAAAAAGCTTGGTATTCAGGACGAATTCGCACCAATCGGTCTTCACGAGGATATTATGTCAACTCTCGGTATCGACTCAAACGGTATTATTGCTGCAGTTCGTGAAGTTATGAAGGCTGACTTTGAGGAAGATAACGACTGGGACGATGAGTTTTAATTTGTAAACAAATTAAAACTCAAATGAAAAATTAAAAATGAAAAATGAAGAATTGTAGGTCTGCGACGCGATTATAATGTTGTGTAGGTGGGTTTATTGTTTTTATATTTAGTGTATTCGTACTTAAAGAATTTTAAATGAAACGAAAAAGTAACTGCCATAATATTATAATCAACGCGTAGCGTTCCGAAATTTTCAATTTTCAATTTTTAATTTTTAATTTTAAAAATTTGAAGGGACTGAGATTTTTGGCAGATAAAGAACAGCTTTATACTAATAAAATATTTCTCTGCGGTGCTTTACCGCTTTTAAAAACCATAGTCCATGATGTTCCGTCGCTCAAGAAAAAGTTTGAAAAGGTACATTGTGTATTTCAGGTCAGCTGTCTTGATAGTGAGGCGCCTGAGGGCAAATGGGCAACACATTTTGTTGTAAATGGTGACGAGTGGCTTGTTCACGCTAATAAGGTTGCCGAAAGAGTGGATAAACAAAAATTTGTTGAGCTTCAATTTAAGAGTGTTGAAACAATGAATGCATTTTTCAAGGGTAAAATCGGACCTGCAACACTTCCTAAAATGAAAGGTGTTCAGTTTACATACGAATTTGGCGTATTTATGATGGCACTTCTTAAAATGGCAAACCTTTTAGGTCTTGAAAAGCCACCTGAAAAGGAAGAGGATAAGCGTCTTTTAGTAAAATGCTATTTCTACCTTCTTTCAGCAGGTATCAGCACACTTAATAAAATGGGTCACGAAACCATTCACGACTGGACTTCTAAAAGCCCTGACCGTGTTTATGCATGGAAAGTTAATGATGAACCTACTGTTTCTGCTTATATCAGAATAAAAGCAGGTAAGAGTAAAGCAGGCCGTGGTGAATATAAGAGAGCATTACCATTCTTTACAATGCGTTTTGATAATCTCGACAGTGCATTAGGTATTTTAATGTCTATTGACGATATGTTAGAGTCAGTTCAGAAAGGTAAGCTTATTATGGACGGTGCTCCTGAGTTCGGTGCACAGATAGGCGAATATATGCTTATGGTTGGTGCATACGCAAAATAATTGTGTTTCAATGAATTTTTAACAAAATATTAAAAAAATTTACTTGACACATTGCCTCAGGTTTAGTATAATGTCATATGTATTATGATAATTATACCTTTGTTGGTAACAACGGAGGGAGGGAATTTTAAATGAGTCAGGTAAAAGTTAAAGAAAACGAGTCCTTAGATAGTGCACTTCGTAGATTCAAAAGACAAACATCAAGAGATGGTGTTATTCAAGAAGTACGTAAAAGAGAGCATTATGAAAAACCCTCTGTAAAGAGAAAGAAAAAATCCGAGGCTGCTCGTAAACGCAAATATTATTAAAAGATAAAGAGATGGTGCCTTTGGGTATCATCTCTTTTATTTTTCTGACAATTATTCAGGCGGTGTTAAATTTGCAAAATAAGTTTTTATCTTTACTTAAATCAAACAAAGATGCAGTGATTATTACTTCACCCGAAAATCGCAGATATTTTACAGGCTTTAATTCATCTGACGGATTTTTAGTAATAACAAATAATGAAGCGGTATTTTTTACAGATAGCCGTTATATAGAAGCGGCACAAAATCAGATTACGGCGTGTAAATCTGTTCTTTTAAAACGAGTTTCTGAAACAATTTCACCTTATTTAAAGGAAAAGGGTGTTGAAAATATAATTTTAGAAACAGAGCGTTTAACGGTTGCGGAATTAAATAATTTAAAAAAAGTATTTGGTTTTTGTAAAGTAGAAGCAAATGAAGAGCTTGATTCACTAATAAATTCACTTCGTGCAGTGAAAACTGATGAAGAAATTGATTATATTAAAAAAGCGCAAAGTATTGCAGAAGATGCATTTAAACATATATTAAAATTTATAAAAGTTGGTGTGACAGAAAAAGAGATTGCATTGGAACTCGATTTTTATATGCTAAGTCACGGGGCAGAGGCGGTTTCGTTTGAAACTATTGCAGTAAGTGGCAAAAATTCTTCTATGCCACACGGTGTGCCGACAGACAAAAAAATTGAAAATGGCGATTTTATAACAATGGACTTCGGCGCGGTTTATAATGGCTACCACAGTGATATGACAAGAACTGTAATTGTAGGTGAGCCTACCAAAAAGCAAAAAGAAGTTTACGAAACTGTTTTAAAGGCACAAAAGGAAGCTTTAGCAGTGTTAAAGGCTGGGATTTCGGGCGTTGATGCTGACAAAACCGCAAGAGATATTATAGATGCAAAGGGCTATAAAGAAAACTTTGGGCACGGCTTAGGTCACGGTGTCGGTGTAGAAATTCACGAGTCACCAAATCTTTCACCATATAGTAAAGCAATATTAGAAACAGGAAATGTTGTGACTGTTGAGCCGGGAATTTATATTCCGGATGAATTCGGTGTAAGAATTGAAGATATGGCACTCATTACAGATGACGGATATATAAATTTAACAAGCTGTGAAAAAGAGTTGATTATTTTATAATGTACGAGAATTTTATTGATTTAAGAAAAGATTGCTTTTCTTGTAATAAATGCCCCTTGGGTGAAACAAGAACAAATCTTGTGTTTGGTGTGGGTAATGAAACAGCAGACATATTATTTGTAGGCGAAGGCCCAGGCGAAAACGAGGATTTACAAGGTGAGCCGTTTGTAGGTAAGGCAGGTAAGCTTTTAGATAAATATTTAGAGGTAATAGGCTTAGACCGGAATAAAAATATTTATATTGCAAATATAGTTAAATGCAGACCGCCACAAAACCGCGACCCACAGGAAGATGAGCAGGAGGCGTGTATAAATTGGCTTCGTGAACAAACAAGACTCATAAAGCCAAAAATCATTGTGTGCCTTGGCAGAATTGCGGCAACAAGACTTATTTCACCGGATTTTAAGGTAACAAGACAGCACGGTCAGTTTATTAAAAAAGGTAATATTTATTTTATGGGTACTTTTCACCCTGCCGCACTTTTAAGAAACGAAAGCCAAAAGGCAGATGCTCTATGGGATTTTCAGAATTTAAGAGAAAAAATAAAAGAATTAGAAATAAATATTTGATTTTCTGTAGTTATATGGTAAAATCAATATAATAAATCTTCAAAAGGAGAGTTACTATGTCAGCAAAAGAACTTATTTTAAACGGTCAAGCCGTTTTAGGTATTGAATTCGGCTCAACAAGAATTAAAGCGGTGCTTATCGATGAAAATAATGCCCCAATAGCATCAGGGGCTTACGATTGGGAAAACAGCTTTTCAGATAACATCTGGACTTACTCACTCGAAGAAGTTTATGCAGGCTTAAAGGGCTCTTACGCTTCACTTAAAGCGAATGTAAAAGAACAATATGGCGTAACAATCAAGAGCTTTAAGGCTATTGGCATCAGTGGTATGATGCACGGCTATATGCCTTTTAACCAAAATGGTGATTTACTTGTTCCTTTCAGAACATGGAGAAATACTATTACAGGCGAAGCGGCAGCAAAGCTTTCAGATTTATTCGATTTCAATGTTCCGCAACGCTGGAGCATTGCTCACCTTTACAGAGCAATTTTAATTGACGAGCCTCATGTTAAGGATATTACATACTTTACAACACTTGCAGGCTTCATTCATTGGAAATTGACTGGCGAAAAGGTGTTAGGTGTTGGTGAAGCTTCAGGTATGTTCCCTATTGACGATGACACAAGAAAATTCAATGCGGGAATGATTGATAAATTTAATTCATTAGATGAAGTTAAAAAATTTCCTTGGAAATTACAAGATATTCTTCCAACAGTTCTTTCTGCAGGTGAGAGTGCAGGTGCATTAACTAAAGAGGGTGCACTTTTACTTGACGAAGAGGGCGATTTAGAAGCAGGAATTCCTATGTGTCCACCTGAGGGTGATGCAGGTACAGGTATGGTAGCAACAAATTCAGTAGGTGTCAGAACAGGTAATGTTTCTGCAGGTACATCTGTTTTTGCTATGATTGTTTTAGAAAAAATGCTTTCAAAAAGATATGAAGAAATTGACCTTGTAACAACTCCTGCTGGTGATGCAGTTGCAATGGTGCATTGTAACAACTGTACTTCTGATATTAACGCCTGGGCAAATCTCTTTAAAGATTTTGCCGATACAATGGGCGTTTCACTTAATATGGGTGATATTTTTACTGCACTCTTTAAAAAGAGCCTTGAAGCAGATGACGATTTAGGCAACATTCTTTCTTACAACTACTTCTCAGGTGAACATATTACAGGCTTTGAGAGTGGCAGACCGCTTCTCTTTAGAGAGCCTGACAGTAACTTTAATTTAGCAAACTTTATGAGAGTTCAGCTCTTTACTTGCTTTGGTGCATTAAGAACAGGACTTGATATTTTAAAGAAAGAAAATGTTGCAATAGATAAAATTTTAGGTCACGGCGGATTCTTTAAAACAGAATTAGTAGGTCAGAATGTTCTTTCTGCAGTTATGGATACACCGGTTTCTGTTATGGAAACTGCAGGCGAGGGCGGTGCCTGGGGTATTGCAGTGCTCGCTTCATATATGATGAACAAGGGCGAAAAATCACTTGCAGAATTTTTAGAGGATGATGTTTTTGCAACTCAGAAAATGATTACTTCTACTGCAGACGATAAGCTCAAAGACAGCTTTAATAACTTTATGGTTCGTTACACAAAGGGGCTTAAGGTTGAAAGAGCAGCAGTTGAAATGTGATAACAAAAGGTTGAAATCATTATAAAAATAAAACCTATGAAGTCAGTTTTTGGCTTCATAGGTTTTATTACTTATTTAAACGCTTCTCTTAAAAATTCAACTGAATTTTTTGCATCAAGGTCAATTTGCTCCATTGTTTTGCCCTTTGACATATCACGCCAGATTGAAATATCTTTTCCAACCTGACCGCCCATAAGTACAAACGGCTCCATAACAACATATTCATCGTATTCAATTTCTTTTAATGCCTTGCCTATTTCGTACCAGTCAATACGGCTGTTTTTGTGTGGGCATCTTCTGTTAGGCTCACCTACATGGAATGCACCAAGAGTACCTTTCGTAAGGCGGATGGCATCTATTAAAGAATCTTCTTCAATGTTCATATGGAATGTGTCGAGCATTGATTTAACATTAGGCTTATCAACTGCTTTAACATAGTCAACATCCTCATACGCTTCATTAATCATATAGCCCTCAAATCTGTTGAGCGATTCCATACAGAGTGTAATGCCATAGTTAGCCGCAATATCAGCAAGTCTTCTCATATTTTTAATGCTTCTTTCGGTGTCTGCTTTTTTGTCAAATCCACCTGCGAAATTTACAGGCCAATAAGAATAAAGAGCACCGCCAATGCGGTCAATACCTGCAATTTCCATTTTTCTGAAAATATCATCATAAAATTTCAAAGCATTTTCTACTAAGGCGGTGTCAGTTGAGGCTAAATTGTGCTCAGGTCTTGGGCCGTAACCACCTGAAAGTAACATTCCGTTAGCATCTGCAACATTTTTAAGCTCTTTAAAATAATCGTCGTTTTCTAAATGAAATGCACCACAGGCAACTTCAAGAACATCAAAGCCCAATTTTTTGGTTTTTTCAATGTATGGAACGAAGTTTCCGCCCCATTCCTTTTCCCAATATGCATAATAAATACCAAATTTCATAATTTACACCTCGTGAAATTTATTTTAATATTCAGGTATTGCTTCTTTTTTAGAAACAACAAAAGCACTTATTTCTATTGCTTTTTTAAGACTTTTCAGGGTATCGTTTGTTTTAAAATACTCACAGATGAATGTTGCACCAAAGCTGTCACCTGCTCCGACTGTAGATGCTACTGCTACTTTCGGTGCTTTTTGTGAATATTCCTTTTTATTTTTGCAGTCAAATACTGTTGCTCCATTTTCGCCTTGCGTCAGGAGAATAAATTCTATGTTATCATACTTTTGTGATATATCTGATAATTCTTTGAAATTACCTGCGTCATAAATATAGTGCAATTCTTCGTCACTTACTTTTAAAATATTGGAATTCTCCAAGGCGAAAATGATAACTTGCTCGGAGAAGAATGGCGGTCTTATATTTATATCACAATAAACTTTTTTTATATTGGATTTTTTAAGAATTGATTTAACAGTTTCAAGGTTTTCTTTACTTCTTAATGCCAGTGTGCCAAAACAAAAAACATCGAACTGAAAATCATTTATATTGTCGGGTGCTTTTATGTAGTCATAGGCAACATCGGTTAAAACATTATAAGACGGAACACCGTTTTCGTTAAGCGAAACAATGCACTTGCCTGTTTCTTTTTCTTCGTTTACAGAAACGAAATCTGTTTTTACTTTAAAGCCTTTAACTTCATTTAGGGCGTCTTTGCCTAAATCGTCGTTACCAACAGAAGAAAGCATAAAGGCTTCTGCACCTTGTTTGCTGCAATGTGCCGCAAGGTTAAGTGGTGCACCGCCTATGAATTTTTCTGTTTCGTATATATCCCAGATAATTTCACCGAATGAGAGTATTTTCATAAAAAGACCTACTTTTCGAGTATTTCAGAAAGTGTAGCAAAATCCTCCATTGTCATTTTTTCTGCTCTTACTGTCGGTGGAAGACCTGCTTTTTCTAATGCATCTTTTACTTCTGCTTTAGGAATAGAAAGCCCTGCACTTATAGAATTTTCAGCAGTTTTTCTTCTTTGTGAAAATGACGCTTTTACTATCTTGAAGAAAAATTCTTCGTTTTTCACTTCAACAGGTGGCTTATCTCTTAAGGTTAATTTAATTACGCTACTGTCAACCTTTGGTGGTGGCAAAAATGAATCTTTCGGAACAAAAAAGAGAATTTCACTCTCTGCATAATAATTCACTGCAACAGTAACCGCACCACCGTCACGGGAGCCGACCTCTGCGCAAAGTCTGTCGGCGGCTTCCTTTTGCACCATAACTGTTATTGAGTCAATCGGCAACTTGCTTTCTAAAAACATCATTATAATTGGCGAGGTTATATAATAAGGCAAGTTAGCACAAACTGCAATTTTCATACCTTTGCATTTTTCTTCAATTATTTCTGCCAGATTCGCTTTCATAATATCCTGATTTATAATTTCAACATTATTAAATTCAGCTAATGTTTCGTCTAAAACAGGCAAAAGTCTTTCATCAAGTTCAAAGCTTAAAACCTTACCCGCATTTTTAGCAAGCTCTGCAGTGAGAACGCCAACGCCAGGGCCTACTTCAATAACACAGGTGTTCTCGTCAAGTCCCGCGTATTCTGCCATAGAAGGACAGACCTGGGGGTCAACAAGAAAATTTTGCCCCAAGCCTTTGTTGAATGTTACGCCGTGCTTTGCCATTACAGAACGAATAACATTTATATCTGAAAGATTTTTCATAAATTACCTCAATAACTATTGTCTTTTTTCTTAAAATATAATAAGATAAGTATATATTTTTAAATATATAATGTCAATAATATAATGTCAATACATTCACTTTTAAGGAGCCGTATTATGGATAATATTTTTAACGCTCAATTCATAAGGCAAAACGAAGATTTAGGCACAGTCTGCCCTGTGTTCAGAAAGATTTTCTGGGCAGATAAAAAAGTAAGAAAAGCTACACTTTCAGTCAGTGCTTTAGGCTTTTATGAGGTACATATCAATAATAACAGGGTCGGCAAATTTATTTTTGCGCCAGGCTGGACCAGCTACAGAACCCGTTTGCAATATCAGAATTACAATGTTACAAAATATCTTGAAGAATGTAACACTATTGATATTGCAGTTGGTACGGGCAGACGCCGTCACAACAGAAAAGATGAAGAATTACCATTCTTAAAGGCAGATGAAATTGCTGTTATTGCGGCTTTAACTGTTGAATATGAGGACGATACAGTTGAAGTGATTACAACAGATAAAACATGGGAATGTATGAAGAGTAACATTCTCTATTCAGATATTTATAACGGTGAAAAGGTTGATTTCACAGTAGAATGTGAAGAAAAATTCACTGTAAAAGAAGTGCCGTTAGATAAGAAAATTCTCATTGAAACCGAGGGCGAGGAAACTCGCGAAATGGCAAGGCTCGATGCAGTAGAGCTCATCACTACACCAAAAGGTGAAAAAGTAATTGACTTTAAGCAAGAAATTACAGGCTATGTAGAATGGAAAGTTCCTGCAAGAAAAGGCAACACCTTTATGCTACAGCACGCTGAATTTTTAGACAAGGACGGCAACTTCTACACCGAAAATTTAAGAAGTGCAAAGTGCGAAATTGAAGTAACATCAAATGGAGTGGAGCAGGTTTATAAACCACATTTCTCATTCCAGGGCTTCAGATACATTAAGCTCATAGGCTTTAACGATGATGAAATCAAATTAGAAAACTTTACTGCAGTTGTAGTATTTTCAGATATGAAGCGAACAGGCTTCTTTGCTTGCGGTCACGAGGATGTGCAACAGCTTTATGAAAACATCGTCTGGGGACAAAGAGGTAATTTCCTTGATATTCCGACAGACTGTCCACAACGAGATGAAAGAATGGGCTGGACGGGTGACGCACAGGTTTTCGCAAGGACTGCTTCAATTAACTACAATACACAAAAATTCTTCAGAAAATGGCTTCATGACCTCGCTGCTGACCAGGAAGAAAACGGTGCAGTTGGTAATGTTGTTCCTGCAGGCTGGGACGGTGGCGGTTCTGCCGCTTGGGGCGATGCCGCAATTATTGTTCCTTACCAGATGTATTTAGCTTATAACGATACAAGAATTATTGAAGAACAATGGGACTCAATGACTAATTGGCTTAAATTCATTGAAACAGAATGTTCAGAAAAAGGCCGTTGGGATAAGGGTGATCACTTTGGTGACTGGCTTTCACTCGATGCAGGTAACGAAGCGACAGGCGGATTTACTGATAAAAACTTAATTGCAACTGCAATGTACGCTTACTCAACAAGTTTACTCATAAAAATGGGTAAAGCAATAGGCAAGGATGTTTCTTATTATGAAGAAATGTACCCTGTAATTGTAGAGCAATATAAAAAGAATTACCTTAATACAGGTAAAGTTGAACACGAAACACAAACTGCAAATGTTTTGGCTCTTTACTTTAACCTTACAGATGACAGAGAAAGAGAAGCAAAAAAATTAGTTAAGGATATTGAAGAATGTGGTCACTTAAAAACTGGCTTTGTCGGCACACCTTATCTTCTTCATGTTTTAACTGACATCGGCAGAACAGATTTAGCTTACAAGCTCTTACTTAAAGATACATTCCCATCATGGCTCTACTCAGTAAAAATGGGCGCTACTACAATGTGGGAGCGTTGGGACGGTATGAAGCCTGACAGAAGCTTTGCAACACCTGAAATGAACTCATTTAACCATTACGCTTATGGTGCAGTTGGTGACTGGATGTTCAGCACGGTTGCAGGTATCCGACCTGATGAAAATGAGCCGGGCTATAAGCATATTATTTTCGAGCCAAAGCCAAATAAAGAATTAGGCTACGCAAAAGCGAGAATTTTAACTGCTAACGGCGAAATTATTTCTTCTTGGGAATATAAAGGCGAAGGTAATCTCTGCGAATTTTCTTTCACAATCCCGGATGGCTCTCACGCTACACTCTACCTTGATGATGAAGAGTATGAGTTCGTGAGCGGTACTTATACTACGGAGTTTGAGTATAATTCATAATGTAATAGACATTATGAATTATACAAATGCAGAGTTCAGAATGCAGAATGCAGAATTTCGGAACTGCGTTGGCATTGTAATTGAATAATAATACCCGATAACAGTAAAGAAACTGTTATCGGGTTATTTTTTGTATTCAGCAATATCTTGTAAGCTACAGTCAAGTGCTTCACAAATTTTATTAAGTGTTTTTGTTTCTATATTTTCGTTTGCTTTAAGTCTTCGTATGGTTTTACTGTCTATTCCACATCTTTCGCGGAGAACATAGGTTGAAATGCCTTTTTCTTTCATTGTCACCCACAATTTATCAAATACTATCATTTTAATACCCCCTTGACACTTTCTATTATGGGGGTTATAATCTTATTTATTAAGGGGATATAATCCCCATAACAAAATAATTGAGGGTGATAATATGAGGTGTCAGAATAAGTTTTGCATATATCAGGATAACGGCGAATGTTTTCATAAAGAAGTGCCACACGATGAAAATGGTAACTGTACTAGATATATATATATCAAAATAAGCGATGAAGAACTGAAACAACGAAAAATAGATAGTGTTGATGATTTGCAATATCTTGCGAGAGAAGAAATAAAAAGACACCGAAAGAATGTAATTTCAGAAGTATAATAGCTTTTGTTGTTTGAAACTAAAAACCCGATAGCAGTTTAAAACTACTATCGGGTTGTTTTTTACAATAATTCCGAATTACGAATTACGCATTCCGAATTTGCTTACGCCTTGTCTTTTGAACCAAAGAGTTCAATCTTTTCGCGAACTGTTGCTTTGATTGCTTCTGAACCAGGAGCAAGGAGCTTTCTTGGGTCGAAGCCTTTACCCTGAAGGTCTTTACCTTCTTCAATGTATTTTCTTGTAGCTTCCTGGAAAGCAAGCTGGCATTCTGTGTTAACATTGATTTTTGAAACACCGAGAGAGATTGCTTTCTGAATCATTTCAGCAGGAATACCTGTACCGCCATGAAGAACGAGTGGCATTGTGCCTGTTTTTTCCTGAACTGCTGCAAGAGTTTCAAATGAAAGACCTGCCCAGTTTTCAGGGTATTTACCGTGGATATTACCGATACCGGCTGCGAGCATTGTAACACCTAAATCAGCAATCATTTTGCATTCATTAGGGTCAGCACATTCACCGGCACCAACAACGCCGTCTTCTTCGCCACCGATTGAACCAACTTCAGCTTCAATTGAAAGACCTTTTTCTTCGCAGATAGCAACTAATTCTTTAGTTTTTGCAATGTTTTCATCAATCGGGTAGTGAGAACCGTCAAACATAATTGATGAGAAGCCTGCTTCGATGCAAGCCTTTGCACCTTCATAAGAACCGTGGTCAAGGTGAAGAGCAACAGGAACAGTAATTCCTAATTCATCAATCATACCGTTAACCATACCAACAACTGTTTTGTAACCGCACATATATTTACCTGCACCCTCAGAAACACCGAGAATAACAGGAGAATTCA
>SVPR01000005.1 GCA_015065785.1 Oscillospiraceae bacterium | reverse complement strand
CAAAATAAAGATAATCGCCTTATTGGGAAGTTAGGCGATTATCTTTCTCTTTTTATGGCTATTATATAACCTGTAGCAACTATTAAAAATAATACTGCACCAATTATGTATTCCATAACATATCACTCCTTTCACCTTGAATAAGGCTTGGGAGCGAGATTTAACCGCCTACCGTGTGAGAGAACTCCTTGGGAACTTATGTTCCGTTCGGTATTGTATCATATATTTTGAAGAAATACAATACTAAAATAATAATCCCGGATAGATGAGAAATTCAACTATCCGGGAGTTTTTATTTTTGCGAAGCTCTAATTTCTAATTTCTGATTTCTGGTCCCTGGTCCCTGAACAAGTGATATATTTGCTAAAGCAAATGTGATATAAACACATTAAAATGTGTTTGCGATATATACTCGCTTTGCTCGTATGCGATATGATATAAATCCACGAAATTGTGCCGAAGGCATATCGCACCGAAGGTATATCGCGTTACAAAGTAACATATCGCAAATCCGCAGGATTTATATCGTTGCACGAAAACTTATCAGTTTTCGTGCACACCACAACACTTCTTATACTTCTTACCACTACCGCAAGGGCAAGGGTCGTTTCTGCCGACCTTTTGAGCCTTTTTAACAGGTTGTTTTTTTACTGTCTGGTCGTCAGAAGAGGTAGCTGTGATTTTTACTGTCTGCTTTCTTTCAACAGGCTCTTCTTTACGAATTCTAACCTTGAGAACAAAGTCAACAGTACCCTCTCTGATTTCGTTTGTCATTTCGTCAAACATATCAAAGCTTTCTTCTCTGAATGCAATAACAGGGTCCTTCTGAGCATAAGCACGAAGAGAAATACCACGCTTTAATTGGTCCATAGCGTCAATGTGGTCCATCCAACGCATATCAACATTACGAAGAAGAGCACTTCTTTCAATTTCTTTAATTAATTCTTCACCGAATTCAGCTTTTCTTTCATTATAAAGCTTTTCCGCTTTATCAAGAAGAAGCTCTGCAACATCTTCAGTTTTTGTAAGGTCTTTAACCTCATCTTCTGTAATAAGCCAGTTGTATTTGGTAGCAAGACCTTTGAAGTTCCAGTCATCTACACTATTTGAAGCAGGGCAGTAGAAGTCAGCAGATTCTGAAATTGTGTCAACAATCATCTTCTGAATTGTAGCACTTATATCTGCACCGTCAAGAACTTTGTTTCTCTGACCGTAAATAACCTCTCTTTGCTTGTTCATAACATCGTCATATTTAAGAACATTACGACGAACTGCAAAGTTATTGCTTTCAACTTTCTTCTGAGCATTTTCAATTGTGCTTGTGAAAAGTCTTGCTTCAACAGGCATATCACCAATTGATTTGAATGCATCAAGAGTGTTGTAGAATCTGTCACCTGCGAAAAGTCTTAATAAATCGTCTTCAGCAGAGAGGAAGAAACGGCTTTCACCGGGGTCACCCTGACGACCTGCACGACCACGAAGCTGGTTATCAATACGCCTTGATTCGTGACGCTCAGTACCAATAATGTAAAGACCGCCCGCTTCTCTTACCTTTGCAGCTTCTTCTTTTGTTTCTTCCTTGAATTTAGCTTCTAATTCACGGAAGGTTTCTCTTGCATTTATAATTTCTTCATCAGTTGTTTCTGCAAAGCCTGTTGCTTCTGCAATAAGCTCATCAGAAAAGCCCTTTTTACGCATTTCAAGCTTTGCCATAAATTCAGGGTTACCGCCTAAAATAATGTCGGTACCACGACCAGCCATATTAGTAGCAATAGTAACTGCACCAAATTTACCTGCCTGAGCAACAATTTCAGCTTCTTTTTCGTGGAATTTTGCATTCAATACTTCGTGCTTTATGCCACGCTTTTTGAGAAGTCTGGAAAGCTTTTCGCTCTTTTCAATGTTAACTGTACCAACTAAAACAGGCTGACCTTTTTCGTGGCATTCAACAATTACATCAATAATAGCGTTAAACTTTGCCTCTTCTGTTTTATAAAGAACATCGTCATTATCCTGACGGATAAGTGGTTTATTTGTAGGAATTTCAACAACATCGAGTGAATAAATTTCTTTGAACTCTTCGCTTTCTGTCATTGCAGTACCTGTCATACCAGAAAGCTTTTTGTAAAGACGGAAGTAGTTCTGGAATGTAATAGTAGCAAGAGTTTTACTCTCGTGCTCAACCTTAACATTTTCCTTTGCTTCAATAGCCTGGTGAAGACCCTCGCTATATCTTCTGCCGAGCATAATTCTACCTGTGAATTCATCAACAATAAGAACCTGACCATCTTTAACAACATAGTCAACATCTCTTTGCATTGTACCGTGCGCCTTTAACGCCTGGTTAATGTGGTGCTGGATTGTAAGGTTTTCTGCATCCATAAGATTTTCAAGTCCGAAAGCCTTTTCTGCTTTTGCAATACCTTGCTTTGTAAGTGTAGCAGTTTTTGCTTTTTCGTCAACAAGATAATCGCCGTTTTCTTCTTCTGTTACTTCCTCGGCATTTGTTTTTGCATCAAGCTCTTTAACCTTAACCATTTTAAGTCTTTTTACAAAATCGTTAGCGATTTTATAAAGGTCAGTTGAAGCTTCGCCAATACCTGAAATAATAAGCGGTGTTCTTGCTTCATCTATGAGAATTGAGTCAACCTCATCGACAATTGCAAAGGAATGACCGCGTTGAACTCGTTGTTCTGCATACATAACCATATTGTCACGAAGATAGTCAAAGCCCATTTCGTTATTTGTACCAAAAGTAATGTCAGCAGCATACGCTTCTTTTCTTTCGCTATTATCTTTCTCGTGAATAATAAGACCAACTGAAAGTCCCATAAATCTGTAAAGCTTACCCATCCATTCAGAGTCACGCTTTGCGAGGTAATCGTTTACAGTAACAATGTGAACACCTTCACCCGAAAGTCCGTTTAAATATGCAGGTAAGGTTGCAACCAATGTTTTACCTTCACCTGTTTTCATTTCTGCAATTCTGCCTTGGTGGAGAATAATACCGCCCAAAATCTGAACAGGGTAGTGCTTCATATTAAGTACACGCCAGGCAGCCTCTCTACACGCTGCGAATGCTTCCGGTAAAATATCATCAAGTGTTTCGCCATTAGCTAAACGCTCTTTAAAAGCAGGTGTTTTAGCCTGGAGCTCACTGTCGGAAAGCTTAGAATATTCTTCCTCTAAATTAAGAACCTTATCTTTAAGACCTGAAATTCTTTTAATTTCTTTTGTTGAGTAATCCCCAAAAAGTTTTTTGAAAAAAGACATTTTTATTTGACCTCTCATTTTGAAATTTAAAAATAATTACTAGACATTATAACACAATATATATTGTATTGCAATAAAATAATTATTTGTTTACAATTTTTGAGGTTTTTGATATATTAAAAGAAATAGGAAGCAGGAAACAGGAAGCAGGAAACAGGAAGCAGGAAACAGGAAGCAGGAAGCAGGAAGCAGGAAACAGGAAGCAGGAAGCAGAAAACAGGAAACAGGAAGCAGGAAGCAGGAAACAGGAAACAAGAAGCAGGAAACAGGTAGCAGGAAACAGGAAATAGGAAACAGGAAACAGAAAACAGAAAACAGGAAATAGAAAATTGAGATTTGATGTTAGGTGATAGATTTTAGAAATGGAAAATTTGTGTTATTACTTATAACCTGCCACTTGCACATTTTATTTGTTTGCGATGAATTAAAGAACAAAAAAAGATTAAAATTTATAGTTAACTAAATAAAAACTGTTTTCTGTTTCCTGCTTCCTGTTTCCTTAAATAAAATTTATTGCAACAAAATGCATTTTAAAATACTCATATAGTTAGAGAGTAAAAGGGGCGTGAGAAAAATGGATATATCCTTTTTAGTGAAAAGAGCAAAAGACCGTGACATAACTGCGTTTTCAGAGCTTTATTCTATATTCAGTGAAGATTTATACAGATTTGCACTTTATATGCTGAATTCTAAAGAAGATGCAGAGGACGCGGTACAGGAAGCAGTTATAACAGCATTTAAGTCAATAGGCAATTTAAGGGATGATACTCTCTTTAAGGCGTGGCTATTTAAAATACTCTCTAATCAATGTAAAAGTCAGTTGAAAAAGAATAAGAAAAATCCCGATTTACTCTCAGATGAAACTTACATATTCTTAATTGAGGATGAAAGTGTGAGTACGACATTTAACAGTATTGAATTAGTTGAAGCGTTGAAGTCCCTCACACCACCGGACGGACAAATTGTTTTACTCTCTATTATAGGCGGTTTTAAAAGTGATGAGCTTTCAAGGATTTATAATCTTTCACCGTCAACAATCCGTTCAAAACAAAAAAGAGCATTAGAAAAATTAAGGCGACTTTTGTCAAATTAAGAAAGGAATCAGGGTGAGCTTATGAAAAATGAAGAAATGAATCAAAACGAAGTTTTTACAGAACAAGAACTTTCCAAATTAAATGAAACTCTTAAAAATCATGAAAATATAGAAATACCCGAAGCTTTAAGTAAAGAAAGCATAAAGACTTTACTTGAAAAAGAAACTAATAAAATAGAGATTCTTGAAAAGGAAACTGAAAAATTAAAGAAAGAAAATAAAAATCTCTTTAAAAAGATGATTGCAGTTGCGGCAGTTTTTGCTATTGTTGCAACAAGTGTGTTTATTGCGAAGCCTTGGCAGCATTTTATGTATGTTGGCGGTCCGCACGACGCACAGAAGCCTGACAACGAACAAAATATAGTAGTGGAAGACTATTCTGAAATTGAAAATATGTTTCTTGGTTATCAGAAAAACTATCAGAAAATGCAGAAGTTAAACTATGCAATAGACATGTTTGGTTCAATTGGTGCTACTAAAGAAGAAATTGCTATAGAAGATGCCGAAGGCAGTATGAACACTGGTGCAGCACCTGGTGGAGCTATGGGTTCTGATTCACTTACAGATGATTATTTTGAACTTAAAGAGGTTATAGACAGTTCTGCAACAAGGGAAGAACATGGCGAAACAAATGAGCAGGTTGCAGGTGTAAACGAAGCAGACATTATTAAAAATGACGGTAAATTCCTTTATGTTGTACCGGCACAAAAAACTTATTGGGAATATAAGAATTTTTTAGATTACAAATATAAGTACAATGAAAAGCTTGTTGCTACTACTGGTGTTGCAGGTGAAAACAGCATTTATATTTCACCGGGCTACAATCCGAATGAAGAGTTTTATAAAAATATGACAGAAGAAGATTTTATAAATAAAATTTTCATTGTCGAAACAGGCAAAAATGGTGCTTTGACAGAAAAAAGTGCCATTCAGATTGGTAGCCACGAAAACGAAAAAATCAAATATTCAGAAGTGAAAGAAATTTTCGTTGATAATAACAGACTTGTTGCAATTCTTGATTGCTATTCATTCTATAGCGAAGAAAATACAGAAGAAGAGCAGGGGGAAAGATATTATCGCGAATCTAAAATGGTGACCTGTGCTGTGTCTTTTGATATAAGCGACAGAGCAAATCCTAAAGAAGAATGGCGTGTTTACCAGGACGGTGACTACCTTTCTGCAAGAAAAATCGGCAACAAAATAGTTCTTATTTCCAACTATAATGTTCCGCTTTATTTTGAGGATGTAAAAATTACAGATTACTGTATTCCTGAGGTTTATTATGGTAACGAGGGTTGCAGAATTCCGTCTGATGACATTTGCATAATGGGTGAGGTTAAAGACAGCTCTTATGTAGTTGTTTCTACACTTGATGCAACAAATCATAAAGAAACCTTTAACTCAACTGCAGTTTTAGGCGGTGGCGAAAATGTTTATTGCACCACTAATAACCTTTATGTAACAAGTGGCAGATTTGAAGAAACAATTTCTTCAAAAGAGGGAGCGGTAGCAGAAATTTTTATGATTGACGACTCTGCTCTTTACACTACCGAAATTTTAAAATTTGATATTTCAGGTGACAAAATAGAGTATAAAACAAAAGGCAAAGTACCGGGCACTGCGTTAAATCAATTCAGTGTTGATGAATATAACGGATATTTAAGAATTGCTACAACTAACAGCAGCTTCCAGAATGCCAAAAACAACCTTTATGTGCTTGACAATGATATGGTGATTGTCGGTAAGATTGAGGGTTTAGCAAAAGGCGAAACAATTAAATCTGTTCGTTTTATGGGGGACACAGGCTATGTGGTAACCTTTGAGCAGACAGACCCACTTTTTGTAATTGACCTCACAAATCCTGAAAAACCAGAAGTCTTAGGTGAGCTTAAGATACCGGGATTTTCAAATTATCTTCATCCGGTTACCGAAAATTACCTTTTAGGTATTGGTGTGAATGGTGACGATAATGGTGCAAAAAACGGAATGAAAATTTCTCTCTTTGATGTGAGTGACAAGAAAAATCCGAAAGAGGTTGCAAAATTTGAAGTACAACCACAGGAAAATGGTGATAATCTCTGGGGATATTTAGATTGTTCTGCATTTTATGACCACAAGGCAGTCTGCTGGGATTCAAAAAATCTTATAATGTACATTCCGTACAGAGTGACTACTGAGTATATGCACACAGAAGATAACAGCTACCGTTCAGATTTTTATAAGACTGATAATGTTATTGCTTTACAGGTGAATACAACAACAGGCGAGCTTAAAAAACTCAACAATTATATTGTGGAAAAAAGTGATGATTATGGATATTATAAGCCGGTAAACAGAGTAACTTACATTGGTGATACAATTTACAGTTATTCACAGGATGGCAGTGAAATCTGTTCGTTTAATAAAACAACTGCAGAAAAATACAACACAATCACTTTGAATTGACGAATAAAAAAGCGGGTGTTACAAGTAGTAACGCTCGCTTTTTATATAATTTGCTTATTGTATATTGCAATTCAAAGTGATATAATAGCGACTGTGGTAGTATGTGCGAATAAGTACATTTATAAAATATTATTAAAGGAGAATAGAAAATGAAAAAAGTATTATCACTTTTATTGGCATTAGTTTTTGTAATTGCGGCGTTTCCTGTTACCATTGCTTCTGCGGCAGATGTAATAGAAATCAGCGATGCGTCACAACTCGCTTCGATTGGTAATGATGACAGCTATCCGCTTAACGGTAGCTACAAGCTTACAAAAAGTATCAGTTTAAGCGGCTACGACAATTGGACACCAATTGGCCAGTCAAGTGCCTTTTCAGGTACATTTGAGGGTAATGGTAAAACAATTTCGGGATTGAAAGTTAACACAAGTGGTACTTATGCCGGTCTTTTTGGTCAGGTTTCAGGTACTATTAAAAACCTTACTGTTACAGGTAGCGTTACATTAAATGCAACCTCGAACAGTGCAACAAGCGTTTATGCAGGTATCTTAGCTGGTAATGTTAGCGGTTGGTTTGCTACAATTGACAGTTGTTCAACAACTGGTGAGGTTAGCGCAACATTAAATTGTACAGCTTCTATGAGCTTCTTTGGCTCTGCAAATGTATATGCAGGTGGTGTTATTGGTAATAGCAGCTCATGGATTGCTATGGAGGTGCTTTCTCACAAATCGGGCACAGTAACTGCTTCCTATTCAGGCAGTAAGGTGAGCGGTAATACTTATGCTGGTGGTATTGTTGGTAAAACATCGGCAGGACTTGTTGACTGCTACAACAAAGCAAATGTTACTTCTTCAAGTGGTAATGGCTCATCTTATGCAGGTGGTCTTGCAGGTCAATGTGCTTCAACAGAAACATCTTATAACACAGGTACAATTACTGCAGGTACATACGCAGGTGGTATTGCAGGCTATACAAGCGGTTCTTCTAAAAACTGCTACTATTTAAGTGGTAGTGCTTCACAAGGCTTCGGCGGTAGCAGTAGCAGTTCAACACCTACTGCAACAAGTAAAAAATCTACAGAAATGTGGAATAAAAATTTAACAGGCTTTAACTTTGATGATGTCTGGGAAAGCTCTCTTATCTCAGCACCAAATCATTATTCAAAAAATGAAATCATTACTGGTAGTGTAAGTGTTTTGGGTAGCTTCCAGGTAGGTGAAAAACTCACTGCTGATATGAGCAAGGTTACTCCTGCTTCCGCTTATAACGGTACATTGATTAAGTATGTAAATTATCAATGGGAGCGCGGTACAAAGGACAGTGACGGTAACATCGCTTATGAAAAAATAAGCGGTGCAACAAGCGATTCATATACACTTACATCAAATGATTTAGGTAAATATGTTCGCCTTGTAGTTCGCGGTCGTTTTACTTACGGCGGTAAGCTTGAAAGTAAAGAAGCTTTAGTTTCAGCAGCAGTTCCTAAAAATGTTAAGGTTTCGACAGCAGATGATGGTGTTAAGGTTTCCTGGGATAAAATTTCGGGTGCTACAAGCTATACAATTTACAGAAGTACATATTCAGAAGGTATCTTTGGTATAGGTGCAGGCTTCAACTCATATTCTTCGGTAGGTACTTCAAGCACAAACAGCTTCCTTGACACAACGGTTACAACAAATACAAAATATAAATATAAGGTTTCTGTAACTATGGGTGGCACAGAAAGCGACCAGTCAGCTGAATCAGCAGAAATTACTGCTCAGCTTGCTTGTCAGCATAATTGGGATTCAGGTAAGGAAACCACATCTGCAAAATGCGAAACTGCAGGTGTAAGAACATATACCTGTTCACTTTGTAAGGGAACAAGGACAGAAACAATTCCGGCTTTAGGACACAGCTACAATAATGGTACAGTTACCAAAAAAGCTACTTGCACTGAAGCAGGTACAAAGACATTCACTTGTTCAACCTGTTGGAATTCTAAAACCGAAACAATTCCGGCATTAGGTCATAGCTATGGTACAGCAACAGTAACAAAGGCTGCAACCTGTGAAGAGGCTGGCACAAAAGCATCTACTTGTGCAAACTGTGGCGACCAGAAGACACAAACCATTCCTGCTACAGGTCATACATTTGATGCAACTAATGTAATTAAAAATCCTACTTGTACAGAGCCGGGTCTCAAAAGAGGTAATTGTAAGACTTGTGGTCAATATAAAGAAGAAACCCCTGCTGCGTTAGGTCACGCTTTTTCAAGTGATTTTACAGTAGATAAAGAAGCGACTTACGAAGCAACCGGTGAAAAATCAAGACATTGTTCAAGATGTGACGCAAGAACAGATGTAACAGTAATTCCAAAGTTAATAAAAATAACAGAGCCCGTTCATAAAGAACAAAGAACAAAAAACGGTGTTACTGTTACATGGGAAAAGGTAGAAAATGCAACCGGATATAATGTTTATAAAGCAACAAAATCTTCAAGCGGTACATGGTCTGCATGGTCAAAGATAAAAGCATTAAATTCAACTACATTAACTTATACTGATACTTATGTAGAGTCAGGTAAGAGTTATAGATATGCTGTTTCAGCAACTGCAAATGGTGAAGAAACAACATACAGTTCAAACAGAGAAATTATTTATCTTGCAGAGCCTGTAATTAAAACTACAGAAGTAGTAGCTAAAGGTATTAAATTTACCTGGGGACAGGTAAGCGGTGTTGAGGGTTATATTGTCTATAAGCTTGTTGATGGTGAATATCAACAAGTGGCAGTTCAGGCAGCTTCAAACACAACTTACATTGACCAAAAAGCTGTAAATGGTCAGACATATTACTACGCGGTAGCATCTATGGACTATATAGGTAACCCAGGTTCACTTAACAAGTTCTCTGTTAAGTATGACATTCCTGTAGTTAAAGACCTTGCGACACCTGTTGTAAAAACAGAAAATTCTGCTAAAGGCATTAAACTCACATGGGGAAAGGTAGAAAATGCAAATACCTATATTGTTTATAAAAGAACATATAATGAAGCTACCAAAAAATATTCGGGTTGGACTGTTCTTAATAAGGCATATACAGGTACAACCTATACAGATACAAAGGTAAAGCTTAATACAATTTACAGTTACACAGTAAAGGCAGTAAACGGCGATGTAGTTAGTAAATATACTGCAACAAAAGGTTTAAGATATAATGTTACTCCTACTGTAACGGTAGCAAATGTTTCAAACGGTGTTAAAGTTTCCTGGACTACAGCTGCAAACGCAACAGGCTACAGGGTGTATTCTTCAACTTATAATACAAAGACTAAAAAATGGTCTGGTTGGAAGAACAGAGGCACAGCAAAAGCAAATGCAACCTCCTGGGTAGATAAGACTACAAAGAGCGGAACTTATTATAAATACACAGTTCGTGCAGTAAATGGCACATTTTTAAGTAGCTATAATAAGACAGGTGTAAAGACACTTTATCTTTCTCAACCAACAGTAAAAATTGCAAATAATGCAAGTGGTATGAAAGTGACCTGGAATAAGATAGCGGGTTCAAAGGGCTACACAGTTTACAGAAGCGAATATGTAAACGGAAAGTGGTCATCCTGGAAAAATATGGGTACAACTAAAAATACTGTATTTGCCTGGGTAGATAAAAGTGCCGACAGTGGTACAACATACCGTTACACAGTAAGAGCTGTAAACGGCAGTTACAAGAGTAACTATAAAGCAACAAGTGGCTTGATGTTCCTTTCTCAACCAGCGGTTACAGTAGCAAAAGCAACTAACGGAATCAGAGTTTCGTGGTCAAAAACAGACGGTGCAACAAGCTATGTAATTTATCGTTCTGAGTATAATGCAAAAACAAAGAAGTGGTCTTCGTGGAAAAACTTGAGCACTTCAAAATCAATAATTGCAAGCTATACAGACAAAACAGCAATAAGTGGCAAAATATATCGCTATACTGTAAAGGCAGTTAATGGCAATGCGAAAAGCACCTATGCTGCAAGCAACAGCGTGAAACGCTGAGGCTTGTTTCAGGAAGCAGGAAACAGAGTTTTCTAAGTGCTGAGTGCTATTTTGAATTGAAAATTGAAAATGGAAAATTGAAAATTTCGGAAACGCTTCGCGTTTGATTATAATTTGTTATCAATAAAAACAAGAAATTCTATCATTTGAAGTTTGTGTAAACTAAAAATGATAGAATTTTTATATTTTAATTTTAATAGTGGCAATTAGTATAAATGAAAAAGTCAGCTTACCATTATAACCAATTATTATAATTACGGCGTAGCCCCGAAATTTTCAATTTTCAACTTTCAATTTTCAATTATAATTGCCAACGCAGTTCCGAAATTCTGCACTCAGCACTCAGCATTCAGCACTTCACTTGCAACTTGCACACTTGCAACTTGCAACTAAAATTTCATTTTTTTACAGAAAAAGCAAAAAAATTTTTGTAAAAGTATTGATACTTTTTGATTTTTTTGCGATAATAAGATGATATATTATGTTTACTAAACCTTGAATGGAGTTTTTTATGAATTACGATTGTAAAGCTTTGGCAAATCTTCTTTTTCCTGATGTTACAAAAACAGTAGAAGATTTAGAAATCAAATATCCTGAAAGGGATTTAAAAGAGGGGGCAAGAGTTACCCGTTTTGCACCAAGCCCTACAGGTTACCTTCATATAGGCGGTCTTTTTGGTGCACTTGTAGATGTTCTTACAGCAAAGGCAACAGGTGGTATTTCTTATCTTCGTATTGAAGATACAGATAAAAAGCGTGAAATAGACGATGGTGTTTCTGCTATTATCAACGGCTTTGATTCTTTTGGAATTGGTTTTGATGAGGGTGTTACAGGCTTTAATGAAGAGAAAGGTGCTTATGGGCCTTATACACAAAGTCAACGTGCTGGTATTTATCACATAGTTGCAAAAGCATTGGTAGAAAGTGGGCTTGCATATCCGTGTTTCTGTACGGCAGAAGAATTAACAGAACTTCGTGCGACACAGGAAAAAGATGGTGCGTTAATTACCGGTTATTTCGGTAAATATGCAAAATGCCGTGATTTGACTTTGGAGCAGATTGAAGAAAATCTTAAAGAAAATAAACCTTATGTATTGCGTTTCCGTTCAAATGGTAGTGAAGATAAACGAATTATGTTTGAAGATATGATTCGTGGTAAAATTGAAATGCCTGAAAATGTTATTGATGAAGTTTTACTTAAATCAGACGGAATTCCCACTTATCACTTCGCTCACGCTTGTGATGACCATTTTATGAGAACAACTCACGTAATAAGAGGTGAGGAGTGGATTTCATCTGTTCCTAAACACATAGCACTTTTTAAAGCATGTGGATTTAAAGTTCCTAAATATGCTCATACACCTCAGGTTATGAAAATAGATGAAGAAGACGGTACAAAACGAAAACTTTCAAAACGTAAAGACCCTGAAGCAGCAGTAAGCTACTTTGTTGAACAAGGTTTTCCTAAAGAAAGTCTTATTGAGTATCTTCTTACTTTGCTTAACTCAAATTTTGAGGATTGGCGCAGAGCAAATCCGACGGCAGATATTTATTCATTCCCGTTCAATCTTAAAAAGATGAGCCCGTCAGGTTGCCTTTTTGACCTTGTTAAATTAAATGATATAAGCAAAAATGTTATATCTGTTATGAAAGCTGATACAGTTTACGAATTAGTAAGCGAATGGGCAAAAAAATATGACGAGGACTTTTATAAAGTATTTACAAAAGATAAAGCATTCTCAACAGAAATGGTTAACATCGACAGAGAAAGCAATAAACCAAGAAAAGATATTGCAAAATGGGAAGAAGTCAAAGACTATTTCTCTTATATGTTCAATGAATACTATGTACCGCAATTTGAGCTTCCTGAAAATATAGAAATGGAAGACGCAAAAGCTGTTTTGGCAGAGTATATTAAGGTGTATGACACTAATGACGATAAAGACACCTGGTTTAATAAAATCAAAGAGCTTTGTTCACCGTTAGGCTTCACACCGAATGTTAAAGAATATAAGCAAAATCCTGAAAACTTCAAAGGTCATGTTGGTGATGTTTCGACTGTTATCCGTTTAGCTGTTACAGGCAGAAAAAATACACCTGACCTTTACACAATAATGAAGCTTTTAGGTAAAGACGAAGTAATAAAAAGACTTAGTTCTATTTAAGGATGGTATGAATATGGAAGAAATCATAAACACAGAAGGAATGTCAAACTTCATTCACGATATTATTGATGAAGAATTAAGAGAGGGCGTAAACTCAAGAGTTCAGACCCGTTTCCCTCCGGAGCCAAACGGCTATCTTCACATAGGTCACGCAAAGGCTATCTGCATTGACTTTATGACTGCTTTAAAATACGATGGTGTTTGCAATTTAAGACTTGATGATACTAACCCTGCAAAAGAAGACCTTGAATATGTTGAGTCAATCAAGGAAGATATTGAATGGTTAGGCTTTAAATGGGATAAATGTCTTTTTGCTTCAAGCTATTTTGATTTTATTTATGAATGTGCTATAAAGCTCATTAAAGACGGCAAGGCTTATGTTTGTGACCTCTCAGCAGATGAAATGAGAGAATATCGTGGTACTCTTACAGAACCTGGCAAAAACAGCCCTTACAGAGACAGAAGCGTTGAAGAAAACCTTGATTTATTTGAAAGAATGACAAAGGGCGAATTCAAAGACGGTGAAAAGGTATTAAGAGCAAAAATTGATATGGCTTCACCAAATATGAATATGCGTGACCCTGTTATTTACAGAATTGCTCATGTAAGTCACCACCAGACCGGCGACAAATGGTGTGTTTACCCGATGTATGACTTTGCACATCCGTTGTCAGACGCAAAAGAGGGTGTAACACACTCACTTTGCTCACTCGAATTTGAAAATCACAGACCACTTTATAACTGGTTTATTGAACAAATCGGCTTTAACGAGCCACCAAGACAAATTGAATTTGCAAGACTTAACATTAACTACTGCATTACAAGTAAGCGTAAAAATATCCGCCTTGTTACAGAAAAAATGGTCAGCGGTTGGGATGATCCAAGAATGGCTACTATTTGCGGTATGAGAAGAAGAGGCTACCCTGCATCTTCAATCCGTACATTCATTGAAAAGGTTGGAGTTTCAAAGGCTTACAGTGTTGTTGACTACGGTCTTTTAGAATCTTGTGTAAGAGATGACCTTAACGCTTCTGCACCGAGAGCAATGGCTGTTTTAGACCCGCTTAAAGTAATTATTGATAACTATCCTGAAGGTCAGACAGAAGAGGTTGAAGTAGATATTCACCCTGAGAGACCTGAGTTAGGTAAAGCAAAAATTAAATTTGGTAAAGAGATTTATGTAGAAAAATCTGACTTTATGATTGAGCCTGTTAAAAAGTATTTCAGACTCTTCCCTGGTAACGAGGTTCGTTTCAGAGGTGCTTACTTTATTACCTGTAATTCTTATGAAACAGATGAAAATGGTGAAGTAGTTGCACTTCATTGTACTTATGACCCGGCTTCAAAGGGTGGTAATTCACCGGACGGCAGAAAGGTTAAGGGTACAATTCATTGGGCAGGTCCTGATGCATTTAAAGCAGAAGTTCGTCTTTATGACAGACTCTTTACTGTTGAAGACCCTGCTTCAGTTTCAGATGAAGAATTCCCAAGCGTTATCAATGAAAATTCACTTGTGGTTCTTAAAGATTGTCTTATTGAAGAATCTATTAAGGATGCTCTTCCTGAAAGCTCATTCCAATTTATGAGAAATGGTTATTTCTGCGTTGATAAGGATTCAACACCAGAGCACCCGATTTTCAACAGAACAGTTCAGCTCAATTCATCTTGGGGAAAATAAACGAAAGGTAGCGAAAACAAAATGAAATATGTTTACAAAATAGTTTCAGCTCTTTGCGCAATTGCGATTTTGCCAGTTATGTTTTTTTCATCTTTAATTTATTATTATTTTTCTTCAACTGCACTGGAAAGTCTTTATGCTTTAGGTGAATATATGGGCAGTCAAACAATAGCTGATTCTTATGAAAAATATGGTTTGGACAGTGCACCTACAGGGATTTCAGATTCTCTTTCTCTTTATGAAGTTTATGATTTGCTAAGGATTTTTAGCGGTGGAGAAGCTTCACCTGAAGTGCTGGAAAATGTTAAAAATCTGTTACCACCTCTTTTGGCAACAGTAGCAGCATTTATTCTAATAATAATTTGTGCTATCGTTACAGTTATATTGGTGTTTGCATGTAAAGATAACAGAAAGGTAATAGCATCTTCATTTGCAGGTGTTGGTATATCTTTATTATTTGTGATGCTATTTGATAACCTTGTTAGTCCTTTTGTTAATGGAACATTGAGTATTTCTGAAGTTTTTGGAAATAGTTGGTTCGATTTGCTTGCCGAAGTTGAAGAAATTTCTATATCTCCGGAATTTTACCTGATTCCAGCTCTTTTTGGGTTTATAGCATTGTGGACAGTGCTATATAATGCAACTCTTCCTGAAAAAGAAAAAGTGGAAAGAAAAAAGATGATTGGATAATTTAAAAATATCAACAGCCCTGTATCACAAAAATGATACAGGGCTGTTAAATTATTATCCGGATTATTTTTTTGTTTGCTTACTTTGTGAAGCAGTTGCAAGAATTTGCGCATAAATTATAGCAACAGTTTCATAAAGCTCACGAGGAATCTGAGTGCCTACATCTAACATGCAAAGAACGGATGAAGCACTGTCGTCACGGTAAACAGGAATGCCTTCTGTTTCTGCAATATCAATAATTCGTTCAGCAACCTCGCCATAACCTGAGGCAATAACAATAGGTGCCATATCCTGCTCCTGATTATATTTAAGAGCAACCGCTTGTTTTGATTTTGCCTGACTCATTTGCACCAACCTTTCTTATATAATAGTAAACAGAATACATACATCACACGGTAACATCTACACCAACGCGTCTGTACGGAAGTGATTTGAAAACATCCATAAGTGAGCGTGGCTCTTTTAAGGTGTCAACCTTTGCTCTGCCTAATTTGTATTCGGAATTGTGAAGTAACTGCGGTAATGTACGCATCATTGTCGTGAATTGAGTCTCCAGGCCCTTTGGACAGTACAGACTCAAATCAATGAATTTTGTGGTTTCGTGAGCAAAAAATTCTACTTCAAAGCGCCCTACACCGTCAATATCCATAACCATCAGGAAATGAATTCCTTTACCCTTGTGGCTTCCCTCAGGGTAGTCGTGTTCATCGCTTTGCGGGTTAATCCACATTTCAGCAAATGAACGGATATCGCCTAAGTGAGACGGAATTATATAATGTAATAACGGAGTAAAGTTACAGGGTGAAGATAAAAGACTGTGAAGAATCTTTTCAGTCTTTGCAACATCCATAAGACTTTCTTTGCTTGTTGAGGATTGGAAATTAAGAAGAGAAACCAAAGAGTCAATTACTTTTGAGTGAAATGGTGAGTTTTCGCTTGTTAAGCGGTGAAGTCCGCCTGACTGGTAACGCACTATAAATTCATCAAGCAATCTTGTTAATTCCCGTCTGTCATCAATGCTGATAAGCCTTTTTAAATTAAATGTTGCTTCCTTGAAATAATCAACATTATCGTTGAATCTTGAAAGATTATAAATAGTAATAGAAACATTTTTAGCAAGCTTTGGTGTGAAGAGAATGCTTTCTTCGACTTCCTTTAACACGGCAAGTGTGTCTGCTTTTAAGCCTGCAAAATTTTCGTAAGCTTCGTTTGATGAGAATTTTATTATTAAATTTGTCAGCTTCCCTACTAAATCAGGGCTTGTTGATAAATTTTCTTTTAAAAAGGTAAGGTTATTTATAACAGCACCTAAAATATCATCCTTGTATAAAAGATTGTTAATTGATTTAAGCTCGTTAGCTACTGCTTTTAAAAGAGGCGTATTGTCAGGATTTTCGGCACAGAATTTTCTGAGTAAATCAAAAATTTCACCCTTAAAGCCTGAGGACTCCTTTTCCTGACGCACCATTTCATTTGCAATATCTTCAGTCGGCACGAACATATTGTTTATATATTGCTCAATCTGTTCGGTTGTTGTGGTGTTTTTTGCCGAAAGAAGCTTAAAGGTTTCTTCAAGAAGAAAAATATTTTTTAAATAGGTTGCAGCTACCGCAGGGTCACGCAAAAGCGTGAGTAACAGGGTAGGCGCATCCTGCCCCTCAAGGAAATTTGTATTGTGCTTTAAAATTTCACTCTGGTTGTGAGTCTGAATAACTTTAGTCGGGTCCTGTATGTTAAATGGTACAGTTGGCTCGACTTGTGGCTTTAGTTGAGCCGACTGATTTTTGTTTACATACGGGGTGACAATTCTTAATACGTCAGCCAACAAAACCACTCCTTTAACAGTTTTCTTTAAAAGAACATAGAAATGCTATGATAATATATATTAATATAGCACAAAAAAACCGACAAAATCAAGGTATTTTGTCAAAATATCTAAAAAAGTCTTGATTTTTTTCAAAATAATGTTATAAATATATTATAGGGATGTTGTATAGTGACATCAAAAATTAAGGAGGTCTTACAATATGGGAATAGTTGAACCCGGAATGGAAGCCATGTTGGATGTTTTTGTCCACGAAACTGATACTATGTTAGAGGAGTTGGACGAAGTCCTTATCGAATCTGAAAAGGCTCGTAATATTGATGATGATAATATAAATACTATATTCAGAATCACACATACAATCAAGGGCTCTGCGGCAATGATGAACTTTGAGGGAATGTCAAACCTTGCACATTCAATCGAAGATGTTTTCTACATACTCAGAGAGAGTCCTGAAAAGTTGAAGATTGTTTTTGATACAATTTTTGATTTAGTTTTCCAATCTTCAGATTTTCTTAAGGATGAACTTAATCAGATTCGTACCGGTGTTTATGAACCAAGTGATCCGACTGAGCTTATTGACAAAATTCACGCTCAGGTTGCAGTTTTAAAAGGGGAAGCTCCTGCAGAATCAGCAGTTGAAGAAGCAGGTGAAAATACTGCAGAGGCTGTGATTGAAGCTGATGAGGATTCTGAAACAATTCATATTTTCTTTGATGATGGTTGCCAGATGGAAAATATCCGTGGCTTTATGATTGTTAATCAGCTTGAAAAAGTATGCGATTCTGTAAAAACTGTTCCTGCAAATATTGAAAATGACCCTGAAACTGCGGCAGAAATTGAGAAAAAGGGCTTGTTTGTTACAATTAAACCTGCAGAAGCTTTACAGGAAGCAATTGAAACAGTTGAATCTGCATTAAGTGTTAAGAGCTACGAAGTAGTTGCAAAGGGTGAAGAGGTTAAAGCGGCAGACGAAGCAGTAACTGAAACACCTGAACAAATAGAAGCAGAATTAAAAGCTGCAGGAATTGAAGAAATAAAAACAGAAGCTCTTTCAAAAGAGGTTGCAGCAGTAAAAGCGGCAGCAGCTCCACAACAAAAAGCAAATAAAACAGCAGCTAAAGAGAATGCAAAGCAAAGTCTTTTAAGCGTTAATCAGGCAAAGCTTGATAAACTTATGGACCTTGTTGGTGAAATTGTTACTACTGAATCAATGGTTGCCCGCAACCCTGATATTCAGGATTTAAAGCTTGATAATTTCACAAAGTCACTTCGTGAATTAGATAAATTAACAGATGAGCTTCAGGATATTGTTATGTCAATCAGAATGGTTCCTCTTCAGGGTACATTCCACAAGATGAGCAGAATTGTTCGTGATATGAGCAAAAAGCTCGACAAAAAGGTTGAGCTTGTTACAATAGGTGAGGATACAGAGGTTGATAAAACAATCAACGATGCTATTGTTGACCCACTTATGCATATGGTAAGAAACTCTGTTGACCACGCTATTGAGTCACCTGAGCGTCGTAGAGAATTAGGCAAACCTGAAACCGGTACAGTTACTCTTCATGCGCGTAATGCCGGTGGTGAAATTTTAATTGATATTTCAGATGATGGCTCTGGTCTTGATGCTCAGAAGCTTATTGCAAAAGCAAAAGAAAAGGGCATTTTGACAAAGCCTGAAAGTGAATATACAGAAAAAGAGGCATTCCAGCTTATTATGGCTGCAGGCTTCTCAACCAACTCAACTGTTACTGAATTCTCAGGCAGAGGCGTTGGTATGGATGTTGTAAGAAAGAATATTGAACAAATCAATGGTTCAATTTCAATCCACAGTGTTAAAGACCAGGGAACTACATTTACTATTAAAATTCCGCTTACAATTGCAATTGTTGATGGTATGAACATTGGTCTTGGTAATAATGTGTTTACATTACCAATTACATCAATCAAGCAATTGTTCAGACTTTCTGATGAATCATCAATTGTTAAAAATACAAATGGTGCAGAAATGATTATGATTCGTGGTGAGTGCTACCCGATATACAGATTACATAAAGTATTTGGTATTGGTGATGCAGAAAAACCGTTTACAGACGGACTTCTTATCCATGTAGAAAGCGGTAACGGCAATGCCTGCTTCTTCGCAGATGAACTTTTAGGCGAATATCAGGTTGTTGTTAAGCCATTCCCGGTACTCTTTAACCACTACGGTTTAAAGAAAATGGGACTTTCAGGTTGTAGTATTCTTGGTGATGGTAGCATAAGCTTAATTATCGATGCTGCAACACTTATAGCAAATAACAAGAAATAATAAAGTAATATCTAAAGGAGAAATATATTATGAACGAAAATGCAACAATCAGCAACGATGTTATTGAGGAATTAAGCAACAGATATTTATTATTCAAAATTGATGAAGCTTATTATGGTTTATCACTTACATCAGTAAGAGAAATTATCAGTGTTCCTAAAATTACAGATATCCCGGGCACACCAGAATATGTTAAAGGTATTATCAACCTTCGTGGCGGTGTTGTTCCTGTTATTGATGTTCGTCTTAAATTTGCTATGCCTGAGCGTGAATATGACAGCCAGACCTGTATCGTTGTTTTAGATGTTCACGACACAAGCGTAGGTTTAATTGTTGACCGCGTTTCAGAGGTTGTTACTGTTGAACAGGATCAGCTTGTTGCACCACCTGATATGGGTGATGTAGTAAGCAACTATCTTGATTCAGTTTCTGAAATTGGCGACAAAATTGTTCTTAACATTGACTGTGTTAAATTCTTAGAGCAAGATGTTAATTCACTTCAGTTATAATAATATTTTATAAATTTCAAAGGGGAATTAAGAATGATTGCTCAGAACAGCCCGATTGTAACTATTACTGATGCAGAATTCGAAAAAATTGTAGGTTTTGTTTACAGAACTTATGGCATAGATTTAAGAAAGAAAAGACAGCTTATTGAAGGTCGTCTTTCTCAGACTATTAAAACAAAGGGACTTACAAGCTTTGACCAATATTTCAAGATGCTTCTTGATGATAAAAGTGGCACTGAAATGAATTTATTCTTAAATAAAATCACAACCAACCACTCTTATTTCGGTAGAGAAAATGAGCATTTTGAATTTCTTCAGAATGTAGCACTTCCCGACCTTGAAAAACGCAGACAAAAGGAATTAAGAATCTGGAGTGCCGGCTGTTCTGCAGGTCAGGAAGCATATAACATAGCTATGACATTAGATCAATATTTCGGTCCGAGAAAAAACCTTTGGGATACAAGAATTCTTGCTACCGATATTTCTACTGCTGTGCTTGAAAAAGCTAAAGTTGGTGCTTACACTGCAGATAATCTTACAGATTTGCCACCAGCCTGGCGTACTAAATACTTTAAAATGCAACCCGATGGCAGCTACCAGATTTCTGAAGCTATGCGTAAGGAAGTAATTTTTAAGGTGTTTAACCTTATGGACGAAATTGTCTATAAAAAACCGTTTGACATTATTTTCTGTCGTAATGTTATGATTTATTTTGACGCTGAAACAACAAATAAACTCGTAAAAAGATTTTACGATGCTACCGCTGAGGGTGGATATTTGTTTATAGGTCATTCAGAATCAATTGATAAAGAATATACCGGATATACCTATGTCAGACCTTCTACATATCAGAAAATCACAAAAAAATGAAAGTCGGTGAATTAGTTGTCTATTCGTGTTCTTGTTGTTGACGATTCTATTATTTTCAGAACCAAATTACAACTGTCACTTAGTCAGGATAAAGAAATTGAAGTTGTAGGCAGTGCAATTAATGCCAAAGACGCAATGGGTAAAATTGAGGAATTGAATCCCGATGTTGTAACACTTGATGTTGAAATGCCGGGTATGAACGGAATTGAGTTTTTAAAAACACTTATTCCGCAAAGACCAATTCCTGTTGTTGTTGTGAGCTCACTTCCTATAAATGCACTTGATGCTCTTGATGCAGGTGCTGTTGATTTCGTTAAAAAGCCTGATGCAAGTCAGGAGGCTATAAAGGAATTCTTCCTGGAATTAACCGAAAAGGTTAAGGTTGCTTCTAAGGCAAAGGTTAAAAGAATGAGACCTGTTGCTGAGGTTGCACAAAAAACACAGGCAACCAGCGCACTTGCTTCTATGATGAATGTTAAAGCAGGTAGCAAGTCAGTTATTGCTATCGGTGCTTCAACAGGCGGTACAGAAGCAATTATTGAGGTTGTTAAAGACTTCCCTGCAAATACACCAGGCGTTGTTATTGTTCAGCATATGCCACCTAAATTTACAGACCTTTATGCACAAAGACTCGACAAAATCTGTAAAATGCGTGTTAAAGAAGCAGAAGATTTTGACAGAGTTGTACCTGGGCAGATTATTATTGCAGCAGGTGAATTCCATCTTACATTAAAGGAAGATGCAAAAGGCTATTACATCAGAAGCCAACGCGGTGAAAAAGTCAGCGGACACTGTCCGTCAGTTGATGTAATGTTTGATTCAGTTGCAAAAACAGCAGGTAAAAATGCAGTGGGTGTTATTCTTACAGGTATGGGTGCCGATGGTGCTAAGGGCATTAAATTCCTTAAAGACACCGGTGCTTACACCATTGGTCAGGATAAAGAAACCTGCGTTGTTTATGGTATGCCAATGGAAGCTTATAAAATCGGCGGCATTACCCGTCAGCTCCCATTAGACCAGATTGGTTCAGAAGTAATTTATCAAATTAACAAAACTAATAAATAACAAAAAGCGGATGCAGTTAGCGTGATACTCCAAGCGGAGTATCACGCAACTCTATTCGCCTACGGCGAGTGATATTGCTTCGCAGTGATATTATGCTACGCATAGTGATATTGTCCTGCGGACAGTTTATGGAGAATAGAATATCACGAAGCCCATAGGTTTCATATCACTTTCGCAAGGCGAAAATATCACGCTGACGACCGTCAGCATATCACTTAACAGACAAAAAGAAAGAGAAGATTTGTAGATTGACGAGTCTTCTCTTTTCTGTTGTTAGTGGGTTTGGGCTACTGCCCAAGTGCGTTTGTACATACAAATGCGATGCTGGTTCTTAACGGAAAATGAGTACACTTTTAAATTCTTCGTTAAGAACAACACTAATTTGCATCCGCTTTTGTTATAATTAAAAATTGAGAATTGAAAATTGAAAATTGTGGGACTGCGGTCGGCAATTATAATATTATAAAAGGAAATGCATCTTATCATTTTAAGCTGGTTTTAATATCAACTATAAATGATAAGATGCATTAATTTTGTTCATTTTATAATCAAGTCCGCAGGACTTCCGAAATTTTTAATTTTTAATTCTTAATTCTTAATTTTAAAACAACTTCTCGCAAATTCGCTTTTCAGGGGATGTAAAATCTGAAAGAAAAATTATAAAATAATCAACGGAAAGCAAATTATGGCAATGCAATGCTTCACTTTATACAAATAGTCTCCCTGTTTTTTGGTCAAAATATAGATTTTCTAAAAAACCATAAAATTTTATGTAGCTTTTTAAACTTTTTGTCATATATATATGGAACCCTATAAAGACTTTTTCGTAAAGGTGGGTAGTCAAATCATAAGGAGAAATAAAAAACAACAATTATGATTAAGGAGATTATAGGGGGATTTTTAAATTAAAGGAGAAAAAATTATGAAAAAAGTTTTATCTGTTGCAATGTGCATTGCAATTATGTTATCATTGGTACTAGAAACATATGCAGTTTACGCAAATGAACCAACAGAAACACTGCAGGCAACAGAAAATATTAACGATGAATTAGTATCATATAAAGGTACAGTTGAAGAACTTCCGGACTACATTGAAGATTCTTATAACGAAAATGAAAAAGCGGAATCGCTTGATATTTACGACGAAGATCCATATTCAGTTACTACAAATAACACTGATGGAACAAAAACAGTTGAAATTTTCCAGACACCTATTAAGTATATTGAAGATGAGGAAATCAAATTTATAGACACAAAATTAGAAGAACTTTCTTCTTTTGATAAAGTTTTATCTAAACACTATTACAAGTGTACAAAAGCACCTGTCAAATCTTTTTTTCCTAATCACATTAAAGACGGGGTAACCATTACTGATGATGAATACGAAATAAAATGTTACCCAAACACCAAAAACAAAAAATTGAAATTCAAGGATGTTTTTTCTAAACCGACTTTAGATGAAGAAAATGTTTTAAGGTATGAAGATGTTTTTGATGATAATGATATAATTACTTACACCCCTATTTCAACCGGTGTTAAAGAAGAAATTATTATTGAAGAATATAATGGGAACAACATTTATGAATTTACTGTTGAGTTAAAAGACTTAGAACCTCTTTATTTAAGCGGTGATTCTATTCCTTTAATAGATAAAGCAACAGGTGAAGAAGTAGCGGCAATAAGCCAGATTGATATGCGTGACTCTTCACAAGGAGAAGCTTTTAACACAAGTTTGTTTAATAAAATTGAACTCACTAAAGTTGATGGTGATATTTATAATTTAAAAATTACTTTAGATGAAGAGTTTTTAACTGCCGAAACAACTGTTTACCCTGTAATAGTTGACCCGACTGTAACTTTTAATTCTGAACCAATTTTCGACTCACCTGTATTCAGTGGTTACCCAAATACAAACTTCAACTCAAACACATATAATGTTGTTGGTTATCATGGTTCTACTTATGGTGAAGCTATTTCTTTTATTAAAATTAATAACATTCAAAATTATGTATATATTCGCCCTGAAAATATAACAAGCGCATATTTAAAAATCTATGAGGGTTCAGGTAAAACTTCAACTGCAACAGTTGGTGTTTACAATATGGGAACAGCGTGGAATAACACAACTATCACCTACAATAATATGCCGGCACTTTATGCTGAGCCATATAGTCAAAAAACAATTTCTGCTTCGGGTTGGCATAATCTTGATATCTCAGGTTTTATCAGAAATTGGTTGCGTTATGAACTAAAAGATGATGGAAAACCACAGGAACGAGGACTAGCATTAAAAATGATGTCAACTGGTGTTTCTAGCAGACATTTTTGCGCTGCAAATCATAGTAGTTATCCACCATCTATTATTATAAACTATACTGAAGATGCCAGTCTTGAAGAAAATGTTTATTATATTTTTTCAGAAAACAGTGATTTGTATTTAAATGTAACCGGAACAAATGTCGTTCAGTATAATTATAATCAGCAAAGAAATCAACATTGGTCTGTAATTAATATGGGAAATGGATATTACTATTTAAAATCAAGTGAAGGGAATTTTAAAAAATTCTTAACAAGCGATAGTACAAGTGTTTCTAATGGTAGTAATATAGGTGTTTCTACAGCCACTAATAATAGTCGCCTATTCCGAATTATACCAAATAAGGATGGAACATATAGGGTTTTGTCAAAATGTAGCGGATATAATTACGGGCTTACAGTTACAAATTCTAGTACATCAAGCGGTGCTAATGTTCAATTAGCAAAATATACTGGTAATATAGCTCAACGTTGGAGGTTTTATCCAGTTAATCGACAACTACAAACAGATATTATATTTCTTCAATCTTTTGCTGCGGATTATGATGAAAGGGATTCACAATTACTTGTTTATCAATATATTCGAAGTAAGGCATATAATAATTCACTTTGGGATGAAGTAGCTGGAAAGATAGATTCAGGATTTGCATCCTATATCAAATCGAATTTTGATTATCTGCAAATAATGAAAAACAATCAACAATTTTTCTATTCTGGAAATTCTCAATGTATTGACTTCACTCATTTATGCGCTGTAGCAAATGCAATATTATATAACTCTTCAAGCTTAAAATCCATTGCTGTAGGCGAAAAAAATGTAGACGCTTTATCAGGATGGGCAGGTGATTTTCAAACTCTTGTAATAGATACGATTATAGCAACAAATAATTCAAATGATTACACAACTTTCTATAATAAATTTAAAAGCATTATGGGTTCTAGTGGGTATTCTTTTTCCTACGAAGATTTATATGCCGATTTAGATGCGATTTATTTTTGCGATAACTATTCAGATAGTAGTTCCTTGGGGACAAATATATATAATTACTATTCTGGGGATACTTACAAAAATAGATATATATATTTTATAGATGGTAGAGATTCTGATGAATTCTATGATGATGTATATAAATTTGCCAAAAATAAATTCGCCGGTTTAAAACAATGGCCTATTTATGAAGACAAAGGATATTCTGTAACAACAACTCAATCAAAAGCAGCAGCACAAGCCTTTACTGATTTTATTTTTGCACAAATATAGGAGATGTGATATGAAAGTCATTAAATTATGTTGGTTGTTGTCAATTCTTTTTTTTATTTCATCATGTACATTTGGAAATAAAGATGTGCCATTAAATAATCCGAGTAACGAGACAACTATTTTTTATAGCAATTCTCCGAATTCACAAAACGAAACAACCAAAAATCAAGTTGAAAATTTCTTTTCAAAAAAAATCAATAATTCGAATTTAAATGTAGTTTATATTCCGAATATTTTATTAGAAAAAGCAAATTTTGAGTTTTTGGAATGCAAAAATATTGATACTATTATTCATTTAAAGTATAATAATATTATAAATTCGTCTAATAGTAACATTACTTATTCGAATATAGAAATCCAAATAGATTTTCTTGATGGGGATTTCAATGAATTAATTAACGATTTTGCTTCTGAAACAAGTTCAAAAACATCTTATTCTAAATATACGATTAATAATACTACAATGCATTTTTTTTATGACAGTTTAAACAATGGGATAGGATTGCACGGAATATACAGGATTGAAAACACTGAATCGTATTGTTATTTTCAATGTGTAATTGATAAAGCACATGTTTTGGATGATCGTTTGGCTCAAACAATTCATACAGATTTTAATTCTTTTGAAGTTCAACTGGAGGGATAAAAATGAATAAATCAAAAGCAGTTATCATAATAGAAAGTGTAACTATTCTAATTTTACTACTTATAATCGGATTAAACTCTATTAATACCAATGAGCAAAATATCATTCGTTCAGAAGAAATTTCGCCAAATCAAAAGTACAAAGTAGTTGTTTATCAAAAAGGGGATCCAGTATTTCCGTTTGGTCCTGTCACTTTTGAAGTGTCCTTACAAAAATACAACAATAAAACAGACCCAACGGAAGAAAAGAGTTTTACAGAAATAAACACATTTTTTGTGAATGTGTCTGATGATGGGAAATCAGGTGATTTTAAAACAGAATGGTCTCCCCAATATTTTAAAATAACATTTTTAGGTGATGAACAATTACCCCATACAATAATGATCCCTTTAAATGAAAATATTTATTAATCAAGAAAATTAGGGACGAGATAAAAAATGTTGAGTGCTGAATGCAGAATTTTGAAATGCTTCGCGTTGGGAAACCAACACAATCATAGAACCGTCCCCCGATTTTTTCATCACTTAAACCAAATTTACAGTAAAGTGAGTGCGTGATCTAATATGAAAATAAGCTTAAAAAAAAGCCTGCAGTTCATTACTTTGCTACTCGTATTCTTGGGAATTACTTTGATTTTAGAAAATTTCAAAGATAGCGAAAAGCCATTAACGATAGATACAATTATCGATAAATCAGACTTTTACACTGACGCGTATTTCAACGGGGAGTCAGCTGAAATAAAGTCGAATGAAAACGGTGAATATATTTATTCTTTAAAAGTTTTTAATGAGCGTTCGCGTACACGAGAAGTACTCCCTGATGAAATCACTATTATTCAACAACAACCAATTCCATTTAAAGCGGATACATGTTACAAAATTTTTTTAGCTAAATCAAAAACAAATGGTTATTATTATATTCCTGAAAATACAAGTGGCGTTTTTAAATGTTACAAAAAAATCGAAGTTTTTTTCAGCGGTGGGGAGTTAGGGTATATGACTCCTACAGCTTTAATGCCATTAGATAGAAATTTGCAAGAAGAAATGATAAAAAATTACAACAATTTTGAATATCGTTTTTATATTGACAAACTAATGGAAATATTTACTTTCGAGGATCACCCACATGTAATATATTAACAAATGAGGACAATCAGGGGATAGAACAATCAGGCTCGGTTTTCACGCTAACCGACCCCTGATTTTCCCTCGTTAAGGAGTGAGATTATTGTCAAAAAAATCTGTTATTATCATATTCTGTATTATTTTAATTACTTCTGTTGGAAGTATCTTTTTATTAAAGTCTAATAACAAAAAAGCTAATCAACCAACATCAGATACATCATCTTACACTGATTTAGCAAATAAAGCTGAAACCGAAAACACAATAAATAAAGCCACTGAGAAGTTCAGTTATACTTTAAAGAGTGAGTATAAAAGCAGGGATGAGGTTCTGTCAGAAATAGAAAACTTAAAAGTATATTATCTTGATTATTGTGTTAATAAAACTGCTGAAGAAATTGATTTTGCTGATGCTTCTTACAAATCTTTATCAAAAACATTAAACGATTGGTTATATATTTTTCCGCCATCAGATTTGGAAATTTTAACAGAAAAGGAACGAATGTTAGAGCAAAGTGTCTTTTTCAAAAAAGAAAATTTGACATTCGATAAAAACTCCTACAGAAATAACCCTACATCTGAAAATTATGAAAAAATAAAAAGATCAAAAGATGCCTACGATAATGCTGCAAAAGTTCTCAAAGAATACGAAAAAGGAAAAATCACTATTGATGAAGCTTTAGGAAAGCTGGGTGTTCAAAATTCGCGTACTTTAGAGAATTATTATAAACAAATCGAAGCAGCAAAAGCTGATGGCAAATAAAATGCAGAATGCAGAGCACAAAAAATGCTGAGTGCTGAATGCTGAGTGCTGAGTTTCGGAAGGCTTCGCCTTGATTGTATTTAATTGAATAAAAATAACTAAGTTCTATCATTTTTAGTTAACACAAACTTTAAATGATAGAACTTAACTTTTTGTTATTTAATTATAATTGCTAACGCAGTTCCGCAATTCTGCACTCTGCATTCTGCATTTAAAAAACGCTCCGCGTTTTTTAGTGTTGCGGATTTGAACGAAGGCTTATTACTGCTTTTATTAAAGCATCTGTAATAACCTTTTGTGGTATTTCCTGCTCAGCTTGTCTTAATTCTTCCTGAGTTCCTGCAACATATTTTGTTTCTGCAACATTAAGTGCGAAAGCAGCAACATAGCATTTACATTTATCACAGGTGCAGACATTAAATTTCTTCATTGCAGAATCAAGATAACCTAAAACTAAATTTTCCATTATATTTATAACAGAAATTTCAGTGCCGGGGTCACACATATATGTGCTTGAAAAAACCTTTTTTCTTAAATTCTGAAAAGCATCGTGGTTGCTTTTTTCTGCTTCGGTAGCAGCTTCGCCGGAATGATTTGCATTATATACTGTTGAAAAAGGGTTGTCCGCAATTGCGGGCATAATTTTCTGGAACATTAAGTCCTTGTCAAGCTCTCTTCGTGTCTTTGCCATTAGAGAATCCCCCTTTCAAAAAGTTCATCGACTAAAGCAATATAATCCTTAACAACTGCATTTCTTGGTGCATATTCAATAATATCCTCCTGCAAAGCTGTCATGGCATTACTGATTACGGTGCTGTGGCGGATATTTGTATCAAGCAAGGTCATATTAAGTGCCTTGCAAAGCTCAGCAGCAGTTTCTTTTGTAACTCTGCTCAATTCTTCTCTTGGGTAATAACGGCAGAGGAACATACCGCCTAAAACTAATTCGGGGTTAATTGCTTGCTTGATTCTTGAAATTGTTTCGTGAACCTGAATAACACCACGAAGGCTGTAACCGTCACTTAAGCCCGGAACCAAAACTACATTTGAAGCTGTAATAATATTTGCAGAAAGAAGTCCTAATTCAGGAGGAGAATCTATAACGATGTAGTCATATAAATGCTCAATTGTTTTAAGTGCATCCTTTAACATTCTTTCTGTGCCTGCACCTGAAAATTCTCTTTCAACATTACCTAAAATACCATCGGTCGGAATTATATCTAAAACAGGTGCGTGCTGAATTGCATCAATAGCTTTAACTCTCTTTTTAATTACATCATAAATTGTAGGGTGCTCACGGGTATCTGCACCCACGCTGAAAGAAAAGTAGCCCTGCGGGTCAAAATCTACACCGAGTACCTTGTAGTTTTTATGCTTTAAGCAAACAGCAATTGCATTCGCAGATGATGTTTTGCCAACGCCACCTTTTTCATTTATTAAAGAAATAATTTTTGCCAAAGAAACCACTCCCTAAAACAATATTATATCACATTTAAAATTAAATTAAAAGAGTGTATGAAAAAATAGTGAAAAAATGTTGTTTTTTAAGGATTTTAAGGTAGTTTTCATAAAAAATGAAAAAATTTGAAAAAAATAAAAAATTTTTTTAAAAAACACTTTAGTTTTTAAAAAATCGTAGAACAATTATAAGTGAGATATAAAAACATGACTAAAACTATGTCTTGTTGATGAAAAAATTAAAATAAGGAGGCAAATATTGTGGATATAAATTCAATCAGAAATTATTACACAAGAAACAATGTCAATAGCGTTTATACAAAGGATGTAAGTGCTAAAAGCACAGATTCTGTAATCAAAGCTTCACAGAGTAATGTTGATGTTGTAGATTTCGGTGCAAAGGGTACTGAAAAATCAACTTATGATAAAGCAGTTATGAACTACAAGGTTGCTTATAATAAGCCAACTGATGCTGCTAAAATCAAAGAGTTAAAAGAAAAATATCAGGGTGACGCTTGTCCGATATCATCTTCTGAAATTGCAGGTGCAATTATGGGTAATGTTATCGGCTTTAATCGCTGATGTTATTTTTCGGAGGACAATATGAATCAGAATATCGTTGAATACAAAGCTGTTTTAGAAGAGTGCCTTGTTGAGTGTAAAAAGATGCTTGATTTTGAAGCGGAGAAAAGAAAGGCGCTTTTAGAAAGTGATGTTAATAATTTAACTACAGTGCTTCAATCTCAGCAGGCTACTATTATGAAGCTTGAAAATATAGAGAAAAAGAGAATTGCTGCTCAGGAAAAGGCCGGCTTTGGCGAAATGAAAGCCGATGAAATAATCGAAAAAATAGAAGATAGTGAGCAGAAAAACAGCTTTGCAGCTACAGTAAACGAATTAAGAGTGATTGTTGAGGAGATTCAGAATCTCAACAAGATTTCAATAGATATTGCAAAATCAAATCTCAAAATTGCGAATACGATTTTGCAGCAACAACAAGCGGAAAATACCGGAGTTTACACCGCGTCGGGTGCGAATGCGAACTGGTCAAGTTCATCATTCGAAGAAAAAATATAAGCGAGTGAAGTCGCAATAAGGAGTGTTACAATTGAGACCTACCTTTATGGGCATTGAAACTGCCAAAAGTTCTGTTTTTACAAACCAAAAATCTTTAGATATAGTTGGTAACAACCTTGCAAATGTTGATACTGATGGTTACACAAGACAAAGAGTTGACAGAGCGGTTATCGCGGTTAACACATCAACTCAGCGTGTAGCTTACGATGGAATCGGTCTTGCAGGTCAGGGTGTTCAGGCTACAAGCATCAGCCAGATGAGAGATGCTTTCCTTGATAAAAGATACAGAGAAGAAAATGCACAGGCTGCTTTCCACGACCAATCTGCAACAATTCTTTCAGATATCCAGTCTGCTTTAGGCGATGGTGCTGATATTACTGATGAATCAGGTCTTTTAGGAGCTATTCAGCAGATTTATACAAATCTTCAGAACTTCATCAGTTCACCTGTTTCAGACTCAGAAGCAAACCTTGTAATGTCTGCATTCAAGAACTTAACTCAAGTGCTTTCACAAATGAATGCAAGACTTGACAATGTTCTTAAACAACAGTACACAGATATGACTGTTACTATTGATAAAACAAATAGTATATTAGAGCAAATCGCTCACATCAATAAAACTCTTCGTGATAACATTGCAACAGATAATGATTATCAGTCAAATGAGCTTTTAGACCAGAGAAACTTACTTTTAGATGAGCTTTCAGGCTATTGTGATATTCATGTTACTGAGAATATGGATGGTACAATAGATGTTGATATTGGTGACCACAATGCAATTGACGGCGTTAAGTACAATGTCCTTAACCTTTATCAGAATCAGGATGGCACAGTTGCTGTTACCTGGAGTGATACAGGTAAGAATGTAGGTCTTACAGGCGGTTCAATTCACGCTTATGTAGAGTTCCTTAACGGTCGCGGTCCTTGTATGCAAAGTGGTAACGAAACTGCTGCAAACGGTCTTATGTATTACCGTGACAGAATTGACTCAATTGCGAGCGCATTTGCAAAAATCGCAAATAACTCAATTCCTGAATATGATGAAACAACAGGTCAACCAAAGGTTGATGAAGAAGGCAGAACTGTTTATAAGATTTTACTTGCAGGTAAAACTGAAAGCGGTAAAACAAATTCAAAAATTCCTGTTACTGCAGCAAACATTTCACTCAGTGATGAATGGGTAAATAACGCAGCAGGCTACTTTATTTATAACAGAGCTGAAACAATTGAAGATTACGCTTCAAATTTAGCTTCAGCACTTATTGAAGATAAATTTACTTTTGAGGCTTATGGCGAAACCTTTACAGGTACATTCGCTGAATATGAAATCGACTTTTTAGGTAAGCTTGCTACTGAAATCAGCTTCCAGGAGGGTCGTCACAGTGCTACTGAACTTGTTGCAAATGACTTTATGGGTCAGAGAGATTCAATTTCAGCAGTTTCATCTGACGAAGAAGCAGCAGATATGATAGTTTATCAGAAAGCTTATGAAGCAGCATCTCGTTTAATGACTGCAATGGATGACTTATTAGATACAATTATAAACAGAATGGGTCGTGTAGGACTTTAAGAAAGGGTGAATAGGCAATGAGAGTTGCAGATAAAACAACACAAAGAAACTATATAAAATATCTCAACAAAGCAAGAAATGACTATGCTGAAACAAATATGAAAATTGCTTCAGGTAACCGTTTCATAGAGTTATCAAAAGATGTTTCTGCAGGTACAAGAATGCTCAACTCTAGAGTTGAACTTTTCAAGTCCGAAAAACAACTTTCAAATGTTCAGGCTATTAACAGTGAATTCAAAGCAGTTGAAGATTCAATGCTTTCTATGAATGATGTTCTTAATGAGATTATTGGTACAAAGCTTATTAAGGCTTCTTCAGAAACTGCCGGTGATACAGGCCGTGTTACAATAGCAGCTGAGCTTAAATCTATGAAAGAAGAGATTATTCAGTTCGCAAATTTAAAGTTTGCTACTAAATATCCTTTTGGTGGTTCTACTGCAAAGGTTGCACCGTTCTCATTAAGTGACGATGGCAAGCTTCTTTACAATGGTATTGATGTAGATTCTGTAAAACAAAGAGCAGACGGTACAAAATACTATCTTGATGAAAATGGTGTTGAACAAGACATTGCAAAGGATAATCCGTTATTTATAGATATTGGTTTAGGTGTGCGTGTAGATGGTAATTCATTCAACTCCGTTTCCGGCTTTGAAGCATCCTTCTCAGGTCTTCAGATTTTAGGATTTGGTGTAGATGATGAGACTGGCAATACAAACAATATAATCAATCTTATAACTCAGATAGAGGACACATTGATTAACTATGACCCTGAAAGATTCCATGAGCTTCAGGACCATCTCACAGCACGAGTTGATATTTTCAGAACAAATATCACCGATATGGGTGCAAAAACCAACTTCCTTGATACAATGGAGGCAAGACTTCAGAATCAGGTTGATAACTATAAATTCAGAATTGATGAGCTTGTTGGTATCAACGATGCAGAGGAAGCAACCAATCAGTCAATGAATGACTACATTTTAAAGGCCGTTATTCAGATGGGCTCACAAATACTTCCTGTTTCATTGTGGGACTATTTAAGATAATCAGCAAAGATTTATAAGCATACGAAATTAAATGGATTTAATTTTAGAATAGAAGAAGGGATTTAAATGCAAGTTATCGAAATTAAAACTACTCCGGGTAAGTACGAATTAGAAGTAACACCTGCAAAATTAGAGTATGATAATGACGCGGTTCGCGATATGCATGTGCAGACAACACCGTCTACACTTAAAATTGATGCGAAAAACATTTCTGTAAAAATTGATAGCTATGAAAGTCGTAAGTCAATCGGCTTAATGACAATGGGCGACAGAATCAGCTATGAAGCAAATCGTGGGAAACAGCACATAGAACAAAAAACAAGAGAATATGTTGATATCGGCAAGCAGATTTCAAATATTCACGAGGGTGCAAATATCCCAAGCATCATTGCTCAGAAGAGAATGAACGAGGGAACAACACATCTTGTTACAGCGTTTTTCCCAAGTGTTGGTCCTAACATTTCATGGGAGCCAAATGATCTTAATATGGAATATACTCCAACTGAGCTTGACATTAACTGGCAGGAGCTTGACCGTTCAATGACATATATTGCCGGTAGTGTTAAATTCAACGTTGTTCAGAGAGCAAGTGTTGATATTGAATATGTTGGTGGTCCTAACTACTTCCCAAAAAGTTCAGACCCTGACTACGAGGCAGACGCTGAATAAACCACAAGGAGTTCTAAACTATGATTTATAAAACAAGAGACTTTGGTGAAAGAGAAATTCCGGATTCAAAGGTAATAATCTTCAAACAACCAATTTTTGGATTTGAAGATTACACACGATATACAATGATTTTTGATGAAGAGATTGGTGAACAGATTGTTTGGTTACAATCTCTTGAAGAGCCGGGTCTTTGTTTCTTATTATTTAACCCCTCACAGTTTGAAGCTTTTTATAAACCTGAAATAACTGAAGAAAATGAAAAGCTTTTAGGCTCAGGCGAATATGCTTGTTGGACAGTTTTATCATTAAAAGAGGATTTTGAAGCTTCAACTGTAAATCTTAAGAGTCCTGTTATTATCAATAGCACAACAGGTGTTGCTGCACAGATAATTTTAGAACAGGATTACCCCGTAAGACATCCTATTATGGAGGGGGAAAAATAATATGTTGTTATTAACAAGAAAAGAAGGCGAATCCTTAATAATTGAGGTTGAAGGCCTTAAAGAACCAATAGAACTTAAAATAGTTGATATAAATAATCAGGTCAGAGTCGGTGTTACTGCTCCAAAGGAGTGTAAAATCTGGCGTGAAGAATTGTATCAGACAATTCAGGCAAATAAACAGGCGGCAGCTGCTACAACAGAGTTGCCAAAAGCAAATCTTAAATCAATGGTACAAAAACTTAATAAATGAATATAAGAAAGGGGTGTTATCGTTATGTCCGAGATTTATGAAGATGTAATCGGTTACCTCCGAGAAAAATCAAAGCTTTTAAGCGAAGTTGAGAAAATTACAGATTCAATGGCTGTTGTTCCTCAGGAAGAGCTTTTAGGCTGTACTGAAAAACGCGGTAAATTAGTAGATGAAATCAAGATAATTGATGATAAGCTCAGAGAGTTTGCAGGAATGGATAACGATATAAGAAGCGTCTTAAATAACTCTTGTGAAAAAGACGATTTAACACCGGAGCTTTCTAAAGTATATATCGAGGTTCTTGCAGTAAACGCTGTGTTAAACAGAATAAACAGTAACGATAATGTTATTAAAAACAGAATCGAGTACGAAAGAGAAAAAATTCTTAATAAGATTCAGGTCTTTAATCAGGGTGGCGAGGCAGCTACTCAGAGGTACTACAAGTCAATTCACGGAACAGGCGGGTTAACAACTGTCAATGTTTCAAGAGATATTAAAATCTGAAATAAAAATCAATTACATAAGGAGTTGTTATTATGAATGTTAATTCTACATCTTCAGTAAGTTCAAATAATGGTTTTTCCGGTATGATTTCCGGTATGGATACTGATAGCTTAGTTGAAAAATTACTCTCTGGTACACAGTCAAAAATTGATAAGCAAAATGCTTTGAAAACTCAGACTGAGTGGAAAATAGAAAACTATCGTGATGTTATTACATCAATAAATAGCTTTTCAAGCAAATATTTTGACACTTCTTACGGTGCAAGCACTACTAACAATTTGTCATCATCTGCATTCTTTAATACTATGACATCTAAAGTTTCAGGTGGTAATGCTGTTAAAATTATATCTTCAGCAGCAGGTGCTTCAACTGAAGATATGAATATTATTGTTAAACAGCTTGCTTCTAAGGCTAAGCTTACTTCATCTGTTAATGTAAGTGGCGAGTCAGTTCTTAAAGGTGGCAAGGTTAATGTTGACCAGATTAAGTCAGTAATTGATACAAGTGGCGAATTTACATTTACTCTTTCATTAGATGGTGCTCAGAAAGCCATAACTCTTAAGAAAGAGGATATAATGGATGCTGACGGAAACATAACAGAAGATTCTGTTATCAGTGCTTTAGAAACAGAAATTTCTCAAAAATTCGGCGGATATGTTAAGGTTAATGTTGATAGCGAAAAAGCTGTTAGCTTAGCAATTGATTTCAATGGTGAAAAAGGTCACGAATTAAAAGTTACCGGTTCTAACGCTGGTGCACTTGGTTTTGAGCCTGGTTCTTCAACAAGAATCAGCACATCTTCTAAATTAAGTGATTTAGGTTTAACAGGCGACAGCTTCTCATTTGAGATAAATGGCGAAAAATTCTCGTTCACAGCAGACAATACAGTTGCTGATGTTATCAGTGCGGTAAATAAGAGTGACGCTGGTGTTAAGCTTTCATATTCTTCAATTTCTGATTCATTCTCAATGGAAGCAACAGAATCAGGTGCTAAATATGGTATTAACATCACAGAAACCTCAGGCGATTTCTTGTCAAAGATTTTTGGCGCTGATAAATTTGAGAACGGTGCATTGAAAGCTGATGCGGTAGTTGCAGGTAAGGATGCTGTTGTATCAATCAATGGTAACGAATTCTCAAGAACCTCAAACAATTTCACAATTGAAGGTGTTACATTACAGCTTACAGATGTAAGCACTGCAAAATATGATGCAAGCGGCAATGTAATCGGTTATGAAGAATCAAAGATTACAACAGAACGCGATACAGATGCTATTTTTAATACAATTAAATCATTTGTTGAAGATTACAACAAGATGATTGAAAAGCTTAATGGCTATGTATATGAAGAGCCTAACTATCGTAAGTACGCACCTCTTACAGATGCTCAAAGAGATGAAATGACTGAAAGTCAGATTGAAAAGTGGGAAGAAAAATCAAAACAAGGTCTTCTTTATGGTGACTCAACAATCCGTAACTTCCTTCAGAATATGAGAAGTGCTCTTTATACTAAATCAACAACATCTAAAATTGCTCTTTATGATATAGGTATTGAGACTTCAAGCAATAAAGATGACAGAGGTAAGCTCGTTATTGATGAAGAGGCACTCAAAAAAGCTCTTTCAACAAATATGGAAGAGGTTGAAAAATTATTTGCCGGCACAAACGGACTTGCAAGTAAGCTTACCGATATTATGGACAGAACTGCTAAAGTCAGTGCTGCTACACCAGGTGAATTAGTTCGTATTGCGGGTGCTAAGGAGTCAAAGGCTACTCAGACTCAATCAACTCTTTATGAAGAACTCAGAAGAATTGATGAAAGAATTTCACTTCTTAACACAAGATATAATAAAGAAAAAGATAGATATTGGAAGCAATTTAATGCTATGGAAACTATCATTTCTAACTACAGTGCACAAAGTGCATACTTAGGTCAACAATTTACCTATTGATTTTTTCTGAGAAATAGTATAAAATGAGGGTGTATTATGGTAAATAATCCGTACCAACAGTACTCACAGCAGTACAAGCAACAATCTGTTATGTCTATGACTGCTGTTGAAATGCTTACTGCATTATATGATGCTGCTATGAAGGATTTTGAATTAGCAAAAATTGCACACGAAAAAAATGACATTACCGGGATTAATAAAAATCTTCAGAAGGCACAGGCGATTTTCAGATATTTAAGAGGAAATCTTGATTTCAAATATGATATCTCTAAAAATCTTGACCAGCTTTATGAGTATTTTTTAAATGTTGCAATTCAGGCTAATATTAAAAAAGACTTCTCTCAGGTTGATGATGTTATTGCGATGATTAAGGAACTTCGTGATACTTATGTTCAGGCTGACAGAATAGCTCGTTCATCAGGTGCAGGTGCGTAATTTGAGCTGTTAGCTTTTAAAAGGAGAACTTACATATGTTTTTCAATTCTTATGATTTTAAATTACTTGAGGCAGGTACTAACCTTGCTTGGACAAAGCAAGAGCTTCACATGCAAAATATTGCAAATGTTGAAACTCCCGGTTACAAGGCAAAACAACTTGATTTTGTAAATGTTTTGAGTGAAGAAAGAAGAAATATTACTGCAAGTAATATTATTGAAACTCAGGTTATTGAAGATGAAACTGCATCAACACGCTCTGATGGCAATAATGTTAATATGGAAAAAGAGAGCATTGAGCTTTACAAGGCTTATGCTCAGTACAGTATGTTATTAACAAAGGTTAAGTCAGAATTCGATAAATTCGGTTATGTGTTAAACAGTAATATGAAATAAGGGTGATTAAATATGGGATTTTGTAATTCTTTAGATATAGTAGGTTCTGCTTTAACTGCTGAAAGATTCAGAACAGATATTATTACACAGAACATAGCAAACGAAAAAACAACAATGACTGAAAGTGGAGAGCCATACAGAAGACAACAGGTTGTTTTACAAGAACGAGCAATGTCTTTTTCAGAGGAGCTTTCAAATGCTCAGGGTGGTGGCGTAAGAATTGCTGAGGTTGTTGAAAGTGAACGCGAGTTTACTAAAGCTTATGACCCGACAAACCCACTTGCAGATGAAAATGGCTATGTTACATATTCAAATGTTGATACAACAGAAGAAATGATTGATTTGATGGCTGCTTCAAATGCATACCAGGCAAACCTTACAGCTTTATCTGTTGTAAAATCAATGATTACAAAAACACTTGATATGAAAAAATAATTAACTGATAAAACTTAGGCTTTTTGGAAGAAATTCCAAAAAGCTTGTTTTTTTGTTTTTTAGCAACAAAAATAGACAAAAAATATTGAAATCTGACGAAAATTATGGTAAAATTATACTATCATTGGATAATTTTACGCTTATCATTGGGGGTGGCGGTATGAGTGATGAGGTTAAAAGAACGGTAGAATTTGTAAAAAGTATATTTCTTTCACATTTAGAAGAAAAAAATATTGAAGACAGCTACAAGTGTTTTACAGAAGATGCTGATATTTTTGGCTTGGTGCCTAACGGAAGTATTCACGGCTTACCGACAATTAAAGCGGCATTACGCACTTTTTTGACTTTTACAAATGTCAAATGTACTTTAAGCTTTTCTGACGAGGCTGAAAAAATTATTTCACCGGGTGTATATTCAGCCAATTTTGTTACAGAAGTAAAAAATACTGAAACAGAACAGATTATGGTGTTAAGAGTTTCTGCGATAGTGCTTGAAGCAGATAGCGAGTTAAAAATATCTTCTCTCAACATTTTTGTGGTTGACAGGAATTCTATGCCGGTTCGTTATTTTATTGATGAAGTGGAATTGGGCTACGAGGCAGAGCTTTACAGAGATATTTTGAGTGAGGGTGTAAATGCGGGTATTTTAGGCTCATTTAATGAACCTGACTTTCCGCTTTATGTAGTTGACGATAATTTTGTCAGAATGCTCGGTTATGCGAATAAAAAGGAAATTCTTATTGATATCAACAATAAGGTTGCAAACTTAATTTATCCTGATGATTTACCGCGTGTTACTGAGGAATTTAAAAAGTTTCAGAAGCCGGGTGAAAAATATACTTCACTTTATCGTGTAAGAAAGAAAAACGGCAGATATATCTGGATAAAGGAAGACGGTAAGGTTGTCAGGGTACAGGATAGAATCGCGTTAGTCAGCGTGTGCCACGATGTTACCGAAAATGTTGAAACAAAGCAAAAATTAAAGGATAGTGAAAATCGTTTCAAGCTTGCAATCAGCGGTGCAAAAATGCTTGTTTGGGAGTATGATATCAAGAACAAGTGTGCTCGTTATCCTCAGGGTACTGAAATAGGTAAAATTGGCAGAGAAGTCATTCTTTACGACTTCCCGACCAGACTTTTTAATAAGGATATTGTAGTTGAAGAGCAACGCGACGAGTTCAGAGAATTTTATAAACGCGTTGATTTTGGCGAAGAAAGAGAATTAAAAGGTACATTCTGGATGCTTAATTCAACATCAAATATCAAAAGATGCGTTGAAATTTCTTATTTTGTTGTGAGAGATGAAGCCAGTAACGGCATTATTGCCTATGGTATGAGCCGTGATGTTACTGAGCAGAAATTTACAGAAAAACGCTTCAGAGAAGAGCTTGCTTTCAGAAATAAAACAGGCGACACAATTATTTCTACCTCTTGTGTTAACTTAACCTTGGGAATACTTGAAAATCTTCGATATGGCGAGTCTTATGTAAAAGATGAAAAAATAATTACAACTATTGATTACAGAGAACGCTCAATGCATTTCCTGGAAGAGTGCGAAATGACAGATGAACAGGCGCAGAATTTATCTGTTGAAAATCTTCTCAGACTTTTTGAGAAAGGCGTTACTGAGGTAAGAGAGGAATATTTTGCAAAGCTCAAAGATGGCAAAAAAATCTGGGTTTGTGTCGATGTGAATATTTTGAAAAGTCCTAAAACAGGCAATATACTTGCATTTTTCTATAATAAGGATATGACAAAGGAAAAAATGTCATCAATTATTTCTGAAAATATTCTTTCCCAAAACTACCTTGAGGTTGGTGTAATTGACACTTCAAGTAATGTTTACACCCGCTTCTATTCATCGGGAACAAACATAAACCGTTTTAATAACACCTTTGAATTTGAAGGTGGTATGGCTGTTTTCTGTGAAAAGCGTGTTACCGAAAGAGACCGTAAAAGAGTTAAAAAGTATATGACTATTCCATATATTACCTCTGCAATTAAAAAGCAGGGTAGTCTGGAATTCCAATTCTTAGGTCTTGACCGAAACGGCGAAGAAGAATATAACAGTATGTTAATTAAGCCGTTATTTAAAGACAGAGATGATATTTTGCTTTCAACAAGGTCTAATGTAGATGTCATTGTAAGAGATAGCGAAAAGAAAGAAAAGAAGCTGAAAAAGGCAATGGAAGAAGCAAAGAAAGCAAATGAAGCCCGTTCAGATTTCTTTGCAGGAATCAGTCACGATATGCGTACACCGATGAATGCGATTATTGGTATGTCTGCATTAGGTGTTGATGAGAGTAAGGACGAAACAATCAAAAAGTATTTTACAAATATTGATGCTTCTGCTCATTTCCTTTTGGGACTTATAAATGATGCTCTTGACAGCTCACAAATAGAAAAAAATGTTTTAACTCTTACTAATGAGCCTTATTTAATGGAAGAGTTTAAGCACTATGTAAATTCAATGGTGCGTTCGTTATGCGATGCGAAAAAAATTGAATTTACTATGACGACTTCTGATAATCTTGCAAAGTGCGTGAGTACCGATAAGCTAAGATTTAACCAGATTTTCTTCAATCTTCTTTCTAATGCTGTTAAATTTACACCTGAAAAAGGCAGAATTGATTTTATTATAGAATTCGTGAGCCGAAGCAATGGTGTAATTGTTCAACGCTTCATTGTAAGAGATACCGGAATTGGTATGAGTAAGGATTTCCAGAAGAAGATGTTTAATCAGTTTACTCGCGAGGGTAGCAGTTCTATGAATACCTCCGGTACAGGCTTAGGTCTTTTCATTACAAAGTATGTTGTAGAGCTTATGGGCGGTACAATTTCTGTCAGCAGTGAAGTTGGCAAGGGTAGTGAATTTGTAGTTGAATTAGCTTTGCAGGAAATTGAAGTGGATAGTTCATTAGCTGAGTCAAAGGACAGGCTTTTACAAGAGGATAGTGATATAATCCTCAAGGGTAAAAGAGTTCTTCTTTGTGAAGATAATGAAATGAATAGCCAGATTGCTGTCAGAGTTTTAGAGAAAAAGGGAATGCTTGTTGACTGTGTTCCTGACGGCAAAGCCGGTCTTGAAAAATTCAACAATTCTGACGAGGGCTATTATGATGTTGTTCTGATGGATGTCAGAATGCCTGTTATGGATGGCTTGGAGGCTACAAAGGTAATTCGTAATTTAGAACGAATGGACTCTAAAAAAGTGCCAATAATTGCAATGAGTGCCAATACTCATAAAAATGATGTTGAAATCGCTTTAAAAGCGGGAATGTCGGCTCATATTGGTAAGCCCTTTGATGTTAAAGAGCTTTATAAGGTTATCAGCTTAGAGCTTATGAAAGAATAAAAGAGAACCCTTTGGATTTTAAAAAAATTCAAAGGGTTCTCTTTAGTAATTTGAAAATCGTGGAATAATCTAATTAGAGGGCAATTATACCCTGTTGGTTGTTAGTAAATATATAATATTTAGTATTGAAAGCAGGTGTGAAAATGAGCTTTATAGATACAAGTAGCTTTGGTCTTATGACTTCTCTTAACCACATAAGAAAAAATGCCAAGCTTGAAAGCAAGTGGGAGCAAAGAAAGCAACAGGGCTACTCTACTGATGGTTTAACTGAACGCCAGAAAGATAATGTTGCTTTTATAAAATCATACAAAGAGCAACAAGAAATGCATCCTGAAGATAAAGAAATGCAAAGGATAACAAATAAAATTTACGCTGGTAGTAAATTAACAGAACAAGAAATGCAATATTTGCAAAAGAAAAATCCTGTTCTTTATCAGAAAATGCGAGCAATAGAGGCAGAAGCAAAGCAATACGAAGAAGACTTAAAGCGTTGTAAAACAAAGGATGAAGCACAGCGAATTAAAATGAATAAAATTAATGCTTCTGTAGCAAGCATTCGCTCTGTGGAAAGTAACCCGAATATTTCAGATGCAGATAAATTAGCATTTGCTCAGGCTGAACAGGCGAAAATGCGTGAAATTGAAAAAATCACTATGAAATTTATCGAGAGTGGTGAGTATGCAGCTCTTCCTACCGATGCAGAAAAATTCCAGACAGAAAAAGAAATGGAGGAAGCAAAGCTCAGGGATCAGGGAACAGAAATCAGGGATCAGGAAACAGAGGAAATTCAGGAAGCAGAAAGCAGAAAGCAGGAAACAGGGGAAGTAAAGACCGCGACCTCAGAAGAAATTGCGGATGCTGTAAAAACTCTTGTTGGTAAAAATGAAAAAGCTGAGTTTAAAATCGGCGACAACAAACGGACAGAAACCGAAATTGAGCTTTCAGACGAGTTCAGAAAAATAAAGAATTCAAAAGTCAAAAAAGCTTATGTAAAGGCTGCGACAGAATTTAATCCGCAAGTAAGTGGTGTCGATAGGTGATTATGTTGTTCAAGAGAGTTCGTGATTTACGAGAAGATAATGACTACACTCAAAAGCAGATAGCGGAATATTTAAAAATACACCAGACAACTTATTCGGATTATGAAATAGGTAATCTTAATATTCCTGTAGATGTTTTGATAAAGTTAGCAAAGTTATATAATACAAGTATTGATTATATTGTTGGTCTTACAGATGAAACAAAACCATATAAATAAACCAAACAAAAAGGGGCTGTAAAAAAACTTAGCGTTTTTTTACAGCCCCATATTTTAATTTTCTGAAAGAATCTCACTTGCTCTCTTCAAAGCATCGTTAATGTTTCGTTGGAAGTTTTCTTTACCGATTCTTGAATAAAGCCCTGATTTTTTGAATGCTTTTAACGGTTGCTCGTTAGCGTGAGAAATTATGAGTGTTTTACCCTTTTTCTCGAATGCTTTTAAAATTGTTTCAAAAGCGTGAATACCTGTTGCATCAATAGCAGGTACACTTCTCATTCTTAAAATTAAAACCTTTTTGTCAGACGAAGAAATTGTGTCAGTGAATTTTGTAGCCGCACCAAAGAAGATAGGACCTGTAATTTCAAATACAGAAGCACCCTCAGGAATAACCTTTAAGTTAACATTATCCTCGTCAGTAGCCTCGTCAAATTCTTTCCAGCCGTAAGCGTTTGTTTCGTCGCTCATACGCTTCATAAAGAGTACAGTTGCAAGAATAAGTCCGACTGCAATAGCAACAACTAAATCGAATGCAATGGTTAAAACAAATGTTAAAACTAAAATGAAAATATCGCTTTTTGGTGCTGTTTTAACAATGGCTTTAAACTCACGCCATTCACTCATATTGTAAGCAACTATGAAGAGAATTGCTGCAATTGTCGGCATTGGAATGTATGAAGCAAGTGGCATTAAAACGAGTAAAACCAAAAGAAGAACTACTGCGTGTACCATACCGGCAATTGGTGTTCTACCACCATTTTTTATGTTAGCGGCAGTTCTCGCAATGGCACCTGTTGCAGGAATACCACCGAAAAGTGCAGAGCCAATGTTACCTACGCCCTGAGCAACTAATTCCATATTTGAGTTGTGTCTGCTACCAATCATACCGTCAGCAACAACACAGGAAAGAAGTGACTCAATAGCGGCTAAAACCGCAATTGTAACTGCATCAGGGAAAACCGCCTTTACGGTTTCAAGCGAAAATTCAGGGATTGAGAGTGTTGGTGCTTTTGATGAAATCTCATATAAATCGCCAATAGTAAGAACATCTAAATCTAAAAATTTAACAAGCAATGCTGAAACAAGAATTGCAAAAATTGATGGTGGGATTTTTTTAATGAGCTTTGGCATTACAATTAAAATTGCAAGTGAAACGACGCCTATAACTACTGCCATTGGGTTTACAGTAGTTATGCAGTGAATAATTTCTTCAACCTTTTCAATTGTTTCAACTGGTGAATTTTTAAATGTAAGACCTAAAAAGTCTTTTATCTGACCAATTAAAATTGTAACCGCAATACCTGAAGTAAAGCCTGTTGTAATTGTAAAAGGAATAAATTTAATAAGGCTACCAAATTTGAAAAGCCCCATTAGTATAAGCATAACGCCTGCCATAAGAGTTGCAATAACAAGTCCCGAAAAGCCATTTGTTGCTATAATTCCTGCAACAATTGAAGCAAACGCCGCAGTAGGACCTGCAATCTGAACACGGCTACCGCCTAAAAAGGAAATTAAAAAACCAGCCACAATTGCGGTGTAAAGACCTTGCTCCGGTGTTGCACCGGAGGCCAATGCTAATGCAATAGAAAGTGGCAAAGCAATAATTGCAACGATTAAACCTGATGTAATATCTTTAACGAATTGTCCTTTGTTATAATTTTTAATTACCGAAAAAAGCTTCGGCTTTAATTTTGTCATAAATACCCCTGCCTGCTTGAAAAATGATTTTTAACAGGGGATATTATACACCCGGAATTTTCAGTTTTCAATAAATTTTGACACAACAAAAAAATTCCTATGTATTCAACTAAAAATTGGAATACATAGGAATAAATTTATAGGTTTTTACTATTATTTTATATATTAAGATTATAATTCCTTTTTCTTAAAGTGGTCATCATTCGCTGAAGCTCTATTTCAGTTCTTCTGTGTTCACTGGATGGAAATTCTATTAAATGAAAAAATAAAATTATACTGAGCAACGCCTACCAATATCATTGAATGAAAATTAAGGAGCTTGCTGAATTGGACTTGCATAATTCAGTGTTTGCAAATAAAACTATTGACAAAACTCTTTTGCTAAAGTATAATTAAGTAAATCGTAAATTAGTAAATCGTAAATAAGTATATTGCAAGTGAGTAAACCGCAAGCAATTAAATTCAAGAGGGTGACGGTATGTTTATAGGAAGAACACGGGAATTAAATGAGCTTAACAATCTTTATAGGTCCGATAAGTTTGAATTTGCGGTTATATATGGCAGAAGGCGTGTTGGTAAAACTGCAATCATAAACGAATTTATTAAAGATAAAAATTCTATATGTTTTACAGGTGTTGAAACCAATGCAAAACAAAATCTTGAAAATTTGAGCAGATGTATAATCGGGTTTGGTACAGGTGTTGAAGCTAATTTTACTTTCTCATCTTTTCAGGATGCACTGGAGTATGTGTTTGAACTTTCTTTAAAACAAAGATTAATCCTTTGTATTGATGAATATCCTTATGTTGCAAGAGCATCAAAAAGTCTTGCTTCGACACTTCAACTTTTAATTGATAAATATAAAGATAATTCAAAATTATTTTTAATTCTTTGTGGTTCATCAATGTCTTATATGGAGGATAATGTGTTAGCGTATAAGGCACCTCTTTATGGAAGACGAACAGCACAATTTAAAATTTTGCCTTTTGATTTTTTTGAATCAGTTGAGTATTTTAAGAATTTTTCAAGGGAAGAAAAGGCTTTAGCGTATGGCTTGGTTGGTGGTACACCACAATATCTTTTACAAATTAATGATGAATTATCAATTGAAGAAAATATAAAAAATATATATCTGAATCCTGTTTCTGTTATTTATGAAGAACCTAATAACTTGCTAAAACAAGAAGTAAGAGAACCGGCTATTTACAATGCTGTAGTTACAGCGATAGCAACAGGTTCATCAAAGCTTTCTGAAATTGCCAATAAAATTGGTGAAGAGACAAGCGTTTGTGCTACTTATATTAAAAATCTTATTACTTTGGGTATCGTAAAAAAAGAAGTACCATTTGGTGAAAATTCATCAAGAAAAACAATCTATACTATTGAAGATAATATGTTCCGCTTCTGGTATCGTTTTGTACCAGAGAATACTTCTATTATATCAAGAGGTGCAAAAGATCTTGTATATAAAAAAATAGAACCCTTTTTGTCTGGATATATGGGTTTTGTTTTTGAGGAGATATGTAAGCAATATTTATGGCGTCAATTGTTAAAGGGCGAAACAGAAATTTTATTTACTGATATTGGCAGATGGTGGGGGACAAATCCTAAAACTAAGCAACAGGAAGAAATTGATATTTTAGGTACTCAGGATAAGGAAGCTGCTCTTTTCGGCGAATGTAAATGGACTAATTCAAAAGTTGATGTTGAAGTTGTTGAAACTTTAATAGAACGAAGCGAGATATTTAATTTCAAAAATAAATATTTCTATATATTTGCAAAAAATGGTTTTACTGAAAAGTGCGAGCAGCATGCAAAAAATATGGGTAATATTAAACTAATCAGTTACGAAGATATGATTAGTTAAAACAACAGACAACTGTTTTGGCAGTTGTCTGTTGTTTTTATATATTAAGATTATAATTCCTTTTTCTTAAAGTGGTCATCATTCTCTGAAGCTCGATTTCAGTTCTTCTGTGTTCGCTGAAGCTTTCAGCATTTCTCAGCTGCTCTCTTTCTTGTTCTAAAAGTAGCTGAGCTTTTGCTTCGTCAATATCTTCAGGCCACTCTAAAAGGTGAGTGAAAACTAAAACATCGTCAGGTCTTACTTCTATAAAGCCGTCGCCTGCAAAAGCTTTTTTCCATTCACCGTCTTGCTTAATTTTAATTTCACCCGGTGGCAAAGCTACAATCATTGGCTGGTGACCGTAAAGCACACAAAGCTCACCGTCAAATGCGTTACAGGTAACTGCATCTACCTCACCAACAAAAAATTGCTTTTTCGGGGTGAACATTTCTAATTTGAATTTAGGCATATTATTTGTCACACCCTTTAAAGTGTTTTTGCTTTTTCTCTTGCATCGCTGATTGAGCCTACCATAAAGAATGCTGCTTCCGGAATGTCGTCTGCTTCACCGTCAATAATCTGTCTGAAGCTTTCAATTGTATCCTTGATAGGCACAAACTGACCCTCAACACCTGTAAAAGCAGTTGCAACATTCATTGGTTGAGAAAGGAACTTTTGAATTTTTCTCGCTCTGTAAACAGTCAGGCGGTCCTCTTCAGAAAGCTCTTCCATACCGAGAATTGCAATAATATCTTTAAGCTCAGAATATCTTTGTAAGCATTCCTGAACACCACGGGCAACTCTGTAGTGAAGCTCACCGACAATTTCAGGCTCAAGAGCACGGCTTGTAGATTCAAGCGGGTCAACAGCAGGGTAAATACCTAATTCTGAAATGCTTCTTGAAAGAACTGTTGTAGCGTCAAGGTGTGTAAATATTGTAGCAGGGGCAGGGTCTGTAAGGTCATCGGCAGGAACATAAACTGCCTGTACAGATGTAATTGAGCCCTTAGAGGTTGAAGCAATTCTTTCCTCTAATTCACCTAATTCGTTAGCGAGTGTAGGTTGGTAACCAACAGCACTCGGAAGTCTGCCCAAAAGAGCAGAAACCTCGTTACCTGCCTGAACATATCTGTAAATATTATCAACGAATAAAAGAACATCCTGGTGGCGTTCATCTCTGAGGTATTCAGCCATTGTAAGACCTGTAAGAGCAATTCTCATACGGCTACCGGAAGGCTCGTTCATCTGACCGAAAGCAAGAATTGTTTTGTTAATAACACCGCTTTCGCCCATATCGTGCATAAGCTCGTTACCCTCACGGCTTCTTTCACCAACGCCTGTGAAAACTGAGTAACCACCGTGATTTGTTGCAATATTATGAATCATTTCCATAATAAGAACGGTTTTACCAACACCTGCACCACCGAAAAGACCTATTTTACCACCTTTTGTGTAAGGGACAAGTAGGTCGATAACCTTAATACCTGTTTCAAGCACCTCAGTTGCAGGCTTTTGCTCGTGAAGTGATGGTGGCTCTCTGTGAATAGGTAACTTGTGGTCTGCTTTAATTTCGCCTTTACCATCAATTGGTCTGCCTAAAACATCAACAACTCTGCCTATAACCTCATCGCCAACAGGCACCATAATACCATTACCGTCAGAAACAACTGTTAATCCACAAGAAAGACCCTCAGTTGCTTCAAGTGCTATTGCACGAACAGTATTTTTACCAACGTGCATTGCAACCTCGATGTGCTTGTCTGCCTCTTCAATTGTAAGAAGTGTGTTAATAGGCGGTAATTTACCACTGAATCGAACATCGATAACAGGGCCTGAAATTTTTACTATTTCGCCTTTATAAATTATACTCATAAATTAAAATCACCCTTGTAATTCTGTTGCCGCAGCAATTTCTGTTATTTCATTAGTGATTTGAAGCTGACGGGCAGCGTTAAGCTCTTTTGAAAGAGTTTCAATCATCTCATCGGCATTTTTTGTAGCACTTTGCATTGCGTTCATTCTTGCAATGTTTTCACTGACTGCCGACTGCATAAATACATCGTACATAAAGCCCGTCACATATTGGTAAACAATATGTTCAAAAACAGATTCAATTGAAGGCTCATAAATCATCTGAGCGCGTTCGTCACTTTCAAATTCAATATCAAGAAAATCGTGTCTTAAAAGAGGTAAAAGTCTTTTAACACAAGGCGTCTGAACGGCAGAGGAAATATATTCGGTGTAAACCAGATAAACCTCTCTGTAGTCGTTTGTGAGGAATAACTCAATAAGCTTTGAAGCAACCTGACCTGCAAGGTTTAAGGTAGGGTGTTGTGAGGCACCGTACCAGGAAAATGCAGGTTCAATACCGTGGTTTTTAAAAAGTCTGTCACCGATTATACCTAAAGATATAACCATGGGGTCTTTGTGCTCTTTCATTTTTTCAAGTGCTAAATTTACAACACTTGAATTATAACCACCGCAAAGACCTTTGTCAGAGGTGACAACAACAAAAACCGCAGAACCGCTGTCGCGTTCTTCAATGAATTTGTTCGTTATATTATTGTTTTTTGTTTTTGAAAGAATATCTTTAATTGTAGAACGCAGTCTCTGTAAATAAAAAAGGTTGAAGTCAATACTCTGCATAGCCTTTTTCATACGGGAGGTAGATAACAGATACATTGCGTTTGTTATTTTCCTCGTTTGTTCAACTGCTTTGAGATGTTGCTTAATTTCGTTAGCGTTACTCATTATTTAAACTCCAACATTGTTTTAGTGAAAATCTTTTCAACAGCTTCTGTAATATCACCTGTCTGATTGATTTCTTTCACATAGTCAGGATATTGGCTCTGGAGCATTTCTATAAGCTCATCAGCTTTGTTTTTAATTTCCTTTTTAGGAATATTCTCGAATACATCAAGCTTATAAGCTAAAAGAATTGCAACTTGTTTAAAGAGATTAAGTGGCTCGCCCTTGCCCTGCTTTAAAAGCTCAGTAAGGCATTCACCCTTTCTTAAAAGCTTTGCGGTTGACTCGTCAACATCGCTACCGAAACGGGTGAAAATAGCCATTTCTCTGTATTGTGAAAGCTCGATACGAAGTGTACCCGAAACCTTTCTCATAGCCTTGTGCTGAGCACTTCTACCAACACGGGAAACTGAAAGACCTGTGTTAATAGCAGGACGCATACCACTGTGGAATAATTCGCTCTCCAAATAAATCTGACCGTCAGTAATTGAAATTACATTTGTCGGTATGTAAGCAGAAATATTACCACCGGTTGTTTCAACAATAGGTAAAGCAGTAATACTGCCACCGCCTATTTTTTTAGAAAGACAAGCACTTCTTTCAAGAAGTCTTGAATGAAGGTAGAAAACATCACCCGGATACGCTTCGCGTCCTGGTGGTCTGTGAAGAAGTAATGACATTGCACGGTAAGCTACCGCGTGTTTGGATAAATCGTCATAAATTACTAAAACATCTTTACCTTCAGCCATAAAGCCTTCTGCAACAGTGCAAGCACAGTAAGGTGCTAAATATTGAGTTGCAGGGGAATCTGAAGCAGTTGAAGCAACAACTACTGTGTATTCCATAGCTTCATTTTTATTAAGATAATCAACAACCTGAGAAATGTTAGATGCCTTTTGTCCGATTGCACAATAAACACAAATAACATCCTTACCCTTCTGGTTGAAGATAGTATCAAGCGCAATAGAGGTTTTACCTGTCTGTCTGTCACCAATAATAAGCTCACGCTGACCACGACCAATCGGCACCATACTGTCAATAGCAAGAATGCCTGTTTCAAGTGGTTTTGAAACCGGTTCACGGTCAATTATTGTTGGTGCAGGTCTTTCTGCAGGTAAATATTTTTTAGCGTCGAGTGCCTTACCGTCAATAGCTCTGCCTATTGGGTCAATAATTCTGCCCAGAAGCTCAGGGCCTACGGGGATTTCAGCAACTCTGTTAGTACCCTTAACCGTATCGCCAACGCTTACTGAGTCTGCACTGTCAAAAAGCACAGCGCCAACGCCGTCTTCGTTAAGGTCTAAAGCCATACCGTAAATTTCGCCGTCAAATTCTAAAAGCTCACCATAAAGACGGTTTTTAAGTCCCGAAACAGTTGCAACACCGTCACCAACTGATGACACCTTACCGCATTCATAAACAACAGGGGAAGCGGAGAAGCTTTTAAGTCGGCTTTTAAGATATTCGTTTTTAGTAGCAAAAACTTCGTTAGACATCAAGCCTCATCTCCGTTCTTTATGTGTTTTTTCAAACGGTCAAGTTGTGTTTTAATGCTGTTGTCGTAAACTATACCGTCAAGATTAAGTATAAAGCCACCGATAATTGAGTTGTCAATTTTATACTCGAACTCAATATCCTCGCCGAGTTTCTTTTTTAATTCATCGCAAAGATATTCGTAAGTAGGGGTAGTGATATTATCGGCAACTATAATAGTTGATTTACGCATCTATATCACCGTTACTTTTTAATGAATCAAGAAAATCTTCAATAAGTCGCTTGTTATCGGCATCGTCAAAATCTCTTTTTAAAAGAGTAGCGGATGCATCAATAGCAAGGTTTACTATTTCGTCACGGGAGCTGTCAATTAACTCCTGCTCCTTTGCTTTTGCATTTTTATTTGCCTTATCAACAATTGTCTTTGCTTGTTCTCTTGCAGAATCAAGAATTTCAGTTGCTTCTGCTCTGGCATTGTTTATGCCTTCTTTAATTGCTTCTGCTTTGGCATTTTCACTTTCTTTAAGAAGCTCGTCATATTTTTCTTTCATTTCAGTTGCTTCTTCGAGATTTTTCTGTGCTTCTGCTTTTGCAGCCTCTACCTTTTCAGTTCTTGCATTCAAGAATTTTCTGACAGGGTTGTAAGCTAATTTTTTAACAACAAGGTAAAGAACAATTATGCTTACTATGTTAATCAAAAGATCGGCAATAAGGTCTTTTGACATACCTAAAGATTCAAGCATTTCCATAATAAAAAATCACCTTATTTAGTTTAGTTAATGAATTATTTACCTGAGAGAATAAGAGCTACAACGAAAGCGTAAATAGCTGTTGATTCTGCAAGTGCACAACCTAAAAGAAGAATTGTCTGAATTTTACTTGCTGCTTCTGGCTGACGGGCAACTGATTCAACTGCCTTTGCAGTTGCGAAACACATACCGAAACCTGCACCAAGTGCTGTAAGCATTGCTATTGCTGAACTCATAATAAATTACCTCCGAAAATTTAAAATTAAATTTAATTTTGTTTTTATGTTTTATTCTTCACTTGACTCCATCGCTTCGTCAATAAATGTGAGCGAGAGAGTAATGAAAATATAAGCCTGAATAAGTGGGTGGAAAAGGTTGAAGTATAAACCTGCAATACCCGGAATACCTGCCGCGTATCCACCTAAAGCGCCTTTTAAAAGCTCCATAACTATCATACCACCGAGCATATTACCGAAAAGACGGCAGGCAAGCGAGATAGGCACAGCTATGTCACTGACGATTTTCATAGGTATCATAATAGGTCTCATAGCCGGCATAGGACCGCCCATTGCTTTGAGTCTTCCGCCAAATCCCAATTTTCTGAAGCCGTGGTAATTGAGAAGAATGAATGTTAAAAGACCCATTGAGAATGTAACAACAAGGTCAGATGTAGGTGCTCTTAAACCGAATAGTTCAAAACTTGCACTGAGTATTAAATAAATTGCAAGTGAGAACATATAAGGTGCAAGACTTTTACCTGCCTTTTTGTCAGTTGCATTTATGCAGAAATTTTCAATTGTTTCTACACAAAGCTCAATAACATTCTGAAAGCCCTCAGGCTTTTCCTTGAATTTTGGAAAAACCAGGAATCTGAAAAGAAGACAAAGAACAAGAACAATTAAGACAATAATCATTGTGTAAATTGTTGTTTCGCCTAATTTCAGACCGAAAAGCTCAACAGAGCTTCTGTCACCGAACATTGAAAATTCAATGTGCATACCGCTGTGTTTGCCTGAGAACCATGTAACAAATACACCAAAAGCAAACCATACGCTTATGAGCATTCCTGAAAAGCATAGTGTTTTTAGTCTTTTTTTCTTTTTGAACTTCTTTTTATCGAAATCATCACCGAAGTTTTTAAGCACTCCTTTAAAGTGAATATTTCCGACAAGACAAAGGACAAAAACGACTACGCTCAAACCGATTTTAATCAGTTCAGCCGTACTCATTTATTATCATCTCCTTCGTTGGATTTAATAATATTGTTATTCTTTTTTGAAAGCAGTAAAATAAATGGAATAGAAATTATAACACCCACAGTATAGCCTATTGCTAAATACTTTACTGAATCTAAAAAGAAAAAGTAGATAAGTGCTAAAGCTACGGCATAAGAAATAAGCTTTATGAAAAGAAATATGACAGAGCTTGTCATATTGCCCTTTAAAACATTTTTAAGCAATAAATTAAGTAAAAAAATTTCTAAAATGCCGTAAGCGATACCCGAAAAAATTAATGCCATTAAGTCACCTCGCATATCAATGTTAATTTTATGCCTTTTTTCAAAATAAGTCAATACGAAACGACCGAAAAAAACGACTTTTTTACTGTTGTTTTTACTAATTTTTGTTATGATTTATTGGAGATAATTACATTGTGTTTTTTGTTAGTTTATGTTAAAATATTTTGTAAACTAAATTCTCGTTTGAAAGGTGCAAAAACTATGTTCAGTAATGCAAAAATTGCAGTTAATTACAAATCAAATGGAAAGACAGTTGCGTTTTCTGAAAACAGTAAAGATTTAGCTGTAAATTTCTCGTTTGACGGTAAAGCTCTCAAGGTTACTTTAAAGACTGAAAGTGAATTGGAATTGGTAAATCTTAAAGTAATCGCAGATTACAAATATCCTGATGATGTCCGAATTATGCCAAACGGCTACCAGAGCTGGAGTATGACAAGGGAATATAAAAAGAACGAGCTTTACAGAGGGATGAACAAGCTCGTTAAATCAATTCCTTTAGGCTTTAATATGGCAGGCTGCAGTGGCGACTATATGTTCAGAAATTATCCTGATAAGTCAGGTGTATTCCACGGCTATACATATTCATATATCCGTACAGGTAATGACTTTACGCTTATTGGTAGCTTAAGTGAAAAAGAGGGCTACACAATTTTAAATTTTGACACAAACGCAAACACAATTATTGTTGAAAAGGATTTAGAATGTAAAGTAATAAACGGCGAAGTGACTGTTTTAGATGCAGTTGTTTTAAATGGTGAACACGACGCAATTTTTGAGGAATACTTCACCATTATGGGTATTGAAAAACCAAAAACAAACAGAATTAACGGCTACACAAGCTGGTACAACTACTACACCGATATTACAGAGGAAATTATAATCCGTGACCTTGAAGCACTAAAGGCAACAGGTGCAGATATAAACATTTTCCAGATTGATGACGGTTACCAGAGCTTTATAGGTGACTGGGAAGTTCCAAATGAAAAATTCCCTAAGGGTATGAAATATATTGCAGATGAAATTCACGCTAAAGGCTGGCTTGCAGGACTCTGGCTTGCACCGTTCTATATTCAGAAGAATTCAGTTGTTGCTAAAAATCACCCTGAATGGATTGTTAAAAAACCGGATGGTAAACCTGTTTATGGTTTTGTAGGTCTTGGCAGGGATTGCTACACACTCGATTTTTATAATCCGGAATGTGCCGCATACATCAAGCAATTCTTTAACACAATTCTCAACACATGGGGCTTCGATATGGTAAAGCTCGACTTCCTTTACACTGCTTGTATCGTTCCGAGAAACGGCAAGAGCCGTGGTGAAATTATGTGCGATGCTATGGCACTTTTAAGAGAATGTGTTGGCGAAAAGCTTATTTTAGGCTGTGGCGTTCCGTTGGGACCGGCTTTTGGCAAGGTTGATTATTGCCGAATTGGTAGCGATGTTGATTTAGTATTTGAGCCAGTTCCTGTTAAGAGTAAAGTAAACAGAGAAATTGTTTCTGTTCAGACTGCAATTAAAAATACAATTTTCCGCAGAGGACTCAACGGCAGAGTATTCGGCAACGACCCTGATGTTTTCTATTTAAGAAATGCTTTAAAAGAGGTTGACGGTGACAGAAAGAGTAAGAAAAAGCTCGGAATCACCTGGGAACAACGAGTTTTATGGGCAGACCTTTGCAGAAATTTAGGTACAATTATATTTACATCTGATAATGCTGCAAACTATGACGAAAAACAAAGCGCAGAACTTATGAAAACATACAGTGCACCAACTGTTAAAGTGCTTGATGCAATTTACGAGGGTGATAACTGGGTTAAGCTCACTTGCGAAGAAAACGGCAAAAAGTTCGAGCATTTAATCAATTGGAATACAGGCGAAAATAGTAAGAAAGAAATATAATTAAACTTTTGGAGGTAAAAAATGAAACACGCGGATATTATAAACCAAATGACACTTGAAGAAAAAGTTCGTTTTTGTTCAGGTAAAGATTATTGGCACACTGATTCTATTGAGAAATACGGCATTCCTGCAATTCTCTGGAGTGACGGCCCTCACGGAATCAGAAACAGTGTAGGCACTAAAGATAAGGAAAAGAAAAAAGAATTAAAGGAGCAACAAAAAAAGAGCGATAACTTCTTAGGTGGTGTTCCTGCAATCTGTTACCCGACAGCAGCAACTACTGCTTGCTCATGGAATCCTGAATTACTCTACCAGATGGGCGTTCGTTTAGGTGAGGAGTCACTTAAAGAAAAGGTTTCAGTTCTTTTAGGCCCAGGTATCAATATGAAGCGTTCACCACTCTGTGGCAGAAACTTTGAATATTTTTCAGAAGATCCACTTCTTGCCGGTAAGCTTTCAGCAGCATTCTGTAATGGTGTTCAGAGCAAGGGCGTTGGTACATCTTTAAAGCACTACGCAGTTAATAATCAGGAAACCCGTCGTATGACAGTTAACGCTGTTGTAGATGAGCGTACTTTAAGAGAAATATATCTCACAGCATTTGAAATCGCAGTAAAAGAAGCACAGCCCTGGACTGTTATGTGTATGTATAACCGCCTTAATGGTATTTATGGTGCTGAAAACAAATGGCTCCTTACTGATGTTTTAAGAGATGAATTCGGCTTCGAGGGTATGATTGTTACTGACTGGGGTGCAGAAAACGAGCGTGTTCCCGGTCTTCTTGCAGGTCAGAATCTTGAAATGCCAACCTCTAATGGTGAGGGTAACAGGGAGATTGCTGATGCAGTCCGTGACGGCAGAATTACAGAAGACCAGCTTAACGAAATGGTTGACGGCGTTCTTGATGTTATCTTTAAAGCAAAAGAAGTTTTAGGCGAGCATACATATAACGAAGCAGAGCACCACGAATTCGCAAGAAAAGTTGCTCAGGATTCAATGGTACTCTTAAAGAATGAAGAAGATATTCTTCCTCTTAAAAAGGATAAAAAATATGCAGTAATCGGTCAGATGGCTAAAAAGCCTCGTCATCAGGGTGCAGGTAGCTCACTTGTTAATCCGATTAAGCTTGATAATGCTTTCGACACAATGTTCGACCGAGGAATTAATGTTACTTACGCTGAGGGTTATGCTCTTACAAAGAAAGAGAGCAAGAAAAAGACACAGGATGCATATATAAATGAAGCAGTAGCAGCTGCGAAAAATGCAGACATTGCATTAGTTTTCGTTGGTCTTACAGATGTTTTTGAATCAGAGGGCTTTGACAGAAGCCATTTAAGAATTCCACCGGAGCATGTTGCACTTATCAATGCAGTTAAAACAGCAAATGAAAATGTCGTTTTAGTTCTTGCTGGCGGTGCAGTAATTGAAATGCCTTGGGAAAATAACGCAAAAGCAATTCTTCACAGCTTCTTAGGCGGTGAAGCAAGCGGTAGTGCAGTTGTTGACCTTCTCTTTGGTGATGTTAACCCATCTGGTAAGCTTGCTGAAACTTATCCTTATGCACTTGAAGACACACCTTGCTATGATTACTTCCCCGGCAACAACACAACTGTTGAATACAGAGAGGGTATTTATATTGGTTATCGTTATTACGATACAGCAAAAAAGGATGTTCGTTACCCATTCGGTTTCGGTCTTTCATACACAAAATTTGAGTATAGTGATATTTCTGTTTCAGCAGATGATATTAAAGATACTGACACAATCACAGTTAAATTTAAAGTTAAAAACATTGGCGATAAAGATGGTGCAGAAATTGCTCAGCTTTATGTTTCTAAAGAGGATAGCAAAATCTTCAGAGCAGAAAAAGAATTAAAAGGCTTTAAAAAGGTTTACTTAAAAGCAGGCGAAGAAAAAGAAGTAGAAATCGAGCTTTCAAAAAGGTCATTCGCATTCTACAATGTAGAAATTCACGATTGGCATGTAGAAAGCGGTAAATATAACATTCTTGTTGGTGCTTCTTCAAGAGATATTCTTCTTACTTCTTCAGTAAATGTAACTTCTACCAGTACCGCAGAAGTTCCTGATATGAAAGCGATGTATCCTGCATATATAAATGCTGATGTTAAGAATATTACCGACGAACAATTTGAGAAGCTTTTAGGTTACAAAATTCCTGAAAAGAATGTTGTAGATTATCCGAATCTTACATTCGCAAATACACTTGAAGATTCTTGCCAGGGTAAGAACGGTAAAAAGATTTGCAACCTTATTGGCAAGCTTATCGGTACTGACGGTATGGCTTATGCTATTGCAGTTCAGACACCTGTTAAGAACTTTATTTCAATGTCAATGGGCGTGTTCAGTCCGAAAATGGCAAACAGACTTCTTGACATTCTCAACGATAAAGAGCCATTAACATGGGGTATTATTAAGCTTATTGTTAAGGCTTTGCCAAGTGTAATTAAAGGCTTGCCGGAACTTTTGAATAATATCTAAAGATATTCTCTCCACAGTATTTTCTCAAAATACTGTGGAGAGATATTTTTTTACCGCTTGTATTTAAAAACCAACCAGTTGCTTTAAATTTCACACAAATAAGAAAAAATATGATATAACAAAAATGAAAGGAGTTGATGAAATGAAGTTTCAACTGATAATTGATGAAGAAAATGAAGAACTGATAACTGCAAGAGTGAAAAAATCCAACGAACTAACTGACAGAATAGAAAACCTTGTAAAAGAATATGTTGGTGAAAATAAAATTGTCGCTTTTGGTGAAGACGAAACTGTTATATTAGAAATAAAAAATATAGAGTGTGTAACGGTTATTGACAACAAGGTATGGGCAATAACAGAAAACGGAAAATTCTTAATAAAAAATCGTCTTTACGAAGTTGAAAAAATACTTACCAGCTCTTTTATCAGAATCAATAAATCGTCAGTTGCAAATATCAACAGAATTAAAAAATTTATATCAACTTACAGTGGTGGAGTTAATGTTGAATTTAAGTCAGGTTATAATGATTATATTTCAAGAAGATGTTTGCCACAAGTTAAAAGGAGGCTAATAAAATGAGAAAATATGTAGTTGAGTTTTTAAAACGAGGAATGAGTTTTTGTTTTGGTGGACCGCTTGTGTTAGCAATCGTATATGGCATATTAGGTTTAGTTAGTGCAGTTGAAAGTTTTACAGTAGGTGAGGTTGTAACAGGAATATTCTCATCAACACTATTAGCGTTTATTGCCGCTGGAGTTACTGTGATTTATACTATTGATAAACTCTCACCATTTTCTGCCGCACTTATTCACGGAGTTGTGCTTTACCTTGATTATATTCTACTTTACCTTTTCAATGGTTGGCTTCAATCATCGCTTAAACCAATAATGATATTCACTGGTTGCTTTATTCTTGGCTATTTAATAATCTGGGGTATTGTTTTTGTGGCAACACGAAAATGTACAAAAAAGTTGAATGAAAGTTTGAATTAGGATATAGAATTACACCCTACAGATAATTTTAAAAATTTTCTGTAGGGTGTAAAAAATTATAAAGATATAAATTTGAATTTTACATCTGCATTCATCGAGCGCGCCCTGTGTGTTTCGGAAACAGTATCTTCTTCATCCTCGGCACTAAAAAGTCAATCCACGCATGGAAATATGCACCCTTTAATACATTCTTTAATGTGTCACCTAAAATTCTTGCTTTCTTTTCAAGACCTGGGTAAACATCGGGGTACATAGCAATTTTGTCACCATCAAATTTGAATGTGAGAATTCTTTTTGCTACTGCGGAAAGTGCTCTTATTGTAATTGTAAGAGTTTTTTCGTCCTCCCAATGAGCGTCAGAAATAACCTTATAAGTAAGACCGCTTAAATGGATTTCGCCATTTAAAGGTGTGCCGTTCATACCAACAGGTATAGTATTTTTTTCGTCGCCATCTTCAGACCAGCTGAAATGGAAGCCGTATTCATTGAATTTGAAAGAGATATCTGTCATATTACCGCCCGGATTTTCGAGGTAATAAACAACAGGCATTGGCAAAGCACTTACAGGTAAATGTGCCGCTTTGTTTACAAAAATCGGCTTTCTTAAAGAGTAAACCTTGCCCTCAATTTCTTTTTCTAAAGGACTTCTTTCTGTGACAACAGGTGGTGCTTCAGGGGCTAATTCACATTTTACTGTAGCTTCTGTGTCAATTTCTTCAATAAAAGAAGCTTTAATATATTTCCATATAATATCAAGTGTCTGTTGAAGATTTGAGTTACTGCTTGTTGTAATTACGCAAGCATCGTAATCAGGAATTGCAATTGCATATTGTGAATAGAGTCCTTCGCAACGGTAAGTGTTTTCCATTCCCGCACAGCGCCAGAAGCCATAACCGTAACCCGCTTTGCAGTCGGGTTTTGATTGTGAACCGGAGTTATCGTTATGATAACTTGTTGCTTCTTTAGTCCACCATTCAGGAATAACCTGTTCACCGTTATATTTACCACCGTTCATATAGCAGAGAATAAGCTTTGCAATATCTTCTGTTTTTAAGAAAAGTCCCCAGCCACCTGCTTCAATACCGGTAGGCGATTTTTCCCATACGGGAACATCTATTCCAAGTGGGAGGAAAAGGCGGGGAGTTAAATACTCTGTAACAGACATTTTTGCAACTCTGCTGATAGCCGCCGCTGCAACATAGAAGTTGTCGTTTATGTAACGCCAATCTGTGCCGGGCTCAAATGCCCATTTTGCCTTTAAAAAGAGGTTTATCCAGTCTTTTTCTGTTCTTCCTTTTACAGATGCCGCTTTACCACTTGTCATAGAAACAAGGTGAGCTATTGTGAGTTTTTCTAAATATTTATCTTTCTTTTTTGGTTTGTAGTCAGGGAAAATATCAAGAAATTTAGTTTCTTTTGTCAAGAGTCCTTCATCTAAAGCAAAACCAAAAGCAGTCGCTAAAAAGCTCTTGCTTACAGAATATACCATATGAGCATCATCACTTTTAAGTGGTGCCTGATATGTTTCAACTGCAACCTTGCCGTGACGAAGAATCATAAGGCTGTGTAATTCACATTCTTCTCGTTCCATTTCTTCAAGCATTTCGCTTATAACTTTTGAAGAAATTCCTACACTTTCGGGATTCTTGGCTCTTTCTAATTGTTTTTCTAAAAGCTTTTCCAACTATTTCAACACCTTTTTAAAACAGGCACCGAGATAACTCGATGCCTGTTATAATTGTTTTATTAAGCAAAATCTTCGTAATCTTTAATGTGATTTGCTTCAGCATCGTCATAAATACTGATACTTCTGAGTCTTACATTTGTAAAGCCATATTGCTTTTCCATTCTGTCTGCGGTTTCTTTCCATTTAGCAGAAACATCAACAATTTTGTTGAATAAATCTTCAACCGGTTCAGGACAGCTAAGGTCAGTTGATTTAGCACCTGAAACCTCAACCATTCTCTTAAGAGCACCGGGTTGGTCCATAACAGGACAAGGACGAAGCATATTTGAACTGAATGGTTGACGCTCTCTGTAAGCCATAAAGATAGGACTCTGAAGTGCATCAATAAGAGTTGCTTCTTTAATATTTACATTTGAGTAGTGAGCGAAAACGCAAGGCTCGCAGTCACCGTTTGCACTGATGTGGAAATATTGCTTACCACCGGCAACACAACCGCCAACATATTCACCATCATTGAAGAAGTCGATAGTAAAGAGTGGCTTTTGAGAGCCTTTAGTGAAACGCCATTTTCTGATTTGGTTATACATAAGCTCTCTTTGCTCAGCAGTTGCCATAAGCTCATTTGTAGCATCTGCACCAACAGGAACGAATGTGAAGTACCAAGCGAAAATAACGCCTAAATCAATAAGGAAATCTGCATATTCGTCAGATGCAATAACATCTGCATTAGCTTTTGTGTAGCAAAGAGAAGCACCGAAAGGAATACCGCGTGCTTTGAGCTTTTCCATAGCAGAAATAACCTTTTGGTATGTACCCTTACCACGACGAGCGTCAGTGGTTTCTTCATTACCCTCAATTGAAATTGTGAGTAATAAGTTACCAACGCGTTTAACATCATCAGCAAATGCATCGTCAACTAAGGTACCATTTGTGAAAGAAATGAAAAGACATTCAGGATTTTCTTCACAGATGCGGATTAAGTCTTTCTTTCTCATAAGTGGCTCGCCACCTGTGTAAAGGTAAACGAAAGTACCGATTTCTTTACCTTGTTTAATGATGCTTGTAATATCATCATAAGTAAGCTGACTTGCTTTTGAATAGTCTGCTGCCCAACAGCCTGTGCATCTTAAGTTACAAGCAGTTGTAGGGTCTAAAAGAATAGCCCAAGGAATGTTGCAGTCATATTTTTTCTGAGCTTCTTTTCTTAATTCGTAACCACGGATAAATGCGCTCATAAAAGGTGGTACTAATTTTTCAATAATATCTGCGTCAACATATTCAATGATATGCTTAACAAAGTTTGCCCATTCGTGATTAGGGTCAATCATACCTTCTCTGAGCTTTAAAAGTGCATTGTGGTAAAGGTCCTTGCCCTCTGTAAGCTTAAGGCCCTTGTCAATCAACTTAATTGAGTTTGCGTCAACATCTTCTTTAAGATATTTAACGCCTTTTTTAACAGCCAATTTAATAGCAGTCTCTTTAATACCCATTTTTTTCATCCTTATCTCAATATTTATGTTTTTTATATTATTCCGAAAGCTCGGATTATTTGCATTTTTGTTTAATTAATATTATAGAGGTAATTCCCAGATTTCAGTCTGTTCGCCGTCAAATACAGCGTAGCCACTTAACGAACCTCTTGCGCCCTCACCGTAAACATGAAGAGGGATTGTGTATTTAGCGTAGGTTACATAGCCAGCTTGATTTACTTTTATCATAATGCTTGAGCCGAGATATTGAATTTCACCATTGGTTATAGTCATACCCATAAGGTCAACACTTGCTACATCAAGGTAACCAACGCCCTTTGCGTTGTGTTGCGGAACAGTCTTTTCGTTAACATTTTCCTGTACAAGTGTAACAACAAGAACTGTTTTGTCACCCTCCTGATACGCTTTAGCAGATTTAATACCTGCACTTGAAAGTGAAAATTGTCCGTTCTTTGGAAGAAGAATCTGTGTTGTTTCGCCCTCATCGGTAAGTGCAGTACCATTAGCAAAATTTAATGTCTGGTCAGTAGGCTTAACAACAGCCCCGACAAGAGAATTAGCAACACGCTGACCTATTGCACCACCGGTACATTCTGTAATGTTTGCGGTGAAGCTTTCAGAGTGGTGAACTGCTAAATTACCCTTGTAGGCTTTTGTCTGGTTAATAGCCGCAGTCATTTTAGAAAGTATCTCTTGTGTGCTCCAGGAATAAACAGAAGAACCCTGGTTTGCGTTTGGTGTTTGTTGCTGTGGTGTGCCGGGTGTGTTTTGCCAACCGGCATTAGGTGCTGCAGTTTGTGGAAGTGTTGTATCTAACGGTGCCACAATTGCCGAGTTTGTAGAAAATTGTGTTTGTTGTGGAAGTGTTTCGTAATTGTATGATGTGTTTGTGTTATCAACATTTTTATCATTAGCGGTAGTTTTAATATAAGCTACTGCAACGACTGTAACACTTAACAGTATAGCAAAAATAGAAACCGCCTGAACATATAAATCCTTTTGAGCGAGCTTCAATAATTTTTTTAACATTTTATACCTCCTGATACAGAATCAGTAAAAATTTTTCTCGGAAAATTACCGTTTATTAAACTTTTGTTAAAATTCCTTGAAAAATTATAATTAAAATGCAAACATACAGTTATAATACTACATTTTTTCAAAAATTACAAGAGTAATTGACAATAATTATTAGTTGCTATAACTTTAAATATATGGTAAAATATTTTTGTCTAAGAAAAGGGGTGTTCAGAATGGTAAATATTTTAGTTGTTGAAGACGATGTAAAGCTCAATCAGATTGTTTGTGCTCATCTTGAAAAACACGGTTACTCTGCAAAGGGTTGTGCAACAGCTGAAGAAGCTTATGATGTTATGTATAACAGCTTATATGATATGATAATTTCAGATATTATGATGCCTAAAACAGACGGCTTTGCATTTTTAGAAAATGTCAGAAAAGTAAATAAGAATATCCCTGTGTTATTTATGACTGCAAAGGATGACTATGCATCTAAAGAAAGGGGCTTTAAACTGGGTGTTGATGACTATATGGTAAAGCCTATTGATTTAGATGAATTGATTTTAAGAGTGGGGGCAATTTTGCGCCGTGCAAATATTGTTTCAGACAAAAAAATAACAGTCGGCTCTTTAGTGCTTGATGCAGATGAAATGTCAGCTATGATAAATGGCGAAGAGGTGCCGGTAACAGTAAGAGAATTCAATATTCTTTATAAGCTTTTGTCATATCCTAAAAAGACATTTTCACGCTCACAGCTTCTTGATGAATTCTGGGGTGTTGATGGTAGCACGAGTCTTCGCTCGGTAGATGTTTATATTACTAAATTAAGAGAAAAATTCTCAGCTTGTGAGGATTTTAAAATAATCACAATTCACGGTCTTGGCTACAAGGCGGTACTCAAATGAAAATACTAAAAAGTCGTAAAGCAAATAAAAAGACTGTTCAGGTTCCTTTGCTCGAAGAGGTTTCGTTCTTTTCTATAAGAGGTTATATTGTAGCGGTTTTAACGGCGTTGGTTATTGCTCTGATTCCACCGCTTATGTTTGAGTTTAATATAGAAACATTTTTTTCAAGATTTGGAATCCCCTTTATTTTGTATTATATACTGATGGCAATTCTTAGTTACCGATTGATTTTGTATATAATTAAAATAAATTACAGTAAGCATCTGAGAAAAATAAGTGAGGCAACAAGAAAGGTTGCAAAAGGTGACTTCTCTGTAAAAATCGACCTTGACGAAGGTCTTAAAGATAATTCTTACATAAATATTATGTTCCGTGATTTTAACACAATGGTTGCGGAATTAAACAGTATTGAATCATTAAAGGATGATTTTATTTCAAATGTTTCTCACGAAATAAAAACGCCACTTGCAGTAATCAACAATTACACAACGGCGTTAAAGGATAAAAATTTGCCCGAAAAAATGCGTGAAGAATATATTGAAACCGTTATTGAAAGCACAGAAAAGCTTTCAGATTTAGTTACAAATATTTTAAGGCTCAGTAAAATTGAAAACAGAAAAATTCTGCCTGAAAAAAGTGAGTTTGATTTATGCCGTCAGCTTTCTGAATGTGCCTTGTCATTTGAAGAGGTGTGGGAAGAAAAAAATATTGATTTCTTTGTTGAAATGGAAGACAGAGTAATAGTTAATGAGAATTTTGCATTTTTAGATGTTATCTGGCACAATCTTCTTTCAAATGCCTTTAAATTTACTGAAAATGGCGGTAAGGTTTCATTGATTCAGACTTCTGATGATGAATTTATTGAAGTAAGAGTAAAGGATAGCGGTTGCGGATTTGACGAAGAAACCAAAAAGCAGATTTTCGATAAATTTTACCAGGGCGACACCTCTCACGCAGAAGAGGGTAATGGCTTAGGGCTTGCTCTTGTTCAGAAAATTGCTGAAAGAAACGGCTACGAAATAATCGTTCAGAGCGAAGTGGGCAAGGGAACAGAATTTATTGTAAAAATTAAAAAGTAAAATAAAAATTTATTTAAAGGGGACTTTAAAATGTCAGAAAAAGTAATTTTAGTGTTAGTTGACGGTATGCGTCCTGACGGAATGATGCAGTGCGGTAATCCGTTTGCCGAAAAGCTTATAAAAGAAAGTACATATTCTCTTAAAGCACAGACTGTTATGCCATCTGTAACACTTCCTTGTCACTTGGCTTTATTCCACAGTGTTGACCCAATGCGTCACGGTATTTTAACAAATACTTATGTTCCACAGGTAAGACCTATTGAAAGCCTTTTTGACCGTCTTGATAATCACGACAAAAAATGTGCATTTTTCTACACCTGGGAAGAGTTAAGAGATTTAAGCAGACCCGACCATCTTCACACGGCACTTTGCTTGAATCAACACAAGCAAAGAGATACCGACACAAAAATCACAGATGCGGCTATAAAATATATCAACGAAGAAAATCCGGATTTCTTATTCCTTTATTTAGGTGAAACAGATGAAGTCGGCGGTCACGATTGCGGTTGGATGAGTGAGCAATATATGAAGAGTGTAAGTAAGGCTCTTTCTTGTACAGAAAAGCTCAAAAACAGCATTCCTGATGATTACACAATAATTCTTCTTGCAGACCACGGCGGTCACGACCGTTGCCACGGTGACGATATTCCTGAGGATATGACAATCCCGATTGTGTTCTGCGGCAATCGCTTCGAAAAGGGTAAAGAATTAGGCGCAATTTCAATTAAAGATGTCGCAGTGACAATTGCAAAGCTTCTTGAAGTAAGCCCTGCTAAAGAATGGGAAGGAACATCGGTTATCTAAAAATTACACTCCGATTGAAAAATCAAAATTTTTCAATCGGAGTGATTGTTTATTTCTCAATTTCTGCACCCTTATAATAGTGTTTTAAAATTTCGTCGTAGGTACTGCCTTGCCGTGCCATATAATCTGCACCGTACTGACTCATTCCTACGCCGTGACCGTAACCGCTTACCTTAAATGTAATCTCATTTTCGGTGGCGGTTATTTTAAATGCAGCACTTTTTAAAGAAAATGCACTTCTTATTTTTTCGCCCGTTACTTCTTTTTCGCCTATTTTAATTTTTAAAACTGTTCCTGCTTTTGAACATTTTTCTTTGCCTATAACATCTGTTAAATTGGTTTTTGAATTTATAGAAACGCCCAAATCCTTCATAATTGAAATAAACTGTGCCTTTGTGAAGGTGTTGGTTGATGAATATTGCGGTGAAAGCGTGTCGCCACTGCTTTTGACACTTACTAAATACGGAATTTTGCTTCCCCAGACATTTTCTGCACTTTCGGTGGTGCCGGTGCAGATTGCAGAAAATGCCGCAACGCAATATTCACCGTCGTAGGTTAAATGTTCGCCCATAACCTCTTCAACAACAGTTTCAAGCTTCGATTCATATTTCTGGTAAGAGTCGCCCCATTTTTCTTTTCTTTCCTCACGGGTTAAATAGCCCTGATGAGTAGATGTGTCGTCAGAAATATCGGCTCCGTTTATTGATTTTTTGTTGCTCGAATTTTTAAGCCTTAAGCTGTTTGTGTAACACGCCACCGCCTGCGCCTTTAAGGCTTCCTCGTGATACATCAGGGGCATTTCTGCCGCCACACTTCCGCACACATATTCAAATTCGCTGACGGTTAAATTTTTCTTGGTGTCACTTAAAAATACAGTTATAACACTTTCTTCGGGGGTGTCGGCGTTAGTGGTTTTTTCGCTTTCTGTGACTGCATTTTCTGTAAAATTTGCCACATTGCCGTCATTTTTTGTTTCGCCGACACCATCTGTAAGTGCTATTACAGGTGTGATTATCAGCGAAATGAATATAAATGCGATTGAAAATAAATAATTTTTCATAATATTTTGATACCATCCTTGTTGTTTTATTATTGACTTTTCTTTTATTTTGTTATAAAATAATATGAATTATTTTTTCATTTAATAACTGACGACAAAAGATTGGAGTGAAAATTTTGCCGACATATATTTCACCTATTCCGAATGATGCACTTTCTTCTCTTTGTGAGGAAATTAAGAAGAACAGTGCAATTTCTGCGGAATACTTTGAAAAATTTGATGTTAAAAGAGGGCTTCGTAATCGCGACGGTAGTGGCGTTATGGCAGGTCTTAGTAAAATATGCTCGGTAGAAGGCTACTATATTAAAGACGGCGAGAGAACGCCTATTGACGGTAAGCTTATTTATCGCGGAATTGATTTACAGGATATAGTGACAGGCTGCAGAAGCGAAAACCGCTTTGGTTACGAAGAGGTTTGTTATTTGCTTCTCTTCGGAAATCTACCAACAAAAGAACAACTCGAAAATTTCAGAGTAGTTCTTGCCGCTGCAAGAGAGCTTCCTGAGGATTTTATTGAGGATATGATTATTAAAGCGCCTTCACCAAATATTATGAACAAGCTTGCTCGTTCAGTGCTTGCGCTTTACTCTTATGATGATAATCCGGACGATTTATCAATAGAGAATGTACTTCGTCAGAGCTTGCAGATTTTAGCACAGCTTCCGACAATTATGACTTATGCTTATCAGGTTAAGAGAAGACATTACTATAAAAAGAGTATGTATATTCACCCTATCAAGCCTGAGCATTCAACAGCAGAGTCAATTCTCTACACAACCCGTTCAAACCGTACTTTTTCTGATGAAGAAGCAAAGCTTTTGGATTTATGCCTTATTCTTCACGCTGAGCACGGTGGCGGTAACAACTCAGCATTTGCTACAAGAGTGCTTTCTTCAAGCGGTACTGATACTTATGCAGCTCTCGCGGCTGGTATCGGCTCACTTAAAGGTCCTCGTCACGGCGGTGCTAATATTAAGGTTGTTGAAATGCTTAACTACTTAAAACAGGATGTAAGCGATATTACAAACGAAGGTCAGGTTGCTGACTTCCTTAAAAATGTTATAAATAAAAAAGCGGGGGACGGTAGCGGACTCGTTTACGGTATGGGTCATGCTGTTTATACACTTTCTGACCCGCGTGAAAAAATTCTTAAAGCAGAAGCAGAAAGCTTTGCAGAAAAAGCAGGCTTCGGTGACGAGTTCAAGGCTCTTTCGCTTATTGAACAGCTCACACCTGAAATTTTTGCAAAAGAAAAAGGTCAGAACAAGAAAATCTGTGCTAATATTGACCTTTACTCAGGTCTTATTTATCAGATGTTAAGAATTCCTGAGGACCTTTACACACCTCTTTTTGCAATTGCCCGTGTTGCAGGCTGGTCTGCTCACAGAATTGAAGAGCTCATTGCAGGTAACAGAGTTATAAGACCTGCTTATAAGAGTGTTGCGGCTCCTACTGAATATGTTCCTCTTGGTGAAAGAGAAAACTCAGTAGGCAGTTCATCAAAATATGTTCCGTTAGACGAAAGATAATTTATATACATATATGTAAGTAAAATTAGGAAGGATCGAGTTATGAAGCGAATTAAGGGTGCTTATGAAGCAATTAAATTGCGTTATTTATTGTTCATATTTGCCGCTGCAACGCTCGTTGCATTGCCGTTAAGAGTTTATCAGCTTTTAGCGTTAATAGATAATAAAACAGGCTTTTATATTGAAGACAACGGAATTATTTATTTGCTTTCCGGAATACTTTTGTTAGTTGTCGGTGCGTTTATTATCCTTTCATTTATCAGTAAAGAGGTGCCGTCACCTAAATTGCCTGAGGGTAAAAATATGCTTCTTGGCGTTTCCTCATCAATATTAGGCGTTGCATTTTTTGTTGATGTTTTTTCAGTATTATTCCAGATTATTCCTCCCCGCAGTGCTATAACAGCATTTATGGAGGTGTTAAAAAGCAATATAGCAAATGCCGGTGGCGCATTTATAATTTTCCAATTCATTTTTGGACTTCTGGCATTCCTTTATTTTTTAATATTCGCTGTTTCTCATCTGACAGGAAAAGGGCATTATAAAGAATATAAAATTTTAGCCCTTACACCTTTATGCTGGGCTATTACAAGACTTGTTTCAAAGCTTATGAGCGCTATAAGCTTTATGAGCGTTTCAGAGCTACTCTTTGAAATATTTATGCTTGTATTCCTTATGCTTTTCTTCTTGACATTTGCAAGAATTACTTCCGGCATTTTCACAGAAGACAGTATGTGGGGAATTTACGGCTATGGTCTTTCAGCAGCTATTTTTGCCGCACTTATTACTGTTCCGAGATTAGTAATGTTTGTTGTTGGCAGAGATGCGGTTGAGGGTAGTCCGTTTAATTTCAGCGATTTTGCGTGTCTTATATTTGTAGTTTCTTATATTTTCGCTTCTCTCGGTGTAGGCTTTAAATCTGATAATGCCGAGTACGGTGAGGTGAATGCATCGGATGCTAAGGATGATTACGAAGAGGAAGAAATCATTGCTACTAATGCAGGTATTCCAAGTCGTACAGACGATTCTTTACCATTAATCAATTCACGCCCACAAGAGAAAATAGTGGAAAAAGAGGCTCCTGTTGTTAAAGAGGAAGAACCTCAGGTAGATGATATTGAAGATTTAATTGAAGAAAATGACGAGATTTACAGCTATAGTGATGAAAATCCGTTAGTAAATAATATAAATGAGTTCGTGGAGAATGAAAGTAACTCTTATGTTGAGAGCGGTGCTGAGGATATATATTCTGATAGCGCTTTATATGAAAGTGCTTCTTCAGGCTATGAAAGTCAGTTCTCAGCGACAGCAGATGTTGCTTCAGCAGTAGCAGAAATTCCTGCTGAGCCTGTAAAACGCGGTAGAGGCAGACCAAGAAAGAATCCGCTTCCTGAAGCTACTGCTACCCCTGCTTCTGTTGCAAGTACACCGGTTGCACAACCGACAGTAGCAGAAATTCCTGCTGAGCCTGTAAAACGCGGCCGTGGCAGACCAAGAAAGAATCCTCTTCCGGAAGCTATAGCTGCTGCACCTGTAATAAGTGAGGTTGCTTCAGCGGTTGTTGCAGAAGCACCGGTAGAAGAAGTTAAGCGTGGTCGTGGCAGACCAAGAAAAAATCCGCTTCCCGAAGTAGTAGTGGAAGAAGTTAAACGCGGTCGAGGAAGACCTAAAAAGGTTTATACTCCTGAACAAATAGCTGAAATGGAAGCAGCGGCGGCAGCAAAGCAGGCTGAAAAAGAAAGAAAATTGGAAGAACGCCGTTTAGCTGAGGAAGCAAGAAAAGCCGAAATGGCACGAAGAGCTGAGGAGCGTCGTTTGGCTGCGGAGGCTAAAAAGGCAGAGGCTGAAAGAAAAGCTGAGGAAAGACGCTTAGCGGCAGAAGCTAAAAAAGCAGAGGCTGCAAGAATTGCAGAAGAAAAAAGATTAGCGGCAGAAGCTAAAAAGGCAGAGGCTGCAAGAATTGCTGAAGAAAAAAGATTAGCAGAAGAAGCAAGAAAGGCAGAAGAAGCAAGAATTGCCGAAGAGGCAAGACGCCTTGAAGAAGCGAGAAAAGCAGAAGAAGCTCGTCGCCTTGAAGAAGCTCGTAGAGCAGAAGAAGCAAGACTTCAGGAGGAAGCAAGAAAACGAGCTGAAGAAGAAAGAATCAGAGCAGAAGAAGCTCGTAAAGCAGAGCTTATAAGAAAAGCCGAAGAGGCTCGCCGTCTTGAAGAGGCTCGAATTGCAGAGGAAGCTCGTCGTCTTGAAGAAGCCCGTAAGGCAGAAGAGGCAAGAAAGGCTGAACAAGCACGAATTGCCGAAGAAGCAAGAAGACGCGAGGCAGCAAGACTTCAGGAGGAAGCGAGAAAGGCTGAAGAAGCTCGTCGCCTTGAGGAAGCTCGCAGAGCCGAAGAGGCAAGAAGAAAGGCTGAAGAGGAAGCAAGACGCATTGAAGAGGCTCGCAGAGCTGAAGAGGCAAGACTCAGAGAAGAAGCAAGGCGCAAGATGGAAGAAGCTAAGCGTCAGGCAGAAGAGGCTCGTCGTCTTGAAGAAGCAAGAAAAGCTGAAATGGCACGCAAGGCGGAGGAAGCAAAAAGAGCTTCAAAGCCACAAGTTAGAACAGGTGCAAATGCTGATATAGCAGTGGCAGGCGCTGTAGCAGAAGCTGCTACAAGAAGACCGGCACCTCCACCGATGGTATCCTCGAAAAAAGGCGTAAAACCGGCAGAAAAGCCTGTTGAAGTAAAGCCTGAACCGAAAGTGGAAAGAAAAGCAGAAAAACCTGCTACACCACCTGAACGAGTGACATATACCATAAGTGATGATGGCGAATACGAGGTTTATGAGGAGTACATCCCATTCTCTGACAGAGAAGAAGAGGAAGAGGTTGCTCCTGCAGATTTCGGCAGACTTTCTTATGTTGATTTGTATGACGATAATGAGGATGACGAGGATTTCGTGTTCTCAGATGCGGAAGAAGAAAAAGAGGATGATGGCGAATTCAGTTACGGCGTTAAGGTTGTAAGAAAGAGAAAACGCCAGAAGCCAACAGAAAACGAGAAAGCACCTGTTAAGGAAATTGTATTAACAGATGAAAATGCACCTAATGTTCAACCTAATATTGATGGTAAAGCAATGCTTTCTCTTGCTGAAATGAAAAAACAAAACAACAGGAATAGGTTTTAATTTCGAGAGGTAAACGATGTTTTTACAAAATATGTCGATGGCTGCACAGCAAGTTGCTATTCTTTACCTGATAGTTGCGGTCGGTTTTATAGCCGACCGCATTGGTATTTTTAAGCAAACTACTGCTAAAAAGTCAAATGATTTACTTTTTTATGTAATCACGCCGACGGTTATTGTGCAGTCATTTTTAAATATGGAATTCAATAAAGATACTATAAGCTCATTTTTATTAGCGTTTGTTTGTATGTTTACAACACTTGTTGTGGGTATTTTTATAGTAATTCCGTTTTTCAGAAAAGATAAAGATAATTCATCAATTTTCAAATATGCCGTAAGCTATGGTAATATGGGCTATATGGCTTTGCCACTTTGTCAATCGCTACTTGGCAGTGAGGGTGTGTTTTATTGCTCGGCGGGAGTTGTAGCATTTAATATACTTTCATTTGTCCACGGAATATGGCTTATGAAAAAGGGTACTGAAAATGATGAGGGCTTCAAAATAAAATCAATAATATTAAATCCGGGTGTTTTATCTGTTGCAGTCGGACTTCCGCTATTTATTTCAGGCGTTAATTTACCTGAAATAATTAATGGTGCAGTCACTCACATTGCAAATTTAAACACACCACTTGCAATGATATTTTTAGGCACTTATATTGCAAACTCTGATTTAAAGGCAATGTTTAAGCAAAAGCAGAATTATTTAGTGGCTTTATTAAAGCTTCTGGTTTTACCTGCAATTATGTTTGCGATTTTTAAGTTGATTGGACTTTCCGGTACAATTATTACTGCCTGTATGATTTCGGCTTCTGTTCCGAGCGCTACAAATACAGTAATGTTTGCCGCGAAATACGGAAAGGATACGGGTGTTGCTTCTACAGTAGTGGCTTTTTGTTCACTGCTTTCGGTGCTTACAATTCCCGTAATGATAGCTTTAAGCCATGTTTAATATAAAAGAATTACCCTTTTACGATTTGTTGCCTGTTGGTGTTTGTAATTTCGATGATTTAAAGCAAGATTTGATTCCTTGCAGAGCAATAAACAGAATACCGACTGACGCAAAAAGCGTAATTGTTTATTTGTTTCCTTATTATCTGGGTGAAGCCTATTATGAAAATTCCAATCTTTCAAAATATGCAGTGCCGGATGACTACCACAAAATTTGTGGTGAGTATTTGGAAAAAGCAGTAGCATTTTTAAAAGGAAAATATCCCGATAATTCATTCCAGTATTTTTGCGACAATTCACCATTGAACGAAGTTAAGGCGGCGTGTATTTCAGGTCTTGGTGTAAAGGGCGAAAATTCTCTTTTAATAAATGAAGCCTACGGTAGCTTTTGTTTCATTGGCGAAATTATTACTGACCTGAAAATAGAAGCAACTGAAAATGAAATTAAATCGTGTTTAAAATGTGGTGCCTGTAATAAAAAATGCATAAATAATGCTTTGAATTCAGGTACAGTTGATAAAGGAAAATGCCTTTCTTCAATTACACAAAGGAAAGGTGAATTAACAGAAGCTGAAAAAGAGCTTATAAGAAAAAGTGGCTGTATCTGGGGCTGTGATATTTGTCAGAATGTTTGTCCGATGAATAAAAATATAAAAACTACTCCGATAAAAGAGTTTTACGAAAATGCAAAAGGTAATTACCGCAATGAAGCTGATTACAACGAAAATCGGGCTTTTTCATGGCGGAAGCCAGAGGTAATTAATAGAAATCTTAAAATAATGTGTTGTAAAATCCACGAAAATCAATTATAATTAAAATAACAGAAATTCTGGAGGTGCATTTATGAAACTTTTAATAGGTATCGTAAATAGTGACGATGCAACTGAGCTTCTTAACGAAATGAATAAATTATCATTCCAGGCAACAAAGCTTTCTACATCAGGTGGCTTTTTAAAAACAGGTAATGTAACATTCCTTGTTGGCGTCGAAGATGAAAGATTAGATGAGCTTATTGAAGTGTTCAGAAATTGTTGCTCAAGAAGAACTCAGATGGTTCCTACTGCACCACCTTTTATAGGTGAAGGTTTTTTAAGCGCCGCACCTGTTGAAATAACAATCGGCGGTGCCACAATTTTTGTTATGGATATGGAAAAGTTTATTAAATTATGAGTTTTAATATAGATAATTTAAACGAACAGAAAAAGCAGGAGCTTATTAAAACAGTTTCTGGTGGGCGAAGACCCCACGCTGTTTTAGTTGATGGCGGAACTGAAAGTGAAAGAGAAGAGATTGCTTATCTTTTGGCAAAAATTTATGTTTGCGAAAATGCAACTGATAGTGAGCCTTGTAGCTCTTGCTCATCCTGCAGAAAAGCAGATGAAAAAATCCACCCTGATATTGTTAAAATTACAAAGCAGTCTGACAAAAAATATTACAGCAAGACATCAGATGTAAAGCCTATTGTTGAAAATGCTTATCAGACACCTAATGAAGCAAAGGTGAGAGTTTTAATTATTTCTGAAATGCAGTTGATGAAGGTTGACAGTCAGAATGTTCTTTTGAAAATTTTAGAAGAACCGCCGACATATACTGCGTTCATTCTCACAGCTGAAAGTGCCAATAATGTAATAGGCACAGTGCTTTCAAGAGTTTCCCGTTTCAGAATCGGCGAGAGTAACGAAGAGCTGGTTTTCAGCGAAAAAACACTTGGCGTTGTCGAAAAAATAGCGGTGGCGCTGTCATCAAATTATGAGTTTGATATAATAGCAGCCGCAGCACCCCTTGATGGTAATAAACAGCTTACTGTTGATGTTTTAAAAGCGTTATCGGTATTTTTCAGGGATGCTTTAGTAATAAAAAACGGCGGTAAGGCGTTAATAAAGGATTTAGAAAATCAGGCAGAAAGTGTTGCTTACTCTTTTTCACAGGAAGCACTTTTAACACGCTACGAAGCTGTAAATGAATTGTTGAAATTAACACAAGGTAATCCTAATTACACTCTTTTAGCTGCACAGCTTTGTGCAAAACTTAAGTAAATTAAAAATTGGAGATATATTATGGCAGAGGTTGTAGGAGTCAAATTTAAAGAGGTCGGAAAGGTTTATTACTTTTCGCCTGACTCAAAAAGTTTTAATAAGGGCGATATGGTCATTGTAGAAACTTCACGCGGAGTAGAATGCGGTGAAATCGCTATGGAAAATAAAGAGGTTCCTGAAAGCGAAATTATGCGTCCTTTAAAATCAATTATCCGTTTAGCTGGTGAAGAGGATATTAAAATCACTAAGGCTAACAGAAAAAAAGAAAAAGACGCCTTTTCATACTGCGAAAAAAAGGCACTCGAATTAGGGCTTGATATGAAGCTTGTTGATGTTGAATGTACCTTTGACGGAAGTAAAATACTTTTCTATTTCACTTCAGATGGCAGAGTCGATTTCAGAGAGCTTGTTAAAATTCTTGCTTCTAACTTCAGAACAAGAATTGAAATGCGTCAGATAGGTGTCCGTGATGAAGCTAAAATGCTTGGTGGGCTTGGTATTTGCGGAAGACCCTTCTGTTGCGGTCAGTATATGTCAGATTTCCACCCTGTTTCTATTAAGATGGCAAAAGAACAAGGGCTTTCACTTAATCCGACTAAAATAAGCGGTACCTGTGGCAGACTTATGTGCTGTTTGAAATATGAGCAGGATACCTATGAGTATCTCTATAAAACAACACCTAAAGTAGGTGCTATTGTTGACACAAGAGAGGGTAAGGGCACAGTAGTAGAAACCAATATTTTAGCAGGTACGGTAAAGGTTCAGCTTGAACGCAGACCTGAGGCTGCACCAACTGTTTACTCTAAAAAAGATGTAAAAATTATCAAAGACGGAAAAATTCAGGTAGATAAGAGCGAAATGGAAGCTCTTAAGGGAATGGAATAATTTTTTGTAAAATTTAAAAAATACCTATTGAAATTTTTTTTAGATATGATACAATGAGTACAAACAAAACTCTTAAGAGTTTTTAATTGAAAAAGGAGGAGAGTAACAATGGCATACAAAATTACTGACGCTTGCATTTCATGTGGCGCTTGTGCTTCAGATTGCCCAGTAGAAGCAATTTCTGAAGGCGATGGCATCTATGTAATTGACGCTGATACTTGCATCGATTGTGGTGCATGTGCAGGTTCTTGCCCTGTAGAAGCTCCTGTTGAAGCTTAATCTGAACTGTCGCTTTTAGCGCAGAACAAAAAGCAAAATAAAACAGTCGTATCACTTTTGGTGAAACGACTGTTTTTTTGCTTTTTTAGGCTTTTTATTCACCCACTTGATGTACTCTGTGTACGCCTGCGGGGTGAATTAAAAGCCTTCTGCATCTAAAATCAACAGCTCAGATATTAATCTGTAATTTTTTGTTCTGAAAAATGTAAAAAAATAATTAAATTGCTAATAAAGTCTTTGATTTTACTGAGATTTGTGATATAATTCTATGGATAATGGTGTTTTGTTGCATTTTGTCAGAGAAAGAAGGTTTTTTAATGAAAAGGTTTATAGATATTACAGATTTTACACGCGAGGAATTACGCGAGGCAATTAACCTTGTTACATTCGTGAAAGACAACCAGCATGTTTATGCAAACGAAATGGTAAACCGCACTCTTATTAACGCTTTTTTTGAAGAAGACAGAAATGCAAAAATGACTTTTACTACTGCAGCAACAAGAATGGGTGGCTCTCATTTCGATTTCCCTTTAAAAGAGGGCGAGAGCTTAAAGGATGCTGTTATGACTATGTCTGCTTGTGGTGATGTAATTGTTTTAAAGCATCCTAAAAAAGGTGCGGCAAGAGCAGCATCATTATATGCGACAATTCCTGTAATAAATGCAGGTGATGGTGACAGAGCTTACCCTGTAAAAACTCTTGCAGATATTTCTTCTGTGTGGATTGAAAAAAATCATATTTCAAATATGAAAATAGGCTTTGTTGGTGATTTCAGCAATAATGCACTTGTTCGTGGGCTTTTACAGTGCCTTAATATTTATAAAGGTAATGAATTCTATTTTATTTCTGTAAACGGTAAGCCTATTACAGATGATTTTATTTCTATTATGGACAGACGCGAAAAACCATTCGTAGTTTACGATAATTTAGCTGAGCCATTACCTGAGTTAGATGTAATTTACTTTACCGAGGTAAAAAAAGATTCATTTGATTCAGCCATTCAATACGAAGCAAGAAAGCATTGCTTTTCATTAAACGAGCGCTTACTTCTTACTGCTAAAAAGGATTTAGCAATTCTTCACCAATTCCCAAGAGGTGAAGAGCTTGATATGAGCATTGACTCAGATGAAAGAGCAAAATACTTTAAAATGCTTAATTACAATGTTAATTCTGCAATGGCTATTATTTTAAAGCTTATTACAAAAAGAACAGGCAGACTCATAAAGCCCTGTGCAGAAGAAGCAACACACGATTTTAAGTGTATGAAAGATGACTGTATTACTTCAACTGAAGATTATTTGCCACCGCTTTTCCACGAAAATGCTGAGGGCGAATTGATTTGCAAATATTGCGGTCAGAAATACGAAGCAAAGTGATTTTATGAAATACAACAATATTTTAATCATAGACGGCTCAGGCAGAAAAAACGGCTACACAAAAAAGCTTATTGAGTTTTTTGAAAGTAATGTCGAATGTGAAAATGTAGTCAGGTTTGAAGCCTATAAAGAAAAACTTGAATTTTGTGATGGTTGTAATTTCTGTGAAGAAAATGAACATTGCAAATATAATGATCTGGATTTATTTTTCAAAGAATTTGAAAATGCCGATTTAATTGTTTTTGCGTCACCTGTTTATAACGGAACATTCTCTGCACCGTTAAAAGCGTTGATTGACAGGTTTCAACCATATTACACATATTTTTATAAGCATAACAAAAAGCAGAAAATTGAAAAGACAAGAAAGGCTATTTTAATAGCTTCTTCCGGCAGAGCTGGTGAAAAACCGTTGGCTTTTATGGAAGAACAGCTTAAATTTGCATTTTCAATTTTGAATATTGAATTTGTTGGCTCTGCTCTTTGTAATTTTACAGATACAAATGCAAATGTAAAAAAAGCAGAAACAGAAATAATCGGCATATTAGAAAGGATGGATTTACAATGAAGAAGCTTCTCAAAAAACGAGCTTTAATTTTAATTGCAGTAGTTTTTGCTCTGGTAGCAGTTTCGGCTACTGTTATAGCTTTAGAAGTTAAAGACACCCTTTTTTATCTGAATACACCTACTTATATAAATACTAAGCCTTTATCTTTGGGTACCCACGGCTTCAATGTAACAGTCAAGGGTAGTCTTGATGATAATAAGGAATATGAGGCATATCTTTTCACACTCGAACAAAATGGCTCTTTGACTGTCAGCTTTAATCATGAAGAGGTTGCTGAATCAGTACTTGATGGTTGGCGTGTTACGCTTTACAGTGTTCAGAATACCGGTGTTGATGACTGGTACGAGTACAAAGAGCTGACATACTTTGATGCGCTTTTGAAGGCACTTACATCATCCTGGGGTGAAACAGGACTTGAGAAAGGTACTTATTGCATCATAGTTGAGCCGGGCCAGTTATTTTTCCCGGGTGAATTTGATTTAACTGTAAGCTTTACACCAACAGAGAGCTTTGAAAAAGAGTTTAATGATACAAAAGAAACTGCAAATCAGTTAAGACTCAACAGAGTTATTTATGGCTCATCAGGTCAACGCTCAGGTGAAGCAGATGCTGATTATTTCAAATTTGAAATAACAAATGATACTTATGTTGATGTTACTTTTGCCCATGATGATGAAAAATTACCACAGGTAGGTTGGGTAGTAAGACTTCTTACCGATGACGGTCAGGAGATTTCTTCATTCTCTTCAAAATATCAGGACCTTTCTCTTAATACAGGTAAAATCAATTTAAGACCGGGTATTTATTATATTTGTGTTGAAACTCAGATTCAGACAGGCTTAACCTATCGCCTGAAGATTGAAACGGGTATTTCAGAAACTACGGAATTTGAAATAAACGACACACCTGAACAGGCAGAGGACTTCCCTGAAAATACTATTGTAAGCGGTAGCCTCGCACCAAGGGTATTAGGTCTTGATAAGGACTACTTCAGAATGACATTAACCGAAGAAAGCTATGTAACAATTAACTTTACACACGCATTCGACGAAAAAGAATTCGACGAGGATTACAACGGCTGGAATGTTCGTCTTTTAAGACCCGAAAGTGACGGAAGCTACACAGAAATCGTTAAGCGTATTTCTAAGTGGAATGATGAGGGTGTAAGCATTACAGGTATGGGACTTCCTGCTGGTGACTATTACATTTTAGTCGATGCCGATTCAATGAGATACACTTCTGTTTCTTATGAGCTTATTTATACTTGTGAAAATGATATTTTATATGAGCACGAAAGTAACAATACAAAAGAAACTGCAAATGAGGTTGGTATTCTTAAAAACTACTATGGTACTCTCATTTCAACCGATATGAATTTTGACAGAGACTTCTATAAATTTGAAGTGACAGAAGACAGAAACATTGCATTCCAGTTCTATCACGATTACACCAGTGAAAACTCATTGGCATGGGTTGCTACAATTATTGATGAAAACGGCAATGAAGTAAAACAGGTTCAATCTGCAAAGAATGACTATGTTGTTTCAACAGGCGTTATTGAGCTTACTAAGGGTACTTACTATATCCTTATTGAAAATGACCTCTATTCATCAGAGGATACCTATTGGTTTAAGATAATTGCATAAATGAATTAAAGGGGGGAGCGACTTGAAAAGAACATTAGCGTGTATTTTGGTTTTAGCTTTAATGCTGTCTGTGTTCAGTTCCTGCACAACAGAAAAGGCTTTTGAAAAAGAATTTCTTTTAGTCGCTTCATTTTACCCTGTTTATATTTTCACCCTTAATATAGTTGATGGTATTGATGAAATTGCGGTTGAGTGTATGGCAGAGCAAAATGTGGGATGTCTTCACGATTACCAGATTTTAAGTAAGGATGCCCGTCTTATTTCTGATGCCGATGCTTTTATAATCAACGGTGCAGGAATGGAAGAATTTTTAGAGGATGTTTATTTGAGTGCTGAAAACCTTAAAGTGATTGATTCTTCTAAAGGTGTTCAGCTTTTAGAGAATTGCGGTAATGAAGAGCATCACGAAGAAGAACATCACGGCCACAATCACAGCGTTAATTCACATATATGGATGTCTGTAAGCAATGCAATTATTCAAAGTGAAAATATTGCAGACGAATTAGCTTCTGTGTATCCGCAATATAAAGAAAAAATTGAAGCTAATAAAACTGATTTTGTTGAGCGTTTAAAGGCTTTAGATAATGAATTGAAATCAGAAGCAGAGTTCTTAAAGGGTAAAAATATTATTACCTTTCACGAGTCATTTGACTATTTGGCAAAGGAATATTCCTTTAATGTTATTGCAACAGTCGAGAGCCACGAGGGTGGCGAGCCTTCTGCAAAGGAGCTTGCAGAATTAACAGAAATTATCAAAGAACAAAATGTAAAGGTTCTGTTTACTGAGCCGGATTATAAGGGCTCGGCGGCTACTGTTTTAAGCAATGAAACAGGCGTGGAGATTTGCACTATAAATCCTGTTATAAAGGGTGAAAGGGTGCTTACCTCTTACGAAGATATTATGCGTGAAAATATGAGTATTATTTTAAAGGCGGTGAGCTGATGTCATCACAAAATGGTTGTGGCTTATGTAAAATATCTGTAAATGATGTAGGTGTAAAAAAAGGTAAGGATGTTTTACTTTCAAGTGTATCATTTGACCTTTTTTGTGGTCAGCTTACGGCGTTAATCGGTGTAAACGGTGCAGGTAAAACTACACTTTTAAAATCTATTCTCAATGAAATCAAGCACGATGGCACAGTTACCTTTGAATCACATCACGGCGAAAAAATTGAAAATATTACAATCGGTTATGTTCCGCAACATCTGGATTTTGACCGTTCTGCTCCTGTCAGTGTAGAGGATTTTATGCTTATTGGCAGAACAAATTCACCTGTTTGCTTTAAAAAGGATAAAAAACAGCTTAAAGCGATTGATGAAGCATTGGAATTGGTTGGTTGCCTTGAATTAAAAAACAAAACCTTAGGAATGCTTTCCGGTGGTGAGATTCAGAGAGTAATGCTTGCAAGTGCATTGTATCCACTACCTGAATTATTGATTCTGGACGAGCCCGTTTCAGGTGTTGATTTAAAGGGTAGCGAAAAATTTTATGAGGTTATAAAGAATCTCAAAAAGAATTATCATATTGCTATTGCAATGGTTTCTCACGATTTAGGAATTGTAAAAGAGTATGCAGATAATGTTATTCTCATAAATAAATCTGTTTTAAAAAGTGGTAATGCAGAAGATGTTTTCTCTTCACCTGAGTTTAAAGAAAGCTTCTTTTATGGATTGGATTGATTAGATGTCTGTTATATATAACATATTAGATGTGATTTTGCCGTTTTCCTGGGCAGATTACAAATTTATGAAAAATGCACTTTTAGCAATTATAATTATTGCACCGCTTATGGGCATTTTAGGCACAATGGCAGTAAACAACAAAATGGCTTTTTTCTCAGATGCATTAGGTCATAGTGCATTAACAGGTGTAGCACTCGGTGTGCTTTTAGGAATTAAAAATGAAATTATCTCTCTTGTAGCTTTTGGTGTTTTATTGGCACTCGTTATTACAAGAGTTAAAAATAAAGGTAACGCTTCAAGTGATACTGTAATAAGCGTGTTTTCATCAACCGCAATAGCGTTAGGACTTTTAGTGCTTTCTTATGGCGGTGGCTTTTCAAAATATTCAGCTTATTTAGTGGGCGATATTTTAAGCGTTACAGCAAGTGAAATTGTTTGTCTTTTTATTGCTCTCATTGCGGTAATAATTATCTGGGCATTTATTTATAATAAGCTTTTACTTATTTCTATTAACCGTGAGCTTGCCGCAAGTCGTGGCGTTAAAACTGTACTTTACGAAAATATTTTCGTTATAGTAGTTGCAGTTGTTGTTATGCTTTCAATTAAGTCTGTGGGTATTCTTCTCATAAACTCACTTCTTATTCTTCCTGCGGCAACTGCAAGGAATATAGGTAAAAATTCAAGAAGCTATTTATGTGTTTCTGTTATTACATCATTGCTTTGTGGTGTGGCAGGACTTGTAACCTCGTTCTATATAAATACTTCTGCAGGTGCAACAATAGTTGTAGCTCTTGCAATAGTATTTTTTGCGACATATATAGTAAAGAAAAAGTAAGAAAAAGAAAGAGAAAGGATTTTAAAAAATGTTATTTTCACAAGATATAGGCGTTGACCTTGGTACAGCTAATACATTAGTTTTTGTTAAAGGTAAAGGCATTGTTATAAGAGAGCCGTCTGTTGTTGCGGTTGATGAAAGAACTAACCCTAAAACAGTTGTTGCAGTTGGTGCAGATGCTAAAAGAATGATAGGCAGAACACCAGGCTCAATTACTGCGGTAAGACCACTTAAAGACGGTGTTATTGCCGACTTTGATATGACCTCTGATATGCTTAAAGAGTTTATCCGTCGTGCTATAAGCAACTCACCGTTTAACAGAGCAAGAGTTATGATTTGTATTCCGTCAGGTGTTACAGAGGTTGAACGCCGTGCCGTTCACGATGCTGCAAAAAGTGCGGGTGCAAGATATGTAAGCCTTATTGAAGAGCCAATGGCAGCGGCTATTGGTGCAGGGCTTCCTGTACTTGAAGCAACCGGTAGTATGATTGTTGACATCGGCGGTGGTACAAGTGAGGTTGCAGTTATTTCATTAGGTGATATTGTTACTTCAAAGTCAATAAAAATGGCTGGTGACAATTTTGATGAAGCGATTATTTCTTATGTAAGAAATTCAATGAACCTCTTAATTGGTGAAAGAACTGCTGAGGATATTAAGGTTAAATTAGGCTCGGCTTATCCTTACGAGGGCGAAGCTGCAATGGAAATTAAAGGTAGAAGTACAATAAGCGGTTTACCAAGCTCAGTTGAAATTACAAGTGAGCAGGTAAGAGAGGCTTTAGCATATTCTGTTGACCAGATACTTGACGCTATTAAATACACACTTGACAGAACTCCACCTGAGCTTTCTGCCGATATTGTTGAAAGAGGTATTATGCTCACGGGAGGTGGAGCTCTTTTAAGAGGCTTTGATAAATTTATTTCAGCTGGTACAGGTATGCCTGTTCATGTGGCTAAAAATCCGCTTGATTGTGTTGTTAATGGTACAGGTATTTGTCTTGAAAAAGACTTTCTCGGATTTAATAAGAAGGGTTAATTAAAATGAAAAGATTTCTACAAAGTGCAAGCTTCAAGCGTCTTGTAGCAATAGTTGCAGTAATTCTTCTGGGAATTATCTGTGCCGCGTTTTCACATAATGCAAGCTCACCATTTACATCTGCTATGAGCTTTGTGTTCACACCGTTACAACGCTTGGCATCAAGCTTTTCTTCTGAAATGGCAGGGCTTTCTGCCTCCTTTACATCTTCTTCAAAGTATCTTGAAGAGATTGAAAAATTAGAAGAGCAGATTTCAGATTACAGAGAACAGCTTGCTGATTATGAAGAATTAAAGCAAAAGGTTGTTGCTTACGAAGAATTTTATGATATCAAGGTGCAGAATCCTGACTATCAGTTCGCTTATGGAACTGTAGTTTCAAGAGATGTTGCAGACCCTTATGGCTCATTTGTTATAAATGCAGGCTCAACATCAGGTATTCAGGTTAATGACCCTGTTATTTATGGTAACTATGTTGTAGGTATCGTAAAAAAGGTGAATTTATCTACAAGCGTTGTTTATACAGTTTTAGACCCAAGAATAAACATTGGTGCTTATGAGTCAGCAACAAGAGAATATGGCTATGTTTCAGGTGACAATAAGCTTTTAAAGGATAAGCTTTGTAAATTGCAGGGCTTAGACCGGACAAGCTCAATAGTAAGCGGTGGTATTGTTTGTACTTCAGGCTCAGGCGGTGTTTTTCCGCATGGACTTATAATAGGCGAGGTTGTTTCAGTAACAACAGATGAAATTACAACCTCAACCTATGCAACAATCAAGCCTTATACTGACCTTAACGAGTTAACTGATGTATTTGTCATTACATCATTTATAGGTCAGGGTGAAAGCGATACTGATGAATAGATTTTGAACTGAAAACCTAAGGTGGTGAAATGTGTGAATTATGACAATAACAAGCCTAAAATAAAAAGGCGAGTAATTTTTGCTTTTGCAATAATTGTTACTGCGATTATTCAGAATACAGGTGCAAGAGTTGACGGTGTTTTTGATGTTCACGCATTTTTACTGTTACCTTTGATTGTTTCAATTTCTATGTTTGAGAGAGAAATTGTATCTTCCCTTTTAGGTGCTTTAGCAGGACTTTTATGGGATTTGTCGTCAGGTCTTGACGGCTACAATATGCTGGTGCTTATGTTGATATGTGCCGTGTGCAGTATTTTAATAAACAGAGTTATGAGAAATAATATTGTGACTGCTGTGGTTTTGGGTGTTACCTCAATTGCAGTATATATTTTCTTATATATTATGATTTATATTGTGCTTGACGGCGGAGGTTATCCGTTAAGTCAGGTTATAAGATTTTATTTACCATCCTTTATTTTTACTTCAGTTCTTATTCCTGTTTACTTCTTTATAGTAAGAACGGTTTTTGATTCAAACAGAACTATTGAAGAAAATTAAGAATTTTTTAAGGTGAAATAAATGACAAGAGAACAAAGAAAGAGAAGAACACAAATAGGTGTTGGCATTATTATTGCGGTTTTTGTGAGCTTAATGCTTTACCTTGTTAAAATACAAATAATAGATGGTGCTGAATATAAGGCTGCAAGTGCGAATCTTGCAGTTACCCAGACTACTATGAAGGCATCACGAGGAGAAATTCTTGATGCAAGTGGTAATCCGCTTGTTACAAACAGACAGGGCTATTGCCTCGTGTTCAAATATGCAGATTTTCCGTCATATAAGGACCAGCCTGCAAGAAATCAGGTTATTTGTGAGCTTATTAAATTATTTGAAGAAAACGATGCCGAATGGCTCGACAGATTACCAATTGTTTACAACAAAAAGGGTAAGCTGGTAGTTGATAAAGAAAAGCAACAAGAATTTGAGTATATGGTTTCAGAAAGTATGCTTGAGCTTGAAAACGGCGTTGATTCAACTCCTGAGGAGTGCCTGGATGCACTTATTGAAAGATATGGCTTACAGGGCTACGGCAGAGCAGAAGCAAGAAAAATTGCATCTGTATGCTTCGGTATGAAATATAATGGATTTTCAGTTCCTTCACCATACACCTTTGCAGAAGATGTTCCTGCTAATTTAATACCTATTGTGCTTGAAAACAGTAGCATTTTCAAAGGTGTAGAGGCAGAAAGCGTAACTTACAGAGAATATTCTGATACTACTGCTTTTTCGCATATTTTAGGCGTTGTGGGTTCAATCAGTGCAGAAGAGTATGAGTACGAAAAATTAAAGCTTCAACAGCTCTTGAATGATGATGAAATAACTAAAGCAGAAAAGGATTCACTTCATAATAATGCTTACACAATAAATGATAAATACGGCAAAAGCGGTATTGAAAGTGTAATGGAAGATTATCTGAGGGGTAAAAATGGTATAAAAACCACTACACAGTCCTCAGACGGCTCTGTTACAGAGGATTTCCTTTTAGCGCCTGAGCAGGGTGCAACTGTTGTTACAACAATTGAATCGGGGCTTCAGAGTGTTGCACAAAATTCACTTGCTAAGGCACTTAAGGTTAATAAAAAATTGCCTTACTTCGGTGAAGCGGGTGCAGTTGTTGTGCAGAATGTAAATACAGGAGAGATTTTAGCTTGTGTATCATATCCGACCTTTGATATTACAAAATATTTTTCTGAGTACGATAAGCTTTCAGCCGATGGCGACAGCCCACTCTGGAACAGAGCGCTTTTAAGTGCTTATGCTCCCGGCTCTACAATGAAGCCTGCAGTTGCTATTGCAGGGCTTATGGAAAATAAAATTAAGCTCGACTCAACTTATAATTGCACGAACCATTATGTTCTTGAAGACCAGACCTTCCAATGCCTTAGCCGTCACGGATATTTAAATGTTACAACGGCACTTGAAAAATCCTGTAATATCTATTTCTTTGAGTTAGGCCGTGAATTAGGTATTGATAAGCTCAATAAATATTCAACTCTTTTAGGTTTAGGTCAAAAGACGGGAATTGAATTACCGGAAGCAAGTGGTATGCTTGCAAGTGTTGCCAACAAAGAAGCAAATGGTGAAACCTGGAATCCCGGTGATACAGTTCAGGCGGCAATCGGTCAGTCAGATAACCTTTTTACACCAATTCAGCTTGTGAATTACTGCTCCACTATTGCTAATGGTGGCACAAGATATAAACCGTTTATGATTAAGTCTGTTCTTTCGGCAGACTTATCTGAGGTGATTTATGAAACTGCACCTGAGGTTATAAATACTGTTGCAATAAGTGAAAAAAATCTTGATATTGTTAAAGCCGGTATGCGTCAGGTGTTAACAAGTGAAGAGAACTCTGCTCATTATATATTCGAGGATTGTATTGTTGAGGCAGCAGGTAAAACAGGTACTTCACAGCTCAAAAGAACAACAGAAGACGGCACAGTTGTTGACTGTAACAATGGTTTCTTTATTTCTTACGCACCTTACGATAACCCTGAAATTGCCGTTGCGGTTGTAGGTGAAAATGTTGAAACCGGTGGCGGTATGTCAAAGGTTGCAGTAGATATATATAATTATTATTTCGGTCAGAAAAACAAATATGAAGCAGTCGATAAAAACAATGTTTTAATTCCTTGATTTAATGTTAAAGGTGGGGTAATATGTCAGCTATAATGGTAGCATCTGCAAAGGGTGGCGTTGGTAAATCGTCATTATGTGTAGGGCTTGGCAGAATTCTTGCAGAGCACGGGCATACAACACTTCTTGTTGATATGGATATAGGTGTAAGAAGTCTTGATTTGCTCCTTAATGTAGCAGAAAGAACTGTTTACAACTGGGGCGATGTGTTATTGAATAACTGTGACCCTTTGAAAGCATTGATTGGTATTGCACCAAATCTCGCACTTCTTCCGGCACCAATACAGTCAAGTGATGAATATAATGCAGAGGCAATGAAAAAGCTCATTGATTATTATAAGGATAAATTTGAATTTATAATTCTCGATTCACCTGCTGGAATAGAAGCTTGTTTTAAGCTTTCGTTAAAGGCAAGTGATAAATGTATAATCGTGTCAACACCTGACCCGATAAGCATAAGAGCTGCAGGTAACGCCGCTTCTCTTGTGAGAAAAGGCGGAATCAATGACATAAGACTTGTGTTGAACAGATTTAATAAAAAGCAACATAAAAATATCTGTGTTGATGATGTTGTGGATTCAGTTACTGCAAGATTTTTAGGAATAGTTCCTGAGTCAACAGACATTGCATTAACAGCAATCGGCGAGGAGCTGCCGTATGATTCAAAAGGCAATATGGCATATTTAAGAATCTCCAAAAGATTGTTGGGCGAAAATATTCCGTTCAGAATTAAAAATATATAGTTGACATTTTAGAATTTATAGTTATAATAATGTTGTACCCGAAATGTGCACAAAAAGGTACCAATTAAAACAGGGGAGCTGACGGACGTCGGCTGAGAAAGAAAACATTCCTTTTCTGACCCTTCAAACCTGATGCGGATAATGCCGCCGTAGGAAAAATATGCGAAGCTTGTCTTTTTATTCTCCCTATGGCTGCGTGACCGCCGTAGGGAGATTTTTATTGGAAGGATTTTTAAAATGACAAACTTAACAAAAAAACAAAAAAACAGACGCCTTGCAGAAAGTGCATTGATGTTAGCACTTGCAACAATACTTTCAGAACTTGCAGTTTTTAATTTACCGTTTGGCGGTAGCGTAACACTTTTCAGTCAGGTGCCGATAATTCTAATTTCGTATCGCTACGGTGTTAAATGGGGGCTTACAACAGGTCTTGCAATGAGTGTAATTCAGCTTATTTTCGGACTCGAAAACTTCTCCTATGTAAGTGGCATAAGCGGATTTTTAATTCTCGCTTTCTTTGACTACATAATAGCTTTTTCAGCTCTTGGTTTAGGTGGTATGTTTAAAGGCAGAATTAAAAACAATGTGGTAGCTATTGCTTTAGGCGGTACTGTTGTTACAGCTATTAGATTTGTTTGCCACTTTATAAGCGGTGCTACAATCTGGAAAGAATATGCTGAGGGTGCTCCTGTTTTAGAATATTCTTTAAAATATAATGGTAGCTATATGTTGCCTGAGCTTATTATTACAATAGTAGGTTTAGTTGTAATTGCAGGCATTTTTGACTTGAATTCAATTGAATTGAAAACAAACATCAAGAAAAAAGCGAAATAAAGCGCACAATAAAAGTAAATAATTTGTAAATCTCCTTTGAATTTTTAGAAATAGTTTGAAATTTACTTACATTAGTGGTAAAATATATAACTGATAAAAATCCAAAGGGGGTTTTTTCTTGAAAGACGAAAAAGAAATGAATGCTTCACAAAATGATGAAGCTTTAGAATCTTCACTCGATAAAAGTGAAAATTATGAACAGGAACAGCTCAATGACGAGTTAGAAAAGCTCGCCGAAACATTCAGAGCTGAATTGAAAAAAGCCAAAGAGCAGGGCGAAGTGAAAATCAGCGAAAATGAAATTGTTGATGAAAATGACAATGTTATTCCTCAGGAAGAGCTTTGTGAATGCTGTGGGGAAAGAAGAAAAGATAAATCTGTTTCAGAAAATTATGCGTATTGTACCGAATGCCGTGAGCTTATGAAGCATTACCCTATAAATGTGTCAAGCTTAGTGGTAGCACTTGCGGTAATTGCCGTTGCAGTTTTTGGTGTGATGGGCTTTGTTTCTGATTTTTCCGGCTACAACAGTGCAAAGCTTGCTAAAAATGCCGACAGCGAAAACAAAAAATTCTCAGCAGTTGAATATTATGTTGAAGCTGCTTCATTCTTTGAAGAAAAAGATGTCATTCCAAAAAAGCTTTATAAAGAAAGTGCAGATAATATTTTTACAACACTTCCTCAGGGTGTTCGTTCATTTAACGAGGTGGCAGAAATTATTGACCTTGCCATTTCTGATTTTGAAGCAAGGTTACCTATTTATAATGGATATAAAAATTTAAGAGACCAGGCGTTAATTATGTATAATTCATTTAACGCATTTTATGCAATCTTGAATAATTCCGAGTACGCTAATTTAGACCCTGAGGACAAAGCAACAATAGAAAAGGTTTACAAGGAAATTGGTGATTTGGTAGGCAAAGAGCTTACTATTGAGTCAATGACAGGTGAAACAGTAACAGTTGTTTATGATGAGGCATCTGTTTTATTCTCACAATTTATGTTTGCGTATTCATATAACGAATATGAAAAGGCTTATAATTGCCTTAAAACTCTTGACGAAATTGCACCCGGTTTTATTTCTATGTATGGCTACGAGCTTGCTATAATTGAAATTCAGTATGGTAATTATAAAACTGCTAATGAATTAGCAAAAAGACTTACTTTAAATAATGCAGAGGACTCTTCACCTTATGCAATTTATGCTTACAGTGAGCGAATGAAGGGTGACTTAGAAGACTCAATTGAACAGGCTGACAAGGGTATTGCATTAGATAAAGAAAATTCAGATTTATACAGACAAAAAGCAATTTCTTTATTGCTACAGGGCAAAAATAAAGAGGCGCTTAAGGTGATTGAAGAGGGCACCTCTTACGACGAATATGCAGTTATGTATTACACCTATTTAGTAATTGCTACTGAAGCAGGTGACACAGAAAAGGTTGAAGAAATCAAAAAGATTTTAGAAGAGGCTAAGGTTGAAACTCCTGAAAAAATTCAGAAGTATCTTGATGGAGAATTAAGCTATAAGAAATTATTTACGGAAGGTACAGGTGATATACAATGACATATATTTATGTAGCGACCAGAATAATTACTTATTTCGGCACTGAGCTCAGAGTGTTCTGGGAACAGTTGGTTTGCAGATTTTTCGGGATTCCGCAAGAAGACCCAAGAAGCTTTAAGGTTTCGGAGATGTGTGGCCATGTTGAGCACGAGCTTCCCAAAAGCCTTAAAGAATCATTTATGCTTTGCTTTTTCCCTTTTATAATGAATTTTATTTTAGGTATCTGTATTTTACTTACAGGCTCATACAGAGTTTTTTATATTGGCGATATTTCACTTCCGGGCATTGTTTTTCTTATTGTGGGCATTTCGCTTCTTTCTAACTGTGCCCCATCTTTTGAAGATGCACTTTCTTTTAAAGATAGCCTTTATAAAAAAGAAACAAGCACATTTGTGAAAATTCTTCTTTCACCACACTTTGCAATTTCTTATGCGTGTGCGTATTTAGAAAGATATTCAGTAACATTTATTTTAGCAATTGTGTTTGCATGGATTTTCCCGACTATATTCAGTTTCACATTCCCGCTTATAAATCAGATATTGAATTAAATAAAAAGTCAGTTAATAGAAATACTATTGACTGACTTTTTTATTTTTTGAAAATAGGTTGATTTTATCCTAACTTTTGTATATAATAGTTATAGAGGTGGTAAATATGATAATTGATACAAACATTTTAGTTCCAATGACCGATGCAAATCAAAATTTTTCAAAAGTAGTCAGAATGGTTGATGAAGATGGTTTAGCGGTGATTTTAAAGAATAATAAACCAAGGTATGTTGTAGTGGATTTTGATGAGTATAATACTATTGCGGCAGCAATTGAAATGCGGAAATCTAAAATTGCTTCAACATCTGATAAAATTATTGAAGAAAATATGGAAGCATTTCTGGAGTTAGGGAAATGATAATTTTAACAGTAGAAGAAATAATTGAACTTCAAAAGAAACTTATAGAAAAAACAGGTGGAACCCAAGGCTTGTTAAATAAAGGTTTGTTAGAATCAGCAATTTTTAGTGCTCAAAGTAGTTTTGGCGAAAATGAAGCGTATCCTACAGTAGAAGAGAAAGCAGCACGGCTTATGTTTTCGCTTACAAATAACCATTCATTTGTAGATGGAAACAAGCGAATAGGTGTTTTAGTGATGCTGATGACATTGAGCTTGAATGGTATTGAAATTAAATACACACAGTCTGAATTAATTGAACTTGGATTATCAGTGGCAAGTGGTAGTTGGGATTACAATGCTGTTCTGAAGTTTATTACCAAGCATAAAAAATAAAATAACCCCCATAATGAAGTTGTGGGGGTTATTTTACATAATCTTTTCAGTTAAAACTATTTCACCGTCATCAGTAAACGAAGCAATAATTCCGTTTCTGTGTGCGGTTGCGTAAATCGGTACTTTTGCAACCATTGTCAGATTCCATTTTACATTCGGGTAAATCTTGCCGAGGAAGTTAGTGCAAATAGCAATTTCGGGTTTTAATTGTTTTAAAAATTTTTGTGAAGATGAGCCATAGTAGCCGTGGTGACCTATTTTTAATAAATCAACATCACCAATACTTTCGCCATAAAGTTCTTCGAGTCCTGAGCTTTTGGTAAAGTCGGCGGCTAAAAATGCTCTTTTTTCGCCTTTTGTAACAATTACGCCAACGCTGTTTGCGTTTTCACCTTTTCCGTTTAACTCTTCGGGTGTTACAGTGTTTATAAATTGTAATTTAAAGTCACCAAGGTTAAATTCCCAATCGGGTAAAGCTTCAATAAGAACAATATTTTTTTCGTTTATTGCACTGATTATTGCTTCATAGGTTGCTACATTGTCCCAACCGTCCTGCTCTAACTCAGTTGCAATTTCTTTGTTGTATTTTTTAAAATATGCTCTGCCTATTTTTATTTCGTCATCGCTTATTATTTCATAAAAATTACCAATGTGGTCGTAATGGTTGTGAGTTCCTAAAATGAAATCAAGATAAACCTCACCATTTTTATTCTTTGCTACCTTTTTTAAATAAGAAATAACCTCGTCCTTATAACCCTCATATTCAGTTGTTTTTCGCGGGTTAAAGTCACCCTCACCGGAGTCTATTAAGGCGAAATGCCCATTGCTTTCTAATAAAATGCAGTCTGAATTACCGGTGTTTAAAAAGTGAATTCTGTCATTCCCGTTTGAATACGAAAAATCTTCAGCAAGTAGGGTGTAATTTTTTTCGTATTTGTTGCAAAGCGCAAGTGTCAGAATATCTAAAGTGAAAACAGAAAACATTACAAAAGATATTATTATTGTAGCAATTACGCGTGCTAACTTTTTCTTATCCATTTTTAGCACCGCCTTTGCATTTTTCTAAGAGTGCAAGTAAAGAATTAAAAATTATTGCAACTAAAAGTGTAATGAAAATATTTGTGAAAATTGAAACTGCAAATATTAAAAGCAAGGAAATTATACTTAAAACGCCACTTTTAAACGCATTGCCCAAAGCTTTGAATGGCACCTGCTTCCAGGCAGAAACTATTAAAACTACTGCAAGAGAATGCAAAGGAATTCTTGCTAAAATATCATCTGAAAAGAAGCAGGAATAGACAATTAACAGAACGGCAAATACTGCAGAAATTAAAGAGTAGCCCCTTATTTCATAAGCTCTGACAGGGAATCCGCCCGAAATGCCGTTTAATACGGTTGCAGTGCCTTGTGAATCTGTTCGTGTCTTTTGTGGTGAGAAAAACAAAAGCAATATTCCCAAAGCTAATGCACTCTGAAAAGCACTTATATATGCAGAATGCGAAAATAAAAATTCGTCATTAAAGAATGGTAAGAAGAATGAAATTGAGCTTTCGTTTATAAATCCTACAAGATTTGAAGCTTCAGTTATTGGTGTGTATTCTCTATCTGGATTAAGAATTAAATTCAGAAGCAACGGCAAAACCAAAGAAAAGGCTTCGGCAGGGAAATATTTATTTGCTTTTTTAAATTTAAAGGGATAAGTAATCATTGCGAAAAGTGTAACTGTACCAAAAAACACACCACGCCAATTCGGGTGGAAGCCTAAAGAACGATAAGTTTTTAAAATTTCAATTACAGTAAAGCCCTCCGCACCAATTCCGAAATAATGCGTAGTCAAAAGTGCAGTTACCGAAAAAGCAAGGCTTAAGCTGAGGGCACCTTTAACAGCGGGGTGCAGAGTTATTTTTTCGCATTTTTTATTAAATGCAGAATAAATCAATCCGCCACCAATTACGCAAAATGGTAAAAGGGCATTTGTTCCGGAGGATAAAACTAAAAGAAGCGGAACAGTAAAAAATGTGTCGGGTGCTAAAACCTGATTTTTTAAGCTGGTTGAAATAATAACAGAAATTACAGCAGTGGTTAAAGCATACCAGATATTAAGTTGTAAAGAGCCTGCAAGGCAAACAGCGTAGGAAAAAACTAATAAATAAGCAGTTACGCCATTGCTCAGATTTTTTATGAGATTATTTTTTTGTAGCATTTAATTTATCCCTTGAATTTTTATATAATATAAAACGAAACTATTTTACATTAAATTTGTTAATATAACAATAGTTTTTTCAAAAATATAACAATTAAATCGTTTTGTTTCTTTTATTCTATTGACTTTTTTGTAAAATCATTCTATAATAAAACAGATTTTGAAGAATGGAGTGGGATTACTATGAAATTAACCCCTGCAATGAAAATTATTCTCGCAGTCGCAGCAATATGTATTGCAGTTACACTTATTACAACAAACAATATTGCAACAGTTATGGTTCTCTATGGAATTAACACAACTCCTGCAGCTACCGTACAAGGCAATAATACTCAGGGTACTGTAAATAGCAATACACAAAACAACGGTGGCTATGTTGATAACAGTGCAAGTGTAAACACTAATACAAACACTAACACAAACACAAGTACTGACACAAATGCTGGTACAAGCACAGACAGTAACACTGCTACTACACCAAGTGGTAACACAAGTACAAATAATAACAGCGGTACAGCCAACAACAATGCAGATGCACAAAAGCCAGCAGATAAGAACACAAATTCAAACAGTCTCGTTGGTACAAACAAGGCTGTAATTGTTGATTATTTCAATAAAGCATCAAATAAAGCTAAAACAAGCGCTAAATCAATAACAAAAGACAGAGAAGAAAACTATCAGGCACAACCAATCAATCTTGGTGCACTTGGTATGTTCCAGGGTATAGTTAATAACCTTATCGACTCTAATATGGGCGTTAATGAGGAACAGTCCGGCAGAACAGGTACAACTGCAGCAGATAAAAATGCTATTTATCCGGTTGAAAATGAATCATGGGCAAGTAAGCTTACAGCAGAAGATGTTGCTAAGGCTGAATGCACAGAGAAAGATGGTGTTTATACAATCACTCTTGAGCTTGTGAATGATCCGCTCGCAAATGAGTATGCTCACGGTTCAGGTCACCACGGTAAAGCTTTTAACATTGTTATGCCACAAACAATAAAAGACAATGCAGGTGGTGCAGCAAGCCTTCTCAGTTCTCTTAAAGTTGGTTATGAAAATGGTAAAATTATTGTTACTGTTGATGCTGCAACAGGTAACATTACAAGTGCAAAATATGACTTTGTATGGTTACTTAATATAGATATGTTCGGCGGTATTACTGCTTATTTCGGTATCAGAACTGACTATACAATCAAGTGGTAATCTGATATACATAATGTTTACTTTTAAAACAGCGTCCTTGTGGCGCTGTTTTTTATTGGAAGTGATAAAATGCTCTCTTTAGAAAAAATAAAAGAGTTTTTGTGTGAAGAATTGCAGAATGCAGATATAAATATTTTCGATGAAGTTACATCTACAAACACACTTTTAAAAGAGCAAGGCAGAAGTAAAAATGAGTGGTGTACTGTAATTGCTTCTTCTCAGACAGGAGGCAAAGGCAGGCTTGGCAGGAGCTTTTATTCCCCTGAAAACACGGGTGTTTATTTCAGCGTCCTTTTAAAGCCCGATTTAAAAATTGAAAAAGCTATTTTAATTACTACTGCCGCAGCAGTTGCAGTTACAAAAGCATTAGAAAAACTTGGTGCTGAAAACCCGCAGATAAAATGGGTTAATGATATTTTTATAAACAATAAAAAGGTTTGCGGAATTTTAACAGAAAGCGTTATAAATTCTGTCAGTAAAAAATTGGATTTTGCGGTTTTAGGTGTAGGTGTAAACCTTTTTGAGCCAAAGGGGAGCTTTCCTGAAGATTTGAAAAGTATTGCAGGTGCAGTTTTCAGTGAGGAAATGCCCGATATTAAAGAACGATTCGTTGCAGAATTTCTTAACGGATTTTATAAGCTCTATAAAAATCTGAGTACCGCTTCATTTATGAATGAGTACAGAGAAAAATGTTTCATTTTAGGAAAAGAAATTTCAGTTATCTCAGATGAAAGCGTCAGAAAAGGAATAGCAAAAGCAATTGATGAAAATGCTCGTTTAGAGGTGGAATTTTCAGATAATCACATCGAATTTATCAGTAGCGGTGAAATCAGTATTAAAATATGACCAAAAAAATGTTAAAAACATTATAATTGTTGCTAAAATTTTTCAGTTTCTCTTGCAATTGGTAAAAGAGTGTGGTACAATGCAATGTGTATATATGGGGTATTAGCCTCAGTCGTTATTAGGAGGATATATATGAAGGCATTTAAAAAAGTGTTATGCATTTCACTTGCGCTTATGCTTGCTGGTCTTGCACTTGTGGCACCTGCTGCTGCTGCAACAGATGTTCCACTTGTAATAGTTCAGGGCTTCGCTGGTGTTCCGCTTGTTAAAAATGCAGGTACAGATCAGGAAATACAGGTATTCCCACCTGAAAATTTTGTGACAGATGGTAAGATTGCAAATATTGCAACTGCTCTTCTCACTGGTTTTATTGAATACGGTGCAGGCGGAGCAGACTGGGCTCGTTTTGGTAACCAGGTTTTACCTTTAGTTAAAGATATTATTGAAGATATCGGTTACAATACAGATGGTACACCTACTTATAGTAATGTTTCTCACGAAACCTATGATGAACCAATGTCATCATACAGCGAAGAGGAAAGAAAAGCTATTTTTGATGAAATCGGTTTAAAATATGCTAAGCAATACAATGCAGATTTAGTTTATGCATTTGGCTATGACTGGCGTGAAAGCCCGATTGACTGTGCAGATGACCTTAACAACTTCATTGATTATGTTAAAGCAAGAACAGGCTCAGGCAAAGTTAATGTTGTTGCTGTAAGCCAGGGCTCAGCAGTGGTGCTCTCTTACCTTTCAGCTTACGGTGGCAGCAGCATCAATAACCTCGTTTTTGCTTCTCCTGCATGGCAGGGTACATCACTCGCAGGTGATGTTTTCACAGGCAACATTGCTCTTGATGTTTATGCTTTTGAAAACTTCTTAGTTGGTTTAGCTGATGGTAGTGCAACTACTCACATTATTTCAGTTATTCTTTCAAGCTTTGCTACAACTGAGGAATTCACTCAGGAATATTTCACATACTTACAGGATGCTGTTGAAGGTATGAAGCCACAGATTTATTCAGACATTGTTGTTCCAGTGTTAGCTGGTATGCCTGGTCTTTGGTGCTTAGTTCCTGCTGATTATTACGATGAAGCTAAAGCATTCCTCTTCCCAGAGGGTGTTGACGCAAATCTTTTAGCTAAGATTGATGCTTATAATGCTATTCAGAGAAATGCAAAAGCAATTATTGAAGATGCTGAAAGCACTGGTATGAAATTTGGTATTGTATGCGGCTACAATAGACAAATTGCTCCTATTAACGAAAGTCTTAACACCAGCGATATGGTTGTAGATACAAAATATTCAAGTGGTGGCGCAACTTGTGCAGATTACCTCACAGCATTTGATGATTGGGGTAAAAACTATACACAAGTTAAACCGGACGGTCACTACCATGTTTCATGGGACTACAAAATTGATGCTTCAACATGTATGTTCCCTGAGCAAACCTGGTTCATTAAAAATCTTCAGCACACTTCTTACGGTGTTTACGAAACAGACGGCACTTGCGATATTATAATGTGGCTTCTTTCAATGGATAATCAATACACAGTATTTACTGATGTTGAAAATTACCCACAGTTCAGCCTCTATAACACATATAAGAGATTCACAAAGGGTATTTACCTTGATACAGGCTTAGGTGATGTTGACCACGACTTCCTCATCACAACAAAAGACGCAAGATTAGCTCTTAAAATTGCAGCAGGTCTTGAAGAAATGCCTGAAGATGAAGATAAACAAATCATCATCGACGCAAACGAAGACGGCGAAATTTCAACAGACGACGCAAGATATATTCTTTGCTGGGCTGCTGGTATTTCAACAGACGAACTTTATTAAAAGAATTCCCCACTCGAAAGAGTGGGGATATTTGTTTGTGTACCATTAAATATTTTTTAAATATTTAGTGGTACACATTATTGCTTTAGCATATCTTGTGAATTAAAATTTATTGCAAATAATTGTTACCTGTGTTAAAATGAAATTATAAAATTAACTTCAAGGAGTGGGCAAAAATGAGCGAAAAATCTGCAAAAAAAGATAGCGCTATGCAAGCGGTGAAATTTGCATTGTTTTCTGCATCTGCAGGAATTATTCAGGTTGTGTCTTTTACTCTTCTTAATGAGTTTTTTCCGGATATGGAAGGCACCAATGCAATAACAAACTGGCTTTTCAATTCTGAATATGGTGCAAAATATTTAGTAGCACTCATTTTGTCTGTGCTCTGGAATTTTACTTTCAACCGTAAATTTACTTTTAAATCTGCTAATAATATCCCGATTGCAATGCTTAAGGTTTTCGGATTTTATTGCGTATTTACACCGGTTTCTGTTATTTTAGGCGAAATGGCAGCGCAAAGATTTACTGCCGATTTTGTTGAGTACATAATTTTAGGTGTTACTATGGCAACTAATATGGTAACAGAATTTTTGTATTGCAAATATGTAGTGTATAATGAAAAGTCAGAAAATAAAGGTAAAGAGAAAATAAATGAACAAGCAACAAAATAAAAAGGTTTCAGTTAATAAAAATAACATAAAGCCAAAATCACAAAGCAACAAATGCCCTGTTTCAAAAAAGTGTGGCGGTTGTCAGCTCTGGAATTTGAGCTACGAAGAACAGCTTAAATTTAAACAATCAAAAGTAAATAAGCTTTTAACACCCTTTCACAAGGTTTCGTCTATTATTGGTATGGAAACCCCGTTCCACTATAGAAATAAAGTTCAGGCGGCATTTGGTCGCACCCGTGGTGGCGAAATAATTTCCGGTGTTTATCAGTCAAGCACTCACAACATAGTCAAAGTGGATTCCTGTCTTATTGAAGATAAAAAAGCCGACGAGATTATTGTAACTATAAGAAGACTTGTTAAAAGCTTCAAATTAACTGTTTTTGATGAAAGAAATATGAAAGGCTTTCTTCGTCATGTCTTAGTTAAAAGAGGCTTTGCAACAAATGAAATAATGGTCGTTTTAGTAACGGGCGTTATTAATTTTCCATCAAAAAATGCATTCACAAAAGAGCTTTTAAAAATTCACCCCGAAATTACCACAATAGTGCAAAATGTAAACAATAAGTTTACAAGCATGGTGTTAGGTGACAGAGAAGAAGTTCTTTTTGGCAACGGGTATATTGAAGATGTTTTGTGCGGTAATCGTTTCAGAATTTCCCCTAAATCATTTTATCAGATTAACCCTGTTCAGACAGAAATTCTTTATGGTAAAGCAATTGAGTTTGCAGAACTTAAAGGCACTGAAAAAGTAATTGATGCATATTGCGGAATTGGTACAATCGGACTTATTGCTGCAAAAAATGCTAAAGAAATTATCGGTTGCGAGGTAAATGCCGACGCAATTAAGGATGCAAAAATCAATGCTAAAATCAATAACATAGAAAATGCAAAATTCATTTGTGCCGATGCAGGTGAATTTATGCTCGGAATGAAGTCTGCAGGTGAAAAGGCAGATGTAGTATTTATGGACCCGCCAAGAGCCGGTAGTGACAGAAAATTCTTGTCATCGGTTTTAGCCTTGGCACCCGAAAAAATAGTTTATATTTCTTGCAACCCTGAAACTCAACAGAGGGATTTGTTTTTCTTAACCAAGAATGGATATAAAGTCAAAAAAATCCAGCCGGTTGATATGTTTCCATATACGAGCCATGTTGAGACAGTGTGTCTGCTGTCGAGAAGATAAATCTGAATTTATCTAGCTACTAACATAAAGATTGGAGATAATAAATTGAAAAATATCAATGTGTCTTTTTATGGTTATAATGATGGGAAAGCCATACGAATTTATAATTGCATTAATTTATTTCTTCCGACAGTGATTTCGACCATAGCTTCGCTTACTCTTTCTGTTTTGTCTTATGTATTGAGTAATCCGTATTTGCTTATAATTTGGATTATTCCAGCTATTTTATTTTTTACATATATACTTTGCTTTGCTTTTACAAATTATGATGACAGAGTATTCCTTAGTGGTTCAAAGAAAAAGCATTCATTTATTGTGGAGAATGCGAATTTGATAAGAGACGGGAAGCTTGTAAAAAAGGATGGGATAAAAGTGTATCCTTTCAAAAAATTTGTTTTTATGATAACTCAAAATACTTATTATAGAATTCCGAATGAAGAATTTGTAGGAATAAGTCGTGAAGAATTTTTGGATTTTATAAAATGCAAAAATTGAACCAAATCCAATTTATAGAACGAATTAACTTATGAATGTGGATAAATTCCCTACAACGGCCGAGGTTGATATGTTTCCAACAACCTATGTTAGCAATTCCATTGCTACCATCCATGTTGAATGTGTGGCGTTGCTTCAAAAATGATTTGTTCCATTAATTGAACTAAAGTTCATGATTTGCATCTTACGATGCATGATTTGCCTAACGGCACTATTAAGGAGAGAATTATTATGGCAAAATTTGAAACTGTTGTAAAAGGGGATTTTAATGAGGTTGTTAAAAGAATTGAAGACGGGATAATTAACGGCTCTTTTACGGCTTCGCTTGAAGAATCAAGCAATTTTAAAATAGGTGATGCACTTTGCAGTGTGCGTGTATTTGAAAGATACAGTTACACAGGCTCAAACAGGGTTAGTCTTAGTGTAACATTTTTTCAGAATAGTAATAGCGATATTTTAGTTTCTGCAATTACTTCGGGTGGAAGCCAGGGTGCACTTTTCAAAATAAATACATTTGGTGAAGAAGCGTTTCTTGATAAAATTAAGGAATTGTTATAAAAAATTTGCCCTATTCGTGAAGAAAATACTTGACGAATGGGGCATTAAGTTTTAAAATAAATTCTGTTATTTTAGTTATACTACTTTATGGAGTTGATACAAGTGATTAAAGTTGGTCTTTACGGTTACGGCAATATTGCTAAGGGTGTGGAATGTGCAATAATGCAGAATGATGATATGTGTTTAACAAGTGTGTTCACACGCCGTCCACCTGAAGCTGTTAAGGTAATGACAGATGGTGTTAAGGTTTATCATACAGATGATATTTTAAACCACAAAGACGAAATTGATGTTCTCGTTATGTGTGGCGGTAGTGCTACCGATTTACCGGAGCAAACACCAAAAATGGCAGAATATTTTAATGTTGTTGACAGCTTTGACACTCACAAGAGAATCCCTGAGCATTTTTCTAATGTAGATGAAAAGGCTAAAAAGGGCAATAAGGTTGCAATTATTTCTGTCGGCTGGGACCCTGGTATGTTCTCACTTAACAGACTTTACAGCAGTTGCATTCTTAAAGATGGTGCAGATTACACATTCTGGGGCAAGGGCGTCAGCCAGGGCCATTCAGACGCAATAAGACGCGTTGAGGGCGTAATTGATGCAAGACAATACACTGTGCCTGTTCCTGAAGCTTTAGAAGCAGTCAGAAGTGGCTCTGAGCCACAGCTTACAACAAGACAAAAGCACACAAGAGAATGCTTTGTTGTAGTTGAAGAGGGTGCAGACAAAGAACGCATTGAAAGAGAAATAGTTACAATGAAAAACTATTTTGATGAATATGACACAACAGTAAACTTCATTTCTATGGAAGAGTTACAAAAAAATCATAGTGGTATTCCACACGGTGGCTTTGTTATCCGCACAGGCAGAACAGGTAAAAACTTAGAAAATAATCACATTATTGAATATAGCTTAAAGCTTGACTCTAACCCTGAATTTACTGCAAGTGTAATTACTGCTTATGTAAGAGCGGCTTATCGCCTTAACGAAGAGGGCGAAAGCGGTTGCAAGACAGTATTTGACATTGCTCCAAAATATCTTTCAGATAAGAGTAATGAAGAGTTGAGAGCGAGCATGCTTTAATTAGAGTGCTGAGTGCTATTTTAATTAAAAATTGAAAATGGAAAATTGAAAATTTCAGAAACGCTTCGCGTTTGATTATAATTAGTTATCCATAAAACAAGAAATTCTATCATTTGAAGTTTGTGTAAACTAAAAATGATAGAATTTTTATATTTAAATCTTAATATTTGTAATTAGTATAAATGAAAAAGTCGATTTACCATTATAACCAATTATTATAATTACGGCGTAGCCCCGAAATTTTCAATTTTCAACTTTCAATTATATTTGCAGGACTTCCGAAATTCTGCATTCTGCACTCTGCCTTCTGCATTCTTCAGCACTCAGTACTTGAGCGTAGCGGGGTTACGCATATTTTACTATCCCCCGAATATAAATAAGTGGGGGTGTTTATATGACAGTATTAAGGTTAGGCAGTCGTGGTACAGATGTTTTTATTTTACAACTCGCGTTAAGCAGAGCGGGGTTTCTGAATGAAAATCCTGACGGGATTTTTGGTGTAAGGACTCAGAATGCCGTTTTACGCTTTCAGCAAAGTGCAGGCTTAAATCAGGATGGAATTGTCGGCATTCGCACATGGAATGCGCTGTTGCCCTATTTAAAAGGCTATCTTACGCACAGAATAATCCGTGGCGATACCTTGTGGAATTTGTCACAGCAATATAACACAAGTGTCGGTGCAATTTTAAGAGCGAATGTCGGTGTTAACCCTGACAATTTAAGAGTTGGTACTAATCTTATAATCCCTTTATCATTTTCCGTTGTGCCGGTGAATGTGCCTTATACTTATCAATTAGTAACATTCATATTAGAGGGATTACAGGCTCGCTATCCGTTTTTAAATGGTGGCTCAATAGGCAGAAGTGTTATGGGAAAAAGCATTCCTTATCTTAGAATCGGCAGGGGAGAAGCTGAGGTTTTTTACAATGCCTCTCATCACGCTAATGAATGGCTTACAACGCCTGTACTTTTAAAATTCCTTGAAGAATATTCTGAAAGCTATGCAACAAACGGTACTATTTTTAATGTAAGTGCGAGTGAGCTTTATAACAAGGCAACGCTATATCTTGTGCCAATTGTAAATCCTGATGGTGTTGATTTAGTAAACGGTGTTGTACCGAGTGGCAGATATTTAACACAGGCACGGCGACTTGCTGATAATTACCCGAACATACCATATCCTAACGGTTGGAAAGCAAATATAAATGGTGTAGATCTGAATTTGCAATACCCTGCGAATTGGGAAAGAGCCAGAGAAATTAAATTCTCACAAGGCTTTACAATTCCGGGGCCGAGAGATTATGTGGGTTCTGCACCTTTGTCAGAGCCGGAATCAAGAGCAGTTTATGATTTTACGAGAAATCATAATTTCAGATTAACGCTTTCTTATCACAGCCAGGGAGAAATAATTTACTGGAAATATTTAGACTATGAGCCTGAAAATTCAAGAAGAATTGCAGAATATTTTGGTGAAGTGAGTGGCTATGCAGTTGAAGAAACGCCATACGCTTCAGGCTTTGCAGGGTATAAGGATTGGTTTATTGAAACCTATAACAGACCTGGCTACACAATAGAAATAGGCCTTGGAATGAGTCCGTTACCGCTTTCACAATTCCCACAGATTTATAATGATAATTTAGGAATTCTTGTTGGGGGAATTACAGAGATATAATAAAGTTTTTCTGTATTTAGAGGCAGAAGTTGTTTTCTTCACCCCGAAGTTGTATATAGATACTACGAGCGGGTGAAAAAACAACTAAAAACACCATTGACATTTTTTGTCAATGGTGTTTTGTTCTGCCCTAAATACAGGAAAACTTAATATTTGAATGCTTCAATAAGATTCTTGAGTGTATTCGCCTGACCTGCAAGCTCTTCTGCCGCCGCCGCAGATTGCTGTGAGGTTGCAGAGTTTGTCTGAACAATGTTAGAAATCTGGTCAATGCCAATTGTAATTTCGTTAATTGAAAGTGCTGTGTTTTTACTTTCTTCTGAAATTTTACCATTAATCTGAGCAACTGCACCTGCAGAAGCTGCAACATCATTCATTTTACCTGCAACATCTGTTACAAGAGCTGTACCTTTTTCAATTGCAATAACTGCATTTTCAATAAGAACAGTTGTGCTCTTTGCCGCTTCTGAGGATTTACCTGCAAGGTTTCTTACTTCATCAGCAACAACTGCAAAGCCTTTACCTGCTGCACCTGCTCTTGCTGCTTCAACTGCTGCATTAAGTGCTAAGATGTTAGTCTGGAATGCAATGTCTTCAATGGTCTTTGTAATCTTTTTAATTTCCTCTGACAAGTCAGCAATTTCGTTCATAGCTTCAACAAGGCTGTCCATAGAAACAGTAGCGTCGCCCATTGCTTCGCCTGCTTTGTTTGTCAAGTCATTTGCATTTGCCGCATCGTCTGCGTTAGTATTGATTAAATCTGCAATTGTGCGGATATTAGAAGCTAATTGTGCAACTGAAGAAGCCTGACCTGTTGAGCCTTCTGAGAGGTTAGAAGCACCAATTGAAACCTGCTCTGAGCCTGATGTAACCTGTTCAGCAGCAACATCAATTTGCTCCATTGTTGCCTGAAGACTTGTTTTGATGCTTGCGAGTGAGTTATAAATACTTTCGTAGTCACCTACATACATATCGCGTTTTTCATCAACATCAATTGTTAAATCGCCGTTTGCAACAGCTTCGAGAACGCGTGTAATATCATAAATAATTTCTCTTAATTCGTGAATTGCCTTGCCGGTTGCTTCTGCAAGAAGTCTTGTTTCGTCTTTTCTCTTAACATTAGGAGCATCCTTTGAGAAATCACCAATACCAATGCCATTGATAATTTCAGTACAAATACTCATTGGGTTACCGATTTTCTTACCAAGTCTGTTTGCAATGAAAAGAGCAAGAAGACCGATAGCAATAACGAATATGAAAAGAATAATTGTAACATTAAGAACACTGCTTAAAAAGTCAGCATAAGGAGAAGTAACAGCTACTGACCAACCATTTGTGAGAGGAATCGGAGCATAAGCTGTAAAGTAAGATGCACCTGCAAAATCGTAAGTTTCAGAGCCTGTTTCACCGGAAATCATACGGGCATTAAGCTCCATATATGTAGCCATTTCTGATTCACTTGCACCAGCAGTAACATCCTCTTCGGTACCCTCTTCTGCTACCTTTGAGGTTGCTATTACTGCACCGGTGTTATCAAGAATATTTGTAATACCTTGTTCACTTGATTTGATTGAAGCAGCTATATCATCTAAAAGTGTAGGCGATGGAATGAGGTAAATAACGCCAACAACCTCTGAACCCTCAATACCGTTTTCCCATACAGGAGCCGCAATAAACATCATTTTTGTTCCTGAACCTGTGTCAGTAGGGGAAGAAATATAAACCTCGCCGCCTAAAGCAGATTTGAATGATTCAGAAGCACTGTAATCTGCACCATCTAAACCAATACCGCTTGTGTCAAGCATATCGCCACCAACTAAGCCGTGAGAAGTAGCTTTTTGTGCGATATAAGCTTGTTTGTCTTCTGCAGAATTCTCTTCATCTAAAAGAAAAGAATCTGTACCAATAGCTTCAGCTAAATTAACATAAGATTGTAACTCCCACTGAATACTTCTTGATGCGGTTGAAACAACACTGAGTAATTCACCTGAAACAAGATTTTTTGTTGCCACAAAGTTTGAAAAAATTGAAACTATAGCAATTAAAAGCATACCGACCATAACCATTATGAAAGCAAGTCTTGCCATAATGTAGCCTATACTTCTCTGCTTGTCTTTTTTCTTCATAAAATACCCTCCTGTAAATACAATAATATATGTATTATCATACGGTATCAATTTAAACATAAAATAAGACAATAGTCAACAAGTTTTGGCAATCTTCCACAAAAACCACCCGAAAGTGTTCAACATTCTCCAAAAGAATTAAAAAGTGTGAGATAAAATACACTGTGTTGCATATATTCTTATAAAGAATATTCTGTAAGAATATTTCCGTCTAAATCTTTGTGGATAATTTCATCATCAGTTAAGATTATATATCCACGAGGGGTGTTTTCCTTAGGGATTGAAACAGAGCCGGGATTTACATATAAAATTCCGTCAAGCTCTTCAATTTTACTTATATGAGTGTGACCGTTAAAAAGAATGTCACCCTTTTTTAGCTTAGGCAGATTTTGCGGATTATATTTATGACCGTGAGTAAGAAAGAGAAGTCTGCCTTTAGCATAAAGACAAGCATAGTCAGCCAGAACATTAAAATCCAAAACCATATCATCAACCTCGGCTTCACAGTTGCCTCTTACTGCAAATATTTCGTCACTCATTCCGTTAAGTAAAGCAATTACACCCTTTGGGTTATATTCATCAGGCAAATCGTTTCTTGGCCCGTGGTAGAGAATATCACCTAAAAGAATAAGCTTGTCACAGCCTTCTTTTTTGTAGCGTTCAACTAATTTATTGCAATATTTTAATGAGCCGTGAATATCAGAAGCAATGAGTAATTTCATAAAAACACCCCTAATTAAAATTTTTATTATTTTATCATAAACCGACATTATTGACAATAGAATTTGAGAGTGTTATTATTATAGCGTTGAATTATTGAAAAAATTTCCGGAGGGTTTATTTATGAAAGGAAAGGCTTTACTTTTAGCTGCCACAGCAGGTGCGGCTGCTTTATTCGGTATTCATAAGACAAATGAGAAAAAACACGGCGATATTTGTATGATTGCCCACCGTGGTCACAGTGCAAAGCAACCCGGCAACACCGAGGCTGCTTTTATAAGTGCAGTTAAAAATGGCTCAGGCGGTATTGAAACCGATGTAAGAATTACAAAAGACGGTGTTTTTGTTGTTAACCATAATGATGAGGTTAAATTCAGTGATGGCACAGAATTACTCGTTGCGGATTCTACTTATGTTGAGCTTACACAAAAACCACTTTATAATGATAAATCAAAAGAGGTTTGCTACCTTTGCACATTTGAGCGTTATATAGACATCTGTAAGCAGGGTAATATGATTTGCTTCATTGAGCTTAAAGGCGAGTGGACTGATGAGCAGATTAACGACCTTTTCACTCTTGCTGGTGAAAAATACGACTTATCAAAATGCTCACTTCAATCCTTTGAATTTGATAATTTAATTAAGGCACACGAAGCATTCCCTGAATTGAATATAATGCTCACCTACGGCAAAAACTGTGGTGATTACAGAAGATGCTTTGACTACGGCTTTGATATTGATGCTGATTACAAGGTTGCAACAAAAGAAATGGTTAAAGAATTCCACGACAAAGGCTTAAAGGTTGGTCTCTGGACTGCAAATGACCTTTTCGCACTTAATTTCTGCAGAATGTTAAATGTTGATTATATTGAAAGCGATATATACGGTGGCGTAAAATAATTTAATATAATAAACAAAGAGGCAGTAACTTTTGGGTTACTGCCTCTTTGCTTTTAAGGAGGATACCATATAAAGAACATTAAAGGAGATTTTCGTCTTGGTAGGGTTTATAATTTTTGCGGATTGTTGAGATTTGTTTTTTTAAGAGGGCTTTAACATTTTTTTGATTACAGGCTCCGAAGAGTGCGTAATATGCTTTGAATTCACTGTGATGTCCCTCACTACTCTTTTTTGCCTGGCCGGACATTATTCTATCAAAGAGAGATCTATCGTAGTTGGTTTCATTTGGGTCGTATGTGGTATCAGCAAGCTTTGCAAATGATGATAAGCGATAGTCGTTGTCTGGCTGGAATTCAAATATATACTGAAGGCAGGTTGCTAAGAAGTAATAGACTGTCATTTCTTCTTCAGGGGAGATGTTATTAGTAAAGCTCATAAGGTGCTTTAAAAAGCTGTGTATGTCAGCAGAGGTGCTAATATATTCGCGGAATGAGTCGTCTCTTTCTACTGCTTTGTTAATATTTTCGCTGAGCTCGGATATGTTTTCTGCCTTTTTCTTTCTTGAGTGATAATATTTTGGGGTAAGAACATTATTTTTTACCGTTAATGTAACGCTCGTTATAGTCGGGTCAGAATCTATTTCACTGAAAGTCGGATTAAGTGCATTTTGCAAAATTGTGCCGACTGCCCTTGCACCCGTGTTAAGAGCCGTTGACAATTCGGCTATTTTTTCTGAGGCTTTGTTATCAATTTTAAGTGTTACATCTGAAAGCTTGTAAAGGTGTGAATATTTTTGAATGTATGACCCTTTTGGTGACTGTAAGAGCAAGTTGAAATCTTCTTTTGAAAGTGGAGGAATGTAATGTATTGCGCCAATTCTGCCCAAAAGCTCTGCGTTGAAGCCATACTGCTTTATATCGTCTAAAGTAGCGTGTTTTAAATATTCGTTTTCGTCTTCGGTTATAGTGTTATTGACAAACCCGATTGTGTTTCTGCCCTTCATTCTTTCTTTTATCATATCTTCAAGTCCGTCGAATGCACCTGAGAAGATAAAGAGCATTTTACTTGTGTCAATAAAATCTGTTCTGCTCTGACCTAAATCGCAAGAGATGCCCTTGCCTTCAATTACCTGTAATAAGTTGAACTGCGGGTTTGAAATTTCACCGGCTCTGAACTTCATTTTACAGAATTCATCAATTATTACTATACTGCTATTGAATTTTTCTTCATCAGGACAGGCGTGCTTTGCTAAGCTGAAAAGCTGGCTTAAGGTAGTGCCCTTGTAGCCTTCAGGGCTTAATGCACTTGAGTCTATTGTGAATACATTAAGTCCGGCTACATCGGCTAATGATTTTATTAAGTGCGACTTACCGCAACCTGTACGGGCTAAGACCAATAGAGAGGTGTTGGGAAGTAAATCTGCATCAACACCTGATTCTATTGTAACAAGCTTTCTTAAATGAAGACTTATGAGTGAAGCGAGTATGTCTAAAGTTTCCTTTTGAGTTTTTAGAGGAACTATTTTTTGTGAGGCTTTTTTTATGAGTGTATCCTTTGACATATACTTCATACTTCCCACTCCTTTCAGGTGTTAAATTAAGCTGTATAGGGTTAATTTATTCTACCTTGTATGGTGTGAATTTTACTGTCATTTTTAAAACATTCTTAAGAATCATTCCGGGTGTTTTCTCGTCTTTGTAGGCACAAAAACGGTCGTAATATAATATTAAATCTGAATTGTTTTTGTCAGAGGCTTTTTCAAGATCTCCTTTTATGAATAAATCAAAAAGAGAGTCTTTACAATCCTTTTTTGTAGTGTCATCTCTTAACATAATTGCTAAGAAAATAAGATTTTCTAAGTTGCATTCTTCTGCCGGGGAGTATTTGACTGTGTAGCTTATGGCGGCTTGTAAAAAGTAGAAGAGTGTCAATTTTTCTTCCTGTGCAATTTTCTTCAAGGGCTTCATTAGATGCTTTATAAATTTGTCGGCTTCGGTGGGTGTTTTTACATATTCAAAGAATGATTGCGAAATAACCTTTTCGCTGACTATTTTTAATTTGTCCTCTACGGTTTTAAGAAAGTTTGTAACTTCTTCAGAAAAACAAGAGTGTCGGGAAGCTTCGTCAGAAACAGGTTTTTCACAGGCACTGTTTTTTCTGTGAAGTTTGATTTGTGAATCAAGTGTTTTTGCCGATTCCTCATTGAAAACCAAGTTATCAGAAGTAATTCTCATAATTATCGCTCCTTTCGGTTGTGATATGCTTTTATTGTTGCCCACCTTTTCTGGTGGGCTTTCACCAGCAGATGTTTATTGAGGTTTATGTTTGTCATTTTGCCTTGCCCCTTTCGTTTTGGCTTTATGTTTCTTTCTGTCTTTACTATATCACAGATTTATTTAAAGTCAAACAACTGTCACACTAAATTAGTCATATTGACAAATCAGCGTAAATATAGTAAAATAATAGCAGAAAATTTAAGGAGCTAAAGCTATGACAAATGTTGAAAAATATAAGGTTATGGTAGATGAAAGCAAAAAATATTCTACTTTGATTGAGAATTTAAAAAATCAGGTTTATGGCTATAATGTTTACCTGACGCATATTGCAGTGCAGGGGTTTCCTGAGTTTTCTTTCAAAGAGACCTCAAAAGAATATAAGGTTATAAATGACTTTGTAGATAAAATAATTGAATATTATAAATCTTTTGATGAAAATATTTCTGTTGTTTTCTCTTTTTCGTTTGAAGAAAAGGATGCAACAACAATAAGAAATATGCTCTATGTAATATTGGGCTTTTTAATGAGCGAATGCAGAAAAGAGGACTACACCTTTTTAGGTGTTGTAAAGCTGTTAAAAACCTTTATGGGTAATGTTCCGAAGGAATATAATAACGACAAAACAAAAAGCGTTTTTTACCGTATATGGACCGGAATGTCTGAAAGAAGTAAAAATAATATGCCTCCTGTATTAACTGAGGCATTTGACAATTTATATGAGGATTTTGATTATAACTATCTAAAAAGAATTGCAGACGGTATCTGGAATTGCCTGAGGTTTTATCTTTATGATAATAACTTAGAATACACGGGCGACTCTTTTATGATGTCGGCAACAAATGATTTAATATTAGAAATTTCTGAAAGACTCTCTAACATTCAGCAAAACAAAAAACCACACAAATCAAGATGGGAGAGTGGTTTGAGTGAGTGAAATTCTTGAATTCAGCGTGTGGCGTGAAAATTTGTTGCATAACTTCAGAGAAGTTACTACCGAACAGGAGTTTTCGTCACTTGCTTTATGCTACCCAGATAAAAAATCAGATAAAGATAAATGCAAGCAACGAAAAAATAATCTTTTAAGAAACGGCAACAGAAATATTTATTTAGATGATTTATATGCATTGTCGTGCTATTCAGAAAAAACACCAAACAGCCTTTTGCTTGGTGAAAATAACATTGCGTCATTCTGGTCGGAGTTAGAGGGTGAAAATCTTTTTTCTGCTGATGCGGTTGAAATTATTGCTGATGCTTTAAAGAGTGATAAAAATTATAGAAATATATTTATCCCGAAGCAGCTCGAAGATTTTTTATATTATTCCAGGTCGGTTGTCTTTGAAGTTAATAACAAAAAAATAAGAAGACCTATTTTTAATATTACTGATAATTCCCTTGATTTTATAACAGAGGGAAAAGCAAAATTCAGCTACAATCCTCATCTTTTTTATGGTGGCGATGTGTACGATGTTTTTTGCGACTATGTTTCAGAGCTTGACTCAGAAGCTTTTCCCGAATGTGATGAAGAAGCTTTTGAAAAGTTTATTGATACAATAAGCGTTTATTTAGATAGTGGCAAAAGTGAAGCGGAGGCAAGTGATTCTGACATAAAATTCAGAATAAAAAACTGGGTGTGCAACTGCACAATGTGGCTTTTGCTTTCTTATATTGGGGATACCTGCGAAAGACTTTCAGAAGATGTGGACAGATATTTAAGGTCACACAGAGAAATAATAATATTTATGTTCAGGCTTTTTGTGTTTGGTGCAAGAGTTACAAGGCAAAAAAGAATTACAGACGAATTAACAAACCAAAAGAAACGAGTGAGATATTCTGCATATCTGGGCTGTGACAACGAAAAGCTTGTTGCACAGGATGAGGATTTCGATTATTATGATTATGACTTTGAATATAAAACGGCAAGTATATCTGATATGCAAAAATCGTCATTGACGGAAATTCTCGACTACGAATTAAGGTGATAATTTATGAAAAATTACAATTTTAAAGGACAATGGATTGGTGCTACAACTGATATTGAAGACAGATTTTCACCAATTTTTAAAAAGAATTTTAAAATAGAAAAGTCGGTAAAATCCGCCACACTTTATATTTGTGGATTAGGCTTGTTTGAAGCAAAAATAAACGGTAATTTACCTGATGACAGTGTGCTTAATCCGACGCATTCACAATACAGCAGTACAGTGTATTACCGAGCTTTTAATGTTACCGATTTTTTGAAAATGCAGGAAAATGAAATAACAATTGAACTCGGTAACAGCTTTTTTAATGAGCCTACAACAGTCTGGAATTGGCATATAGCGTCGTGGAGAAATACTCCAAGATTAATTTTAGATTTAGCTATTGAGTTTAAAGATGGCACAACTGAAATTATTAAGAGTGACGAAACCTTTAAAGCTGCAACTAATGGTATTATTACAAAAAACAGTATTTACTGTGGCGAAACTCACGATATGAGAAATAGTGAACTTGAATTTAATAATGCAATTTTAGTGGATGCGCCAACCGGCAAATTAACTCTTCAGGAAGCAGAGCCAATAAAAAGAATTAAGGAATATAAGGTTAAAGAAATTAAAAAACAGCCTGACGGCTCTTACATATTAACTGCACCAGAGATGATTACAGGCTGGGCTAAAATTAAGTTTAATGTTCCGAAAGATACTAAAATTACAGTTACATATATGGAGCAGTTAAACAAAGACGGTACTTTTCAGAAAATCGGTAAGGGTGAGGGGCACGACGGCAACTGGTGGCCCGATGATTACATTCAGCACGATACATTTATCAGTAATGGTGAAGTGTGTGCTTTTGAGCCGAAATTCAGCTATAAGGGCTTTAAATATATTGAAATTGCAGGTTGCTCGACTGAAATTAAAAGCGAAGATATTGTGCTTTACAAAATAGCAAACGATGTCCCACATATAAGTGAATTCAACTGTTCAAACGCACTTATAAATGATTTACACGCTTTAATGCACAGAACAATTCTTAATAATTTACAGGGTAAACCTACAGATACGCCCGTCTGGGAAAAGAATGGTTGGCTTGGTGACCTTAACTGCGGTCTTACATCTATGATGTATAATTTTGACTTGAAGCTATTTTTAGAAAGCTTTACAACTACAATGAATGACTGCTTTAAAGAGTTTAATTCAGTTCCCGTTATGGTGCCGAGTGCAAATTGGGGTTGGCAGAATTCGCCCGTATGGAACACTGCATTTGTATTTACCGCAGAAGCACTCCTGCGTTTTTGTAATTCAGAAGAATTTGTAAGGTCGATTTATTCAGACTTAAAGCGTTTTGCACAGATGCAAGCAGAAGCATTGAAAGAAAATGAATGGGTATGGGGAGTTAAAGGACTTGCTGACTGGGTTGCACCCGTTTGCAGTGAAAATGAAGAGGTTGACCCGAATACTTCAGAGGGTGCCGAAATTTGCGGAACTGCATTTGTTTATAAAATGCTCGAAAGTATGATTTATATTGCAGAAAATTTAAATTTCAATGAAGATATTGAAGAGTATAAAAATGCAAGAAATCATATTTATAAAGCATTTAATGAAAAATTCTTTAATAAAGAAAAGAATATTTATGAAACTTTATTCTGGGAGCAAAGGGGTAACAGAGAAAAATACAGACAAACTTCAAATTTGTTGCCGTTAGCATTTAATTTAGTTCCAAAAGAGTACAAAAACAATGTTTTAGAAACTCTTGTTAACGATATCAAGTGTAAAGGTTATCACCTTGACACAGGGTGTATCGGCACAAAATTTATCTTACCTGTTTTACTTGATAATGGCGAAATTACTACAGCTTACAAGGTTTTAACCGGGACTACATACCCAAGCTGGGGGCACTGGCTAACATTCGGTGACACTACGGCGTGGGAGAGCTGGGAAACAACAACCCGCTCAAAAGACCATTATTTTCTTGCAACCTATGACGAGATTTTATTCTCTCACTTTGCAGGTGTTTGTGATATAAATAACGGATTTTTAACATTCACAATTAAACCGATTTTAAATTGCGGTTTAGATTTTATTAAATGTAAAATCAGAACACCACAGGGAATGTTAAAGGTTGAATGGAATAAAACTAAAAATAATACCTTTAATGTAAATATTACGATACCTGAAAAATCCACGGTCAATATTATTTTAAGCAAAAAAATAAACACTACCGTAAAAGGTGGGGAGTATAGTTGGGAAGTGTGAAAGAAAAGGTGTAGCTTTTTTTGCTACACCTTTTTATTTTAAAATTCCAACAATGCCACTAAAAACATTGAGTATGCGGTCGGGTGGTGCATAGCGTCGGCTGAAATAAAATCAAGCTGTTCTGCTGCTTCCAATTTATATTTTTCGTCTTGTGTAATTTTAAATAAATTAACAAGATTATAAGCCATTAACGAGTTACCACTCGGAATTGCACCGTCATAGGTTTCTTTTGGGTTTAAAATAAGCTTTTCGCTTTCTTTGCTGTAAAAATTATATCCACTATTAGTGTCTTTAAAATCAGTAATTACCTTGTCACACAACTGTTTTGCACGATTTAAAAATCCTTGTTCCTGTGTTGCTTTATATAATTGTAATTCAGCAAAAATATAGCTTGCATAATCGTCTAAAAAGCCTTTAACACCACGCTTTTGCTCCCTGTAGCTTACAAAAAGAGTGCCATTTTCACAAAGATTATTTCTTATAAAATCGTCTGCTTTTTTCGCTGCTTTAAGATAATCTTCTTTTTTGCTTACCATATAAAGCTCACACATTGCAGAAATCATTAATGAATTCCACGAGGTTAAAATTTTGTCGTCAAGGTGAAGTGAAAAACGCTTTTTGCGGTAGTCATAAATAGCTTTTAAATCTGTCTCGAAGCTTTTGCTATCAGTGCCACTTTGCAAAATATTCGGTATGCTTTTACCTTCAAAATTCCCTCTTTTTGTAATATCAAAATGGTTGTTAAACTTTTCGCCTTTTTCTCTTCCGAGTAAATCTGTAATTTCATCTGGCGTAAAGGTGTAATATTTACCCTCTTCACCGTCGCTGTCTGCATCCTGAGCACTGAAAAAGCCACCATTTTCGCTTGTCATTTCTCTTAAAATATACTCAGCAGTTTTTTCTGCAATTTCAAGATAAATCTCTTTTTTAGTTACCGAATAAGCCTTGCAGTAGGCGAGTATCAACAACGCGTTATCATAAAGCATTTTTTCAAAATGCGGAACGAGAAAGCGTTTGTCGGTTGAATATCTTGAAAATCCAAAGCCGATATGGTCAAAAAGACCGCCTGAATACATTTGAATCAAAGTTCGCTCTGCCATTTCAAGGCATTCCGGAGTTTCAAATTTTTCGTAGTAAGAAAGTAAAAATATAATGTTATGCGGTGTAGGGAATTTTGGCGCACTGCCAAATCCACCAAAAATTCTGTCGTAACTTCGTTTGAATAATGCCACTGCGGTATGTGCTAACTGAATATCGGCATTTCTTGTGGAATTGTTTTTGATTTTAAGATGCTCAATAATTTTTTCTGCCTGCTTTAATAATTCATTTTTATTATTCGTCCATTCCTCGTGTATTGCAACAAGCAAGGTTTTTAAAGTAGTTTTAGGAAAATATGTCCCGGCAAAAAACGGTTTACCGTCTGAATCCATAAAAATACTCATAGGCCAACCACCACTGCCCGTGAATGCCTGACAAACTGACATATAAACGCTGTCAACATCAGGGCGCTCTTCTTTATCTACCTTAACAGATATAAAATAACGATTTAATAAATCTGCAATTTCGTTGTCCTCAAAGCTCTCGTGAGCTATTACATGGCACCAATGGCAAGAGCTGTAGCCAATACTTAAAAATATCGGTTTGTCTTCTTCCTTTGCACGGGCAAATGCTTCTTCGCCCCAGGTGTACCAGTCAACAGGATTTTCTTTGTGTTGGAGAAGATAAGGGCTTGTTTCACGCTCTAAACGATTACTCAAATAAATCACCTTGTTTTGTTTTTTATTAGCATTCACTAAAAGGTGAGTTATATGCAAAGAAAGAAAAACAGCCGTTTACTTTCAGAAAGCAATATTTTTCTCGCAACTCATTTACAATTCATTGTTTTTTTGGTACTATAATTTCAAGTGCTTGAAAGAAGGTGGTTTAACTTGAAAATTTGCATTTGTGATGATGATATTTTAATCCACGATATTTTGAAAAATGAGTTGTTAAAATATAAAAATATGTTATCTGAAGTTGAAATTGAAGATTTGTTTTCTGCGGAAGATTTAGTGAAACAGTATAACCATAACAATAACTATGATATTATTTTTTTAGATGTAGAAATGCTTGAATTAAACGGAATAGAAGCAGCTGAAGAAATAAGAAAAAAAGATTCAAAAGTGATTATTATATTTATTTCGAGCCACCCAAATTATGTTTTTGAATCATTTAATGTTGAACCTCTACACTTCTTGGTAAAACCAATTTCAGAGGCAGAGTTTAAAAATGTTTTTTTCAGGGCTGTTTCTAAATATAATACCTTAAATTCGGTATTATCATTAAAATGGCAAAACGAAAGATATCAGATAAAGATTTCTCAAATACTTTATATAGAAGCTTACAGACGACACATTACGGTTTATACCGAAAATGAGTATTTTGAAGCGGTAGGCAAACTTTCTGAAATGTTAAAGGTTTTAGAACCACACGGTTTTATAAGAACACATCAGGGATTTTTAGTAAATATGGATTTTATTAAAAGATTTGATATTAGCGATGTGGTGCTTTTTAATGATAAAAGAATTATGTTAAGTGTCAGAAAAAGAACTGAAGCATTACAGAAGTTCAATGATTATTTAATGAGAAAGAAGTGGTAAAATGCAGATAATAAACTCAGTTGTTTCTTCGGTTTTTGAAATGTACATAGGTTATATGTTCTTTTCAAAATTTGCCGAGAAGAAGTTTACGCCAAAAGTTTATTTTGCTTGTTTATCTGCAATTATACTTTTTTTGAGTCTGTCATCTTACTCGCTTTTGGGTTCAAGTGTAATTCTGATAGGTTTTGCTTTTTGCGTATTTTTACATAGTTTATTGTTTGAGTTGAAATGGATAAAACGCATACTACTGATATTAGCAATAGTTGTTATAAATGCTTTAGCGGAAATAATTGTAGTTATGGCTATAAATATTGGGTTAGATATAGACATTAACACTATTCAGTCAAACAGTATTATGAATTTAATTTGCACTATTCTTGCAAAGTTTATGGGGTTTGCTATTTTGAAGCCTATAAAATCAAGCACGCTTCGTTATACAGGAAAATATCCTTTCTGGTTTTCATTATCAACGGCAATTTTGCCTTTTACTTCAATATTTATTATAATAATTCTTTTTAAGTACACTTATATTATTGATACAGTAGTGTTTCAAGTGTCTGCGCTTATTGCTTCAATGTTTTTAATAGTAGCCAACATTTTGATTTTGATTGTTGTTGATAAGCAGGAAAATTTTTATATTACAAAAGAGCGATTGGCGTTTGCTGAAGTTCATTTGAAAGAGCAGCGAACCCACTACAAAGAGTTGTATGCACAACAAGAAGCGTTGAAGAAGTATCGTCACGACAGTAAGAATTTTTACACATCACTTATATCAGTTTTAGAAACTAAAAATACAGAAGACGCTATTGAATTGATAAAAGATAAAATGTCGGTTGCTTCGGGTGATGCGGGAGCAGTGAATTCGGGTAATCCTGTTATAGATTCAATAATTTACTCTAAAAAAGTTTTGTGCAAAGACAGGGGGATAATTATTGAAGAATCAATCAGGCTTTCAAATAAAATTGAAATAGATGAATTAGAATTGGGTGTCTTAATTGGTAATGCATTAGATAATGCAATTGAAGCAACTGAAAAATTAGAAAGTAATGATAATAAGAAAATCAATCTTAAAATTATCACTTCAGGTGAAATGATTTCTGTTGAAGTGGTTAATAAAGTGAACACAAAAGTAGATGTTAATAACCTGAAAACCACTAAAGAACAAAAAAATGAGCATGGATATGGGTTGAAGAGTATAAAAACTTTAGCTTTAAAGTATAACGGGAACTTATCAATCAGCTGTGAAAATAATGAATTTGTTTTATCGGTGATATTAGTTAACAAAAATGCAAAGGTGTAAATTTACACTTTTGCATTTTTGTTAAACAGTTTGGCGTATGTACTTTTATTTTCCGTTGATTTATTTTATAATGCAGTTGTTTTATTGATATTAGGATTGGAGTGTTTATTATGAATAAAATGACAAAAAAAGAGTTTAAGAAAAAATGTAAGGCAGAAAAAACTAAAACAGCAAAATTGGAAAATATCTCTAAAATTTTGGTTTGCATAGGTTTTATAATTGCATTAGTTGTTTGTTTTATAGGAGCACAAACAGGATTCAGTAATATGAGTCTCATAATTGGTGGTGGGGCAATAGCTGTATTATTTGCTACTCCTGGTATGGTGTTGGATGTTGTGTGTGATATGAAATTCAGCAAGGAATATAAGATATACTTGTCGGAAGTTGAAAAATAATTATCAGCACTTTTTATTTGGGGGATTACATTTATAAAAAAACAGCTCAAGTGTTTGAATTACACTTGAGCTGTTTTTTATTTTTAATTTTCTTCAAATAAAATTAATTCAGAAATCATAGCGGAATTAAGGTTTATCAAAATTCCGTTGTTTATAGCAGAATAACCTGAAATATTGAAAGACGCTCTGTCATTATCTAAAGTTACTTTATAATTTTTAGAAATACTTGCACCTTTTGGTTTTATGACAATAGAATTACCGTTATTGTTTTCAGTTGAGAATACTGCAATTGCACCTTTTGTTTTATCAGGTGAAGCAATTTCTAAAACAGAGAAACCATTTTTATATGCTGTATCAGTTTCAGGTGTATGATGATAAATCAAGCAATCCGGGAGCATTGGTCTTATAAATTCTTTGTAAATATCTGTACTGTGCTTTACAAATTCCATAAGATTTTTGTTGATTTCAGCACCCATTGGAGCAATTACATTTAAGGACATATGACCGAGCATAGTGTTTCTCAATTGTAAATCGAGTGAACCGTGCTCGTGGCAACCCATTCCTGCAAAGAGCCTGTCAACTCTTTCGGGTGGTAAGCACATTGTCATTCCGTTTGTAATGTAAATTGATTTTGGTGCGCGTTGGCAGTCTGAACCCCAGGTGTGATTAAAATGCTTCATCTGGCTTAAATCACAGCGACCACCGCCACCTGCACAGTTTTCAAAAATTACATTCGGGAATTTCTTTTTTAAATTCTCATACATTTTATAAACTGCATAAAAATGCTTAAGAGTAAGGCATTCTGTGACGCCTGTGCCTGTGTCACGCATATTAAAGTAATCGCGGTAAGAGGTGTTATAATCTACTCTTAATAAATCTAATTTATATTCTACTATAACTCTTTCTAATTCACTTTCGCACCACTCGGCAGCTTCTTTAACTGTGAAGTCTATAAATCGTTCAGTCTGCTCATTTAAAATGTTATTTGCACGCCATTCCGGATTTTCCTTGAATTGTGGGCAAAGTTTGCCGAGTGACTCAACATCCATCCAAAGACCAAATTTAAGACCTAAGCTGTGGCAGTAGTCAACAATTTCAGTGATTCCGTCAGGGTAGAGTTCTTTGTTTGGCACATTAAGCCCGTTGTAGTTACCCCATTCTACCTGTTCACCCTTGGGGCAGACCCAACCTGCGTCAACAATAAATACTTCACCACCCATCTCTTTGAATTGGCGGATGTAGTCTTTGCAGATTTTTTCGCCCATATCTAAATGCTCGGCACCCATACCACAACCAATTAAAAGGTTTACGGGGTTAATTTCCGGTACATTCAAAACAGATTTTCTTATGTGTGCATGTAATTCATTAACTGCGGTGTCAAGGTCACCCCCGACTAAACCCATCTGAATTTCAGGCGAAATAAATGTTTCATTTGGTGCAATTACATATAAAGGCTTGTGACCCGTAATTTCTGCTTTAAATGAAAGGTGTGCATCTGTGTTGTTTTGTGCGTTGAGGTCAAATGTAAAGCGACAACCACCACTGTAACTAAATTCTGAAACCCAGATTTTTCCTGTAACATTGTTTCTTAAAAATATAACAGGCTGACGGAAGCGGTCACGATTAAAGCGAGTGTCAATTGAGGTTGAAACTGCATCTAACCTGTGCCAGTTAAAAAGACCTTCTTCACCCCATTTGTCACTGTCAAAATAGCCTATTGAATAAATCTCGTCAGTCTTAACATCAGAAGAATAAATTTTATCTCTGTCAAGAGTTTCAAGACCGCCGGCAATAAGACTTAAACGGCTTAAATTCAAGCTAATGTCACCTGTGTTTTCAATTTCAAAATATCTTGAAAATACATTAGTGCCGTCTAAAGCTGTGTGCATTTTAATTATTATTGGCTTAATGTTGCTTTTAAAAGTCAGAACGCTTTCAATATTGCTTTCATTTTTTATTGTTTCAAAATTTTCAATTTCTAAGTCAAAATCTACACTCTGACCATCAATTTCAATATTAAATGCAAAAGGCTCACAAAAGTCATTTTTATTAAGTCTTGTAGGGAAACTCATTAAAACATTTAAAGGGTAGCCTGCACTATTGTAGCCCGATGACAATAATGCCCCGTTGTAAAAGGTTTCTTCATAAACTAAAGTACCACTTCTGTAAGAAATAACCTGTTTGTCATCATTTTTACTAAGTGAAATATCAAAAAAATCGTGGTTTATCATATTATGCACCCCTTATTTATCTAATTTAAATTATATCAAAGAAAACATATCATTTCAATTACAAATTTAATTGACATAGATTTTTAAAAGTGATATTCTTTTTTTAGTAAATTTTTAGGAGTAGTTATGAAAAAGGTAATTGTTGTTTCAAAAACCCATCTGGATATTGGTTTTACTGATTTTGCAGAGAACATAAAGAAAAAATATATAAATGAATTTATTCCGTCTGCAATTGCTCTTGCAAATGAAGTTAATAAAAATGGAGAGAAAAATTTCATCTGGACAACGGGCTCATGGATTTTAAGAGAAGCGTTAAAGTATTCAACTGAGAGTGATAAACAAAAGCTGCTTGATGCAATTAAGAATGGCAACATTGAACCACACGGGTTGCCTTTTACAACTCATACTGAGCTTTTAGATGTTGATTCTTTAGAATACGGACTTTCTATTGTAGATGAGCTTGATGAACTTCGTGGCAAAAAGACAACAAGTGCCAAAATGACCGATGTGCCTGGTCACACAAAGGGGTTAGTAACACTTCTTCATAAAAAAGGTATAAAGCTTTTACATATTGGGGTTAATGGGGCATCTGCCATTCCCGAAGTACCCGAATGCTTTTTGTGGAAAAATGGTGAGAGTGAGGTAGTAGTAATTTATTCTGCCGCTTATGGTGGTGCTTACAAAAGCGAATTGGTAGATGAAATTTTATATTTTGACCATACGGTAGATAATCGTGGAGCTCCGACAGCTAAAAAGGTTTTAGATCATCTTGAAAATATCAGAAAAGAATATCCCGATTATACAGTGAGTGCCGGTACAATAGATGATTATGCTGAAGCAATTTGGGAAAAGCGTCACAAATTACCTGTTGTTGAGGGCGAAATTGGTGATACCTGGATTCACGGTAGCACAGCCGACCCTTATAAAGCAGGTGCTTTGAGAACACTTATAAATTTAAAAGAAAAATGGCTTTCAGACGGTTCTCTAGTGAAAAATTCCGATGAGTATATGGGAATTTGTGAGGGTATTTTATGCTTAGCAGAGCACACCTGTGGATTAGACAGTAAAATGTTTTTATCAGATTACGAGAATTATTTAAAGAAAGATTTTATTAAGGCACGAAAAAGAGATAAAGTAAAATTAAGACATCCGCTTCGTGAATATCCGTTAAATTATAATGTTCTTAAATGCAGAAAAAACGGTGCATATTTTCCCGGCTCTTACAGTGCTATGGAAAAAAGTTGGGCAGAGCAAAGGGCATATATTACTGATGCATTAAATTCTTTGACTGAAGCTCATAGGGCGGAAGCAGAAAAAGAACTCAGTAAATTAAGGCCGGCTAAAAAACAAGAAGTGCCAACAACTGAATTAAAAACTGATACGATAAATATTTTTGATTGGGAGTTTAAACTTAATTCTTTTGGGGGAATAGGGGCTTTAACTTTTCGTGGTGAAAGTGTAATAAGAAAAAATAATGAACCGGTAATTGAATATCGCTCATATTCAAAAGAAAATTATGATTATTGGCACAAAAATTATTCGCGTGATTTAGAAGGCACTGCTGAATGGGTTTATGGCGATTTTGGCAGACCTTTATTAAAATACGCAGAGGGAAAATATAAAAAGGGGAGCTTTTATTATAAAAAAGAAAATGCTTTTATAAGCGAAAATGAAAGCGAAACGAAAATTTTTGTTGATTTAAAATGTGAAAAATCCTTGTGCAAAGATTTAGGCGCACCAAGAGAAATGCAGATTATTTATAGCATAACAAAAGATACCATAAAAATAGATGTTTCTTGGTTCAATAAGGATGCTAACCGTTTAACTGAAGCCGTTTTCTTTAAGCTTTTTCCGGTAGAAAGTGAAATTTTTTTAGAAAAGCTTGGTGCAAATATTGACCCATATAAAGTGGTTGACAGAGGCTCAAGAAACCTTCACGCTGTGAGGAATGCAGTTTTTGAGAATAGCAAAAACGCGTTAAAAATAACAAATTTAACAGCACCTTTAATCTCAATTGGCAAAGGTAAAATTTTAGAGTTTGATAATAAATTTGAAAAAATACAAGATGGTGTTTCTTATGTTCTCTACAATAATGTCTGGGGAACAAACTTCCCGCTATGGTATGAAGAAAACGCACATTTTGAATTTGTAATAGGAGTGAGTAAAAATGAATTACCGTAAAGATAAAAATGGCAATGACTTATCACTTTTAGGCTTTGGGTGTATGCGCTTTCAGAAAAAACTCGGCAGAATAAATATGGAGCTTGCTGAAAAGCAGATAATGAATGCATACAATAATGGTGTTAATTATTTTGATACCGCATTTATTTATCCCGGTAGTGAAAGTGCAATTGGTGAAGTGTTTGAGAAAAATAATATAAGAGATAAAATATATATTGCGACAAAATTACCGCCACAGCTAATGGTGAATTTAGATGTTTTAGAGAAGCTTTTTAAAGAACAGCTTAAAAGACTCAGGACGGATTATATCGACTTTTATTTAATGCATATGATGAGCGATATAAAAGTCTGGGAACGCCTTAAAAGTATCGGAATTGAAAAATGGATTGAAGATAAAAAGGCGAGCGGAGAAATTCGTAATATTGGATTTTCATTCCACGGTAACACAGAAAAGTTCTGCGAAATTATTGACGCTTACCCTTGGGATATGACACTTATTCAATACAACTATCTTGACGAACACACTCAAGCTGGCAGAAAAGGTTTAGAATACGCTCACAGCAAGGGTATTCCTGTTATGATTATGGAGCCCCTTCGTGGTGGTAAATTAGTAAACAATTTACCTGATGAAGCAAAATCGATTTTTAAAAATCATGAGGTTCAGCACACTCCGGCACAATGGGCTTTCAAGTGGCTTTTCAGTCAAAAAGAGGTTACAACTGTTCTTTCTGGTATGAATTCAGAAGAGATGGTTGCTGATAACATAAATACGGCATCTATAACAAAAATCGGAGAATTGACCGAAGCAGATGAAGCGATGCTCAGAAATGTAGTTAAGGCAATAAACCACAAAATGAAAGTCGGTTGCACAGGCTGCGGCTACTGTATGCCTTGCCCACAGAATATAAACATAAGTGGCACATTTTCAGCATATAACACACACTTTACAGGTAATAAATTTTTAGGCTTTAAAGAATATTTAAGAGCAACTGCCTTTCAGGGTAGTGCCCCTGCTTCACAATGTATAAATTGTGGTAAATGTGAAACACACTGCCCACAGGCTATTGAAATAAGAAAAGAACTAAAAAATGCAGTTAATACATTAGAAACTCCAATGTATAAAACTGCGAGTGGAATAATTAAAAAATTCAGTTCTAAAAAGTAAAAATATGTTGAAAAATGTAAAATAATATGATATAGTTATTCGTGGAACTTTTGTTCCCAAGAGCTATTCAAAACGGTAGGCGGTTAATTCTTTGCTCCTGAATCTTATTTAAGATGAAAGGAGTGATGTCAATGGAATACATAATAGCTGCAATATTATTTATAGTTGTTGCAACAGGATGTATCATTGTCGTAAAAGAAAAAAGATAATCGCCTTATGTGAGAGTTAGGCGATTATCTTAAAAAATATTGCTTAACAGGAGCTGACCGTCTACGGAATAGCTCTTTGTCACTTATAATATAACATACCACTAAATATTTGTCAAACCAAATTTTAATTCCCTTGATGTTTTTGTGCATCAAGGGAATTCTTAGTTATGCTAAAATCGATTTGAAATCTTCTGAATTTTTAAATTCTTCACTCAAGGGATATCTTTCATTCAATAAAAATTCTAAATGCTCTTTTGCAACCCAGTTACTGCCTTGCGAGTGTTTGTTGAACTCTTTGCCTTTTAGTAATTGCGAATTTAAAGTGGTTTTTCTTTCTAAAGAGTCAAATTGCTTTGCGAGCGTAGCAGCCTTTTTAAAATATTCAAGTGCTCTGTCAGTTTCACCCTTTAAAAAATGCAAGCGACCTAAATGGCCATTATTAAAAATTATAACTCTCCACGCTTCGCCATAATTACCATCATCATAAATTGTAGTAAGTAAATTGTTGCATTTATTGACAATATCAATTTTATAATCAACCGAATATTTATCATTGTAAAAGCAAAGATGTGCTATCGCCTGGCAAAGCAAATTAAGTGAGGTTTCAATAGCCGCAACGCACGAATTAAAATATTCAGGGTGATTTTCAGGATAGAGGAATGAACGCAAAATTTCTTGTGAATCTTTCATTCGTGGCATTTCATCTAAAAGCTTTTCACAATCGTCAAATGTGATACCGCTACCCTCAATTTCAGCAAGTTTTTTGTAATACTCGGCAAGATGTCTTTTTGCAGAAACGCGAATTTTATCATTATTGCAATTTTCTTGTATGTTTTCATAAATTACAGTAACCTTGCTCATTACATCTAAAGGGTTACTAAAATGAATAAGTTGTGTCATATATCTGAGAATTACTCTGTAATCATTAGGGTAGTTTTTCTTGAGTTCAATTATTATTGCTTCTCTCTGTTTGCTATCGGTTAAATTATCAAATACCTCTAACTGTTTTAAAAGTTTTTCCTCACTTTCTGCCTTGTTTACACCAAGTAATTCATCAACAGAAACCTTGAAAAATAAAGCGATTTCAGGGAGCATTGCAATATCGGGGTAAGTGTCGCCACGCTCCCATTTGCTTATGGTCTGAAAAGACACATTAAGAAATTCCGAAAGTCTTTCCTGTGTTAAATTGTGCTTTTGTCTTAAAGACTTTAAATTTTCACCAAAATAAATATTCATAATTTCATCTCCAAAATAATTTCAACCGGTTGTGTCTTTATAATAACTTGAATTAAAAATAAAAGCCATAACCTATTTGTTGAATGCAACTCTCTTAATAAGAGAAAAATTCTAATAGTAATCCTAACATAAATATTTGAAATTGTAAAATCCGTTATTGAATTTCCTTGGGTTATATAGTATATTATTATTAGATTTTAATTGGAAAAATTCAAGGTGATTTTATGAGTAAGGCAAAATATGTTGACACTTCAATCGGAACTGTTGCAGAAGAAGATAGCATCGAGGAATGTCATGGTGGTGGTAAAACTTACCCTGGTGCTTCAGTTCCAGGCGGTATGGTGCAGCTTTCACCCGATACAATTACAGGTGGTGACAATGGTAATGGTTATAACTATTGTCATAACACAATAGAGGGCTTCAGTTTTAACCATATGAGTGGTATTGGCTGGTATGGTGATTTGGGCAATCTTCAGATTATGCCTGTTATAAATGAAACCGATTTAAGAAGCGGTAGTAATGAACACTTAGAATTTAAAAAGGGAACAAGAGGCTGGAAGTCGGAATTTTCTCACGATAGCGAAATAACAGAAGCAGGTTATTATTCAGTAAAATTAGACCGTTATAATATTTTAGCAGAAGTAACTGCAAATGTTCATACCGGTATGCTAAGGTTTACATATCCTGAAAAAGAACAAGCAAAAATCATAATGAATTTCTCTCGTAGAATCGGTGGTAAAGCAGATTTTGAAGAGATTAAAATAGTAAATGAAAGTACTATTGAGGGTAAAATTAAATGTACTCCAAAAGGTGGTGGCTTTGGCCACGGTCATGGTAAAATTTCTTATGATTTTTATTTTACCTGCGAATTGTCAAAAAAGCCTTTAAAAACGCAGTTCTTTTCAGATGAAGAATTGCAAAGTGAAAATTTAAAAGAATTTAGTCACGAAGATGTTGGCTTGATTCTTGATTATGGCGATTCTGTTACAGAACCGATAATATTAAAATGCGGTATTTCTTACACAAGCTTAGACGGTGCAAGAAAAAATTTAAAGGCGGAAATGACCGACTTTGATTTTGAAAAACAAAGACAAAATTCGCGTGATTTATGGGAAAAGGCATTCAGTATTGTAGATGTTGAAGGCAGTAACGAAACAGATTTAAAACTCTTCTATACCTGTCTTTATCATGTGCTTTTAGACCCAAGAGTTTCTGCTGATATAGATGGTAGTTTTTCTTTGAATGGCGAAAATTTAAAAGATAATAACTACACTCACCGCACAGTTTTCAGTGGTTGGGATGTTTACAGAAGTGAATTTCCGCTTTTAGCAATTATCCGACCTGATATTGTTAATGATGAAGTTAATTCTCTTTTGAAAATTGCCGAAGTGAACAATTCATCTTTTCCTCGTTGGGAGCTTTTAGGAATAAATGCAGGGTGTATGGTTGGTGACCCCGGAGCTATAGTAGTTGCGGATGCATATCTTAAAAATATCAGAAATTATGACACAGACAAAGCATATAAAATAGGTGTCGCGTCAACCAAATGTGAAAAAGAATTGTTTAATAAACAATTTCACTCCATAAGACCTGACTGTGAACAGTATTTAAATGAAGCCTATGTGCCTGAAAAATTAAGCGATACTTTAGAATATTTACTTGCTGATTACACAATGTATCTTTTCAGTAAGGAAAAAGGCGACAAAGAAAATGAAGAATACTTTTTGAATCGAGTGAAAACATATAAAGATAATTTTAATAAAAATCTCGGATTTTTATCACCGAGAAAAGCTGATGGTGAATTCGTATTTGAAGAAAATGAGTACGATGATGACGGATGTGTTGAAAGCAATATTTTCCAACAATCGTGGTTTGTGCCTTACGATGTAACAGGGCTTTGCGAATTGTTTGGTAAAGAAAGAGCACTCGTGCTGTTAGAAAGATTTTTTGAAAAAGCAGATTTTGGCAGATTATGGAATGACGACTACAACCACTCAAATGAGCCTTGCCATAATATTACTCATTATTTTGATATTCTTGGACTTGCACACCGTACACAGTACTGGACAAGAAGAGTACAAAAAGAAGCGTACAGAACAGGGGCTTATGGCTTCTGCGGTAATGAAGATGTCGGCCAGCTTTCTGCGTGGTATGTGCTTTCAGCTTTGGGGTTTGCTCAGGTTTGCCCAGGAGTTCAGGATTATTTTATTAACACACCTTTATTTAAAAAGGCTACTGTTAAGTTAAATAAAGAGTATCATTCTTGTGTAAATGCTGAAACCTTTACAGTTGAATGTGATAAAGACCCGCTTGAGTATCCATACATAAGCAAAATTAAGTTTAACGGAAAATTAATAAAAAAACCGTATTTGTCGTATTTTGAAATAACTTCAGGTGGTATATTAAAATTTGAACTTTCAAAAGAGCCTGTTACAGATTATTTTGAAAAAACTGAAAAATAAAAAATCTTCTGCGTTCATTGTTTTTTGAATGCAGAAGATTTTTTGATATGTTATTATATTTTTGTCACCAAAACCACACTTCAATCGTTTTATTAGTGAAAGGAGGAAGTTATGAGTAAACGAGATCTCGAAACTGAATTTGAAGCTAAATATAACGATTATGGCAATATGCTTTATAAAATTGCATTTTTATATACAGGAAATGCTAATGATGCCGAAGATGTGTTGCAGGATGTATTTACTAAATATCTTACCGGTAAATATAAATTTAAAAATGCTGAACACGAAAAAGCGTGGTTTATAAGGGTGACACAAAATAAGTGTTTGGATTATCTTAAAAAGTCAGGTCGTAAAAATGTAAGTATTGACGATAAAGAGATAATTGATACATACAATTACGACGAAACAGCACAGGATATTATTTCAAAAGTAATTGCGTTACCAAAAGAATATAAATCAGCCATAATTCTTTATTATTACAATGATTATAGTGTAGAAGAAATATCTAAAACCTTGAAAATCAGTAAATCAGCAGTAAAAAAGCGATTGCAACGAGGCAGAGATATTTTAAGAATAGAACTGGAGGATTACGCAATATGAAAAAAGACGATTTTAAAAAAAGTATAGATAATATAACTCCTGACGCGTATATGGGTAACAGATTAAAAGCAAAAATTACTGCGGATATGCCAATAAGAAATAACAGACGGATTACAGTCAGCTTAACTGCATTTTGTCTTGCATTCGCAATTGTTTTTGGTGTAGCATTTTTTACACCACCAACTGTACCAACCGAACAAACTACAACAAATAATTCAGGTGTAGAAAGTAAAACGATTACCCCATTCATAATAGTTGCAAGTGCGGCAGAAGCTGAGGGTGCGGAAGCTGTAACAGAAAATAAGGTGTTGCAATTAAATGAAGAATATCCGTATAAAATGTATTTAGAAGTAAGAGATGTAAGTGGTCTTTCTGATGAAGAAAAATATAGTATTATGATTGATTCAAAGGATTTGTTTGAAAAAAATCTGGATAATGTTGAATTTTATACAGGAAAATTACAGACCTGTAAAAATGAAAATATAGTATTTGTTCAATATACATTTAATGATTTTAAACTTGATTTAGAAAATATTGAAAATATCAAATCAATAAATGTAAAAAACACTTCAAAATATGGCCAGATAGTACATCATTATAATTTACCTAAGTTTGGTGTACCGAAACATGGCAATGAAATAACGATTAATAGTAAAGAGTATAATTTAGAAAAAAGTAGTTTCTACTGGGACCATACCGAAGAAATGGATAAAGCATTTAATGAAAATATAAATACACCATTTTCAACCTTTAATGATACAATTACTTTTACAGTTGAATATAACGATGGCTCAAAAGCAATAGGTGTAGTTGACCTTGTTTTTGATAATAGTGGTAATGCTAAAGTTGTGTGTAAAAATTATGATTATGTTGCGTAATAAAGTCGGGGGTGCTGACTTTGGCAAAATTTATTGAAAGGCTTATAGAGTGCCCGTTTTATCTGGGTGAGGGTGATAAGTTTATTAACTGTGAGAGTGAAGATAGTAAAAAGCATACACAATTATTTGAAGATAATAACCAAAAGTCGGAGTATGAAAGAAATGTATGCTCTGTTGACGGTGGCAGAATTTGTGAACATTATAAAAAAATAAACAGACTTTATGAACGCGGTGAATTACCGAAATAAAACAAAAAATCGACATAGTCGGAGTGGAACCCCACCCCGACTATGTCTTTGTTAATTCTCCCTTGGGGTTTTCGCCCCTATCTTATACAGCTTTGATAAGTAAAACTATCGCCGCTATAACAAGACCTAATGGTAAAAGAAGTATTGCACCGCCTGCAACAAAGAGAAGTACTACTAAAAGCGGTAAAGCAATCACGAATAAAATTACTGCAATTATTTTTGCAATACCCCAGGTTAATTTAAATGCTAATTTAATAGCGTAAAAGAAAAGTATAAGAGTAAGTATGCTTATTAAAATTTCTAACATTTTATTTCACTCCTTTTACGAATTTTTTGTTTACTGCAACTCCCTTGTTGCATTTATATAATATCGCAATTTTAAAATAATGTGAATTACAATAACTGCAAAAACGGATACCAGAATATGACAAAAAGTGCAAAAATAAAAAAGGAAAAGCTAATTTTCAGCTTTTCCTTTGATTTCGTTATATTTTTCTATATTTATTTTGCCGTCTGCTAACATTCTTTCTACCCATAGCTGCAAGGTTTCAACTGTTATAGAAATTCGTTCTAACTCCTGTTGAATGAATACAAAGTCTTTAATTTCGCTGTCATCAATATTACCGTCAGCAGTAATTTCAATAAGTCTTTCCTGACTTTTTTTCATAGAATTAAGTGAAGAAAGCATTTCTAAAACGATTTGTGCCAAATCTTTGGTTTTAATTTCGGGAACATATTTCTGCCCGATTTCACACATCTTTGAGCAATAGTGGTTACAAAGTGCAGGCTCTTTATAAATTTCAGAAAGCAAGATTACTTCTTCAGGGTGAATATTAAATTTACCATTTTCAATTCTTTCAAGTCTTTCATAAGTTAAAACCTGATTTTTTTTACTTGCCTCGTCACAGACTTCTTCTCTTGTTAAATCGCTCTTTTTTCGTAATTCTTTATAAATTGTGTCAGCCATTTTCTCTCTCCTAAAATCTATTGATTTTATAATAGCATTAAAACTGAAATAAAGCAATATTTATTGACATTAAAGGGCGAAAAGTTTAAAATTAAAGTATATCTGAAATAAAGGAGTGCTTTATGTGAGATTATTTGTTGATGATACAAGAGAATTTCCTAATGGATACCAGTGTTGCAGAGATGCAAATACAGCAATTACACTTTTATCTGTTATGAAGTTCGAGCACATTTCTTTAGATTATAGTTTAGGTAAAGACAGAAAAACAGGTCTTGATATTCTTATATGGATGAAAGAGCACGATGTTTTTGTTCCCGAAATAAACATTCACAGTAATAACATAAAAGGCATAGAGAAAATGAGAAAATACTGTGATGAAAATTTTCCTCAAAGCAAAATTACTGAATATACATTACCTAAATAATAAAAAGCAGGTGAATCTATGGCAATACAATTTGTTGAAAAAGCTAAATCTACAATAGGATTAGCCAAAAAATACTGGCACGAGCCACCAAAAGGGAATTATATTTCTTACAAAGAAATTGCATCATTAAGTGGTGCAGGTTTTGGTGTTTATTGGGCAACTCTTTTGCCTATGGTAATAGGTCTTAATGCGTCAAACTTTCTTGTCGGTGCTTGTATTGGACTTAAACCGGTGGACTTGCAAATAATGCTTAATATTGCGAATATTATTGGTATTCCTTTAGGTATTTTTCGTAGTTGGTACTATGACAACCATAATTTAAAAGGTGGTAAATTTTTGCCATTTATACAAATGTCAGTAGTACCTATGGTACTTATTTCTACAATTTTTGTGTGGTTGCCTTACGAAAGTTTCAGTTACATAACAAAAGCGGTAGTTGTTGAAATTATGTATCTTCTTTTAAGCGTCTTTTTGTGCTTTTACAATGAAGGGTATATGTATTTCCAACAGATAATAACCCCTGATGCTCAAGAGAGAACTAATGTAATGAGTATTTCGCAGGTTATATATTCATTAGCGCCAACAATTACAAACTTATTTATTCCGCTTATTGCAGGTCTTACCTGGGGACTTAATAATATCTGGACTTACAGAGTTGTTTACCCTATTTTTACAGTAATCGGTATGTTTATAAGTCTATTTTTCTTTTCAAAAGTTAAAGAACGACTTGTGTTACCAAAGAAAAAGTTGGAACCAGTGAGAATGTTTGATGCCATTAGAGAAGTAGCCAAAAACAAATATTACTGGATTATTCAGTCAGCAAACTGGGTCGGATTTTTAGAAAGTGGCTACGGTGTTATTTTAGGTTGGTCTTTTGTTTTTGCCTTCGGTGGTAAGTACGAGGCAACATTAGGTCTTGCCAATACCGTAATTGGTAATGCAGCACTCTGGTCTATGCTTTCTGCACCTTTTGTTATTAAAAAAATAGGTAAACGAAATTTGCTTATTCTCGCAAATGGTATAAATGTTTTTGTTATTTTATCGCTATATTTTGTTTACGATAATTTGATTTTAATTTGCGTTATCTGGTATATTAACACATTTGTAAATACATTCTGGAATATTGTTCAGCATAATATAAGTGCCGATATGCGTGATTATCACCAGTGGAAAACTGGGGTAAGGGTTGACGGACTTTTCGGACCACTTGGTATGATTGGTACATTTATAGGTTTCTTTACAGGTATGTTTTACCCTGCAGTATATGAAAGAATGGGACTTTTAGACGATTATAATGTTCTTTATGACGATAATATGAGGAATAATCTGTTCGAGGTTCTAATTGTTTTCTCTGCTCTCGGTGCGTTTTTGAACCTTGTTCCGTTCTTCTTTTACAATCTTACTGAAAACAAGCACAAAGCGTATGTTGATGTACTTAAAATTCGTGCTATGTTTGAGAACTATTCTATGGGCGTTTTAGAAGATGATGAATTAAAGGATGTAATGGGAATAATTTTACAAGCGAAAGAGCTTTACGGAAAAGAAAAACTTCCTTTTGATAAATCAGAGTTGAAAAATGCAAGAAGAATGAGTAAAAAATCTGAAGAAGAAAAAACCTTAAGAAAACAAGCAATTAAAAATGCTAAAAAGAAGCTTGCGGAAATTAAAGAAACAAACCTTGCTATTGAAAGAGCATCTATTATAATGCAGGACTTGGAAAAATTCACGACCGAAGCAGGAATTAAACGCGTTTTAAATGCAAAAATGGATTTTGCAAACGGAAAAGCTTTTGTTTATGATGATGCGAAAAATCAGTTAAAAATAGCAAAAAAACTTCCTAAAAGTACAAAGCTTGAAAAAGAAATTCGTTCTGACGAAATTAAAAGAGCAAGAGTTAAAAAAGAAGCACTTTCTCTTATTAAACGCAACGGCTTAGAGAATATTACTGAGCCGGATGTTTCAGAAAAAGAAGCAATTTTAAGCAGAGAAACAAAAAGCTTTATTGACAGTTTAAAGCAACAAAAAGAATTAAAGGCATATCTTAAGAAAGAGTCGATTTATTTAAGAGCGACAAAGCCATATAGAGAAGCGGATAATTTAATAAAGCAATCAGAGAATTATACACATTACGAAGAGTTAGTTGAGAGGTATAGTAAGCTATAAAAAACACAAGGACATTGGCTATTTGCCAATGTCCTTGTTCTTTCAAAATGTTATCTGTTTTGTTCGTTTTGGTTGTTTTTGTTGTTTTTGTTGTTATCGTTGTTCTGATTGTTTTTGTTGTTCTTGTTGTTATCGTTGTTTTTGTTATTATTGTTATCGTTGTTGTTATTGTTGTTGTAATTGTTATTGTTTTTGTTGAATTCCATTGCAGATTCACCTCCTTATAATGAGCGGAAAATCTCACTCAAGAATAGTTTATCATAAATGCGGCAAACTATTCATAGAAAAACAGAAAGGAAAATGTTATGTTATTGATACAAAACGGACTTTTATATACAATGGAAGCAGATGAACCGATTTTTGCGGATATTCTTATAAAAAATGGAAAAATTTCAGAAATTTCAAAAAATATTGAAGCAACAAGCGAAATGAAAATAATTGACGCAAAAAATATGTGTGTGTTCCCTGGGTTTATTGATGCTCACAGTCATATAGGTATTTGCGAAGATAAAACAAGCGTTCAGGTAGATGAAAGTAACGAGGACACAACACCTGTTACACCGACTATGCGAGGGATTGATGCAGTAAACCCTATGGATGCTGCTTTTCATAATGCATTGGCATCAGGGATTACAGGCGTTATGGCAGGGCCCGGTAGCGCTAACCCAATAGGCGGACAATTTGCTTTTATAAAAACTTACGGCAGATGTATTGACGATATGATAGTTTTAGCTCCGTCAGCAATAAAGATTGCATTCGGTGAGAATCCGATGAATTGCTATGGGCTGAATGGTAATACACCATCTTCCCGAATGGGAACAGCCTCAATTATCAGAGAAGAATTATTTCGTGCAAAGCAATATTTTGAAAATGAAAATTCGGGGCAAAAGGATTTTACCTTAGAGTGTTACAGAGAGTTATTCGAGGGCAAAATTCCGCTTAAAGCTCATGCTCACAGAGCAGATGATATTCTTACTGCAATCAGAATAGCAAAGGAATTTGGTTTAAGGCTTACTTTAGACCACTGCACCGAGGGGCATTTAATTGCAGAAAAAATTGCCGAAAGTGATTTTCCTGCTATTGTGGGTCCGTCACTTGCTTCCCGTAACAAAAAAGAAGTTGGTCAGTCTGACTTTAAAACTGCCGGGGTACTGAAAAAAGCAGGTGTAACAGTTGCTATTACAACCGACCACCCGGTGTCAAGAATTCAATATTTACCCTTGTGTGCCGCATTAGCAGCAAAAGAGGGGTTAGGGGAGCTTAATGCAATTCGTGCTATTACTATTGATGCGGCAAAAATTTGCGGTGTCAGCGACAGATTAGGCAGTCTTAAAGTGGGTAAAGATGCTGATATTGTTATTTTGAACGGAAATCCGTTAGAAATTGTGACAAATGTTGAGATGACAATAATTGACGGAAAAATAGTCTGGCAAAGAGAGTGAAATATATCTCTTTGCCAGACTATTAAAATTTATATTTGCTCTAACATATATTGTTTAACATCTTCTGATTTGCTCTTTTTCCATTCGCCTTTTTCGGCTTCTTCTGAAAGTGGGCAAATTATATAAAAGTCAAGAGTTTCACCGGGTACTCTGCCCGTTCTCAAAGGCTCTTTAAAATGCTCCTGCCATTCTTCCTCAGTAGCGTTTTTAAATCTTTGTGGGTTTAAATAGGTCATTTGCCTTTTTGTTGCAGAAACTAAAACTTTTGCAGAAAGTGGTGCAAGTAAATTATATTCTTCTTCATTTACATCAATGAAGATTCTCGGAAGCTCTGCTTTTACAATGTGTTCTTCGCCACGAACAATTTTTAGTCCCATAGGCTCAAAGGTGAATTCATTTTCTGTGAAATTAAGCTTTACTAAAAGACCAAGCTCTGTGTTGAATTGTGAACGCTGATAATCTGTGTCAAAAATAAAATTACCTAAAGAATAAAAAATTATTTTATCGCCAACAGTTTCATAATTCATTGGCACATGTGGGTGGTGTGCTACAACAATGTCAGCACCCATTTCTAAAAATTTGTGGTAACGCTCTCTGGTGTATGGTGAGGGCAGTGGGGTGAATTCTTCACCTGCGTGTGCCACAACAATGCACCAACGACATTTTTGTTTTATTTCGTCAATAGATTTCTGAATTGAGTCTAAATCACTCCAGCTGTAACAACCGGGTGTGTTTTCGTCTGCTTTTCTGCAAGCACGCTGGTAGCCTACACCAAACATACCAATTCCGCCTGCTTCATCTAAAATAACAGGCTTTCTTGCTTCTTTTATATTCATTCCTGCACCTATAGTCTGTGCATTTTCGGCTTCAGCAAATTCCAAAGTTCTTTTAATGCCATATTCTTTCGCATCCATAATGTGATTATTACAGATGTTCCATATATCAGCTTTCATTTTTCTTAAAACCTTTATTGCATTCGGGTCAATTGTGTGTAAAAGCTGCTGTACGCCGTCTTTTGTAGTATTCTGCTCTACTTCTGCAATTGGCCCCTCAACATTAGTTATAACATGGTCGGCACTGTGAAGAAAATCGAGAATTTCAGGGGATAATAACTCCTCATCGTCCCACTTGCCATACATATAACGGTCAAACCCAATGTCACCTGTAAAAACCAAAGATGTTTTTTCTTTCATAATAAAATCCTTTCAGAAGAATTTTCAAAAATTAAATTATTTCCTCAACTGCCTTTTGCAATTCTTCTTTAATTATCTGGTGCCCTGCAGATGTCGGGTGAATTCCGTCAACTGACCAGTATCTTGTGTCGCCATCAGAAGATGCATCATCAAACTTGTTCTGAAGTGGTACAAATTTTAAATTATATTGTTTTGCAACCTGTTCAGAAATCACTGCAAGTTTTCTCACTTCGTAATTAAATTGTTCCCATAATTCATTTGTTGCAGATCCTTTTAAAATAAAAGGCTCTAAAATTATGATTTTAATTTCAGGTAATGCTTCTTTGATTTCTTCAATAAGCATATTATAAATTTTGTTGAATTTCTGTGGCGTAACTCCACAACCTTGTGTAAGCTCGTGAGAAACGTCGTTAACGCCTATAAGAATTGACATAAAATCAGGTTTTAAGTTTATTATATCTTCTTTTATTCTTGCGTAAACATCGGTGATTCTGTCACCGCTTTTACCACGGTTAATAAATTTAATAACGCCCTTGTTGTTTTTTTCAATGTCAGAAGCTAAAAGAAAAGCATATCCACAACCTAAACCAAAATTATTCTGGTTTTCATCATCTCTGCCAGCGTCTGTTATTGAATCACCTTGAAATAAAAAAGTTTTCATTCTGCATCACCGTGAATTATATTACCATAAATTCAGATTCTTTTCAATATTACACTTGTAAAGAACTACCCAATAATGTTATATTATTAATATAATTCACGGAGGTATTTTTATGTTTGATTTTTCTTTTTTTGATGAAATACACGACAGAACAAAATCAAGTGCAATAAAATATACAAGTCTGCCACAAGCAGAAAAAATGCCTGTAATTCCAATGTGGATTGCAGATATGGATTTTAAGTCTTCACCAGCGATTACAGAAGTGATAAAAAACACAGCAGACCACGGAATTTATGGTTACGGTGAAATTGATGATGAATATAAAGAACTTGTTATAGACTGGTATAATCGCAGAATGGGCTGGGAAATTGAAAAAGATGAGCTTTTGACAATGCCGGGTGTTATGTTTGGTGTTACAATGGCAATTCGTGCTCTTACGAAAGAGAATGATGCAGTTTTAATTTGTCAGCCGGTTTATTATCCATTTAAAAATGTTGTTGTAAACAATAACCGTAAATTGGTTGTGAATGAGCTTGTTTTGAATAATGGCAGATATGAAATTGATTTTAATGATTTTGAAGATAAAATCATTAAAGAAAATGTAAAAGTGTTTTTATTCTGCTCACCACATAACCCTGTGGGTAGAGTGTGGACAAAAGAAGAACTTACAAAAATTGCAGAAATATGCTTAAAACATAATGTTTATATAATCTCAGATGAAATTCATTCGGACTTCATTTTTGAAGGTGCAAAACATATTCCGATTTCTACCATTTCAGATGAAGTCAAAGAAAAAACAGTAACCTGTGTTGCACCATCAAAAACATTTAATCTGGCAGGACTTCAGGCTTCAAATATTATTATACCTGATAAAAAAGTCCGGGAGAAAATATTAAAAGAACGCACTGCTACTTGTTATCATCACCTTAATATTATGTCGATTGAAGCAACAAAATCTGCTTATAAAGATTCAGAAGCCTGGCTTGAGGGATTGCTTAAATATTTAAAACGAAATGTTGAGATTTTACAAAATGCCTTTCCGGAAGATTATAAAATTACAGCACTCGATATGGATGGCACTTACCTTGCCTGGCTTGATTGCAGAAAAATGAATCTTAGTGCAGATGAGCTTGATGATTTATTTCTTAAAAAAGCAGGTGTGTGGCTTCATAATGGTGAAACCTTTGGTAAGGGTGGCAAAGGCTTTATGCGAATGAATATTGCTTGCCCTACTTCTGTGCTTGAAGAAGCAATTGAAAGAATAAAATCAGTTTTATAAGAAAGTGTTTTATGTGAAAAAAGGGAGACTTGAATTTAAAAATTCGAGTCTCCCTTTTTGTTTTACTGTTTTATTTAACATATATACTCAATAAAATGCGTTGGGCGGTATGGGAAAGCCCTGAAGAAATCATCTGCATTATTTTTGAGGTCAACACCATCAATAAAAACTGCTGTTTCTTTTGTGTGACCTTCTCCTGCAAGAAGTAATCTTGCCGCAGCAGAAGGTGTGAGGGCTATATCGTAATCACCACTGTTCCTTTTAGTAACAGTTGCTTTACCGTTTTCATATTCAACGCAGAATATGCCGTTGTTTTGTTCTGAAGTATCAAGACTTAATATGCTGAATTTTCCGTGTTTTTCGGGGTAAACATTGTTTTCAAGTAATTTTTTAAGATTATAAATTCTTGCAGCAATGCCACCTGTAAATTCATAATTTGTGTTATCTATTCTGTCAGCAATACAAGCAAAAGGTGAACCTGTGTACTGCTTTTTTACAACCAGAGTTTTTACTATGCCATCATAATTTCGTAAAAAACCTATAATTCCCGAAAGTGCATCGGGAGTTAAAAAGAATAATTCTTCTGCAACGAGCTCGTTGGGGCGATTTACTTTAAAACGAACATATCCGTCTGCTTCGCCTTTAGAATTTCTGTGAATGTATGTATAATCTGTACTTTCTAAAGGTGTGTCGCAGAATTGATTTTTATTATCTCTTAAAGTCATAAGGTTTTCTTTTTGGGCGCATTTGTTGTGAAACTCACACAATTCGTTGAACTGCTCACCAGTGTAGAGTTCAACATCGTTAGAACGCTCAAAATCAGAAAGATTATTAAAAGGTACTTTAATTGAGAAAGAACGGTTAAGATTTGCAAAACCGAATTTTTCATAGTAGGAAATAGAGAACGGTGAAAGAAAACCGACAGTTATGTCGTTTTCAATTGCAGTTTTACAGACTTCATCAAAGAGTGCTTTTACACCGCCAATTCTGCGATATTCAGGTTGACTGCAAATACCGTCGAGAACGAGTGTGTTAATAATATTGCCACAATAGTTACACTTGTGATTGTAAATTTCTGCACCTGCAATAAGTTTTTTGTTATGAAATGCACCGAGCACGGGCATATCAAGTTTGTTATCGATTTCTTTGTCAAATTTCCATATAAATGATGCGGCAGAAATTTTAAGAAAATCCGCTGCTTCTTCGGGTTTAATGAATCTTACTTCCATAATGGTTCTCCTTGAAGAAATATATTTTCATTATATCAAAGGAAAGAAAAAAGTAAAGATAGAAAGATAAAATATTGAAATTTTAATAAAGGATGATATAATGAAATTATAATATATCGTACAGGAGGAAAAATTTATGTCAAAATTGAGAATTGCACTTATCGGCAACGGTGGTATCTGCCGTGGAAGTCATATCAAAAATTATTATGAAGACGACAGAGCAGAGGTTGTAGCCTTTTGCGATATTATTGAAGAGAGAGCAATTGCACTAAGGGATAAATATTACCCGGATGCAGCAGTATATACAGATTATAAAGAATTACTCAAGGACGAAAGCATTGACGCTGTTGATATATGCACACCAAACTATCTTCACTCTATAATTGCGGTTGATGCATTTAAGGCAGGCAAGCATGTGTTATGCGAAAAGCCTGACGCTATTGATGTTACTGAGGTTCTTAAAATGAAAAATGCCGCTGACGAGGCAGGCAAGGTGCTTATGGTTATCAGAAACAACCGTTTTGTTAATGCTTCGCAGTACGCAAAGAAATTTGTTGAAGATGGAAGAATGGGCGAAATCTATTGCGGTCGTTGCGGTTGGCAAAGACGCAGAGGTATCCCCGGCAAAGGCGGATGGTTCACAACAAAGGCACAGTCTGGTGGCGGACCGCTTATTGACCTTGGCGTTCATATGATAGACCTTGCAGTGTGGCTTATGGGCAACCCTACTCCTGTTGCGGTAAGTGCAAATACATACACTAAATTCGCAGACAACGACACAAGCGATTCTGAAAACTCAAAGTTCGGCGATGCAAACAAAGAGGGTACATTTGATGTTGAAGACCTTGCAATGGGTATGATTCGTTTTGATAATGGTGCAGTTCTTCAGATAGAATTCAGCTGGGCATCAAATATTAAAGAAGAAAACCGTTTTGTTGAGCTCAGAGGAACAAAAGCAGGTCTTAAGTGGAAAGAAAACGAGGTTGAATTCTTCACAGAGGAAGATGGTCAACTTCTCGATATTATCCCTAAAGGCGATATTGATACTAACGGACACAAGAAAAATATCCGTAATTTCATTGATGTTATTACTGAGGGCGCAGAACCTGTTTTCAAGCCTTCTCAGGGTGTGGATATGATAAAAATTCTGTGTGCAATATATGAGTCTGCAGAAAAAGGCAAAGAAATCGTTCTTTAATAAAGTAAAACAGGTGGCTTGAATTAAAATTCGAGCCACCTGTTTTTATATCAATTTAAAGTCTTCAAAAAATTTCCATCTTCATCAACCGCATCAATCTTAGAATAACCATATTCATTAAGAAAAGCAGTCCATCGTTCTTCCATTTCATCAGTGTAAAGAACCGGCTTATAGCCTGCACTTAAATATGCTTTAATTGCAACCGCACGAAATTCTTTTGTTTGTAAAAGAATTTTTTCCATTCCTGATTTATAAAGTGCCGCTTCTGCAATAGAAATAAGATATTTAGCGACACCCTTGCCTCGTGCTTCGGGCTTTGCAGTTACCATGTGAAGCCAGCCTGTGCCATTTTCTTCTGTGAGTGCAGTAACAGTAGCAACCTCTTTGCCATCGAGCATAACAAAAAATATAGTGTCGGGGTTGTAACCGATATGCTCTATAAGTCGTGTTCTGTAAGAAGATTCAAGTGTTTCGTCATCTCGTATAATACCGCACCTGCAAATTTCATACCAAAGCTTTATGTCGCTTTCGCTACCGTCAAATTTTCTGAAAGTAAAGCCATTAAATTCTTCAGGGCATTCTTTTGATTCTACTGCTTTATACATCATCAAATAATCAACAAAATCCATATTTTCACCTTTCTACAATCTCCACTTTACCATTTTCGCCATTTACATACTCACCATTCCGGTAGTAAGATTTTGAATTGATATTTACAGTAGCACCATCGGGGACATACAAAACAGCATTCATATCTTGTGGGAGGGTAAGGTTGATGTTATAAGCTCCGTCAGTCTTTTCAAAATTCAGAGTAATTAACCCTTTTACACTCGGAACAGTACAGCCCATTTTGTCAGACAAAGCATATTGAGGCTCAATTTTAACCTTTTTATAGCCTGCCTCAAGTGGAGTAATACCTGCAAAATGCTTACTCATTATAACAAGAGGGCCACCACTCCAGGCGTGGTTTTTAGTGCCTCGCCAGGAGTCCCAGAATTCCCAGAGAGTAGAGTAATCTTCGTTCATCATACCCTCATATCTGTCTTTGATTCTGTCCCTTGCCACTTCATATTCTCCCATTTTGCAAAGGGCTTCAAGAACATAATATTCCATATATGGACTTGAATTTTTAGTGGCTTCGAGAACATTTGTAATAGTATCATATTGCTCTTTTTCTGCAAGTCCCGACAAAACCGCAAGAGCATTTGCTCTGTCATCAGGATTTTTTACATCTTCACTTTTGTAGCCTGCTTCTGTCCAGAGAGCTTTGTAACCTTTTTTAATAATCTCTTTTCTTTCGGTAATAAATGAAAGGTCATCTTCTTTTTCTAAAATCTCTGCCATTTTTTCTGTAGCAGAAAGGGCATGGTAAACCCACGCATTTTCAATAGCAGTCATATCTGCCTTGTTGCCCCAGTCTGGCCAATCCCACGAGCCACTGCGATGAACGACAAGATTATTTTCACCAATTTCCCAAAGCTTAAGGTAGTCAAGGGAAGCCATATAAACCTTTTCTAAAAAAGCCTTGTCACCGGTGTATTCATAGTAGGTGAGGAAGCCTACAATTCCTGCAAGCTGTTGAACGGGAAGCTCAAAATAATCACCGCTTATCGGCACAACAGTCTGAAGCACTTTTGTGTCGTCAATGTGAGAAAGCATCGCCTCTACACCTTTTTGATACAGTAAGTATGAATTACTGTCCATAGAGTACATTGTCATAATCATTTCACTTGTAACATCGCCCCACCACTGAGCCCGTTCTCTGTCGGGGCAATCCATGAAATTGTCACGCATAGTAACATAGAGTGTTCTGAGAGATTTTTGCCACAGTGAATTTAAGAATTCATCATCGCATTTAAAGTCACCGCAGAATGAACTGTCGTAGCCTGTTTCACGGTATTTAAGAGAAACAACTGTAACGCCTTTTGGTATTTTATAAGTAATATGCTCTCCGTTAAACCAACCCAGAGCCTCAAACTCCTGTTCGCCCTCTTTAGTTATATAGGTAGTCGAAACTGCGCCGATTAAAGTGTTTTCAGTCGTTATGCGGATTTTTTTACCGGCAGGAGCTATGATTTTTAAATATGGAGTAATTTGTGCATTATAGGGAATATTTACGGTGATTTTTTCACCGGAAAATTTACTTACTGCATAATTTTCATAATTCTTTGAATTTTCATAGTCTTTAAGACCGTAATCTTTTAGAAATGGTATTCCTCTCGGATAAAGCTTGCCGTAAGCACCCTCGCCACCAACTGCATATTCGGTTGCATTTTCCCAGGATGAAAAATCATAAGCTTTATTTATCCAATTGCCCATAGCTTCTCTTGCATCATAATAAATACTGTATTCGGGAAGTCTGTAATTAGGCGGATAAAGAGAACTGTCAACGAAAGCGGAGTTTCTTTTTACTTTCCAGCTTTTGTCAGAAATTATGCTGATGCTATCATTTATTGCTTCAAAAATGAAACCACCCTGACCGCTACCAGAGTAAGAGTAACTTGTTTCGTTGTCCCAATACCACACAAGAGCACAAATTGAATTTTCACCCACATTAAGATATGGGGCAATATCTATACTGTCGTAATATCCGCTGTTTTTCTCTGGACCTCTTTTAACGCTTCCCTCAAAAACAACGGTTTTCCCGTTTATGTAAAGCCAGTATTTCGAGTCTGCTGAGATATCAGCAATAAGTTCTTCGGGCTTTTTTTCAAGAGTCACCTTTTTATTAAAGCACAAAAAGACATTTTTCTCTTTAAGGTTTTCCTTATCCCAAATCCATTTTGCTTTCCAGTCGGATTTCTCTTCGGTAGAAATTACAGTGTATTCGGGAATACTGTCGGGAATCTCGTAATCATTTGTATATGGTACCATTGTTAAATCCCCCTGAGGAAAAAGTGAAGAAATAAATGCGGCTGCAATTGCAAGATAAGAAATAATTGTCTGTAAAATTTGCATAGGAACCCCCTGATATTATTTGTGGTGATAAAGCTTATTGTATTTGAAAATATGTAAACATTCCGTTTCCACTTTTTGTTCCGAGAACATAAACCGTGTTGTTTTCAGTATAAAGCGAATAATGATAACAGCCCTCGCCTAAACGCGAGAAAATTTCACCTGTTTCTCTGTCACGGATTATTGCAGATGTTTTATAATCGGAATCAACGCCGTTTGTGGCATCGTCAAGCTCAAGTCTTAATAAACGGTTATACCATACAAAAGGTGTGCTTTCACCATTGGGACTGACAGCACCGAGCTTTTTTATTTTTGGGAAACCACCGAGCATTTTTGTTTTTGAATCGTAATGTATTTCAGCCATAATATCTCCATCAAATTCAAGTTTGTTGAGCTGATTATACCATACAATACGAGTTGCTACAATAAAAATATATCAAATTCAACGAAATCAGGGGACGGTTCTATGATTGAATCCGAAAACCCTTGATTATCAACGGTTTTAGCGTTATTTAAAATTTAATTTAATCAGAAAATCAATTGTAAATTAAAAGAATAGCACTATTACTATTGACATTGCTGAACAGAAGTCATATAATAGCACTGTTACTAAAATAGAGGTATTATATAAATGGCGAAAAGAAAAATTATTAACACAAAATTAGAAATTTTACAATGCTCAATGGAACTTTTTTTAGAAAAGGGTTACACGGCTTCTTATGTTACTACTATAGCCCAAAAGCTCGGTATAAGCACGGGTAATTTAACCTTTTATTTTCCCACAAAAGAGCATTTGTTAGCAGAGCTTGTTAGAGAGCTTTGTGTGTTTCAGTGGCAGATTATGGAGAAAGTAACAACCGATGGTAAAAGCTCGTTGTTAGCTTACCTTCTGGAGTTAGCAACTATTGCCTCGGTGTGCGATGAAAACCCTGTTGCAAAGGATTTTTATATTTCAGCTTACACTCATTCGTTGCCACTAAAAATTATTCGTGAAAGTGATACACAAAAAACTAAAACAGTGTTTTCAGAGTATTGCAAGGGTTGGTCAGAAACCGATTTTATAATTGCAGAAAATATTGTTTCTGGTATTGAGTATTCTATGCTCGTGACAGAAGATACTGCAGAAGTATCTTTAGAAAAACGAATTAAGAGTAGTCTCGACGTTATTATGAAAATATATGACGTTCCTGAGAATATAAGAAAGTCGTTACTGCAAAGCGTACTCAGTATGGATTACAGAGAGATAGGACGAAATATATTAAATGAGTTTTGCATATATGTTGACGTAAAGAACAAGGCTCAGTTAGAAAAAATAGCAAAATAAATTTTAAAATACAGATTAAATCATAAAGGAGAAATTTTTATGAAAAGAACGTTATGTTTATTTTTAGCATTAATTCTTGCAGTCGGCATTTGCTTTAGTGCCCCTGTAACAATTACTGCCTTTGCTGCAGAAATTACTGCAAGTGGTACTTGTGGTGCGAGTACAAATGAAGGTGGTGTAGGTAGTGTTACCTGGTCACTTGACTCTGATGGCATTCTCACCATAAGTGGCACAGGTGCTATGGCGGATTATGATGGTTCTAATATGCCTTGGTATAGTTACCAATATGAAATAACAAAGGTTGTTATTGGAAATAGCGTGACAACAATTGGTAATTTTGCTTTTGATGATTGCATTGAACTTACATCAGTAACAATCCCAGACAGAGTGACAACAATTGGTGAATATGCTTTTTCTGATTGCGAAAAACTTACATCAGTAACAATCCCAGACAGTGTGACAGCAATTTTTAAATATGCTTTTTTTTATTGCGAAAAACTTACATCAGTAACAATCCCAGACAGTGTGACAACAATTAGTGAATCTGTTTTTGCTTCTTGCAGATCCCTTACATCAGTAACAATTGGCAAAGGTGTAACAACAATTGCGGAAGATGCTTTTAGAGGTTGCATATCACTTACGACAATAACCGTAGATGATGCTAATAAAAATTATTCAAGTGTTGAAGGTGTTCTTTTTAATAAAGAAAAAAACGAACTAATTTATTACCCAGCAGGCAAAGATGCGACAAGTTATACTATTTTAGATAGTGTAACAAGTATTGGTCGTATAGCTTTTCAGGGTTGCACTTATCTTGAATCAGTAACAATCCCGGACAGTGTGACAACAATTGGTGAAGGGGTTTTTATTGCTTGCACAGCTCTTACATCAGTAACAATTGGTGAAGCTGTACAAACAATTGGTAGTTATGCTTTTCAGGGTTGTACTTCACTTGCATCAGTAATAATTCCCGACAGTGTAACAACAATTGGTAATAGTGCTTTTTATGGTTGCTCTGAACTTGCATCTATAACAATTCCAAAGAGTGTAACAAGTATTGGTGATTTTGCTTTTTATGGGTGCGAAAATATGACTTTAACAGTTGTGCTTGGTTCCTACGCTCACCAATTTGCAAAAACAAATAATATACCATATATTTTCAATGATTATTCTAAGGCAGAAAGTGAACAGATTAAAAAATTAACTTTTACAGAAAAACGTAATGATAATAACGAGGTTATAGCGTATTCTGTAACAGGCTGTGACACATCAATCTCAGGTGAACTCAAAATACCTGCGACATACAATGGTAAGCCTGTAACATCAATTGGTATTCACGCTTTTAGCAGTTGCACATCACTTGAAACAGTAACAATTGGTAATAGTGTAACATCGATTGGTGATTATGCTTTTAGTGGTTGTGAAGCTCTTGCATCAGTAACAATCCCTGATAGTGTAACAACAATTGGTGCTGGTGCATTTTATTTTTGCATTGAACTTATATCAATAACAATTCCAGAAAGTGTAACAACAATTAGTAATTCTGCTTTTTATAGTTGCACAGCTCTTACATCAATAGAAGTTGATGTAAATAATAGCACTTATTTAAGCGATGATAACGGTGTTCTTTTTAATAAAGATAAAACCGAATT